>CAZJRB010000046.1:0-49011 GCA_964547995.1 uncultured Planctomycetaceae bacterium | reverse complement strand
AGAGTTTACGACGCCGCACGAAGCGGAAAATCCCGGCGTCGCCCCGGGTCTCCGGTTGCCGTAAGTCGTTGTGGAATAAGGACTTACGTCCCGGAGTCGTTCGGCTTTTTCGGCGAGGTCACGGGCTATTGCGTCTTCGGCTCGATCTCGCCATCCCCTCGAGCGCGCGGTTTTTTGGGGTTACCCATAACCGCCCGTGTCCACCCTGGTTCTGATGAATTTTCTGGGAACAGACGTTTTTCGCAGTTCCGTGCTATAATCGACCCGCCTTAGCGGCTCTCGAGACGTAGGATATTCATGCTTGACAAAACAAAACAGACCACCAGAAACAAGAGCACAACCACGATGTAGAAGAGCAAGAACCTATCTACTGGGGGAGTCTTTTGTTCGATCAATGCAGCGACGATTATGGCACTGAGAAGAAGGGCCGCGATAAGTGCAAACATTTCTTCTCCCATCCGAAACGCCGAG
Organism: uncultured Planctomycetaceae bacterium; assembly: GCA_964547995.1. Taxonomy (GTDB): domain Bacteria; phylum Planctomycetota; class Planctomycetia; order Pirellulales; family Thermoguttaceae; genus CAZJRB01. The sequence goes on along the minus strand of CAZJRB010000046.1, from coordinate 48,540 downwards.
AAACTCACAGCGCAGGCAGTCACAACCAGTAGCAGGGTACGCAACGAGAATTGAAACCTCTCAGGCGACTTGTCCGGCTTTTCGCTCATACCCGGATTCTACTACGACGGGGCGGGCGGGGGCAACTGACGCCTTGCTACGGGCGGCGGCTGGCTAGCGAACTGTCTCGCAGTTTGGCGGTGCCTTCTGGAGGTACACCAGGTCGCACAACAATCCCATTGCCGGAGGCTCTGCCGGCTGTTTCGCTGCGCCAGGATAGGCGCTCTCGGAATCGCCGGTCCCTGCAGGGTGGCTTTCGCGTGCCGGCGGGGGTAGAATAATCGAGTTGTCTCTGTCGACGGGACTTAGCGAAATCGTGTTACTTTGGAGGTGTTGAAATGAAGGTGTGCGAAAAAGCCGCTGCGATTGTGTTACTGGTCCTGATGCCCGGCGTGGCGGCCGGGGCGGAAGAAAAATCCCAAGAAAAAGGTGATGCCAAACAAGAAAAGTGGATACGGCTCTTCAACGGCAAGGATCTCGACGGGTGGAAAGTCAAGATCAGGGGCTACGACCTGGACGACAACTACGGAAATACCTTTCGCGTGGAGGACGGGGTCCTCAAGGTGGCGTACGACAAGTACGAGAAATTCGACAGCAAGTTCGGCCACCTGTTCTACAAAGAGCCGTTGTCGAACTACATCCTCCGTGTCGAGTACCGGTTCGTGGGCGATCAGTGTCCCGGCGGGCCGGGCTGGGCGTTCCGCAACAGCGGCATCATGGTCCACGGCCAATCGCCCGAGAGCATGGAGAAGGACCAGAGCTTCCCGGTATCGATCGAGGTCCAGCTTCTCGGCGGGGGCGGTTCGGGCAAGCGCCCCACCGCCAACGTCTGTACGCCCGGCACGCACATCGTCATGGACGGAAAGCTCGTCACCCGCCACTGCAACTCCTCCAAATCCAAGACCTACCATGGGGACCAGTGGGTGACCGTCGAGGTCGAAGTCCGCGGCAACAAGCTGATCAAGCACATAATCGACGGCGAAACGGTGATGGAGTACGCCCAGCCGCAACTGGATGAAAAGGACGCCCAGGCGAAGAAGCTGATTAAGGACGGCGACAAGATGCTCCGCGGCGGCTCCATTTCGCTCCAGGCCGAGAGCCATCCGGTGGAATTCCGGAAAGTGGAGCTGCGGAAACTGGAGGAATGACCGGGGTGTTCGAATCGATTTTCAGCCTGGTATAAGTTGCCGTCATGGGTGCGAAACGCGTTCCGTCGTCGGAAAATGCCCGTAGCTTCAGGACCGTGTCCTTGCGGAACGTAAGCCCCTGCCCGCACACCGGAGAGTCGGCGGTCGGATCGCGGCCGTCCACCGTATAGCGCAGGGTGGTTCCCGGCAGAAGGTTCCGGATACGAACGGTAATCGAATCGTTGAACTGGCCGCTGTGCGGCGTCAGGTACGCCATCGTGTTGAACGTCCGCTCTCTCTTGCCCAACGTCAGCAGAACGGACTTGTGCCGCACGCCTTCAAATCGGAACGTGGCATATCCGTGGGCCGGCGGACCGTTGGTTTTGCAGTTCGCCCCAACCAGTTCCCTGTCCTCGAGCCACGGCCGGATCGTCAGTGTCTTCAACGGGCAGCCTTCCACCGATATTCTCTTCTGAACACGGTTTCCATGGGTCGTACGCTCGACTTTGGCTCGGACCCAACTCGTTTTTCCACCCAGTGCTATCGGCGTGTAGGTCTCCACGAAATCCCACGAATCTGGAAGGTGGTCGCGCACGGTAAACGATTGATCGGGGATAGAATACTCGATCCCGGCGAGCCGGTGAATCATCGGATCCAAGATCGCGACGTCCCAGTTGTAGTACATCGAACCCCACGGCTCATAATCGGGGTCCCAACACTCCGGGGCGATCGGGTATCCGAAGTCCTTGACCATTCCGCGGATGTGTCCGAGGGTTGCGAAAACGGCCTCGGCGTTGCACCGGTGCCGGAACATCCCCTCGACGACCAGCCATGTGCTGATCGTCGAGACGGCGAAGACGCCGTTCTCGGGACAATCGGGCGGCCGGACATCGAGCGGCACCGGCCCGACGAAGCCGGTCTCGGTGTTCATCACGCTGCGGCGGGCCATTTCCCGGGCCGATTCGTCCGACAACTCATAGCACATCAGTGCGGCCGGTTGCCAGATGTCGCGCCAGCGGAAGTCCTTGTCGTCGGTGATTCGCCGTTCCAAGCGGCGGACGTTGCCCACCATACGCGGCCGCATCGATTTCCAATGGGCCACGTCCCCGTCCTTGCCCAAGACCGTGGCCATTTTGATCAGGGCGTCCAGGGCGTTGAGTTCGATGTTGTGCGACGCCTGGGGGCCGGTCCAATAGAGTTTCTTGAACAGCTCGTTGTAGACCGCATCGAGATACTTCCGGTCGCCCGACTGTTCGTACTGCCGGCAGGCGAACTCCACGGCGCCGACGAGATTCATCCGGACGCCGGGGGAGAACCAGGCGATGCCGAAATTGTCGGGCAAGGCATTCGCCTTGTTCTTCAACGGCACCATGGACTTCCACGACAAAATGTTTCCGTGGCCCCAGGCCCACTTGTCCACGACCCAGGCGCCCACGGCCGTGTATGCCCACGAATCCCAGAGGTGCAGTCCCATGAAGTTATTCACGGCCGTCTGGGTGTGGGGATACATCTCCCAGCCCTTTCCGGTTTCCGTGAAGTACATGAAGTAGAGCGACCACAGGTAATAATAGACCTTGACCGCGTCTTCATCCGAACAGCGGAAGTAAGGTATCTGGTTGTTGAGCAGATCGTTGATGGATTTCGTCTTCGCGGCAAGGCACTTCTCGGGGTCCGCGAGGAGATTCTTGACCCTGGCCAGCGTGGGGGCGTATTGGTCGCCCATTGCATACGCCAGCACCAGCGGCTTGCCGGGGTCGCAGTTGAGGCGGAACGCGTATTTCCGGCCGCCCCCCTTGTTCTCTTCGATGATGTGGGTTTTCTGGAAATCTTGCGACGCCGACAGGACAGCGTGCATGCCGTCGTACATGAGCCGGCCTTCGCGGGCGGGTACTCCCCATGCCGTCTTCGTCATGATGGTCCCGCCTTCCCGAATGTGGAAGGCGTTGCCTTTCGCGTCGTATTCGGCTGTTGCGGTGCATTTGCGGCTGAAGCGCGTCTTCGGCGGATCTCCGTCGTGCGTGGGAATGAAACGGTTGCAGATAAACGTCCGTCCGTCGAAATCCAGCGTCACCGGATCGCTCGACGTGATGATCGCACAGAGTACGTCGCTGTTGGAAATGAACTTCTGTTCCTCGATCCGGACGCCGCCGACCTCGAACACGCAGACCTGCCTGTCGGGGCGCCAGACCATTTTCTCGGGTTTCGGATACGCGTGGCGTTTGCCCTCGACAATGACGGTGCCGTAGGCGACTCGCGTTCTTCGCCAGAACTCCCATCCCCACTTGTCGTGTCCGGTGCCGCCTTGTGGATCGGTGACGATTCCATGTCCGCGCGCCCGCCCGTCGCGGAACATGGGATGGGTGAACCCCAGGGTTTCATGCTCCGTCATCCCCTCGAGCCACTTGACATGGGCGGCGCCGCCGACGTAGTACATGTGGTTGCCGGCCAGGAACCCGTGCTGTTTGCCCGCAATGTCGCGTGCCAGCATCGCGCAGTAATCCGCATAAGGCGGCTGCGTCTCGGCATGGCAATAGTCCAGCGCACCCCAAAGCGGCAGGATATACAGGATCGGTTTCATGGTAGATGTTTAAGCATCTCCGGCCGAGCGGCGGCAGAGTTCTTCAAACGCAGCGTGGCTATTGGTATCGGACGTATTCTGCGAAAGGATCGTCGCGACCATCGCATCGAGTACCGGCTGCCGCCTCGGCAACTCCACCCGTCCATAGACCCCCCGCAACCGCCGGCAGCAAACCTAGTGCTCTGTCAGATTTTGAAATTGGGGTAGCTGCGGTCGCCAGACCGTGGGAATCCCACGCTCTGGCGAGCGTAGCTACCCCAATTCTTAGGCTTGACAAAGCACTAGGAAGCTCGATCTGCAATGGACAATTGTACTACCTTCATCCTCAGGCCGTGAGATTGTCGATATAATCCTCACGATCGCTCCATCGCAGAGTCTCAATATCATATTGGGAGAAAGCACCAAGCACATCCGAACTTGGTTCACGCTCGGAATCGTTCAGAATTGCGTAAGCCGTCGAATCGCGAGGTCGAGTCTCCTTTGTGTCATTCCAAGAAAATATCATTACCTGTGCAGTATCGCGCGAAGGACGATTGATTGCCCGCAGGATACGTTCTGGCATCGTCTGAGATCTAGGAATCACGAAGTCGTACTTGTGCAGAAACCCACTACGGCCCGTGAACTCTACACTCGGTGTATATCGTACTTCGTGATCGTCAAGGAAACAGCCAACATCTTCAAGAAACAGATGAGACACCCTGGGTCGCGCGATCATAAACATGTCGTTAACGGTGAGCATCGCTTGGAGCAGGGAATGCTTCTTCTTTGGGAAGTCGCGTTCAGGTCCTTCCACTACAAGTTCCCCGTCTTCCTCGCGAACTCCGAAACCATTCAAGACTGTCTGCAGCATCTGACGTCGGTGGGGAGTATCCAGAACGCAGCCGCAACTTTCCAGGTCGCCAATAATGTACCCATCGTCAGTGATGCGAAGTTGGCCCCCGCGCCGCTGAACGTATATTTGGAGACGATCATTGTGACGGTCGAGAAAAGGCGTTGTGATTTCACAGGTGCCGTCGATTTCCTCGGTCGTGATTCTCTCTCGCAACCAATCCAAGTATGATTCCACGAAGCTTTGACAATCAGTTGTCATCACTGTACCCCACGCTGAATGGGAGGAACGTTCTCGACCTTACAATATTTCAGAAAGTGTTCGAGTGTTATCGGCAAGTCGTTGGTGTTGGTAAAATCGGGCGGTGCCGGTTCGGCCCACTTGTCTGCAAACCCCTCACGGTAGATGTGCAGATGCGGGCAGGGCAACTCTTCACCATCTGGATTGACGTGGGGCGGACCACCCACATCCAGCCGAAGCAGAACGTCGACGACCTCATATCGCTCTTGATAAGTACATTTCGACAGTTTGATTCTGCCTCTCCGATTGACATCAACAAGAAAGGACTCTCTATCGTCCAGCGATTTGAGTTCGAGTTGGATGGCCTCGCCAAGCAGCGGGAAGTCTATTGGAGAGGTGTCTGTGCAACGCTTGGGCATGCCGATCACTTCATCCGCACGTTGTTGAGTGAGCATTTTCACGCCCTTTGAGATCTGATCCCATCCCTCACTCCAGCTTATTGTAACTCTAGTCACCTCCACAAGCCAAGGACGTTTCGTAGTCCTAGCGCGGCATGTTTGGTCGTCGAAGATGATTAGACCCCCCAGAGGGGCGGGGCTGATCGTGCTCTCCGGATGCCTAAAATGTCCCGTTGGTCTGAGAAGCGGTTTCGTTGGTCCTGTTCGCGTGACGCTCACTTCGCCAGGTAGCCCTTTTCGACCGCGTCGCGGATCAGGCCTTCGGCGTACTGCCACAAGACGGGTGCGCCGTCGGCTGCGGGGCTGTTTCGCTCAAAGACCCGGTCCGACGTTATGCCGTGTTCCCGCCACGCCTTGCCCTGGGTGTGATAGTTGTGCAACAGCGGCTGCAGTCGGTCGAGGGCCGCCGCGTAACAGGCTTCCGGCGTTTCCCGGGCGTCGAACTCGTCCCAGTACGCCCGAAACTCCGCGGCCTGGTCCGGCGGCAGGATGTGGAAGAGGCGGTCGGCCGCCTTCCGTTCCCGCTGGGCCTGATCCCGCTGCGAGTCGGTGTCATAGGCGTACGTGTCGCCGGCGTCAATCTCGACGAGGTCGTGGATGAGCACCATCTTCAGCACTTTGACCAGGTCCAAGTCCGGTCCGGCCGCATACTCGGCCAGCACGACCGCCAATACGGCCAGGTGCCACGAGTGCTCCGCGTCGTTTTCCAGCCGCGACTGGTCCATCAGCCATGTCTGCCGATAGACTTGCTTGAGCTTGTCAATCTCGACGAGAAACTCGATCTGTCGCGGGAGCCGGTCGTTCTCGGTCATGGCGCGGCACTTTCGTGAGGTGTTCAACGTACGGTCTGCACTCCGTTATAACCGTTCGACGGCAACAATGCCACCTGCGGTCGTTGACTGCGCTTGGAGGGGCGGGTACGATAGGGCGAGGTTCCAATACTGCGTTGTTTTGTCAAGCTGCTTGAAACGGGAGGTGAACGTCGATGAGTGTCAAAAAGATCATGTTATTGCTGAGTCTGTGCGTTGCCGTTTTTGTCGCCTTTGTGGTCGGATATTCGGTCCGTGCGGCGGACTCGGGGAAGGGCGAACTGAAATCGCAGATCGTCCGCTGGGACGATGCGAAAGCTAACGTCGCCGATTGGGGGGAGATGCGACGATACTTTACCGGGAAGACCCGCGCGACAAAGAACGTCCTGGTCGCGGTTGCCCGGATCCAACCCGGCAAGACCGTACACAAGGCCCATCGCCATGCCGAAGAGGAATACCTGGTCATCGCCGAGGGCGCCGGAACCTGGACGCTCGACGGCAAGAAGTCGCCGGCCACCCGCGGCGACATCCTGTACGTCGAGCCGTGGGTCTATCACGGGGTGACCAACACGAGTGAGGAGCCCCTAATCTTCCTGGTGTTCCGGTACAACGGCCGGGGCGTAGCAACGCCCCCGAAACCGGACGACCGGCCGGATGAGCTTCCGTAGCAAGCGTACCCCCGGCGAAATACGCGCCCTTTGCAGGGGTGGAAATCCGGCCTGTGGGTCGCTACAGTGGAAGCAAGAGCAACGTCATCGTTCCGGGAGCAAATACCCCTTAATAGTAGGAGATTCTCTATGAGCAAGAGCACGAAAAGAACCACGTCACGCCGCGAGTTTCTCAAGACTGGCGGGCAAATCGCCGCAACCACGGCCGTGATGGCCGGCGCGGTGCCGGCCGTCCACGCCGCGCAGGACGACACCCTGCGGTTGGCCCTGATCGGTTGCGGCGGCCGCGGGACCGGCGCCGCGTCGCAGGCCTTGTCGGTGCCCAACGGGCGAACCAAGTTGGTCGCCATGGCCGATGTCTTCGAGAACAAACTCAACGGCAGCCACGGGCGGCTGTCGAAGCGCCCCCCGGAGCAGTTCGACGTACCCAACGAGCGCAAGTTCCTCGGTTTCGACGGTTACAAGAAGGCGATGGATTGCCTGAAGCCGGGCGACATTGCGATTCTGACCACCCCGCCGGCGTTCCGCTGGCCGTTCTTCAAGCTGGCCGTCGAGAAGGGCCTGCACGTCTTCATGGAAAAGCCGGTTACCGTCGACGGCCCGACCACCCGCAAGATGCTCGAACTCTCGAAGGAGGCCGACAAGAAAAACCTCAAGGTCGGCGTTGGGCTGATGGTCCGCCATTGCCGCCAGCGGCAGGAGTTGCACGACCGGATCAAAAACGGTGAGATCGGCGAGATCATCGCCATGCGGGGCTACCGGATGTGCGGCCGCGCGTGTACCTGCGGGCCGCCGCCCGACAATATGAGCGAGCTGCTCTACCAGATCCGAAACTTCCACAAGTTCCTCTGGGCCTCCGGCGGCATGTACAGCGACTTCTACATCCACCAGATCGACGAACTCTCCTGGATGAAAGACGCCTGGCCCGTCGAGGCACGCGCCCTGGGCGGTCGCCACTACCGCGACACGGGCGTCGATCAAAACTTCGACACCTACTCGGTCGAGTACACCTATCCCGACGGCACGAAGCTGTTCTACTATGGCCGGGCCATGTCGGGCTGCCAGAACGAGTTCGCCAGCTACGTCCACGGCACCAAAGGTTGCGGCATTGTCTCCACCTCAAGCCACGTGCCGGGCCGGTGCCGCACGTTCAAGGGACAACACTTCACCAAGGAAGCCATGACCTGGGCGGCCCCGAACACGGACAACCCTTACCAGTTGGAGTGGAACGATCTGATCCAGGCAATCCGCGAGGACAAGCCCTACAACGAGGCGAAACGCGGCGCCGAGGGGAGCATGGTCAGCTCGATGGGTCGGATGGCCGCCCACACCGGCCAGCCGATCACATTCGAGGGGATGCTCAACTGCGAGCACGAGATGGCCCCCGACGTCGACAAGTTCGCAGCCGACTCCCCCCCGCCGGTAAAATTCGAAAACGGCCGCTACCCCTGGCCAGAACCCGGAATGAAGAAAAACCGGGAGTATTGAGATTCCGTTGGACGACAGACCCGACAATAAGCCCGCCGTTGACGTGGCGAAACCCCTTCGCACCGCAACAGCGGGCATTGTTTTGCCGGATGAGCCTTCAAAAATCAGAGTGTCGGCGGGACCAACGCCGGGTGATTCTCTTTGAGCCATTCGAGGACGTCGGTTCTGAGTTCCGTGGCCGTGCCCAGCAATTCATCCGCATCTTTCTTGCTGACCACATCAATTCGTTCGTACATCGCTTGCCCTCTCTTTCTTGAGCAGCGTTCGATGTGATCGGCCGTGTCAGACCATTTATTGCCCAAGGTGTAGCGAAGTGAGTCGATCGCCTGCTTATGATGCCCTTGCCCTTTGGGTACCCGGTACCCGGCCACCAATAGCGCAATCATGCACAGCTGCAAAGCGGCATCGTACGCGTGCTGAAACTTGCCATCGGTGCTGAGTCCAGCCGCTTGGGCGTCCGAAATATCCCGATCCACGACCTGAAACAATTGCTGGATTTCGGGAAGCGTCGGCTCATGTTTTTGTAGCCACGCGTTCTGCAACCATTGCTCTAAGCTCATCATCCAAATCCTTTCGTGATGAATCTCTTTCCGGCTCGATCACCGGTATCTTCTCGCGGCGATACACGTCGAGGAGGAACGGATCGCCGGCTTGGAACTTCTGCCGGAACGAATCCCGCGTGTAAATGACCGGATTGATGCGGCGGCCCAGAATCCTTTCGGCCTCGCGAAGCGGCCCGGACATATCCTTTAGATTGACACTACCCATGACAAGCAAATCGATGTCACTATCCTCATTCTGGCGGTTCCTCGCGGTTGAACCAAAAACGAACGCCATGTCAATCTGGTCGGCCAGCGGCAGAAGCGAATCGCGAAGAACGCTTTCCAATCGAAGCCCATGGCGGGTTTCGCGGGCCGCGGCAAGTTCTCGCAAAGCCTGCAAAGCGTCTGGCACAGGGTGTTTCATGCCCATGAGAACGCTTCCGATTGTTTCGAGAATCGCATGATCCCACTCCATTCTCTCGTCGGCCATGGCGTTCGCCAACGATTCAGCGGCAACCAATTGGAGCCTTGGAGGGTCGGTCGCGTCCAACCATGACTTGAACGTTTCCGAAATCGCCGGGGCCTTTCCTATTTGCCGCTGCAAAGCCCTCGCACATGAAGCCCTCACGTTGTCTGGCTCCTCCTCAATCGACGCGCATCGTTGCAAGAGTTCCAGGACGTCGGCGTGGGAATCCACCGCTTCTGCCAATCCGGCTGCGGCCCCGGCACGAACACAGGCGGGTTGCTCGCTGTCGAGAATGTCCATGAGTCGCCGGCGAATGGCCGCATCACGACCCGCGACATCTCTCAATGCTATAGCGCAAGCCATTCTGACCTCTTCATCCGCATCGTGGTTGAGCACCCGAACCAGACGTTGCGACGTCCTGTTCTGTAGTTTTGTTACCCCTGCGAGCGCCAAGGCACTCGCGGCCCGTACGGTCGCATCTTGTTCCTGCCGAAGGATCCTTCGGAGTCGAATTTGCGAACGTGGATCGGTGGTCGCTCTTCGGCCAAGTTCGCATACCAAGGCCTCTTTCAACCGAGTACTCTGCTGCGGGTCTTTCAACAGCGAACAAACACTTGCATACCAGGAATCGGCGTCGTCCAGGAAAAGCGGCACATTCAAACACACGACATGGCATTTCCTGCCACCCACCGCCACCGTCACTTCCCGCGCGGCATCGTCTTCAGGCCCGTTAGGTAACGCTCGCTGAGCAGCTTTTAGGATTTCTCGGACGTGAGCACCTTCGTGAAGACATGCAAATTCGTCTTCGTCGAGTTCTTTCTCCGCCGTTTTGAGAATGGCGGTTATGGTTCTCTCGGCATCCTTCTGCAGCCTTGTTCCTCGAAGGCTTCCGAGTATATCCATCGCCTCCAACGTAATTCCCAGCCACCGGGATTGGCCGAGCGATTCAAGCGAGTCGAAAATGCCCGTCAGCAACCGGCGGTTTGCTATCGTCGTTCCATCGGAAAGACAACGCAATGCCAGAAATTGTCCGCGCCGCATGAACCGGCCGATCGGGTCCGGATCATCGAGAATGCTGGACAGAAGCGACTCGGCCAATGGGGGCGTGAGTTGTGCCGCCACCAGACGGACGACCTCCGCCCACTGGGGATGGAAGTAGTAGCTACGCAGACAAGAGGTTGCATCTCGCGAGGCTGACGCGTCAGCCTCGTCGATGACCCCCAGCGAGGCGAAGTACTCCTGAAGCGTCCGATGGGAGAAGGCAAACAGGTCGGGCCCCCGTTCCTCGACAAGCCCGGTCCGTTCGATCAGGTACCGGATAATTCGATCGCACGTGCCCTTCGCCTCCTGGGGGTCGAACCCGAGCCGCTGCAGCAGGTACTCTTGCATCCTTTCGGCGAGCCACCACCTCGCAGCCACCGTTCGCTCGGCCTTCTGCATCGCCAGCGCAAGATCGGACAGAAGCCAGCGAAACTCGCGCGCGTCCAGATCGATGCTGAAGGTATCGTTAAACTTGTCGACAGACTGTTTATTGCTCTCCCAGGTGTCCAAAAACACATCCACAACCTTTTCGTAGAGGTCGACTCGGCGCCTGGAAAGCGATCCGCCTCGCGTCTCGTTGAGCAAGACAAGAATTGTGAGAATAAGCGGATTCGATGCGAGGGCCCGGACCCGTGGATTTGAGAAGATTGCGGCATTGAGGGTTTTCAGAGTTTCTTCGTAGGGCTTGTTCTCCTGGCGCGAGAGTATCTTTGCCCACTTCTCCGCGAATGTCTCAAGTTGCTTCCTGTCGTATGTCGACATCCCATAGATCGCAAAACCCTGCTGCCTCCACGGAGCGGACCCAAATCCAACAACCCGTGAAGTGACGGCAAACTGGTTGCAAGGATATTTGTCGATGAACTCGTGCACGCACTCGATAACACGTTCCCTGCCCTTTTGGCTACCGACCTCGTCCAGTCCGTCCAACAATACCAAGCAGCTCTTGTCGCTCTTCAATTCTGCCCGAAGGGTACTCTCGATCTCCGGACAACGGTCGGTGGCCCGAGCCGCGACCAGTTCCACGATGTCTACTGGTTCATCAAGAAGTTCCTCCACACGACACAAGTCAGGCAAACGAACATAAATAGGGGTCCCGCGGTCCTCGCCTTCCCCGGTTGCACACCAGTGCGCAAGGTAGCGCAGAACGGTCGTTTTCCCACTGCCCGGATCGCCCAGCAGGACAACCCGATCGTTAGTCCGAATGCACTCGGTGGCGAGGATCGGCTCGCTGGGATCGCGTCTGCCTGCACGGGAAAGCGTTTGGGAGCATTGGTCACCGGCACCGTCGGCTTCCTCTCGAACAGCAACGTCGACAAAAACATCCTCGATCGGCTGACGTTGCAGCCTCGGCATCCCCATCCCTCGGAAATCGAGTTCGCCCTGTTCCTCGGCAACCAACCGCTTGAATCTCTCAAGCTCACCCCCAACGGTGAGTTGGACCGGGGCAACCCTGAGAGTCTGTGCCAATCGCTCCAGTGTGGCCTGATGAACCCGTGACTGACGCTGCCCAAGCAAACGGCTCACTGTCGCGCGGGAAACCCCTGATATTCTGGCAACTTCAGACTGGGTAACAGCTTGCGCCTTCATGCAGTTTTTCAGATGGTCTACATCGAGAATCGCCATCATTCGTCTCCATCAATAATGCCATCAAGATGAGTTTATTTTACCCTTGGTGTCTTATTTGTCAATATAGACTGGCATCATTTTGTAATAAAAATGATGCGCCATAACCGTGTAGCGCCTAATTTTTCCCAAGGCACGCCCCTCTTTACGGGGGTACGTCTGCTGCAAAACCAATGTTTCGTGTACAATGCGCGAGAAATGGACCAAGATCCTGCTGTTTGCCGTGAAAACGGGCGCAAGAAGGTCGCGGCGGTCTGCCGGCGGCTGCGGGGGGTTTATGGGGGGGGTGAAATCGCCGCGACGGCGGCCGGTGCTCGATGCGCTCATGGCGACCATCCTTTCGCAGAATACGTCGGATACGAATAGCCACGCTGCGTTCGAGGAGCTGTGCCGGCGGTTCGATGATTGGGATGCGGTCCGCCGGGCGCGAGTAGCGACGATCGCCAAGGCAATTCGGCGGGCAGGACTCTCGAACCGGAAGGCGCCCCGGATCAAGACGATCTTGCAGAAAATCTACGACGAGCGGGGCGAGATGTCGCTGGAGTTTCTTCACACCATGCGGAGCCCGGAGGCTTTGGAGTACCTTCGGGCCTTGCCGGGCGTGGGGCCGAAGACGGCCGCTTGCGTGCTGCTTTTCGCGTGCCGAAAGCCGGTCTTGCCCGTCGATACCCACGTCCATCGCGTCAGCCGGCGGCTCGGGCTGATCGATCCGAAATCCGACGCCGAAAAGGCCCACGAGGAACTCCAACCGCTGGTCCCGCCGAGCCGAGTCCTCGAATTTCACATCCAATTGATCCGCCACGGCCGGAGCGTCTGCTCGGCACGCAACCCCGAGTGCGAGGACTGCCCGCTGTTGGATCTCTGCCGCGAGGGGCCGAAACGTTTTGCGGCCGGTTAGCCGGGACTGGATATCGCCCGGCAGGCCGTGCCTGCCTTGACGGGATGTGTTATATTACGGTTTGCTGGTGTGTCCCAAATCGACACGGGAGGGTGACGATGCACAGTCGGCTCTTGATTGTTTGTACGATTCTGTTCGGATGTAGCACGGTCGCCGGGGCCGAAAAGAAGGAGGGCGAGTTCACCAAGCGGGGGCCGCTCGACAAGCATGCCGCTCTGGTGCAGGGGGTGCTCGACACGCTCGATCTGACCAAGCAGCAGAAACCGCAACTCGCGAAGATCGTCGCCGAGGGCCATGCCGCATGGAGGGCGTGGTACAAGAAAAACCACGAGAAAGTCGATGCGTACGCGGAGGCCGTCAGAAAGGTCAAGGAGTCGGGCGACAAGGAGGAACTGAAGAAGGTCCGCAAAGAAAAGAAGGCCTTCATGCACACCGCCCCGTCACTGTTGCGACAGCCGGAGCCCGTGCGGCCGGTATTGACCGAGCCCCAACGCAAACTCTTTGACGAGCGACTCCAGAAACTCAAAGAAGACCTGCACCGCCCGGCAAAAAAACAACCCTCTGAATAACGCCGTGCGGCTTATAGCGGCTCATTCTCTTGGAGTTAATGTTTGGCGCGACCAACGGTCGCGGCTTTATGGGCAAATGGCGAAGTTATTTCTGAGTGTTCCCTAACTAAAACGCCTTGGTGAAGCCGGGCTTGGCGACCGGGTATTGGCCCTTGTCGTCGGGTTTGACCGGCGGGTCGGACTCCATCGTGAATTCGTCGAGCCCGGGGCACAGTTCCAGATTCGATGCCAGGGCCTGGTCCCAGGTGACCTGCTTTCCCGACTCGCCGGCCATGCGGCCGAGGATGCCGGTTAGCGCGGCGTAGGCGCACCGCTCGGTCTCGTTGTGCGGCTTGTCGTTTCGAATGGCGTCGAAGAGCAGATCGTGCTCGATCTGGTAGCCGCTGCCGCGCTGTCCGGAATACTCCCAGGCGACTTCTTTCTGGTTGTAGTCCTTGAAGATGCGTGGTCTGCCAATTCCTTCGCCCAGCTCGGCGGAGCCTTTCGTGCCGTGGATCTTATTGCCGAAGAAGCCCCAGCAGCCGCTCATGTGCCGGGCCTGGCCAAACATCCGCGTCCCGTCGGCAAAGGTGTATTCGATGGCCCAATGGTCGAAGAGCTGGTCGGGCTTGTCGCGGACCTGGCGTCCGCCTTGCCCTTGGGCCGAGACTGGCCACGCGTCCTTGGTCCAGCAGGCGACGTCGAGATTGTGGATTAGCCAGTCGAGGATGAAGCCGCCGTTGATCCAGGTGAAGTTGCTGTAATTCTGGATTTGGTGGGCCAGCTCGTTCATGCCCTCGCGCCGGCCCTTGAAGCCGACCGGGCCGTGCTCGCGGTACGACCAGCAGGTGATGACATCGCCGATCGCGCCCTTGTGGATCTCTTCGATGGTGGCTTTGAGTTGGGGGAAGTGTCGGCTCATCAGTCCGCCGGCGATCTTGAGGTTTTTCTTCTTCGCTTCCTCGCCTGCCTTCAGCACGCGGCGAATGCCCGGGCCGTCGACGGCGAACGATTTCTCCATAAAGACGTTGCGGCCCTGCTTCACGGCGTACTCGAGGTGGATCGGCCGGAAGCACGGCGGGGTGGTGAGCAAAACGACGTCGCCGGGATCGAGCGAGTCGATCGCTTTCTTGTACGCGTTCATGCCGAGGAATTGCCGCTCCTTGGGTACGTCGACCTGATTGCCTCGCCGGGAGAGATTCTTGTAGCTGCCGTTCAGCCGGAAGTCGAACACGTCGGCCATCGCCCACAGCTTCGTGGGTCCCTTGGTCGAGAGGGCCTGGGCCGCAGCCCCGGTCCCTCGGCCGCCGCAGCCGACCAGGGCGACTTTGATCGTGTTGTCCTCGGCGGCGTATGCCCGCGGGGCCACCGCGCTGAGAAACGCCGCGCCGGTCAAGGCGCTGCCGGATTGCCTGAGGAATTCGCGCCGCGAGGAAAAAGACTTGTTACGCTTGTTTCGGGTGTTCATGGAGTGGCCCTTTCGTTTCGGTGGGAGGGGAGGACGGTCGGTTTTTCGGATGGCTGTTCTGCACCGGTCGGACTTTTCGGGACGCGTCCGGAAAAGCCTTCCCCGAGGGTGCCTTTATTCTGACGACACGGATTCGTGTTGTCAAGCGACCCGCTCCGCAGGTTGCCGCGGGCCGTTCCGGGCGGTAGGATGTCCGGCATAACGGGGAATTCGACGGGGCTTACGAAGCCGGTTGCCGGGAACGTCGGCCCGGGGGCGAGGATAAGCGAGGTGGAGAAATGCACTGGGCGGAAAAGGCGTTGATATGGCTGTTGCGGGGTTCGGCGTTCCTTGTGCTGACGGCCTTAATCCCGGTGGTGATGCCCTATGAGTGGATGGACGCGATCCACGGCCGCCTGGGTCTGGGCGAGTTGCCGCGGGCGCCGATTGTCGGTTACCTGGCGCGGTCCTGCTCGGCGCTCTACGCATACCACGGGGGACTCGTGCTGTTCGTCTCGTTCGACGTGCGGCGGTATCTGCCGGTCATTCGTTGCCTGGGGTGGCTGGCGGTTGCCTTCGGCGCCGTGGTGCTCGGGATCGATTGGGCCGTCGGGTTGCCGCTCTATTGGATCGTCGGCGAAGGGCCGTTTGTCATGGCCCTGGGAGCCGTCATCCTTTGGTTCGCCCGCCGGACCGAATCACAAGGAGGTGTCTCGTGACACCGGATCGACGAACGGTGGAAGGCACTTGCCCGCTGCAAAATGCCGAAATGGGCGCCTTGACGGCGGACGCTTGTGTTACGGGCGGGTTTCTGCAATAATAATCGGCATGGCATTCGACCCCTATCGCAAATGGCTGGGAATTCCTGTCAGAGATCAGCCGCCGAATCATTATCGGCTGCTGAATATCGAGGCGTTGGAGACCGACCCGGACGTCATCTCGAACGCGGCCGACGCGCGGATGGCCCACATCAAGCAGTACCAATCCGGGAAACACTCGGACGTATCGCAACGGATTCTCAACGAACTCGCGTCGGCAAAAGTCTGCCTGCTCAACCCGGAGAAAAAAGCGGCATACGACGAGAAGTTGCGCGAGAAATTGCGCGAGAAGTTGAAGCCGAAAAAGAAGCCGACGCCGCCTCCGAAACACGTGCTCGCCCCTCCCTCGGTGCATGATGAAGCGAGCGACGTGCCGGGGGGGCCGGAGATACCGAGCTT
The DNA here is from genome assembly GCA_964547995.1 of uncultured Planctomycetaceae bacterium. GTDB lineage: Bacteria > Planctomycetota > Planctomycetia > Pirellulales > Thermoguttaceae > CAZJRB01. The sequence continues at coordinate 32,522 of CAZJRB010000046.1, read as the reverse complement.
CGAATCACCGTCGATGATTGCCCACGTCTCCCGTCGATCCGAGCGAAGGCAGAAGCCGCAACCGGCGATCATCGTGGTTGGGATTACCGGCGCTGCGTTGATGTTGGTCATTCTTGGTTTGTTCTTCTTGACGCGGGGGGACAAGGGGCGGGAGGTGGCGGCGCCGCCTGCACCCCGCCGGCCCGAACCCGCTCCGATTGAACCGGCCGGCCCTGCCGACACCGGCGGTGCGCCGGCCACGACCGACGCCGGTGATACGTCCGACGGCGGTGCAACGGATTCCGGTGGCTCGGCAACAGACCCCGAAAAGCCGGGTGAAAAGCCGGGTGAAAAACCGGAAGAAGGACAGGAAGAAGGACCGGAAGAAAGACCGGCCATCGACGATTCCCAACAACCCGGTCCGGACGCGCCGCAGCCTTCCTTTGAAGACCTGATGGGCACGGGCGGTCGGGAGGATGCGGGTGGGACGGGCCCGGATACGCCCGGCGACGGCGGATCGTTGGCGGCGGACCGGCTTGCGGTCCCTGATGGAGCGGCGCAGCAGAAGATCAAGCGGGAGATACACGACATTTTCAAGGATGAGTTCGCCGCCGCGCGGAACTCCCAGCAGAAGATATTGCTGGCGCGAAAGCTGTTCGATCAGGCCGCCGCCAGTGCCGACGAGCCGGACACCCGTTTCGTCCTGCTGCGGTCGGCGTGCGACCTGGCGGCCGAGGCGGGCGACGTGCTCGGGGCGATGCAGGTGGTCGACACCATGCAGCAGGACTACAATATCAAGCCTCTGACGGTGAGGGTCTACGTGCTGAAGCAGGCGACCGAGTCGATGCCGTCGGGTTCGCGGGGCCGGATGGCCGCACAACAGATTGTCATGGCCGCGATGGCGCTGGCCGACGAACATACATCTCGGGACGAGTACGACACGGCGAGCGGTTTTGCCGCTTTGGCGCTGAATGCCGCCAGGAAGAGCAAGGATGCCTCTTTGATCGAGCCGGTAACGGCCCGGCACCGCGACATCAACCGCGATAAGCTCCGGTTCGCTTCGATCAAGGAGGCCCGGGCCGCGCTGGCCGCGAATCCGGACGACCCGGCGGCCAACCTGACGGCCGGGCGGTGGTACTGTTTCGCCCGCGGCGAGTGGGAGAAGGGCCTGTCCCTGTTGGCCAAGGGGAGCGACGTTGAACTGGCCGAAGTCGCCGAGAAGGAGATGGCCGGGCCGGCCGATCCGTCGTCGCAAATGGCCGTGGGCGACGCGTGGTGGGAACAGGCCGAAAAAGCAGAAGACGAGATCAAGTCAGCGGTTCAGGCACGCGTGAAACACTGGTACCAACGGGCCCTACCCGGTCTGGAAGGCCTGGCAAAGGTGAAAGTCCAGAAGCGGTTGGAGACACTGGCCGCGGCCGCCGCTGCGTCTGCCCCGGCCGGCGGCGAGAGACCGAAGGGCCCGAAAGTCCGCGGCGTGGTCCAACGCGGGAACGTCGCCCTGGCGAGCAATGGAACGGTTGTCACGGGCGTCTCCAGTGGGGCTCACCAGTTGTTGGACGGCAATACGACCAGGTATACGATATCCTCCGGCTATGCCTACAGCCGTTGGCCGTGCGAATGGACGATCACCTTCGATAAGGTCTACAATCTCAATGCCATCGCCATCAAGCTTTGGGACGGCGATTCCCGCTACTACCGCTACGCGGTGGCCATCTCGGCCGACGGCAGGAATTACACCCCATTGGTGAATAACAACCGGGGCGAGTGGCGGAGTTGGCAGCGGATCCGCGTTCCCAGCCAGCCGGTCAAATCGGTCAAGCTCTTCGGGCTGTACAACAGCTCAAACTCACAATTCCACGTTGTCGAATTCGAGGCGTATTGCGTCATTCCGTAAGAGGCCCCAAAGGGGACAGAGCGTCCGAGGACGTGTTGCCGAGGTCCTTCACGCCCTTGTCATCCGATCGATTCCCCGGTAGACTGCTGATTCACATCGAAGGGAATCCCCTGAACCGACGGACGGGACCATCCTATGAGCGACCCCTATTTTCAAGAGCTTTTTGCCCGTCGTATCGGCGGGAGCAACTACGGAAAAGGCACGGAGATCTACAAGTTCGAGAAGATCAAGCGGGCGAAGCGCAAGACCCTGGCCGAGCACCCCGAACGGGCGCTGATCGATTTCGGGATCGGCGAGAACGACGAGATGGCCCCCAACTCGGTTCGGGAAATCATGGCCCGCGAGATCGACCGGCCGGAGAACCGGGGCTACGCCGACAACGGGATCGACGAGTTCAAGGGGGTGGTCGCCCGGTTCATGGCCCGCGAGTTCGACGTTGAACTCGACCCCGCCAAGGAGATCAACCACTGCATCGGCTCGAAGACGGCTCTGGCGATGCTGCCGGCGGCGCTGATCGACCCGGGCGACGTGGCCTTGATGACCGTGCCCGGCTACCCCGTCGCCGGAACACACGCGAAGTATTACGGCGGCGAGGTCTACGAGTTGCCGCTGCTGCCCGAAAATGATTTTTTCCCCGACCTGGATTCGATCCCCGCCGACGTTCTCTCGCGGGCGAAGCTGTTGGTGATCAACTATCCGAACAGCCCGACGGGCAAAGTTGCCACGCCGGAGTTCTATGCCAAGGTGGTCGAGTTCGCCAGGCAGAACCGGATCGTCGTGGTGCAGGACGCCGCGCACATCCTGCTGACCTACGAGGGAAAACCGCTCAGCTTCCTCCAGGCGCCGGGCGCCCGCGAGGTGGGCGTCGAGGTCCATTCCCTCTCGAAGGGTTTTAACATGATCGGCTGGCGGATGGGCTGGGTCTGCGGTCACGAACGGCTTATTAGCGCATTTGCCGACGTGAAGGACAACTGTGATTCGGGGCAGTTCATTGCGATCCAGAAGGCGGCCGCCGCCGCACTGGACGATCCGGAGATTCCCCAGCGGATCCGCGCGAAGTATCACCGGCGGCTGAAGAAGCTGGTTGCCATGTTGAGCCGCTGTGGGTTCGATTGCCGCGTTCCGGGCGGGTCGTATTTTCTTTACACCCCCAGCCCCAAGGGGATTGAAGGGGGCCCCGCCTTCGCCGGTGCCGAGGCCGCATCGCAATATTTCATCTCCGAATGTTCGATTTGTACAGTGCCGTGGGACAACGCCGGGGCATACCTGCGGTTTTCCGTTACCTACGAGGCGGCCGGCGAAGCCGCCGAGGACGCCCTGATGGCCCAAACCGAGCAGCGGCTGAAGGAAATTCGTCTGGTTTTTTGAAAAAATCCGGCCAAAGGGGCTCGATTTTCCCGGGCCCGGCGGATATATTGACGGCATCCCTTTTCACGTCGTAAATATCTACAAAAGGTGGTCACCATGTCACGCGGTCTTACGGCACTCTCGTTATTCGCGGCATTCGCACTCTTGTTGACGGGTTGTCCGAACAAGCCCTCTCAATCTAGGGGTGTATCCTACGTAGACCTGGTGAAGGAAAAGCTGACACTACCGGATCCCATTGATCGGGCAAGAGAGCTGACGAAACTCATGCATGCGCAGGCCACCGACGGCGGAGATTCGTTCGGGGCCGAAGAGACGATGAAATTCGCCGTCAAGGCATGCGGCGAGATCGATGATCCCGTGAGGAAGGTCGAGGCATATTGCTTCCTGGCCGAGGGGCAGGCTGCGATCAAACATTCTTCCGATGCCAAGAAGTCCCTGAAAGAAGCGCTGACGTTTGTCGAGAAGGTCGAGGGCGTTCCCGGCAAGACCCGACTGTACGCCAGGATCGGGCGCACCCAGGGGCGTGCCGGGGACATCGACGGCGCCGCTGAGTCGATCGCGACTGCCGAAGAGATGACGGCCCAATTGGAGGGTCCGTATGAGAAGATTCTCGCCTTGACCGACCTGGCGGGAAGTTACACGGTGATCGAGAAGTCCGAGGATGTCAAGCGGGTTGTCGGTACCGCGCTGAAGATGGCCGGCGCGCTGGAGGACCAGCGGAAACAGTGCGAGGCAATCGCGAAAGTCGCCGCCAAGTTGCAGGAGATGAAAAACCCGGAGGAAGCCCGCAAGGCATTCGATCTGGCAAAGGCAACCGCCGAGAAGATCGAAGATCCCCACAGCAGGTGCTACGCCATGATAGATATTGCAAAAAAACTGCACGAGGCCGGCTATCCTGCCGAGGCCCGTGACTTGCTGAACCAAGCGGAACTCCTGTCCAACAAGATCTCGCGGCCCGATTTCAAACAGCAGACGCTCGTAGAGATCCGCACGACGATAGACAAGTTGAATCTTTCGGCCGGCAATTGACGCGAATCCAGGGCAAGGACGCCTTCGATGAAAATCGCTCTGATCCACGACTGGCTTACCGGCATGCGGGGAGGGGAGAAGTGCCTCGAGGTTCTGTGCCGGCGATTTCCCGACGCGCGGTTGTATACGTTGATTCACAGCCAGGGCAGCACCTCGCCCGCAATCGAGCGGATGCGGATTGCCACGAGCTTCTTGCAGCGGTTGCCCGGCGCGACGAAACACTATCGCTATCTCTTGCCGCTGATGCCGTCGGCCGTCGAGCGTCTCGCGGTGCCGCACGACACGAACCTCGTTGTCAGCTTCAGCCATGCGGTGGCTAAAGGCGTCAAGCCGCCCGCCGGCGTGCCCCATGTCTGCTACTGCTTTACGCCGATGCGCTACGCATGGCACCGCCGGGCCGACTACTTCGCCGCCTCGGGGCGGTTGCCGAACACGCCGCTTCAGGTTGCCCGGGACTTCATTCTCGATCATCTCCGGCAGTGGGACCGGGCGACCAGCGACCGGGTGACTCATTTCATCGCTATCAGCCGGACGGTTGCCGAGCGGATCCGGGAATGTTACAACCGCCGGAGCGAAGTCATTTATCCGCCGGTCGACACCGAGTTTTACACGCCCGCCGAGGTGCCCCGCGAGGATTTCTACGTGTGTCTTTCGGCCATGGTGCCCTATAAACGGCTGGACCTGGCGATCGACGCGTGCAACCGGCTTGCCCGGCGATTGATTGTCATCGGCGACGGACCGGAGCATCGAGGACTCGCCCGCAAGGCCGGAAAGAACGTTATCTTGACCGGTTGGCTGAGCAACGAACAGATTCGCGGCTGCCTTCGGCGTGCCCGGGCGCTGATCTTCCCGGCAAACGAGGATTTCGGCATCGTGCCGCTGGAAGCGATGGCCTGCGGCACCCCGGTGCTGGCGTTCGGCCGTGGCGGGGTCATGGAAACGGTGCTCCCGGCCGATGCGTCGGCCCCCGGCACCGGCTTGTTCTTCGGCGAACAAACACCCGAGTCGCTTTGCGGGGCGATCGAGCGGTTCGAGTCGCACCCGGAATGGTTCGATTCCCAATTGGCCCGCCGACAAGCGGAGAGATTCGCAATCGAACGCTTCGAGCGCGAACTGATCGACTACATTCACAAAATCTTGCTTAACGCCAATAGCTGGCCCGCAACGCAAACCCAATAGCCGGCCCGCAACGCGGGCCGGCTATTTCCTCACGAGACCCATCACCCACCGCTCACCACCCACTACGGAAAACGCAGCTTCATCACGTACGCCTCCCAATCCTTCTTGAACTCGTCCATGTCCCGGCGGCCGAGGATTTCTTTGAGCGTGTTGTAGCCGGTGGGGTCTTTCTTGCAGTTGGCGTGGAACTTGTGATAGAACTTCCGCAGCAAGCGGTGTTCCTGGAGATAGTAGCAGAGGTAGCGTGCTTGCGAGTAGTTGGTGCCGGGGTCTTTGTTGTAGAACTGGTGCGTGGTCGTCGAGCAGAGCGACTTGAACGACGGCACCTTCTTGCGCCGGATGGCGTCCTGCAGTCCGGCCAGCCGCCAATTGGTCAGCCCGATGATCTCATTGTCCCGCGTACCGCTTTGTTCGTAGAGCGACCCGAGCCCCTCGTTCAGCCAGGAGGGGCACTCGGGAAAGTTCGACGCGACGAACGGGTGTACGATCTCGTGGACCAGCGTCCCGCCGCCGGTCGCGATGTTCATCACCAGCGCCTTCTCGGTGTCCGAAAAATACCCGTACGGCGTGTCAGGCTCGTAGTTGAAAATCTCTTTTGTGTACTTGCGGTAGCTCGGCTTGTCTTTGAAGAGCCAGATGTCGAGGATGTCGTTCGGGTCCTTCGTGAAATAAGCACGCTTGAGCCGGTCGACGGCCCATTTGACCGTTCCCTCGGCCCGCCGCTTGACCATGGCGGGCGATTCGTCGCCGATCACCACGAACGGGCGCTGAATGACGATCGTGAAATCCTTGTTCGGGATCTTCTTCTTCAGTTGCATGATGTGCTGTGCATAGTCGGCGTCGGTGAACCCGGTCGCCGACCGCACGGGCGGGAGCTTGTGGTGCGCCAGCGGCATTCGAATGACCGTCCACTCCTTGGCGCTGTACTTCAGCGGCCAGATCTTCAGGAGCACGTCGCGCTTCATCCGGCGATAGGCCCCATTAGCCAGCCCCGGCTCGTGATAGATCACCTCGTCGGTCTTCGCGTCGTAACCGAGGATCAACCGAAAGTGCTCGGTCGTTTTCGGACTGTCGTCGTAGTGCGTGCAGATGATCGACGGGGCGCCACGCGCCAGGTCGGCGTGCAGTGCCTTCCACTGGGCCTCCATCCCGGCCGCGTGCGTGGCGGCCGGCACCTTGTACCAGACCGGCCCGACTGTGAACCCGATGTTCCGCAGGGCCTTGACCAGATCGACCGTGTAGCACCCGCGGCCGCGGATCGGGTCGAGCCCCGCCCGATCGAAGACGTAGTCCTGGTCCACGCGGTGCCCGAGGTGTTGCAGGTAGCTCGCCGCACAGGCCTCGCCGCAGAAGTCGGGCTTCTGGCGAACGTGGGGGACGTTCTTGATCAGCACGCTTGCATAGCGGGCGGCGGGCGGGCGATTCGCGGCCTTCCCCGGCAGTCGCGGGACCGACTTCGCGGGGAGTTCCGGCGCCGTTTGCACGGCCGGGCCCTGCACCGGCTTCTCCGCCCTGCTCCCCACACTAAGGATTGTTGCAACGACGGCCAAGACGATGAGGAGTGAAAGTGCCAGTCGTCGATAGGGCATGGTTCCTGTTCCGTGGGTTGTGGTTGGAGGCCCCATGGCAGGTTGAGAAGATTATGGACCAACTATTAGACGCGATTCGAGGCCAAAAAGTTCCCGACCGTTCTCATTCGGGTATTTGGCGCGTTATATTGCGGCACGAACCGAGCCCTGAAAGACAGACCCAAGCCCATTGGTGAACTGTGTCACAGTTTCCGACCCAAAACCCTTTCCGACAAAGGAGTTAGAAGCATGAATCGCCGAGCCTTTCCCTTTCTTGCCCTAATGACTGCCGGGGTGCTGTTGGCATCCCCGCTTTGGGGGGCAGACAAGCAGCCCCGCAAGAAAACCCCTCAGGCCTGGACCTATGAAGAAGCGCTCCAGCAGTTGCGCCTCAACCCGACCGACGTCTACCTGCAATACGTGGTCCTGCAACTCGGCAACCAGAAGGGCAAGGCGGAGGAAGCGGCCGATGTGATCCAGTCGCTCAACCGCCGCCGGCGGGGAAGACGCGGACCCGAACGCGAAGTCGACCTCTTCGCCCTGTTCACCGGAGCGCTCGCCGTCCAGGAAACCCTCCAGCTCGACACGATGCGCGGCGACGGCGATGAAATGACCGCCCCGCTGGCCGACCCGGACAAGAACACCGTCAAGATGACTGCCCTCCGAGGCCCGACCGTCAAGAGCCATCCTTGGGGCAAGATGCTCGCCGCACAGCAGATCACCGGCAAGACGTCTAAAATCTCCGACCTGGCACTCTGTGTGCCGGAAGACCAATACTTCGTCCTGTTCCGCTCGCTGACCAAACTGGTCGAGACCTCCGAGGTCGGCGATCTCTGGGGGGCGCACCTGTTCGCCCAGGCGTCGAAGTCAGCCAAGACCCACCTGACCAGCCCGCGGCTGAAGAAACAATTGGCCGTGAAGGTCGACCCGTTGACACGTCCCTTCTACGACATGGTCGTCGACGAGGTCGCCATCACCGGCAGCGATCTCTACTTCACCGAGGGGAGCGACGTCACCGTGCTCTTCAAGGTGAAGCAGCCCGAGGCGTTCAAGCTCCGGATGGACGGCTTCCTGGCGGCGGCCCAGAAATCCCGGCCCGACGCCGTCCGTTCGACCGGCAAGATCGAAGGCGTCGGCTACGTCTCCGTCGCTACCCCCGATCGGGCAATCCATGTCTTCTCCGCCTATCCCAAACCGAACCTCCACGTCCGCAGCAACTCGAAAGAGGGCCTCAAGCGCGTCCTCCAGGCAATCGCTGGCAAGGGCAAAGCAAAACGCCTCGGCGAAACAACCGAGTTCAAGTATATCCGCACGCTCATGGTCCGCGGCGACAAGCGGGAAGACGGCTTCGTCTATCTCTCCGATCCCTTCATCCGCCGGCTGGTCGGCCCGCAGATGAAGCTCGTCGAGCGGCGGCGGATGCTCTGCTACAATCACCTGCGGATGATCGGCCACGCCGCGATGCTCTATCGCACGCAGTACGGCCGGAGCCCCGAGTCGATCGACGATCTGGTCCGCGGCCGATGTCTGCCCGGCTCGACGGCCAAGAAGCGTCTGCGGTGCCCCTGCGGCGGCGAGTACACGCTTGCCGACGACGGCGCGACGGCCGTCTGCTCGCACCACGGCTACGCCAACTCGCTGGTTCCCTGTTGCGAGATCCCGTTGGAACGAGTGACAAAAAACGAATCGCAACTCTACAAAAACTTCGTCGAACAGTACAGCCGCTACTGGCGGCGGTTCTTCGACCCGATCGCGATCCGCATCCAGGTATCGCCCGAGCGGTACCGGGCCGAGACGATCATCCTGCCGCTGATCGACAACTCGATCTACACCGGCATGGCGGCCGCGATGGGCGGCGAGCCGGAACCGCTCGACGCCCTGCCCGTCCCGAAGGGGAACATCTTCACGATTGCGATCCGCGTGAACAAGAAGCGGTTTCTGAAAGAGTTGCCCGCCGACCAATTCGTCGGCGAAATGACCAGCGAACTCCGCGGCGCCGACGATGTTCGGCAACCGGCCGCCCGTAAGGTCAAGGCCTTCCTCGAGCGCGGCATCGGCAACCAGATCGCCATGCACGTCTACGACGCCTCGCCTATGTTCGATTTCAACCTAACCGGCTTCCTCGGCGAGATGATGGGCACCTTCCGCGGACGCGGCAACTGGCTCGACGACGAGATCGTGCCGATCAGCTTCCTGATCGCCTCGCTCAACTCGCCCGTCTATATCTCGATTCCCGTCGAGGATCCCAAAATCGTCGACGAGTTCATCGACGAGTTGGACACGACGCTGGCGGAACTCGCGAGAATGGAAACGGGCGCCGGCGGTTTTTTCAATCTCGATTTCGATTTCTACCGTGTGCCGCTCGAAGAGAAGGACAACCGGATCCGCTGCTACAGCCTGGGGCTCGGGCCGGTCAAGTGGCGGGTGTTCTTCGCGCGGATCGGCGACGGGCTCTACATCGCCAGCAAGCGGTTCATCCTCGAAGACCTCGAAGCCGCCGCAAAAGAGAAGAAGACCGACGACGGCCCGACCGCCCACGGCATAGTCCGTGTGCGGCCCGACCATTGGGACAAGGTGCTACCGGCCTTTCAACTCGGCTGGGCCGAAACCAGCCGCGTGGCCTGCCTGAACAACATCGGACCCATGTCGTCGGTTGCCCGGGCGGTCCGGGCATCGGCCGGCGGCTCGATTACGGCCTCGGACGTGCATCGCGAGACGGACAAGCTCCACGCGGTCCACTTCTTCTGCCCCGACGGCGGCCGCTACGAAGTCTCGCCCGACGGCAAGCAGATCACCTGTAGCGTCCACGGCACGGCGTTGACCCCGCGTCAGCTCCCGGCCCCGTCGCCGCGAAGCCCGATGGGCCGGCTGATGAAGGAATTCTCCGGCCTCACGACCGAGCTGACCTTCCTCGAAGACGGGCTGCACGCGATTGTGACCATTGATCGTAAGTGAGCAAGCGAGCCGCTTGCGGCTTCGCAAGAGCAAGCACGATGATGCCGAGGGCGGAGGAGCAGGGGGAGCGGGGCCGCTACCGCCGCACGCGGCCGTGGAGGTAGAGGTCGGAGCCGACCTGCCGGAACTCGTGGGCGTCGAGCAGCAAGGCCTGCGGCATCTGCTCGATCCCTTCGCCGGCGATGGGGCTTAAAGCCTCGGCGCCGCCGATGAGCTTCGGGGCGACGAAGACGTGGACCTCGTCGATCTGGCCCATGTCCAACAGGCTTCCCAACAGCCGGGCACCGCCCTCGACCAGGAGGTTCGTCAGCCGCCGCTCGCCGAGCTGATCCAACAACGACCCGAGCCGCTCGTCCGGGGTGTCGCCGGCGCAGACCAGGACCTCGCAACCGAGGTCGGTCAGCCGCCGGCGGCCGGTGTCGGTCACCGACGGGCCGATGGCCACCAGCACGGGGAATTCGCGGGCGGTCTGAACCAGCAGGCTTTCGGTGGCGAGCGTGGCGTGGGTGTCGGCGACGATCCGCAGGGCCGTTCTCGGGCCGGGCGGCCGGGCGGTGAGCATCGGGTCGTCGCGCCGGGCCGTCTCGCGGCCGACCAGGATTCCGTCGACGCGGCCGCGGATCGCGTGGACGATCTGCCGCGACTCGCTGTTCGAGATCCACCGGCCGGCGCCGGTGCGGCTGGCGATCTTGCCGTCGAGCGTCATCGCCCACTTGGCGATGATCCACGGCCGGCCTGTTTTGAGGAGTTTCAGATAGGGGGCGTTGAGGTTGCGAGCTTCGACTTCGAGCAGGCCGGTTTCGACCGGGACGCCGCGGTCGCGGAGTTCGCCGATCCCGCCGCCGTCGACCTCCGGAAAGGGATCGCGCATGGCGACGACCACCCGGCCGAGCCCGGCGTCAAGGATGGCCTTGGTGCAGGGGGGCGTCTTGCCGTGGTGACAGCAGGGCTCGAGCGTGACGTACATCGTGGCCCCTTCGGCGCGATCGCCGGCGATTTCGAGGGCCTCGATTTCGGCGTGCGGGCCGCCGAATTTCCTGTGCCACCCTTCGCCGATGATCTCCGCCCCGCGCGCGATCACGCACCCGACCATCGGGTTCGGCTCGACATGGCCTTGCCCTCCGGCCGCAAGGTGCAACGCCCGTTGCATGTGCCAGACGTCCAGATCGCGATCTTCCATGCGTGTACTTACTGCTTCTTAATCAGCTCGATCGCCTTCTCGGCGAAGCGTTTGCCCAGCTCTTTGTAGCCGTCCTTGGTGTAGTGGAGGCCGTTTTGGGGGCCGTTCAGTTCGTCGGTGTCGACCCACGCGCCGCGGGGGTCGGCCTCGGCCACTTCGACCTGGGCCTTGCGGACCTCGTCCCAGTGGCCGTAGCGGGTGTTGCCGTTGCTGAAATCGCTCAGCCGGCCGATGACGAAGTTCACGTCCTTGCGGCCGAGATCCTTGCGGAGCTGTTCGACGAGCCCCTTCATGCTCGCGGCGTAGACCTCTCCGTGTTTCTCCCGGGCGTCGCGTTCGCCTTGCATCCAGACGAAGGTAATCGAGTTGGGCTTCTTGTCGCCGACGGCGGCCTTGACTTTCTTCATCAGCCGGTCGTATAGGTCGCCGTTGCCCTGGGCCACCTCGCCGCCAGCCGGTTTCCACTGCTTGAACCACCGGCGGATCGGCTGGCCGCCGACGGCGTCCTTGACGACAATCACCTCGTCGCCGGCGAACTGCTTCTTCATCGCCGGTGTGAACGATATGTCGGGATTCAAGCCCGCCATGTTCGACTGGCCCGAGAGGATGAAAAGATGCACCTTGTCGGCCGCCGCGGCGGGAAGCGTGAAGGCGAGCACGAGCAGTCCTGCGAAAGCTGGTGTTGATCCTGTCCACAGAGAGTTTGCGGGGCGTTTGATGAAGCCGGTCATGATGTTTCTCCTCGTTTGAAAATGCGACCACGTAATGTTCCAACAGCTTGATGGATTCTATAATAACGCCGATGCGGTTACAAGTCTCGCGGCGTCAATTGTCCCACAGCGGTGCAAGGGCTGCCTTGAACCACCCCAAGACGCTCTCGGCGGCGTCCCGCGCTTCGACGGCGTCTGCCTCCGAAGGCGCGAACCCGTCGTCGGGGTAGCGAATCTCGACGGAAAACGGCATCAGCAAGGCAAGTGTCTCCCGCAACTCCTCGGCGCCGGGGTGAAACGCGAGCACACTTTCCAAAAGCGCCAGGAGATCGTGTGTGCGGGACGGGAGTTGCCCATTGGCCGCAAGGCAGGCCTTCAGAAGCTTCTCGACCGCTTGCTGACAGTGAAAGCAGACGGTGTCCAGCGGCACTTCGTCTGCCCTAAGATTGTTATCCGCGCACAACAGATCATTTGCGGCCTTGGCCACCCACTGCCGCGCGGTCTGCATCTCCCCGGACATAAACGGGCTTGCCTTCGCGTAGTACGGTTGACACAAAAGAGACGGGTGATTTCTCGCCCCGCGCCACTTCCTCGGGTGTGTAGACGACCAGGTCCATCGGAAACGGATAAGGGCGGAGCAGCTTGTAAAGCTCCCGGCTTCGCTTGAAACGGGGCAACTCGCTTTCCGCAACAATCATCAGGTCGACGTCGCTGGTCTCGTTGGCGTCGCCGCGGGCGTAGGAGCCGAACAGAACCACCTGCTCCGCGTCGATGGCTTCTGCCAGCCGAGTCGCCACCCGCCGGATTTCATCCTGGTCAATCATGTCTCAAGTATACCAGGCAACTTGCCCGTGCCCAAGGGGGAAATCGGGAGCGCGGTGTCGAGCTAGCGTGGCACGACACTCCGTGTCGTCAATCACGGCACGGAGTGCCGTACCACACTGACCTTTCTCGCACGAAACCGGGTGTTGCAGCTCTTCTCCGGCCACTCCCTATTCCTCCACGACAATCCGCTCCCTCGCCAAGGCCATGGGCTTGGCCTCGGTGGCGGAGAAGGGCCGCAAGCGGAACTGGTATTTGTACTGCTTGTCTCTCAATTGGTACTCGGGATGTGGCCGGGCGCCCCAACTGTTGTCGCCGCCGACGCCCATCTGGCGGTAGTCGAGGTTCAAGGTGATGTCGTCCCGGCGGGTCATCTCGAACGTGTGCTTGGCACCTTCGAGATCAGCGATCGTGTAGTGCCAGGCACTGACGCTTAGAAGCGGATCGCCGACCGCCAACAGCCCGATGCCTTTGTCGTTGGTCAGGGCCACCCAGCGGACGTCGGTCTTGTTGCCGTTTTCCTGCGGGCGGGAGTAGTCCGTAAACTGCTCGTCGACCGTACCGGAGTAGACGCCCACCGCGTAGCCGTCCTTGCGGTCGAAGTACGATTCCGACGGCCCGCGCCCGTACCAGGTCATTGTCTCGAACCCGCCGGGTACGGTCATCTGCATCCCGAACCGCGGGATCTCCGGCAGCTTCGCCTTGGTCGACTTGTAGTCGACCGCCACGACCACATTGCCGCTGCCGAAGACGGTGTAGGTCACGTTGTAATCGGCCGGGACATCGGGCAAGGTCCCCTTCACGTCGATCTTGACGGTCTGCGGGCTGAGCCGTTTGACGTTGACGCTATCGATTTTCCAATCCGCCCCGGCGCCGCGCCAGACGCCGCACCGGTTGGGCATTTTGTTTCCGCGGTCGTTGTCGATCGGCGCCCGCCAGAAGTTCGGGCGCAAGCCGCTCTCGGTCAGCTCGACGCCCTTGTACACAAGCGACGTGAATGTTCCCTGCTTCTTGTCGAACGCCATGCTGAAATCCTTGCCGGTGAGGTTCACCGCATTGCCGTCTTCTTTCATATCAAGCGGCGGCACGGCCGCGCCGGCAGCCGGCTTCGCACTGCCGATGGGCATCTTGAACTGCTCCCAGGCAACCACATGCCCCTTCTTCGCCCACGAATCGCCCTCAGACAACCGGAACTTCACGTTGAGCCAATACTCGACGCCTGCTACTGCCTCGACTTTCGGCAGCGGGATCGCGATATCCTTCTTCTGGCCCGGCGCGAGTTCGATCTTTGGCAGCTTGCCGCCAGCGACGGCATGGTCGTCGCCGAGCAACTCCCACGAACCGTCAAGATGTTCCAGGCCGATGAAATCGTAGCCGTTTGTGATTTCGATCTTCCCGCGGCGGAGATCGACCGCTTTCATCCGCACCGGCTGGTAGACCTTCTTGACCTGGATCAGGCTCGGATGCGGTGTCCGGTCGGAGGCCACTAGGCCGTTCATGCAGAAGTTGCCGTCGCTGGGCGTGCCCGGCGGGCCGTAGTCGCCGCCGTAGGCAAAGAATGTTCCCTCCGCCGCGGACGGCACACGGAGTGTGCCTGCTACTTTCTTGGGGATCGGCTTGCGCAGCCCCTGATCGACCCAGTCCCAGACGTGGGCCCCCTGGAGCGACGGGTGCTTGTAGATCGGGTCCCAATACTTCCAAAGGTTGCCGACGCTGTTGCCCATCGCGTGGGCATATTCGCAGAGGATCAGCGGCTTGTCGTGCTTGCCCTGGCCGTATTTGGCAATGTTGGCGGGGCTGGCGTACATCGGGCAGTGGATGTCGGTGTTCGTGCCGGTCCGCTCGTACTGCACCGGCCGGGTGGGGTCGTTCTTCTTGATCCACTGGTACGTGGCCGCGAAATTCATGCCGTCGCCCGCCTCGTTGCCCAGCGACCAGATGATAACCGACGGGTGGTTCTTGTCTCGCTCGACCATCCGGATCGTGCGATCGAGATGGGCGGCCTTCCACTTCGGATCCTTGGCCAGCGATTTCGGCCCGTAGCCCATGCCGTGCGACTCGACGTTCGCCTCGTCGGTCACGTAAAGGCCGTACTGGTCGCAAAGGTCGTACCACTCGGGCGTGTTCGGGTAGTGGCTCGTCCTCACGGCGTTGAGGTTGTGCTGCTTCATCAGCATGATGTCGCGGATCATCGACTGGCGGCTGACATAGTGGCCGGTGTCGGGGTCGTGCTCGTGGCGGTTGGTGCCTTTGAGGATAACCGGCCGACCGTTCACCAAGAGTTGCCCGTCGCGGATTTCGACCTCGCGGAAACCGATCCAACACGGCACCATTTCCAGTTGCTTGCCGGTGGAGTTCCTTAGCACCATTGTTAGTGAATAGAGGTTCGGCGTTTCGGCAGTCCACTTGCGAGTGTTCTTGATCCCTTGGGTGAACTCGACTCGGCCGTCTTTACCCGGCTGCACGGTAACCTTCTTCGTCAGCGGCCCAAACAGCAATTTCGTGCTCCTCCGGTAGTCCTCGTGCGCGAACGTCTCGACCTCGGCCTCCAGGGGCTTGTCGCCGTAGTTGTGCACGTTGACGGTCAGCTTCAGCGTCGCGTTTTCGTACCGGTCGTCGAGATCGGTGACCACGCGGAAGTCGCGGATATGGAGATCCGGGGTTGCAAAGAGGTAGACGTGGCGGAAGATCCCGCTGAGGCGCCAGAAGTCCTGGTCTTCGAGATACGAGCCGTCGCACCAGCGGTAGACCTCGACCGCCAGGGTGTTCTCGCCCGGCTTGACGTATTTCGTGATGTTGAACTCGGCCGGCGTGCGGCTTCCCTGGCTATAGCCGACCTTCTGCCCGTTGACCCAAACATAGAAGGCCGACTCGACCCCGTCGAAGTGGAGGAATACGTGCCGGCCTTTCCACTTTTCCGGCACGGTGAACGTGCGGCGGTAGGACCCGACCGGGTTGTTGTCGTGCGGGATCTTCGGCGGGGCCGTTGGGCTCCACGGATAGCGAATGTTCACGTAGATTGGCAGTCCGTAGCCATGCATCTGCCAATTTGATGGCACCGGGATATCGTCCCAACCGCTGACATCAAAATCCGGCTTGTAGAAATCCGTCGGGCGATCGGCAGGCTTCGGCGCCCAATGGAATTTCCATTTCCCGTTGAGCGATTGGAAGTACGGTTCTTCAGGCCAGCGAAACGGCAGCAACGTCGCATGCGGCAGTTCCTTGCCGACGTTGAACACCTCGGGGTTCTCCCAATCCGGCGTCGCGGTGTACCCTTTGGCACACCAGACCGCGGCAACTGCGAAAGCCAGAACGCTCAACACAACCACAAATCCGATCTCTCGCATGGCTTATCCTCCCGTTGATGTTGAACTTGCGAAAAGAGCACGTTTCGCGTGGATCGATACTATTGTACGCGATCGAAGCATCGGTGAAAGGGGGTAGGTTGTAGCTTAGGATCAACCGAAATACAACTTCCGCATTCCGTGACAACGTTTAGCCGCCGCCGGTACGGCGGCGTGCCCTGGCGAGAACCGTTGCTATGCGGGAAACGGTTCTTCCCAGGTTACGTTCCCCCATCTCACGCCGCCGTGCCGGCGGCGGCTAAACGGGGTTCCCCGCCATTCCCGCGACCGGTGGTCGCGGCTTTGTAAAAACGCCCTTGCCAGATTGTCGAAACCGGGTACATTATTACGAAACGGCAACCCGGCACGGAAATTCAGGAGGATCGCCATGTCGCCCCCGACTACAACCAGAACCACGTCCCGCAGGAAGAACACCGGCAAGAACACCGGCAAGAAGACCGTATCCCGGAAGAAAAAGACGAACAAGGGAAAAAAGCCGAAGCCCAAGAAGATATCCCGGCTCCGCAAGCCGGGTGACATGTCGCTCGAAACGTGGCAGGTTGCCCTGCGGCAACAGTTCGGCCGCGAACAGAAGTTCAAGCTCAAGAACGTCGGCGCCGAGCCGATCTTCTCCGATTTCCACGTGACCAATCCCCAGACCGAGCGGACCTACCGCGTGGCAATCCGCGGCGCCGCCCTGGGCGAAAACTACTGCTCCTGCCCCGACTATGCGGTGAACACGTTGGGGACCTGCAAGCACATCGAGTTCACACTGGCGAAGCTCGCCCGCCGGCGGGGCAGCAAGACGGCCCTGGCATTGGGGTTCCGGCCGGCGTATTCCCAGGTGTATCTCCAATACGGGGCACGCCGCGAGATCGTCTTCCGCCCGGGCACGGAGTGTCCGCCGCCGCTGAAGACCTACGCCCGGCGGTTCTTCGACGCCTATGGGCTGCTGAAGCCCGAGGCGTTTTCCCAATTCCACAAGTTCCTGCCCAAGGTTTCCGGTGACGTTTCCGGCGGCGGGCACGAGGTGCGGTGCTACGACGACGCCCTGGCATGGATCGCCCAGGTCCGCGATCGGGAGGCGCTACGGCGGAGGATCGACGAGCAGTTCCCCGGCGGCGCCCGGAGTGCCGCGTTCAAGAAGCTTCTGAAAACGTCGCTTTACACCTACCAGCGTCAGGGCGCACTGTTTGCCGCCAAGGCCGGGCGGTGCCTGATCGCCGACGACATGGGGCTGGGTAAAACGATCCAGGCGATCGCCGCCGCCGAAATCCTTGCGAACACGGCGGGCATCGAACGCGTGCTGGTCGTCTCGCCCACCTCGCTGAAGCACCAGTGGAAGCAGGAGATCGAAAAATTCTCCGACCGCGACGCTACGGTCGTCGAAGGGCTGATCGCCCGCCGGGCAAAACTGTATCAAACCGATTCGTTCTACAAGCTGACCAACTACGACGTGGTCCACCGCGACCTGGAGGCGATCGGCCGCTGGCGGCCCGATATGATCATCCTCGATGAGGCCCAGCGGATCAAGAACTGGCAGACGCGGACCGCCCAGAGCGTCAAGCGGCTCGATTCGCAGTTCGCGCTGGTGCTGACCGGCACGCCGCTTGAAAACCGGCTGGAGGAGCTGCACTCGATCGTCGAGTTCATCGACCGCTTCCGCCTCGGGCCGATGTTCCGGTTCCTGGCCGAGCACCAGCACGTCGACGAGGGCGGCCGCGTGGTGGGCTACCGGAACCTCTCGAAGATCTCCAAAACGCTCGAACCGATCCTCGTCCGCCGCACCAAGGACAAAGTGCTCAAGCAGTTGCCCGAGCGGTTGGAGAAGCGGTTCTTCGTGCCCATGACCGAGCAGCAAGCGAAGCACCACGAAGAGAATCGCGAGACGGTTGCCCGGATTGTCCAGAAGTGGCGGAAGCAACATTTCCTTAGCGAGGCAGACCAGTTGCTGCTCCGCATCGCCCTGCAAAACATGCGGATGTCGTGCAACAGCACCTACCTGCTCGACCAGGAGACCGACTACGGGGTGAAGGCCGACGAGCTGGCCGAATTGCTCGGCGAGATATTCGAAGAGCCGCGGGCAAAGGTCGTCGTCTTCAGCCAGTGGGTGCGGATGCAGGAGCTGGTCGTCCGCCGGTTGGAAAAGCGGAAGTGGGACCACGTGATGTTCAACGGCAGCGTACCGGGGCCGAAGCGCAAGGGCCTGTTGAAGCGGTTCAAGGAAGACCCCGACTGCCGGCTGTTCCTCTCGACCGACGCCGGCGGCGTCGGGCTGAACCTCCAGCACGCCAACGCGGTCGTGATCCTCGATCAGCCGTGGAACCCGGCCGTCCTGGAACAGCGGATCGGGCGGGTTCACCGCCTGGGGCAGGACCGGCCCGTGCGGGTGGTCCACTTCATCTCCGAAGGGACGATCGAGCAGGGGATGCTCAACCTTTTGGCGTTCAAGTCGGCCATGTTCAGCGGCGTGCTCGACGGCGGCGACGACGAGGTCTTCCTCGACGGCACGCGGCTGAACCAGTTCATGGAAACGGTCGAGAAGGCCACCAGTCCCGTTGCCGAGACGGCGGAAGAACCGCAACAGGCGAAGGAAATCGGGCGCGCGCGGCCGCGTGAAGTCGAGGTCCGCGGTGAGGACGCCGCGGCTCCAGCGGCGCAGGAGACGTGGGCCGACGTGATGACTGCCGGAATGTCGTTGTTGGACAAGCTCGGCAAGGCATTATCGGCCGGTTCGAGCACGCCACGGGCGAAGGACGCCGGCGACGGTTTTCCCGGCTCGTTCATCGCTCGCGACGAGCAGACCGGCCAGCCCTGCATTAAGTTCCCCTTGCCCGAGCCGGAAACCGTGGAGAAAATCATCGATGTGCTCGGGACGTTGGCGAAGCGGTAGTTGGCGACTGTCCAGCGGCCGACGAGGATACAAAGCCGCGACCATTGGTCGCGGGATGGGCGTTGCCGCTTGGTCAACTTGTCCCGTGAGAATTACGATAGCCGATACCCTCCGCGACCACTGGTCGCGGCTTTGTAGCTATCGACGATCCGCCACCCGCCGCGTCAATCCGGCGTCCATATCTTTCCGCCCCCTTCGCCGCCGCCGGCGTCGCTGTCGGGGGTCCAGATCTTGCCCGGCTCGTCGGAAGGCGGGGCGCCTGGTCCGGTGGCGGCCGCTTGTTGCGGGGCGGCGGGCGTGCCGTCGGGGCGGACCACCCCAATCTGCACCATAAACCGCATCAACGCCTCGGCCACGCCGGGTTCTTCCATGTGGCGCGTCTGAAGCCGGTTGACCAGCCGCGAGACCTCATTGGCTTCGCCGCGGGCGAACCGGAACTGCAATTCCAGCAACAGCCATGGGGCGGGCGAGTGCCCCTGGGATGCGGCGGCCGCCCGGCCACGGTCGACATACCCGAGCGCCCGGTCCGGATCCTGTTCCGTCCGGGCAAGGCTCTCATACGCCCGAAGCTGCTCCTCTTTGCCGGCTAGAGCGGGACAATCGACGACGGCCTGGGCGAATTTCCGCAGCGCGCCGTTGGCACTGTACGCCACCGCGCGACGGAAGCCGTAGAGCAAGTCGTCGTCGGAGAGTTTCTCGACCTCGACTCGCCGCAATCGCGACAGCGGCACCTTGTCGATCGGCTCTTGGCCGGGGTCGACCGGCCCGAGCGCCGGCAGGCCCAGCTCGGTCCGCAGTTCGTTGAAGTCGAACGTTCCCGGCATCGGCTCGCACCAGGACTCGAGCAGCATGATCGCCGCCAGCAAGGGGATTTGCAGCGGCTGCTCGCCGGCGACCTCCCGGGCCGACTTGCCGCCGAGAACGCCGAGCTTCAGTTCCGGCCATCGTTTCAAGAGTGCATCCCGGCGCTGGGCGATCATCATGGCTTCGAGCTGTTGCGGCGTGCTGTCGGCGGGCGGGCGGAGCTTGCTGTGAAGCAGCTCCTCGCTGGCCGAAACGGTCGAGAGCAATTCCTGTTCCGGTTCCCCGCCAAGCGAACGGCCGCCGATTCCGCCGATCGCCGCCTTGGCTTCGTCGAGCTCCCAAGCCGTCACGCCGACGGCCTCCAGCCGGGCCTCGCGATCGGTCCGCTTCCCGAAGACCATGACTTGGCAAATGAAGGCGGCGGCGTCCTTCAGTTCGAGCCCCTCGGCCCCCTCGGGCATGGGACGGTTCAACAGGACAAACGCCCCCTTAGGAGGCGGATTGTCGTCGTCCGCCGGCGCCGGGTTCATGGGAATCTGTAGCGTCCGCTTGTCCATCGTTAGCGATGCCTGCAAGGTCTCGATATCCTCGACCGGCCACCGCAGCGCGAACACGTCGAGCGGATCCTGCAACGGATCGTCGCCAAGCAGCATCGCCAGGGCGGTCGCCTCGACGGCGTCTTCCAGCGGGATATCCAGGGCGGCATATTTCCGCAGGGCCTCGCTGCAACCGGCGTCGTCGGCCAGCCAGCCGCGCAGCGTGGCCAGATCCCGCCAGACGACCGGCGAGTCGGTCACCTCTTCAGACAGCTTGGCGAGCCGGTCGGCGGATTGCTGCCAACTCCCCCTTTGGACCGGGCTGAGCGCTTCGTCCAGTTGGGCCTTCCACGGCACGTCGTCGGGACAGCCGGTCAAGACGGGATCGTCCTTGAACAGCAATGGGATGCGGGGCGAGCGGTTCAGCGAGAAGAGCATTTCCACGGGCCGCTCGTCTTCGGAGGAGATTGCCATTTGCAGTTGCAAAAGCGCGCGGCCCGCCAGCCAATTGCCCTCGGCGAGCAACGTCTCGGCGATCATACCCATCGCGTCGTAGATGCAAGCCTGGATTTCGCCCTCGGAAAGGTCCATCGCGCGTTGCAAGACGCCGAGTGCTTCCGGCCCGTTGGCCGCGGCAGCGGTGACCATGGCCATTTCGGCCAGGGCGGTGGGGTTCTCGGGATGTTTTTCGACGAAGGCGTTCGCGTTTTCTACCGCAGGCTCCAATTGACCCGTCGTCCGCAGCAATAGACCCTTAAGCGCCATCAGGCATGCCCGATCGGGATGGTCCTCTTGCAGGTGTTCGATGTGCTTCAGGCAGCCGAGGTACTGCTCGCCCCCGATCATCCGTTCGATCTTCTGGAGTTCGGGCAAGAGATCGGGGCAGCAGAACTTGATCTTCTTGCCGGTGCCGCAGGGGCATAGCGAATAGGCGTCGAGGGGCATGAAGGCACGTTTCGGTCAAAGCGATGGAAATGGGCCAACAAGCCGATGACCCGACAAACGCCTGATTGTAGCACACGACGCAGATGTGGGGCAGGGGTGGAAGGGGGGATTGGGACCGAGGCGGCTGCGCCGTCGCGACGCAAACCTTTGGCGCACAATAACTTGTGTTACCGTCAATTCTCCCAGGTTGCCGCCGCCGGACCGCCGGGACGGGCATCGAACGGGACGAACTTGCGGTCGATATAATACGGAAACAGCCAAAGATCATCCTTCCATTGCCGCACGTCCTCCGGATCGAGATTCCGGGCCTGGATGTTCGTCAGGTAGTATTGCTCGCCGGGGTGTAGCTTCTGCATTAGCTTGGTCAACGTCGGGAAGTGGTGGGCGAAGTCCTTGAGGTAGTAGTCCCGGCGCGGAGCGGAAAACTTCTTGCCCGCGTTCGCCTCGCACCGCTCCGTGTCCCAATCGCGGAACTTACGGACGAACCCGCGGTGCTCGTAGCCGTACTTCGACAAGTGATCGTTGAGCCAGGCGTGATAGAAGACGTAGAGATTCACATCGAAGTCGTCCCGTTGCAACCCGGTCATTTTCATCGGGAAGAAGATGCCGTCGCGCCCGCCCGTCTTGAACGTGAACCGCAGCGGGTGCAGATCGGTCGGCGCGTCCTTCTTCAACTGGGCGTCGCTCACTTTGATACAGGCGTAGACGTATTTCTTCTTACGGTAGAATTCGAGAATATCGTCGGCGCCGTCGAGCGACTGGTATCCCTCTTTGTCCAACCACCCGTTCAGCGCCCCGGCCCGGTTCTCGCGTACCACGGCCACGTCGAATGCCCCGACGATCTTCCGCGAAAGGACCTGGACCGGCGGCGCCGCTTCCGCCGCGGGGGCTGCCGGCGCCGCGCCCTCGGACGCGCCCTTGCCGGGGCGCCTCGACAGAGAAGCCAGCTTGGCCTCGACATACGAGTGGACCTCCTTGAACAGTTTCGCGTCTTCCTTGGCCACCTTCGGCTCGTTCGGGAACGGGACGACCCAGGCGAACTGGTCGACCTCGCCCTCGACGCTGATCTTCAGGATCAGGTCCTCAGTGGCCCCGCCGGGCTTCTCGGAACTGTGGAAAATGATAATCGCCTCCTGCGATTGCTCCTCGACGGAGCCCTTGTACGGCTTTGCCTGGTAGGTTTTCGGTGCGACTGCCATGCCGTCGGCCAAGAGGCGGAATGCCGGTAGCAGCGAGAGCACGACGAAGAAGCACGCAATAGCCGATATCTGCGTCGCGCATAGGGGAGATCGATTCGTATTAGCACGCATGAGAAGTCCTCCTGCGAGTTGTGCAAAGGTTCGAAATTTACCGCAGTGGGTTTATTGTCGCCCATCGCGGCAAAAACGGCAATAGGCTCCAAGCAGACGGAGCGTGCCAGCAAGAAAAACGCCCCGGGACTGCGGTCCCGGAGGGGGCATGAAAGCCGCTGACGCCACGCGAACCCGCGTTTCAACCCCGACAACGCAGTGCCGGGGCGTTTGGTTCTCAGCGATCGACGTGCTGCCGCGCCTGGTGCTTCAGACCCCGGAAGTCGGGGCCCCAGTCGCCCTCGGCGATCTGCCGGAAGATTTTTTTCGCCTCGTCGCGCCGGCCTGCTTTGATGAGGGACTGGGCGCGGTCCCAGAGTATCCGGGCGTTGGTCGACTCCGCTTCGAACGCCGACGCGTAAGCGCGATCGGCCAGGTCGAATTCAGCCTGCTGTTGGAGCCTTTTCGCCATGGATACCCAGGGAGCCGCCTCGTTGGGACGGGCGGCCAGCGGCGTGGTCAGGTATTGCCACGCCAGGTCCGCCGCGCCCAAGTCCTCAAAAACGTCGGCCGCCGCCTGGCACGCCTCCGTCGGATCCGTGTCGAGCGACCGCCACTGGTCGGCCATCCGGATCACCCTGGCAAGGAATTCTTTGGGTGGCTTCTGTGTGAGGAACTCCGCCGGCAGGTCTTTCCGGGCCGAGGCCAGCTTGGCGGCCACTTGCTTGTAATGGTCGAACATCTTGTGGTACTTTGCGCGGACCGACTCGACGTTGTACTTCTCGGGCAGGTTTTCGTATTCGAGCGTAAGCACGCGTTCCCGATATTGAAACGCCTGGTCGGTCATGCCGCGCTGCTCGGCCGCGCGGGCCGCCAGCCGCCAAAGGGCCGTCCACCGGGCGTAGACCTTGTTCGCCAGAAGCGGTTCGAGCAATTCGGCCGCCCGGTCCATCTTGCCGGTTGCCCAGAAGTACTCGAACGCCAGCATCGTCGTCGCAAAATCCTCCGTGGCCGACGTGCCATCGAGCGCCGAGCCGACCAGCTCGTCAGCGAGCTTCTCATCGCCGAGTTGCTGCAACCGCCACCCGAGCAGCACGACCGGCGGCCGCGCCCCGTCGTCGATCAGATCGTTGGCGACCTCCTGCATCAAGGGCTGCAACTCGGCCGCGGCCTTGTCCGACGCCAGGATCTTGCAGAAGTCCTGGTCGATCGGCGGCAGCACGCCGTGGCGGACCGAGCTGCGGAAAAGCTCCGTCAACAACTTCCGGGCTGCTTGGGTTTCGCCGGCTTTCTGCAGGGCCTTGGCACGCTCGTACCGGGCGGCGTACGCCACCGTCGGGTACCGCTCGTACTGTTGGAACAGGTCGGCAATCTCGCGGTGGAACTCGCCGGTTCCCTTTTCGCCGTGCAGCTTGTTCAACAGTGCCCAGCCGAGCAACGACATCCCGCCTTCGTGGACGAAGGGAACCGCCCCGCGGAGATCCTTGACCAACTGTTCGCTGTTGCGGCCGCCGCGTTTTTCTGTGTAGAGGTCGTGGAACCGGGCCAGCCGCCCTAAGAGCGAATCCTTTGGCGCGATCTTGCCGAACTTGCCTTTCTCCTCTTTGCGAACCTTCAGATACGCCGCGATGTAGCGGGCCAACGGCGCGCCCGGATGATCTTTCAGCGGAGCGAGGACGAAATCCTTCTTGCCGCCGAGTTTCTGCTTCTTGTTCGGGTCCCATATCCAGCCGTCGCTCAACAGGAGCGTGTAGAACCCAAGCCGGCGATCGCCCCGGGCAAGGAACCGCCGGGCGATGATCCGCCGGGCGGCGGCCGGGTCGCGAGTCAAATTCGACGCAATCGCCGCCACGGCCGTCTCTTCGCTCCAGCTCTCGTAGTCGGTATCGGCCGGGACCTTGCCCTGTTTGCGGAGCAGGTCGCCGGTGCGGGCGGGCAGCGGCAGCAGCACATACTGCCCGGCGTCCGGCTTCAGTTGCGGGGCCCCGCACGGCTTCAGCTCAATCTTGTGCTCCAGGACCTTCTTGCCGTCGCCGGAAAACCAGCGGACCGTGCCGTCGGCGGCGAACGTCTGCCGCGTGAGCACTTTCTTCGCGGGCTTCTTGCCAGACGGCGATATCGAGACCAACTGCCGCTCGGCCAGCCGCCCGTCCTCGGCAAACACCAGGTGCGTGCGGATGTACTTGATCGGCTTGCCGTCTTTGTCCTTGATCTTGTCGATACCCAGCGGGACTATCGCGACGGTTTGCTCGTCGACGGCCACCAGATCGGCCGTGCGCGAAAAATCCTCGGCCGGGGGCAGCGACCAAGGGATCAACTGCGGCAGCCGCCGGCGGTGGAACCGGCTCATCGTCCGCCGGGCGCCGATGCCCAACTCCGGATACACGTGGCAGAGTTGCGAGCCGTCGCACAGCACGACTTCCCGCAGCCCGCTCGGCAGCGTCCGCTCGTAGCGATATCGGCCGGTGCCGTCAAAGTCGATCGCCAGAGCCGCTTGCGGCTTCGCAATGTCTTTCGTCTTCTTCTTCGCGTCGGGCGCGACCACCGGTCGCGGCCGTATAGTTGCCCTTCGCCAGCCGGCCCCGCGGGCCGTTTCAATGAGCTTGCGGGCGTTCGGGTCGATCTTGCCGGTCCGGTCCGGCTTCGTCCCGGCTTCCGCTTCGAGCACCGTCCACACGTCGGCCATCGTGGCGTTCATGCCCGGGGCGTAGCGCAACAGGTCGTAGTAGATACCCCAATCGTTCGAAAACACCGGCGGCCTATAAGCAAGCGGCGCCACCCCACGGCCGCTTCCGAGGTACGGCATCCACTGCGCCGCCGCCAGTTGGTTCGAGTTTTCCGTGTCCGGTCGATTCGATCCTCCATCGAGCCGCGAACGGACCCGATCGCCAGGCACGATTGGCGACTTTACGAAGCTCGGATCCACGCTGCACGCGGCTCTGTCAAACGACGCCGACACGACATGGATGCGCCCGACATAGCTCTGGGCCGCGCCGCTGACGCGGAAGACTTCCAGCTTGTCGCCCTTCTTGAGCCCGTCGTCGGTGCCCAGAGAGACTTCCACCAGATCGGGCCGGGTAACCGCCACTACAACGCCGTCGAGACAAGGAGCCGTGTCGACGGGTTCTTCCTTGTCGTAGCCATAATGGCGAAGCACTGCCTCGGCCCCGACGAGATCCTGGGCCAAGGTGCTCTGGCGGGCGGTGAGCCGCTCTTTCTCATTGACCGATTGGTGGAGTTCGTCAGTCAGCCTCAGCACCTGTTGGAAGTGTGCATCGCGGTCGGCTTCGGGCAGCAGGCCGAAGGGCCTCGCGGTCGGTGCAGGAGAGAACGTGTGTCTGGCTCCGGGCGTTGTGTAATAGAACCCTCCGTTCATCCAGGAGTTCAAGAAACCCCAACCGCCAAGCTCGCCATTTTGGGCAGGCATGCCGAACCCCCCCATTCCCCCGCCATCCATGCCACCCCAAAGACGACCTGGGAACCCCGTAGCGGAAGAAACGAAACCGCCCATGCCGCCAAGCACGAGGTCGTTGGTCGGGTAGACCTTGGTCGTCAAGTGTTTTTCCGCCTCTTCGGGCGTTGTGATCAGGAGCACTTCGTCTTGGATCACGTACTCCAGATCCAACTTGCGGAGTATCAGCCGCAGGGCCGATCGGAGCGAAATGCCCTTGAGGTCCGTCGTGATCGGCTCGTCCGTGCTCACGCCCGCGTCGTCGAGCGCCCTCTTGTCGATCTGGATCTCGATGTCGTGGTAGTCCTTCAGGTAGTCGACCACGTCCGACAGGGGCGTCTCAATGAACTCGAGTTGGGTGGGCGACTTCATGGCGTCGTCGATTTTCTTCTCGGCGCTGCCCCGGCTGGCCATGTCCATCGAACTGTACTTCTGCCACCTTCGTGCCGACAACTCCGTCCAGATGCCCGATTCGGGATAGACAATCGGCGGGTCGTCGGGCATGGGGAAATGCGATCTCTCTACCTGATAGAGCGTATCGACAACGGCCTTCTGCCGGGCGACGCGCAGCGCCATGGCCTCGTCATACCGGGCGGCCTCCCGGGCACGGAGCGTTGCCAGGAAGGGAACGGGGTTATCCGGCACCTCGGCCGCCGCTTCGGCCGCGGCGCCTTCCTCGGAGATCCTGTAACGCCCCTCGTCCATCAGACCGTAGAACCGCTCCATCAGTTGCCGGACCTTCTGCTGCTTCCGCAAGAGGTTTTCGTTGACGAGCATCCGCTCCTTGGCCTGGACAAGGTTTTGCGGTCCTCCCGGCTCCCAACCGCGACCCGACCGGTCACCTTGCCGCTGGCCGCCTTTCTGTTGACCGCCTTGCTGTTGAGCGCCTTTCTGTTGACCGCCTTGCTTGTTGGAGGAGGCGCCGCCGACGTCGGCATCGGTACTCGATCCGGCTGCCCCTTTTCCGGGTCGAGGTGATTTCTGTCCACCGCTTTGCTGTCCACCACGTTGCTGTTCACCGCCTTGCTTCTGGCCACCTTGACGCATTTCGTACTGCTGCCGGGCCAGTTGCAGTTCTCGCGCCTGCCTTTCATCAAGCACGATCGAGCCGACCAACCCGGCGTCGGAGTTGACACCTGCGCCAAACATGAACCGGCCGGTCGGCGTCTCATGCAAGGACCACCACCCGTCATCGAACTCGGCGAGGCCGTCGGGAGAGATAATGCCTAGTTTCTCTTCGTCCTCCTCTTGGATGATGATGCGCGGTGTGACCATCATCATCAGGTCCTCGGCTTCGGGCCCGACGCCGACGTTCTTGAACAGCCGGTTGACGTACGGGATCTTGGCCAGGATCGGTACGCCGAACTCGTTGCGGCCTTCGCTGACCCGCCGGATGCCGCCCAGCAGGACCGTGCCGCCGTCGGCTACGTATACCGGGGTGGTCACGGTTACGAACGAGAACGTCGGCAATTGGACCGTCGTCCCGCGCAGTACGTACACCGGCACGACAATCGTCTGCTCTAGCGGTTTCCGGCCCGGGCGGTGGAGCATCGGCGGCGGGATGCGGACTAGGATTGTCCCGAGGATCTCTTCCGGCGTCGGGCCGGTTCGTTCGGGTTCTTCGGACTCTTTCGATTTGGCTACGGCTGGTCTGGAATGGAGCGGCTCGTGGACGACCTTGATCTTTGCGGGGCAGGGGTATAGCGCCCAATGGTCCTTCCGGCCGCGGTCGATCTTGTACTGGGCGTACATCGCCTCGTTCTCGAGGACCAACAGCGACGTGAACGGCGACATGACGTACATCGCCTTGCTCAGCTCGACGATCCGCGAGCGGTTCTTCTCGGCCCCGTCGGCCACAAGCCGGTCGATTTCGAGCTTCGCCCAAATCCGCGGCAGATAGCCGGCGTCCTCGGCGACGTCTTTGACGCGAATCTTCTCGACGAGCTGCTTGCCGCTGAGTGTGCCGGTCACCTCAACGGTTTTCGGCAGCTTTTGCTTCCCGTCAATCCGGGCGATGGCACACAGCCCCTCGCCGGCGGCCAGCGAGTCCTGATGGCAGAGGAAGGTGAGCTTCTCGGCGTCGTCGTTGACATGGATGCCCAACAGCCGCGGGCCGTTCAGCGTGGCCAGCAGGTCGAGCGACCGCCAGGTGATCTCTTCGTCGGGGTTGATCTGGGTGAAGAACCCGCCGGAGCGGCCGGCCGCCGTCTTCATCAAGTTCCGCCCCCACCGCTTGCCGACCCCGACACCCACATAGGCCGCCCGGCTGGGCAGCCGCTTCAACAGATCGTCGGTATCCCGCTTGCCGAGGACCGGCACGCCGGAACCGACGTGGACCAGGTGCGGATTCTCGACCGAATCGCAGACCGCCCGGGCAACCTGGAACGCCCGGCCGAGATCGAGCGCCCCGAGCAGGTGCGTCCCTTCGAGAAACTCGACCGCCCTCTTAACGTTCTTCGGCGCGGCCGCTTGCGGCTTCGCAGCAAACGTATGGGACTCCGTGCCGGCCGTCACGATCGAAAACGTGTCGTCGTGCTCGACGTTGTCCAGCAACGTCCGGATGATGTCGATCTGCGCGCGTGCCAACAGCGGGTTGCGGTCGGCCGACGACTCGAACAGGAAGACCCAATCGCGCCGCTCGCGCTGTTTCTCCTGCGGCAATTCCGGCCGCCAGCGGAGCATGAGGTATTTTGAGCCGTCGTGCGTGGTGGTCGAGAAGCGGGCGCGGCCGGAAAACAGTTCTGACCCCTTTTTCTCCACTGACCCCTTTTTCTCCACTGGACCCTTTTTCTCCTTCAGCGTTAAAACGACGTCCTTGTCCGGCTTGATGTTTTCGGCCTGGCACTCCAGCACCAGGTCGCCCTTGTCTTTCGACTTGGCGAAGTCGTGCGAGCGGCTCTCCCATTGCAGGGCGGCCCCGTTTTTCACGCGAATCCGGGCGGACCAACGGCCCACGTTGCTCATCGAATGCCCGGCCGCGAAGCGGTAGCTGGTGCGGTCGTACAAGGTTGGGAGCTTTTGCGTGTAGCTGATGACGATCCGCTTTTCCTGGCGGCCTTCGAGCGGGAATACCCGCATCTTGAACGTGCTGCCGTCGACCCATTCCAGCAGCGCCGGGTCTTTTTGCTTATGGACGATCGTCTCGAAGACCTGCCGGGCGTGGCTGCGTTCGGCCATGCCGCCTTCCATGAGCTTTTCGCCCACGTACATCGCCAGCCGCGACAGCGAGGCATCCGGCGGCAGCGGGAAATAGAACGTCCCTTCGAGCCGCCGCTGCTCGTGGTTGAAGTAGGTCTGGTCGATGGTCGTCCGGGCGAAACCGTCCTCGATGTAGACGTCGACGTGATACTTGCGCAACGAGAGCCGCGACTCCTGGCCGTTGGGGTCGACCGCCACGAGCGCCCCGCCGGCGTACTTGCTCGCTGGCACCAGCGGCGATTCGGCCATCGCGATCAGATCGCGGGTCCAATCCAGGACATGGGTCGCCCGGGGGGCGGGGGCGACCGAGTCGTCGAGCGCGCTGAGCTGCTGCCCGGCCAAAAGGGGCGACCCCAGCCCGCTGACGGTCACCTTGCCCTGGGTGACCAGCACGTCGGTCCCGGCGTCGGAGCGCCGGACGTTGAACTTCGTGCCCAAGGCGGTGACGCGCCGGTCGGGCGTGACGACCGCAAACCGCTCGGCCCGTTTGCCGCCGGCCACTTCGCTCGGGCAGACCTCGACAAAGACCTCGCCGCGCGCAAGCGAAACGTGGCGCGGCCGGTCCAACGTCAGTGCGGTGTTTTCGTTCAGATACAGAATGGAGCCGTCGGGCAAGGCAACCCGGCGCCGTTGCCGCGGCCCGGTTTCGAGCGAATCGCCGACGGCGAGCCGTTCGACCGGCGGGGCCTTTGCCCGGCGCCTCGCCGTCGTTCCCGCTGCGCCGAACGGAGTTTGCGGCGGCAAGGGAGATTCCAGCGGCGGTGGTTCAAACCGCCGTCTTTCTTGCCCGGCCGGAGTAGCAGCGTTCTGTTCGGCAATATCCCATTCTTCCGGCGTGCCGGCCATGCGGCTGCCGAAGATAATGCCCAGGGCGATCAGGGCCGACGCGGCAATGGTCCAGGCGATCAGCCGAGTGGTGTCGGGGCGTCTCGGCCGGCGCCGGTCGCCCTTTTCTCGTTGGGCGTGTTTCCTGGCCGCCTTGTGCATCGCGGCGGTTGCCTTTTTTACGAATGCCGGATCGGGCGAGACCGGCTCGTAGGCATCGCCCAGAAGGCGTTCGACATTGCGGTCGGCAACGTGGTTTGACTGGTCGCGTTTATGGGAATTCATGATTACGATCTCATGTACTGGGTTCCACATTCAAGTTGCGGGCGAGCGCGAGGAACGTCGCCCTAAATGCCTTGCGTGCCCGGCCGAGCAGGCTTTCGACGGCCTTTTCGGAGGTGCCGCCGGCGTTGGCCATGTCGCGGACGGTCCGTCCGGCGACGTACTTGGCCTCGAGCGCCTCGCGATAGTGGGGCGGGAGCTGCGACATGGTGGCCCCGACCATCTCGCGGGTTTCCTCGCGCCGCAGCACGTCCTCCTCGAGCGGTTGCGATTCGAGCCGGGCGTAGACGTCGCGGAGTTCCTCGTCCATGCGCTGCCAGAGGGTTTCGAGGCTGGCGGCCCTTTCTTTGGCGAGCACCCGGCGGATTTCGTTTCGGGCCAGACCGGTCAGCCAAGGGAAGATTCTCCTGCCTGCCCGGGCGGGGTCGTATTTGTCGATCTCCCGAATCGCCTGAACGAGGGTCTCCTGGACGACCTCCTCGCAGAGATGGCGGTTCCCCCCCACGCGGTAGAAACAAAACCGGTAAAGAGGCTCCAGAGCGGTTTGGGCCAGGCGATCAATCGCATCGGGGTCGCCGCGGGCGGCCGCCTGGTGCCAGGAGTGGTCGAAGGTTGGTTGCAAGTCCTTGTCTCCTAAGCACTTAGAGCACCGTGCCCCGGCCGCGGCCCGGTACGATGGGCGACACGCCGGTCGGAACCCCATTTATAATACCGGCTCGACGAGTCGTTGCCGCTTCACGGCAGCTTTACCATTATGTTATGTCAACTGGAATGTGGAATCCTTCGCAGGAACTACTCGCGGGGGGATCGGGCTTTTCTTCCCTGTGTTTTGTACCGGCCGGAGCGGCATTTTGCTTGCCTGCGAGCGGTTCGCGCGGAATAATGGGGAACATGAGAAAGAAGCGGCTCATCGTGACAGTCCTCTTGCTGGCCGTCGGATTGCCCATTCTCGGCGTCGTGGGCTATCGTATCTGGCGGGGGCCTGTTGCCAACACGGACAACCCTCGTCCTGACGCTGGGGAAGCGCCCGTCTTCAACCCGAGCAAGCCCGGCGAATCGAGCGCCCCGACGGAGAACCCATCAGGGGGTGAAAACGGAACAACCGGCGAAGGTAATCCGGGCAGTGAACCTCCACCGGCCCGGGGCGACGGCGAACAAACCGCCGAAGAGCCGATCGATGACTGGCAGCGATATGGCTGGCCCGACGATTTTAAGCTCCCGCTGGAATTCACCTTCGACGACCTGCCGGAGGTGCCCGAAGCGATCAGCAGCCCCCTCCCGCCGGCCGAGAAAGAAGAGTGACGCCGGGCTTGGCTGTCTTACTGCAAGAGATCTGCAAACAACAAAGCCCCCCGGCAGAGCCGTTTTTTGAGGGTCTTTCCGTTTTGCTGCACGGATTCGGCCGCTAGGCGCCACTATTACAGGTGGAGCGTGCGTTATCTTCCCCCTCACACGAAGAATCAGGTATTTGCCATGCGACTTACCCTGCGGACCATGATGGCTTTTTTGGACGGGAACCTTCAGCCGGAAGACGAAGCCGATATTCGAAAGAAAATTGAGGAGAGCGAGTTTGCCTCGAAACTCCTCGCGCGGATGCGAGACGTAGTGCAGCGGCTTCGGCCGAGCGGCCGAAGTGATGACGGGCAGGAACTCGATGCCAACACCGTGGCGGAATATCTTGACAATGCCATGCCCGACGATCGGGTGCCCGACTTTGAAAAGCTCTGCCTCGATTCCGATGCCCAACTAGCCGAGGTAACGTCCGCTCATCAAATTCTGACCCGCGTGTTGACTGAGCCGGCCGAGGTCAGTCCGGACAGCCGCGACCGCATGTACGGTCTGCCCGAGTTGTATGTGCCCGAGCCGAAATCGGCGCCGGAACCGATACAGCAGCCAGTGGAAGCGGCTCCCGCCCCGTCGGCTGCCGCCGGTGTAACGACGCCGCCGAAACCGGCTGCCCCCCGACGCAGCGTGTCCGTGCCCGAATACCTCCGCGATCCGATCAAGAGCCGGCGACTTATCGCGATCGGTGTTTTGACGATCGGGCTCGTCATGGCCCTTGGCATTGTGATGTTCAATCCCTTCAAACAGAAGGAGCCTCCAGCCGTCACGGAAGCTCCGGCGACAGAAACTCCGCCGACAGAAACTCCGCCAGCGAAAACTCCGCCGACGGAAACTCCGCCAGCGAAAACTCCGCCAGCGGAAACTCCGGCGGCAGGGACTCCGGCGGCAGGGACTCCGGCGGCAGGGACTCCGGCGGCAGGAACT
>CAZJRB010000045.1:0-49399 GCA_964547995.1 uncultured Planctomycetaceae bacterium | reverse complement strand
AGGAGTGGAAGAAAGTCGGCTCGGACCGGCCGTACCACTACCTCGGCAGCGCGATTTGGTACACCCGCATCGGCCACGCGATGGGCGAGTCGATGCTGGAGTTGATGAGAGATAACGGTTCGCAACAATAGCCCTGTAGTAGCCACTACTTGACGGAAGCTCCCTCATTCAGGAGCATCTTGGTCTCTGACCTTGAGAAGGGACCTTCGCATGTGATCCGGCTGTTTCGTGAGATGGGCGTAATGACGACTCAAGGTTGTAACATCGCTGTGTCCGAGCAGGACCGAGAGGGTCACTGGGTCAACACCCCGTGCGAGGGCATGGGTCGTGAAGCTGTAGCGGATCGCCGTGGCACACAGGCCTTCGATACCCAAGTTTTTGAACTTGCGAAATCGGCAACGGATCGCGTTCTTGTTCCACGGCTCTCTTTTCCGATTCCGAAACATTGGTCCTTCGGGATACTGCTTGGCAAGTCGCTTGGAAATCTCCAGAGCACGATCGCTCAGGTAGACTACTCGCTGAACCTTCCTCCCCTTGGAGTTGACCGTCTGGAATACCCATCGCTCGTTCTCTTCCTCAAAGTGCCTGGCTTCGACGACGCGAATCTCCTGCGGCTGGCAACCCGTGTCCCAAAGCGTGATAAGAAGATCCTTCTCGGCCTGATCGGTGGCTTTCGCCATCATCTGCTCGAATTGTTCCTCGCTGATGACTGACTCCCTCTTGGTCGGCGTGGGTTTCTCCGCATTGAGAGTGGGTTTTTTTTGGAGATGGCCTTCGCGGATTGCCCAGTTGAAGGCCCTCTGGACGGCTCGTATGGCCCCGTGGCGGGTCGAGTCCGAAGAGTCGGCATGTGCCTTGTCGATCCGCGCGGTGATGTGAGAGGGCTTCAGATTGGCGATCTTGAGCCGTTTGCCGATGTATTTGGCAAAAGACTGCAGGTGCATCTGATACCAGTCGTAGGTATTCTCAGCACGCCGTTTCTTCACCCATTGCAGATACTTGGCCAGAAGAAGGGCCACGGGCATTGCAGGGTTTATGTCTTCATTCTCTGCAAAGAGTTTCTCGCACTTGTCCAGAGCCTCAGCCTTGTCTTTGCCAAGGTTGAATTGCTGCTTTCCGATCTGAACGTACCACGTTCCCGTGAACTTACGGAAAAAAAGGCTCTGGTCTTCCTCGCATGGGATTACCTCCTTACTCTGCAATCTGCTCTGCGATTATAAGGAGTAATTGCCGTAAGTCCAGTCGGGGCGATTGAACACCAGCCGCAACTTTTTGCAGGGCGGTGCATGCGTGGAGCCGGGACATCAAGATGCTGTTCCCTCTGTGCCAACATGAGTGAGACAACTGCCTCCTGATTTATTAGAGTAGAGGGCGAAAGGAGGCGAGCCCTTGATGGAACGCACAGAATCGGTTGGTGAAGAACGAACTGCCCCCACGCCAGAGGTGCTGGAAAAACCGGTGCGGCGGCGGTTCACCGTAGAATACAAGACGCGGATCCTGGTCGAATTCCACCTGTACGTCGCCGCCACCCAGAAAAGAGTTGAAGATATCATCGATGGCCTCTCGATACCGTTGCTTGAAATCGACCAGCAGCTTGGGGGCATCGATCTCCTGGGCGGAGAGGTTGTGGATTGCTTCGATGGAGCCGATTTCCGTTCCGATTTTCTGACCAAAGCTATCGGACAGCGAGTGGGCCGGGTCTGTGGAGAAGATCAAAACTTTCTTGTCCGGGAACCCGGAGGCGAGTTCGAGAACCGTGGCGGCGGCAACTGAACTCTTCCCGACACCGTCCTTCCCGCCAATCAAAACGAGGCGGGCCGTCGGAAGGAGAAGGGGCGAGCCGCATTGTGGAACGTCCGGCACCGCAGTGGGCGCAACCCTGTCACAAACCTCAACGGCGTCCTGATGCACACCGTTGACAAAAGAGCAGGCGAACCGTCTCAGGGGCTCCAGCCCGCGGACTTCGCAAGGGAGCTGCGGGAGTCTTAGAAGGTGGAGATCGGCAAAACCTCGTTCGATTCTCTGCTCGGTGCCGGCGATGTGATGCCGACATGGATTGAAGCTTGCACAGATGGAAAACAAGAAAGCCGAGAGCACCTGTCATCAGAATTCGTGTGGGGGATCGGGTGAGTATTGCGTCATCATTACCTGGCTGGTGCCTCGCGGAACCGCCGCTGAATCGTAATGTCGTCTGTCGGCTGTCCCCGAAACCACTCAATCAGTGCTCCGATCGCGTCCGCTTCCGATTCGCACGACTCGTCGCGACTATCGGAACGTACCGCCCCTCGCCCACCGCCCGGTCGGTCGTCGGTTGGTATCCACCAATACACGTGCCACTCTCGTGCCCTGTCTTCCCACTCCATTTCGTACGCCGATTCCGACTCTATCTGTAGCTGCATGTAGCAGTGACGATAGGAGCCGATGTTGCGCCAGACAACCGGAAATTGCCCCGGCGGCGATACCCGCAACTCCACTTGGCATAGAAACATGCCGACATCACCATACCAGTACGGTTCTTCGTCGTCGTAGTAACAACTGCAATCATGGTGGATTTGCGTTACGCAAACAGTGGCGGGTGCCGGTAACGATGCGGAAGAGTCTCTGCCGGGTTCCGCTCCCCAGACGGGAAGCGTCAGAAACGTTAAGAGAATTGCGCACTCCATTTCAGATCACTGCCCCTGACGATCGATCAGGATTCCTTTCCGTGTGCTTGTTCGAAGGCCCGCTCCGCCTCTTGAAACTGCCGAAACTCCTGGAACCGCCTGTATTCTTCCCACGGCGTGCGTGTCGCGGAGTTGTTCTCGGGCAACGGCTGGTGTGAAGCCGCCGGGCTCTTGGGAAGCGATCCGTTTGTCGGCGCCCGTTGTTCCCACCACCATGGAATTCCCAACTCCTGCGCCTTTTCTACTGAACAGATCAGCAGCCGCAACTGAATACTCAGCAGTTCGATATCGCACAGTTTGATCTTAATGTCGCCGACGATGACCACGCCGACCGTGAGTACCCGTTCCAGGACGTCGGCCAGATTGTCGCCCTGGGTAGACTGGACAATTGCTTGCGCGTGTGCCATGGGATGATTCCTTTCCATTCTCGCTAGCGCACCTTGCCGAGCGGTCCCAGGTCAAGGTTGAGGTCTTCGTCGGTAAAGCCGAAATAGTTCTTGAGTCTTTCGATTTCCTCCGCAAGCCGGGCGAACGTTTCCCCCATTCGCTCGGTTTCCTCCTCGGTAACCGACCCCGCGTCGATCCGGCGTATCGCCTGGCGTTCCAGTAACTCCCGGATCATCTCTACCAGCGTCAGGACGAGTTTCGCCAGCCCGTTGCGGACGTTCTCCGGATTGAATTTCAGCTTCGACGAGCTATTGCGGATGTTCTCCGGATTGGATTTCGGTTTCGATGGCCCGTTGCCGATGTTCTCCGGCTTGGATCTGAGCTTCGCCGGCAACTCCCGCAGCGCCTTCCGCGTTACCTGTTTTCCGTTCGGGTGTACCTCGGGGAAGTCGGGAAACAGCGTGCCGATGGCGGTGTCGGTGACGGTGACGGTGGCTGATTCTGTCATGGGTCATCTCCGCCAAGAATGCCTTTATGCCGGTTGGACTTCGGGGCAAGAATGCTGCGCCGAATCGAGCAAGCCTGCCTGCCGGGCCGTCTCTGCCGACGAGAGCACCAATTGCAGCCGCAGGCAGATCAACTCGACATCGGCCACCGAGATGTTCAGATCGCCGACCACCACAACGCCCGTGTCCAGCACCCGATCCAGCACCTCCACCAGCGTGTCGTCGTCGCCCGCGGTGGTTTCGGGAATTCTGTTTATGTCGGGCCGTGACGGCTCTGCTTTCTCCATGACATGTCCTTTCGTCTTCTTCTACAAAGCCGCGACCAGTGATCGCGGGAATCTTGGGGAAACGTTCCCGGATTCATTCCGCCTTGTGGCGGAGATCCTTACTCGGGCAATCGTGGCCCCCAATCACCTTCAGGTCCCGGTCCGCTCTCCCAGTCTGATTTCTTCGGCTCATCCTCTTCAAACTCCTCCGGGAAGTGTTTCTTCAGCCTTTCTGTCTTCGTCAGAGGCGGCTCAGGGTGAAGCAGCTTCTGCACATTCTCAAGTCGATCCAGCAGTGCCGTCTCCTCCTCGTCAAACTCCTCCTGGTCGATCTCGCCCGATTCGAGCCGCCGGTGCAGTTGTGTCAGGGCAGCCATGATCTCCGCTTCCTGGCTCTGGAGATCCTGCTCGACCGCCTCCATAATGCCGTCGCAGACGGACTTGAAGGGCAACAGGAAGAGATCGTCGATGAGAAACGCCATGGTAAAAGATGTCCTTCCGTGGTTTTTCAAACATATCCGGTCCCGTGGGCGTCCCTGCCCGACCCGGCAATGACTACTTCAACTGCAAATTGACGTCGACGAAATCATAGGGTGCCGTTGGATTGCCGTATTCGAACGTGTAATGGTTGTCAAACTGCGAGGCAACTTGCTTGATCGCTTCCTCGAATTCCTCCGAGCGGTCCCTGGCCACCAGGCACGCCAGCTTCATGATCATCTTTTCTCCGCCCACGTCGATCGACCGGATATCGGTGCAATAGCGGGACAGCGCCCTGGTCACCCGTTCGGTGTGGCGATCGCGGCTTTCCTGGAGCACCGCATCGAAGGCCCTGCCCAGTTCGATTTTCTCGCTGACCGATGGCACCTTGCCCGGCTTGAACAACTGGTCGCGCAGCCGCTTGAGTTCCTTGTGGTTTGCCACGAAGTACTCGAAGACGTTCGAGGTTTCCCAGTACACCTTCAGGAGGATTTCGTCCTTGCCTTCCAGGAGCCGGAGCCGATCTAGCAACTCGTCGCAGTTGCGGTCCAGCACATTGTGCAACTCCTCCTCGCTCTCGACGACCGTACCGAAGGCGGCTGGCAGCACCGCCCGGTGCTCGGCCAGCTCTCGCACGATGTCATTGTGGGCCGCCAGGTTTGTCCGTTGGGGGCGGATCTTCTCGGCGATCAGCGGGGTCACGATTGCGGCTAGCT
Source organism: uncultured Planctomycetaceae bacterium (assembly GCA_964547995.1). Lineage (GTDB taxonomy): Bacteria > Planctomycetota > Planctomycetia > Pirellulales > Thermoguttaceae > CAZJRB01. Next base: position 44,384 of record CAZJRB010000045.1, on the reverse strand, counting down.
CGCCTTCCACCAGCAGGCCAACGCTCCCCCCGGTGACGCCGCTGGTGCGAATGGCGGGGGCGCCCTTCGCCCGCGTGATCCCGTACAAATACAGCCCTGTGTCGATCGTATTCGCGCTACCGGTCACGTTTTCCTCCGCGGAACGTCTGGAGTAACTCTCGGTCGATCTCAACATGCTTGACTTGGCCGTCCTCGGTGCGGATGTCCAACAGCGATCCGCACGTGAAGCACTTGATCTGGCCCTCGTAGTTGTCGTAGGAGTCCCGCAGGTCAATAACGTGACCGCACGAGACGCAATTCACTTTCATCGAATTACTCCTTCCGTTGAGCTGTTGTCGCCGCAGCGGGCGTCATTGTTGTGTGGTCACCGAGTCACTCAACCCGTACGCCTGGACCTCCAACGCGCGATCGAGGCGGACTAGGTACAGGGTCTTGTCCAAGACCGGCCGCTGGGTCTCGATCCCCAACGAGGTGATGGTCTCGTTGGGCTGAAACACCTCTGCTTCCACCTCCCAGGTCCCTTCGTACGGATCAATCGGGACCAGCTTGACGATATTGACTCTCTGCACGTCGGGAAGCGATTCCGCCAGAAACGCCTCTGCGGCCTTCTGCACGGCGAGCACGGAGGGCTTGTCCACATCGAGGCCAAGGTTTTCCAGCGCCATGTTCATGACTCCCAATCCAACGGTTTTGCGTGGCCGTTTGGTCCGGTGTTAGCAAACTCCCTGCCCCTTGCAGTACATACAACCGAAGACGCCGTCTTCTCCGCTCCCTTGGCAATGAGAGCAGATGGTTGCGTTTTCAGAGACCGAGACCACGCCGATCCCCTGGCAGGCAAGACAGGTCAACGAACCTTTGCCGTGTCCGTCTCCGCGGCATTCCAAACAGGTGATAACGGGTGGTTCGACGGTCACTTCGCCGTTACCGCTGCAAACGTTGCAAATACCGCCGCAATCGTCTTCGCCCATACCCTGGCAGTACCCGCAACGCACCGAGTCGACGTATTTCAATTCTCGTTGTTGCGTGGCGGGGGGGCGTTTCGGACGCCAGTAGCGTTTGCGCGTACCGCGCTCTTGTTCGGGTTCTTTACCGGGGGGCTTGAGTCCCAACACTCTGTCGACGTAGTCAGACATGATTTCACCTTCCCGCTGTTGAACGGCTCCCGCGACAAATACTTCAATACCTCAGGACGAAGTCTGTCCCGTTCTCGTGTCTGGCTGATCTTGGCCGCTGTTTGATTTCCGGCGGAACGGGTCTGCCTTCCCGCGCGGCCTGAATCGACGCCAGCAAGTAGGCCTCTTCGGCTTCGATTTCATCCAGCCGTTTCTGATTATTGCTAACCCGCTCGCTGGCTCGTTGTGTGTCCTTGTTGAGGTGTGCCCTCTCGAATGCCAGTTTGGCCAACCGGTCATACTTTCGCCGTGCGCTTGTCCCATGACCGAGCCGGGCGTTTTTCGACGAACGGATGTTCGTCGCCGTTCTCCGGGGTACGCTTCTCATGATTGAATCTCCTCCTTTTCTGTTCGTGCCCGATCCGGCAAACGGCGGATTCCCGTCATTCGGACTCCCAAGCCTTGTGGATACCTTTCTGCACCTCCTCGTCGGAGAAGGGTTTCTTGCCTGTGTCCTTTCGCGGCTCTTCCAGACCGAGCGCGTCGCGGCACGTCTGTTGAAAGATCGGATCGTCGGGCAGGCAGGGCGCGCCTCGGTAGACTGTTACCTTGGCGATCATAATTGCCGCCCGGACACTTGGCCGGTGGGTGAAACCGTCCAGATCGCGGAAGTGGCGGACGATGTCGACGATTCGCCCGGCGTCCTCTGGCGAAATGCCGCTCTTCGCCCGGGTGATGGCCACCTGAGTCTCGCGGTCATAGTCGTCCATGCGAATGGGGATGAGCCGGTCGAGCAGCGCGTCTTGGCCGCGGTGTACCCCCGCATACTCCTCCGGGTTGCAGGTGAAGATAGCCCGGAATTCCGGATGCGCCTTGAGATAACCCTCGCCCGTGTGGCGGAGTTTGGGCAGGTTCAGAATGCCTTCGCTAAGGATGCTTAGCAGGACGTTGTTGGCCTCGGGCCGGCTTCGCGTGAACTCGTCGTAGACCAGCGTATGGCCCTCGCACACCGCGATGGTCAACCGGTTGTCGACCCAAACCTTGCGTGTCGTTTCCTCGGTCTTCAGGACCGAGTGGACGAAGTTGTCGATGCTCTTGCTCTTGCGGACCCCCCGGTCGCTTCCGATCAGGTCGGAGCTGCCGAACTCGTCATCACCGTGAATGAGGCTCACGGGCCGGCCGATTCGTTCGGCCAGGTGCAGGGCCAGCGTGGTTTTGCCGCTGCCTGCCAGACCCTCCAGATTGACTGCGAACCCTGCCCCCAGGTACCGCATTGCCCGCTCGGCCAATCCTTCGATCCGCAGCGTCATGACGAATTCGTCGCTCGGCTCAAGCCTTATTCGGGCACCGTTGTCCGGCCGTTCGTCCATCGCGTCGCGTAAATGCATGGCCGCCTCGTCAATGAGGTCCGACGATGCCAGGTTGCGCAACTCCGGATCGCTCCTCGTATTCTCGGATACCGTGGCCATCAGCAGATTCCTTTCGCTCTCGTTTTCTCCCGCACGACCGTCGGAGATTGCGGGGTTTGCCAATTGTAGGGTTTCAACTACGACCATCGGACACCGGCCGATGGGAACTCTATTCTACTTGCGCGTTCGGAAAAACTTACATGGCCCGTTCGATTCAGCGTAGCAGGCACACGGTGTGGTACGGCACTCCGCGTCCGCGGGCACCGTAGCGTTTCGTCGTTCCATCCGGCGCGACCAACGGTTGCGTGTTCATGTTCCGCGTACCCGCCATTAAACAGAAGGACAGTGACGAGTGGGCGTTGACTGACCGAGACGGAGTCATGGTCATTCCACGCTTCCCGCTCACTGTCCCATATATGATCAACCGCACTCGCGAGCCGGGTTTTCGCGTTCTTCCCTGACTTGATTCGTGCGGACTAGCGCCTGTAACCGCCGCGGAAGATCTTGCCACCGGCCTTCAGATCGGCTCCGAAGGATGCCAGTTCGTCTTTCAACTCCCGGCAAGTGTCCTCCATCCACTGGTGGTGGCTTTTGCACATCGCGGCGCCCTCATGACAGACAGCCACCGCTTCCTCCTGAAGCTCAGCAATCTCGTCCCGAATGTCCTGGTACAACTGCTGGCGTTGTGCATGGCCTTCCGCCTCGTTTGTCGCCAGTTCGCGCATGAATTCGTGGCGACCTTCGTGGCCCCGGTCGAATTTTTCGCGCATTCGGCTGAAGTCTTCGGTAAAAGTTGCCATAATGTTCCTCTCGATTGGGGTGCGGATGTGCGTGTGAGCACATCTTGTGTTTGTTGACTGATTAAACTTGCTCCGCCCCTTCGTCTGGGTGCGTCTCTCGGCAGCCGGCTGGAGCAGCGGTCGGGACCAGCCGGCTGCCGGGATCGGCGATTCCGCTTACGCAGGCGCGGCGGCCGAGGCCGTCAGACCAACCGCCTCGGCGTACTTCAGGTACGTCTCGACACTGGCGACGACGGCGCGGGCCTCGATCGTCAGCAACTCGATGCCGACCAGCGATACCTTGGCCCAAGCGTCGACCACAATACCTTTGTCAAGGATGCGATCCACGACCTCAGCCAAGCTGGACGAATCGGTGGACTTCTTCACGTTTGCCATCTCAAAGTCTCCTAAATAAAAAAGGGACCAACCGGTAAATCCCCCAAGCAAACATCACCTGGAGGGTCTGACTCAACTGATTTCCACAGTTTTGCCCCAACGGCTGTTTCAATGATGTTCGGCGCAGTCCCCCGGGTTTCTCCAGCTTCTCTTCGGCTTTACCACGGGCTTTGTCGTAATATCTGCATAACGAACACGGCTTTTTCACCTAGTCCATTTTAGGAAAGACAGGTAAACCGCACAGCTTATCGGAACTACCCAAATATTAGTCCGCAGAAAGCAGCGGTCAAGCGAAGCCGTCAGACTTACCGGTTTGCGGGCAATTTGCCCGTGAAGAGGCCCTGTTGCACTGTCAGGATTACCGAAATCAGGGGTCTTCTCGTGCTGGGCGAAGACTATTCGTAGCAACCCGTCCGCGGGGAAAATGGCCTTGTCAGTGTGGATAGACGGCGATATAACGTGGGACAGTACAGGGTAATGTGGGAAATACCGATGGTACAATAGGGTGTATTGCCAAGCTGGACGGACACCATGCCTGAGGAACACTATTTGTATGCCTTCACCTGGGCTGGCTATCTGTTGAAAGATCCCACCCAGGGCGTCGATCCCCGTTTTGCCGTCGAGTTGGTCCCCAATGGGCGGGTGGCCGCCGTGTCCAGTTGCGTGGGGCTGGACCAGTTCAACGTGAACCAACTCGAGGGCAAGACCGCCGAGGAGGTGACGTGGTTGAGCCGGATCGCGGTGCGGCACAACGAGATCGTCGCCCAGGTCGCCAGCCAGTCGCCCGTCCTGCCGCTGAGACTCGGCACGATCTTCAACTCGCGGGCTTCGTTGCTGCATAAAATGACACAGTGTGCGACCACCGTGGCCGGTTTCCTGGGTGAACTCGGGGACCGGCAGGAGTGGGCAGCGAAGATCTACGTCGACCGGGAACACGCACGAATATGCCTTGCCCATCCAACCCCTTCCTCGCCACATTTCGCCTCCGGAAGGGGCGCCGGCGTTGAATACCTCAGACAAAGACGGACCGAACTTCAGAATAAACGAAAATTGGATTCCCATGTGCAACGGGAAGTCACGGCGGTGGCCAACACGCTCGAGCAACATGCCGACCGCTGCCGTATCGTCCGCAATTTGTCCGCCAATTTGACCGGCCGGGAAGAGAAAATGGCTTGGAACGCCGCGTTTCTGCTGCCTCGTTCGGCAAACGACCGTTGGTTGGCAAAGGTGGAACAACTGCGCAACGCGGTCCGCCCCAAAGGCTTGTTGTTGGAAGTGACCGGCCCTTGGCCGGCTTACCATTTCTGTCCCGAGTTGAACATATAACCCGGATTGTCCGGCCCGTCGCCAAAATCGGCTCCACTAGGAAAGGAAACTCTCATGGCAAAAGTGGAAGATCATACCGAAGACACACCGAAAGATGGCGGCGTTCCCTTGAAGCTGGGGGGAATCCTCAGCGGACTGGGAACCCTCGTCGAAAAACTCGGCGAGCTGGCGGAGACGGGCGAAAAGCTTTCCCAGTCGGGTGAATTCAAAGACGCCGCCGGAAGACTCCGGGGCGTCTACGGCATCAACGTAAAGACGGGGCTTGGCGACCGCGGACAGCAGGAACTCAAGGTCGAGCCCTTCGGAAACGTTCACCCCAAAAAGCCCGGCAAACCCGGCAAGCCGGCCGAAGACGTGCGGGAACCGCTGGTCGACGTCCACGAGGAAGAAGACCACGTGTTGGTGCTGGCCGAGATCCCTGGGGCCAGTGAAGACAACGTCCAGGTCGAGCTGGCCGGCGATCAACTCAACATCGAGGCCAAACGGGGCGAGACCCGCTACCGCAAAGAAGTCGTTCTGCCCGAGAGTTTTGCCAAAGACCAGATGGAGTGGAACTGCAAGAACGGCATTCTGCAGATTCGGCTCCAGCGATAGGCCGACGATTTCACAATCCGTCACAATCATTGCCAGGGAGGCAATCATGCTGGTTCTCAGCCGAAAGCGAGGCGAAAGGATTATCGTTGGGGAAATTGAGTTGACCGTGCTGGAACTGCGGGGAGACCGGGTGAAGCTCGGGTTCAGCGGGCCCCGGGAGGTCCCTATCCATCGCGAGGAAATCCACCAAGCCATCCATTTTTTGCAGGATGCGCTCTCCCACGCGGAATCAAAGGGCTGCTTGAGCAAGTAGGGTTGGAAGCAGAATGGCTGAACACACATACCTGTACGCATTTGCCTGGGCAACCTGCCCTGACCTGAAGATCGGCCCGGGGGTCGATGCGCGGTTTGAAGTCGAGTTGATCCGCCACGGGCAATTGGCCGCGGTGGCCAGCCGCGTGGGCTTTGATCGTTTCGGCCAGGAACGGTTCGAGGCGAAGACCGTTAAGGATGTCCAGTGGCTGAGATGCCTGGCACTGCGACACCGCCAGATCATCGGCGAGGTGGTCGCGCACGGCCCGGTTATGCCGCTGCCATTGGGCGTGTTGTTCCACGACCGGCCTTCGCTGCTATGGCGGATGTCGCGATGCGAAGTGAAGGTAGCCGAATTCCTGCACGACCTTGACCGGCAGGAAAGGAGGGTGACGGTCTTCGCGCATGCTGGGATTCGGGCTACGTTGCCGCCTTACCATTTCGGTCCAGCGGTGGAGATGTCTGGGCCGCCTCTGGAAAACTTGGCCGATGCGGACAAGATGCAGCGGGACTGCAAGGACGGTACTTCCGAGATTCGGCTTCAACAATAGGTGCGCATACAGCAGGTTCTCATATCATGACAAACCCTTCCTCTGCAATTCGGGAAATCGTACTGAAGGTAAGCGAGTCGACTGGAAAGGACGTCGGGCGGGGGATCGCGCGCATCGACCCTTCCGATATGAAACGGCTCGGCATTGATGTGGGAGACATGGTGCAGATAGCGGGCAAGCGGGCAACCGTCTGCAAGCTGCTGCCGACCTTCAAGGAACACCGTGGCAAGACGCACCTCCAAGTGGATGGGATCATACGGCAGAACGCCGGCGTCGGGCTCGGCGAGTCGGCCGTGGTGCGCCTCGTCTCCGTCCAGGCGGCCGAAGAGGTCGTCCTCGATCCCCAGGGGCACGCACCTTCAGACCGCGACCTGGACTATATCGGCATCCTCCTGGACGGTTTGCCGGTGGTGGCCGGCGATCGCGTGCGGGCCACGCTCTTTGGAAGCCGATACGTCGATTTTCTGGTCAAGAGCACGAACCCGGACGGGCCGACGGTTATTGCTTCCGACAGTACGTTGAAGATCACGAAGACCCGCAAGGGCAACGGCAAGCCCAAGGAGTCGCTGCCGGCGCTTTCCTATGAAGACATCGGCGGTCTGAAACGCCAGTTGGACCGCATCCGCGAGATCGTCGAACTGCCGTTGAAATACCCGGAATTGTTCGACCGGTTGGGGATCGAGGCCCCGAAGGGCGTGTTGCTGCTCGGTCCGCCGGGTTGCGGGAAGACGCTGATAGCTCGGGCGGTCGCCCACGAAACCGACGCCAATTTCTTCGCGATCAACGGTCCCGAGGTGATTCACAAGTGGGTAGGGGAAAGTGAGGCACACCTCCGCAAGATCTTTGATGAAGCCACCCGCCGGGCGCCGAGCATCATCTTTCTGGACGAAATCGACGCCATCGCGCCGCATCGCGAAAAGGCAATCGGCGACGTGGAGAAGCGGGTGGTGGCCCAGTTGCTCGGACTGATGGACGGGCTGTCGCAGCGGGAACACGTGGTCGTGCTGGCGGCCACGAATCTTCCCAACATGTTGGATCCCGCGTTGCGGCGGCCGGGACGGTTCGATCGGGAGATTTCCATTCCCATCCCCGATCAGCACGGCCGGGAGGAAATCCTCGAAATCCACAGCCGGGGGATGCCCTTGGCCGAGGACGTGGACCTGCTGCGGTTAGCGGCCATCACGCACGGTTTTGTGGGGGCCGATCTGGCCGCCCTTTGCCGGGAAGCGGGCATGAACGCCTTGCGCCGAATCCTACCCCAGGTCGATTTCTCGCAGCGGCAAATCCCCTACGAAGTCTTGGCCCAGTTGGAAGTCAAGATGAGCGATGCGGAAGAAGCGCTGCGGGAAGTGGAACCCTCGGCCATCCGCGAGGTGTTCGTCGAGGTCCCCGATGTCTCTTGGGACGACGTGGGCGGATTGGAGGACGTCAAGCGGCGGTTGAAGGAGGCGGTCGAATGGCCCATGAAATACTCCGATCTGTTTAGTTCCTTCCGCCTGACCCCGCCGAAGGGATTGCTGCTGACCGGGCCGCCCGGCTGCGGAAAAACGCTGATGGCCAAGGCCCTGGCCTCGGAAACCGAGGTCAACTTCATCTCGATCAAAGGGCCCGAGTTGCTGTCGATGTACGTGGGGGAATCGGAGCGCGGGCTACGTGAGGTTTTCCGTAAGGGGCGTCAGGCGTCTCCCTGCATTATCTTCTTCGACGAGATCGACGCGATGGCATCGACGCGTTCCTCCGGCCGCGAGGATTCCGGCGTCAGCGGCCGGGTTCTCAGCCAGCTTCTCACGGAGTTGGACGGGATCGAAGAACTTAAAGGGGTGCTCGTGCTGGCGGCCACGAACCGCCCCGACTTGCTCGATCCGGCACTGCTGCGGCCGGGGCGGTTTGACGTCCAAGTAGAGCTTCCCATGCCCGACCAGACCGCTCGGGAAAAGATACTGCAAGTCCACATGCGGGACCGGCCGGTCGAACCGGGCGTGACGGCCGCGTGGCTGGCGGAACGGACCACCGGCTTCAGCGGAGCCGAGATCGAGGCCCTTTGCCACCGGGCAATGATGACGTCCCTGGCCGAGCGGATCGAGGCATCGCCCGAGGCGCCCAACATCGACGACTTCGCAATCCGCCGCAATCATCTCCTGGAAGCAATCGAGGAACTCTTCGAACAAGCGGGGCGGAAGCAAAATGCCTGACGCTACCGCAGGCGTGTTCAGCGGTTCGCCAACTCCTTCACCTCAATTCCCGTCGACCAGATCGCTTCCAAGGGATGCAGGGCTCCGAGGAACAACAATCCAGTCTCGCCCGCCTTGAGTGTCTCGTCGATGCGCCGGGCAATGAACCGATCGCGGGCGGCGAGGAGTTCATCCGCCTGTACTTTCCGGTCCGCACCGGTGGCGGGCGGTTGCGATTCGGCTTCCAGTTGCTCCTTCTGCATTTGGTACTCTTGGATGAGTAGTTGCGGGTCCTCCGTGCCTTCCAGCATGGCTCCCTTGTCGATCAATTCCAGAAGGAACTGATGGTTGCTACTCCCGGCCTCGGCGACTTCCCGAACGATCTTCTCCTCAAATCCACAGACCGGCAATCCGTCCTGGTAGAGGCGCACTTTCGTATAGTCAAGGTTTAGGACGTCGACCCTCTGCCGGATAGCAGCCCAGAGTTGCTCTATCGCCCGCTCGTGATGCGCCCACGCGTTCGGGTCGAACTGCTCCACATACTGCGCCTTGGCCGATTCGGAAAGCGACCCGAAATCAGCGGCTGAGTGGATGATCGGGATATGGAATAGACATCTCATGGTACACGCCAAAGTATAGCATCCCCAGGGCAGCGGGGACTTGATAGAACTGCGATTTCAATGCCGCCGCAGATTCATCTATACTACTTCAGAGCCACTTGAGGGTTGAGGATTGTCTATCCGGATCCAAATGCTATTGGGCGTCTAATCTCTAAGCACCTCTTGCTACGCGGCTTCCGCAATTTCGCTACGTTAAACTGCCGGCAGGATCATGCACACGAGTTAGCCGTAACGGAGATTCGCAGCAGGATTGCCAAAGCGGGCTACCAGTGTGCCTCCACCACCGTGCCCCCCTCTTTTGCGCGCACCTTGGTTCAATGGACAAAAGCCGAAAAAGTGGTTGCTCGATGGATTCCTGGCAACTGCCGGTAGGTGTCTATGTCTCGTCAGGCCCCATGGCTCGGATGGTGGTGCAGACGTGTCACAGGCGAGGATGGCGTGTCCCCACGGTCACGCAATCCGAGCAAGAACCCGCTTGGTGGTCGGGCGTTCGACATGAACTGCGGTTGGCTTCTGTATCGCCAACCGGACGGCAAAACATTTCGATATCTTTGTGGCTTGTACCAGCAAAGCCACGGTCAGCGATGCGGATTCCGCCGTTGACATCGCGATGGAGATCGTCCGTCAACTGACCGAACTGGCCCAAGAAGGTGAAGATCTGGGTGCGGCGAGGCAGGTTTTCAATCTGCTCAATGCTCGGCTGTTCCTTGGCTTCCACCCGGTCAGGGGGAAGAAGCGAACCTTGAACAAGATCAACGGCGGGGTGGTGACCTTCGGCAACGCCCCCCCGCCGATCGAGATGTATGACGGACCAACGTCTTGCAAGAAGATCAAAGGCCCGGTCGGTTCCGTTGCAGCGGCCCTGGTGAGCGGCAGTCGCCCTCACCACCAGAAAGCAGTATTGACTCCGGTAGTGAGGGGCAAGTCGTTAGGAAATATAGGTCGGGGCGAGAGGATTTGAACCTCCGACCCCCTGCTCCCAAAGCAGGTGCGCTAGCCAGACTGCGCCACGCCCCGATCGCGTTGGTATTCTACCACGAACGACCGGTGAAACAATTGAGATCGCACCCCTAAACCCAACTGCCACACCTCCCCCAGGGAGGGTGTGCGTTCGCCAAATTGGTTCTCCCGGACACATACGGACACATGCCCCCCCAACTTGCGTCAACGCCGCAAAAGTGGCGGAAATTGGTGTCAAAGTGCTTCGTTTGTTAGTATAGAGGGCGAGGGTCTGGTGACCGTTCCTCGGAAGGCGTGATGAGCCGTCGGTTGCCGGCAATCGCCTGAGAGGACGGGACGGAGTAGATGTTCGCTGCCAACTGCCCAAGCCGTGAGTCGCTTTCTGCTTACGCGCTGGGAAAACTCCCCGAGGATGTTTTCCAGGCGGTGGCCGATCACATCGACACGTGCCCTACGTGCCAAGCCGCCCTGGCCGGTCTCGATGACGCGGACGATACCCTGCTTGCACGGCTGCGGCGTCCGATGGCCGCCGGTCAGTACGTGCAGGAGCCCCAATGTGGCCAGGCGTTAGCCCAGTTGAAAGCCGCCGCCAAATCTCTCTCCCACGGCGGTATCTCGGCCAGTGGACCGCCGAGCGAAACGGTCATGCTGGGACAGTTGGGCGAGTACCAACTGCTCGAGAAGTTGGGCCAGGGCGGCATGGGCACGGTTTACAAAGCCCTGCATACCAAGCTCCGCCGGGAAGTGGCGCTGAAGGTGCTCCCGAAACACCATCTCCCGGACGACCAGGCCGTGGCCCGTTTCGAGCGGGAGATGGCCGCCGTCGGCGCGCTGAACCACCCGAACATCGTCCAGGCCTTCGACGCCCGGGAAATCGAAGGAACGCGGTTCCTCGTGATGGAATACGTCGAGGGTCTCAACCTGACGGAGGTGGTCCGGCGCCTGGGGCCGTTGCCGGTGCCGGACGCGGCCGCAGTGGCCCGCCAGGTGGCAAAAGGGCTCCAGGCCGCCCATGAACACCGCATGGTACACCGCGATGTGAAGCCGTCGAACCTGATGCTCGCGCGCAAGGGCCAGGTGAAGATCCTGGACCTCGGGCTGGCCCGTTTCCATCGCGACGAACGGATGTCGAGCGAAGAGATGACGGCTGTGTACCAGGTGATGGGCACGCCGGACTACATGGCGCCCGAGCAAATTTCCAATTCGCACCAGGTCGACATACGCGCGGACATTTACTCGCTCGGCTGCACGATGTACAAACTGCTGGTAGGGCACCCGCCCTTCAGCGGTTCGCGATACCAAAGCATTTTTGAGAAGCAGGAAGCGCATGCGAAACACAAGCCGCCGCCGCTGAAGCAGTTCCGCACCGACGTGCCGGAGGCGCTCGTCGCGGTGGTCGAGCGGATGATGTCGAAGGATGCCTCGCATCGCTATGCAACTCCCGGCGAAGTGGCGGCCGACTTGGAAGCGTTCACGGCCGGCTGCGATTTGCCGGGGCTCCTGGCCAGGGCCGTGCGGACGGAATCCCCGCCGGTCAACCCGCTCTGGTCGGGCGCGTCGACGCCGCACCACCGCGAGTCGGCTCTGACGGCCACCCAGGGACCGGAATCGCCCTGGTTCGAGCCGCCCATGCGGCCTGCACGCCGACGCCGCAAGCGGCGATGGCCCCTGGTGGCGTTGATGTGCCTGTTGTTGCTCGCAGGAGCCGGCGCCTTGGGCGCGTGGTGGTGGTACAAAGAGCACAACGGGAAAAACAATCTCGCGACTCCAAGGGAAACTCTCTATCACGACCACGAGGTCTGGTCGGTGGCGTTCTCACCCAACAATCAAACGTTGGTTTCGGCGGGTGTGGACGATGTCATCAAGGTTTGGGACACGAACAACGCGAGCAAACCGTGGCAGACGCTTCCGGAAAACGAGGGCCAGGGAAAGGTGCGGTCGGTGACCTTTTCTCCCGATGGCCGGACGTTGGTTTCCGGGGGAGAGGACGGGGCGATCCGGACTTGGGATACGGGCGCGGCGGCCTTTGAGAAGGGCCCCAAGATCGCCGCCCATAACGACGAAGTCCGCAGTCTGGCCTTTTCCCCGGATGGCGGTCTGCTGGTTTCGGGGGGCTACGACAGCACGGTGAAGTTCTGGGATCCCGCGATCGGCGAACCCAAGGAACCGCGAAGCATCGACGCCCACGACGGGTCGGTGCTCTCCGTGGCCTACGCACCCGGGGCGGAGATCGTCGCTTCGGCCGGCAGTGATTCGATGGTGAAGCTTTGGGACTTAACGGGCACGGAGATAGCGACTCTCCGCGGCCACTCGGGCGGTGTGCGGTGTGTTGTCTTCTCGCCCGACGGTCAGACCCTCGTTTCCGGCAGTACCGATGAGACGATCAGGTTGTGGGACGTTGCAAGCCGGCGTTTGATACGAGCGCCGCTTCAGGGGCACAGCGGCGAGGTCCGCTGCGTGGCGTTCTCGCCCGACGGAAAAACTCTGGTTTCCGGCGGCGATGACGCGACGATCCGGCTTTGGGATGCTCGCACCGGGCGGGAAAAGCAGGTCCTGACCGGGCACAAAAAGGAGGTTACGTCGCTGGCCTTCTCACCCGATGGGCGAACCCTGGCGTCGGCCAGCGCCGACAAAACGGTCCAGCTTTGGAACATCCCCATCGACCCCGGCTGGGAATACAAGGAACGCGAAGATGCGCCGAAGTATCCGCCGCCGGTTATCCGGAAGCTGGATGAGCCGAAGCCGCCGCCGGGTTTTGTCATCCGAGACGTGCTTACCGGCCACGAAGGGGCGGTTCGCTCGCTGGCGTTCTCGCCCGACAGCGATAAGCTGGCCTCCGCAGCCGCCGACCAGACGATCCGACTATGGGACGTCCGCTCCGGCGAGCCGGTACAAGTTTTTGGAGGAATGTCGGCGGCCGTCCGAAGCCTTTCGTTCTCGCGCGATGGAAGAAGCGTAACAGCCGCGGACGGCTCGGACACGATCAGGATCTGGCCGACCGACAAACCGGGCGAGAAGCCGAGGGTGCTCAAGGGAAAGGGTGGGTCCGTCTGGACGGTGGCCTTCTCGCCGAAGGACAATATCCTCGCCGCGGCCGGCAACGGGAACAGAATCACGCTTTGGGAACTCAAGAGCGGTTCACCCAAGAATACCCTCGACGGATTCGACCAGGGGATCGGCACGTTGATCTACTCGCCCGACGGTAAAATGCTCGCCGCCGGAGGCGAGGGGTGGGTAACGTTGTACTATCCCGACGGGGCCTTCCTCCTCGGAGCGTTTCGTGCGCAGACCGACGAACCGCCTATCGTGGCCATCTCCGCCGACGGCAAGACCCTGGCCAAGACGTCGCGCGACACCTCGATCCTCCTTTGGGATTTCTTAAACGACAAGGAACAAGCAACGCTTGTCGGCCATAAGGGACCGGTCCGCTCGATCGCCTTTTCGCCCGACGGAACGGTCGTCGTTTCCGCCGGGGGCGAGAACGGATTTCGGGTATGGAACCCTAGGACGGGCAAGGAGCTGGGAATCAGCGGGGCGCACGACAAAGAGGTTCTAGCCGTTGCCTTTTCGCCCGACGGAAAGACCATGGCTTCCGCCGGGGCCGACCGGAAAATCATCCTCTGGGACATAAAGACCGAATCGCTCTTGCCGCCGAAGAAAGCGCCGCCAGAAGCGGCGCCGGCGAAGAAAACGGAGAAAAACCCGGGCAAGAAGACTGAGAAATAACTTACGGGTTTCAGGAATGTCATTCTGAGCGCAGCGAAGAATCTCCACTGGAATGCCCGTAATGCTTCTCCCCGTGCCGGCCCGAAGCCCGGCGTTTAGCGGGCCGGTGTTTCGCTTGTACTACCCTGCTGCTATTTCTTCAAGATTTGGATCTCCACGTCGCGGAAGAGAGAGGTGCCAGCGGATGCCGACAGTCTCGATTTACCCTCCTTGAACATCGAGTCTCGCACTTCCATAATCGGCTGTCTATTGACAAAAACGGTTAGCACATCCCCGATGGCAGCGAAGCCAAGTTCAAAGCCGTTACGATAGGATAGCGGGGTTGTGTAGCTCTTGAGGCTCGCGTGACCTTTCCCAGGTACGGCTTTCAGAATCTCAAATCGGTTGTCTCCCTTCCATTTGCCTTCGTACCCGTCGCGAAGCCAAAGAGAAAGCGAGCTTCCCGAGACTTTCTTTACCTTGGCACGGATAATCATATCCTTCGCCACGACAGGGTAGGACAGCCCACGATCATTCAACTCAATAACTCCATTTGAATACTTCACCTTCTCATTGACTCCTCCCCACCCAACCAATTTGTCCGACGAAGTCAGCAGCGGAACCCAGCGACCAACGGGAAATACCTTGCAAGGAGGCGTTTTGCTGCTCGATGCACCTGCGCTGCTGCGCGAATACAATACGCGAAACCCGACGTTTCCATAACGACTCACGGGCTGGCTGATGTAGCGTTGTGCGGATCGGCATCCCACGGTGCTATCACACCGGCTGCCGCCCCGAAAGCCGCCTCGAAACGCGCAAATTGAGCCGGACGGGCCGGTAGGGTCGTTTGTCGGGGACCGCTTGTAATAGTCCTCCCAGAACCAATCGGCACACCATTCCCAGACGTTCCCGTGCATGTCATGGAGCCCCCAGGCATTGGGTATTTTTTGGCCCACCGGATGCGTTTTTTTCTCGGAATTATCGCTGAACCAGGCGTAGTCGCCGAGCTTTGCCTCGTCGTCGCCGAAGCCGTACCGGGTCGTCGTTCCCGCGCGACAGGCATATTCCCATTGAGCCTCGGTCGGCAACGTAAACCTCATGCCGGCCGTCGCGCATTTCTTATTGAGTTTTGCGAGGAACTCCTGGCAGTCGTTCCAGTTCACCCTTTCGACGGGATTGTCCGGCTCCTTGAATTCGCTCGGGTTGTCGGCCATGATTGCCTGCCACTGCTGCTGGGTAACTTCGTATTTGCCCAGATAGAAGGGCCTTGTGATCTTAACGTCATGTTGAGGGACCTCGGCTTGAATAAGGCCGAGTGCCAAACCGGAGTGCTTGGTTTTCGCTTCCTTCAGGGCGGTCTCGAATTCCGCCTTGGACGAACCCATCATAAACTCACCGGCGGGGATCGGAACAAATTCCATCTTCACCCCGCCGGGGAGGTCGATTGAGAATTCTCTGGGGAGTTTTGAGGTAGTGGTTGGGGTGGGAGTTGGCTTGGGTTTAGTGGTTTTGTAGAAGCCTTTGAGAATGCCCTTCGTGCCGACATCCTCTCTACGAAGATTCTCCAGGCCGGAAATTACTTTTCCGTCTGGTGCGACTACATTGAATTTGCCGTTCTGGCCCGTGCTATTCAACCCAACGACGGTAATCTCGATATCACCGTTTGCCAACTGTGCAAACTGCAGGCAGATGTCATCATATCCCTCATCGGTCCAATCTTCAAATCCCAAGGTATATGGATTCTGCTTGAGGAGCTTACAATGAGGATCGCCCGGGTCACACCGGGCAGGAGAGTATTTGCTATTCCATGTCACCGTGCAGTCTTCAATACGAACCCGGCTTGCGCTTGCGGAAGTTTCCGTGGTTTTGGAGAAGCCCCAGATCTTGATTGTCTTGTCGACACTCGCGGAGGCCAACTTTGAACCGTCCGGACAGAACGCAACGCACCACACCGTGCCTTGGTGTCCCGCGAGCATGCGAAGCTGTTCTCCCGTAGCTGGATCCCAGAGTTTCACTACCTTGTCAAGGCCTCCCGACGCCAATACCGACCCGTCCGGGGAAAATGCGACACCGAAAACGTTGCCGGCGTGGCCCTTCAGTGTGTGCCGAGCTTGCCCTGTACGTACATCCCACAGTCCTACGACCCCGCCGGCACTCGCGGAAGCCAGAGTCCGGCCATCGGGACTGAATGCGAGGTTTGTGATGTTTGCTTCGCCCGCGTCCAGAATGCGAAGCTTCCCGGTCGCCAACTCGCATAGGATGATCTTCTTGTCGTTGCCTCCCGATGCAAGGATCGACTGATCCGGGCTGAATCGGACGGATTGCACGCTGGCCGTGTGACCGGTGAACGTTCGGACCGCGCGGCCCGTAGCAATGTCCCAAATCTTCACGCTGGCATCAGGACCACCTGAAGCCAGCAACGCCCCGTCAGGGCTCGAATCGACAGTCCACACGGCGTCTTTATGCCCATCGAGTTTTCTTGTGAGTCGACCAGTAGTCAGAGACCATACACTAACAGCAGTGGGGCCAGTGCCCGATGTTTCCTGACCGCCTCCGGAAAACAATGTGCGACCGTCAGGACTGAAGCAGACAGTACATACACGCGGTTCGGGCGCCGACAGTGTTTTCTCTAGCTTACCCGTGGTGACGTCCCACAGCCCTATGGTGCTGTCAAAGCCCGCTGACGCGAGAATCGAGCCTTGCGGACTGAAGGCCACGCGCCGTATTTCAGCCTTATGATCCTCAAGAGTCCACAGGAGCTTAGCGGTCGTTGGATCAAAACGCGGCTCCTCCGGCCCTTCCACAGCAACCTCCGCAACCTCCCCGGCCTCCTCCAACCTCTTCTTCACCTTCGCTTTGGCAAAACCTTCCGGTAAACCATCTAAAGCTTTGCCATACCACTGGCCCGCATGGGCCATCAAAGAATCCTTCGTCTTGCCCTCGACCTTTTCTGCCAAATTCCACCAAGCATCGGCGAGCTTGACCTGGGCATCGGGGGTTGCCGGAGGGGAGTTTACCTCCTGGGCGGCAATGCCTTTCAAGGCGGGGCTGCTGCACTTCGCAAGATGCGGCAAGCCCTGTTTCCAATCACCTCGCTCGAAGCAGAACCAACGTCCTACGGCCAGATTGGCGGCCGGATTGTCGGGGGTGGTCTTTAACGTGTTCCTGGCATCTGTTAGTCCCTGCCACTTCAAAGCCAGCTTCCTAACCGAGTTCCGGCGATCATAGGTTCGTTTGCGTAACTCCGCATCTCCTTCTCCGCTGGCAAGCCGATAAGCTATCTCGGCGATGTTCACGGCAATATCATAGCGGCCATCGGCAATTGCCTCGTCGATTACCGGATCAGTGGCTTCGACAAACGATTTGATCTCTTCAAGATTGGAAGCACCCGAAGCGAAACCGGCCAGAACCTTCTGCTTGACATCAAGGGCATTGACATCAAACTCGTTACTGATCGCATCGACAGCTTCCATCATCAACCCGGCATCGCCGCCGCTTTGGGCAAGTTCCATTGCTTTGCGGAGCAACACGAATTTCTCGACCGGCTCGCCCTGCGACTTCTTGCCCGCCGCGAACAATTCCCCGGCAAGTCGCAGTCTATCTTCCGCCGACCGGGCCTCCGAAATCTTGTAAGAACCCTCGATCGCCTCGCCCATCTTCTGTTGCTCATCCGGCGGTGGGACGGCAAGTTTCTTTGCTGTTGGTGCTCCCGATTCAGACGTCGGTGACTCGGGGTCAGGTGTTCGCGGTTCCACGGGTAGCCCGTCCGGCGTAAGGGCAACCGTATCGGCGGGTCGGGCGGTGGTTGGGTTTGCCAGTTCCGCGGCCTCCTGCAGGCTGAGAGCCCGATCGTAAACGCGCACGTCGTCGATCTGGCCGGCGAAGAACCTGGGGCCAGAATCACCAATCAGTCTCCCGGCTACAGTCTCCACGGGCGCGTTAAACGTCGTCGAGTTCCCTGCTGAACCCACTTTGATCCCGTCGACATACAGTGTCGTCGTCGCGGGATCCTTAACCGCGAGGACGTGGTGCCAGCGCCCGTCGTGATATGTACCAGGCGAATAAATGTCCGTTCCGCTGCTTCCGCCAAAGGGGAAACGATGGAGATACCGCAGTGTGCCTTCCTTGGCTTCCAGCAACATGGCGTATCCCCCGGACCCTCTGGCTGCCGAAAGGATCGTTCGGTGACCTGTGGCGCTCGTCTTGAACCAGCAGCCGACCGAGTATCCGTCTCCGGTCAGACCGAACTCCCCGAGCAACACGTAATCGCCGTCGCCGTCGAGTTGCAGCACACCGCCGCGGTCAGGGTCGCTAACGATGGACGCGTTGCCGACGAGTTTGCCGTCGTGGCCGCCTTGACTGTCGCTTGCGTTCGTGTCGAATGTGTAATGAGCAAGAAGACCGCCCGACTTTACGGGTGCTTCAGGCGAAGATACACGGTCGGTTCCCGCAGGCGCCTTGCTGGAACGTTTGCGCGGAGGCGGCGTGGGCTTTTGGGTCTGTGGCGGTGCCGGCTTTGTCGGCCTTGATAATTCACGCTGCTGTCCGATGTCGGCTAGCCAATTGTCCTCCTTCGGCTTCTCTTCCTGCTTACCGCCCCCGAACTTCACGGCCAACACGGCGATCACCAGCAGCAACAGGATACCGACCCCAACCGCTGCACCGATCATAAACCGCCGTTCCCCAGCCGCCTTATCAGCAGGTGTAGCAGCTTCGCTTTGCTTGGGCGGCTTTCGTGGTTCCGCAGGCTTTGCCTTTTCCACGTCAACCGCTGCCAGGAACCCCGCCAAGGTGGTCGAAAGCTCTTCGTCCGGTTGCGAACCTTCGTCCTCCAACTTCGTCCGCTGTCGAAGTAACCTGTCGTAATCGGCTTTCTTATTCCGATTCAGCAGCGTGAGTCTGGCCGAAGAGACTTGGGTCAGCAGCTTCCGTGCCTCGTCCCCGTGTTCGTCCGAAACGAACTCCCGAAGATGGGCCGTTCGCCGCTTGGCTGCGTCCTTGATCGTGTTGCGGTTGTCTTCCAGCGGCCGAAGTCCCAACAGTCGATAGAGCGTGGGCGGTTGCTCCTCCGGCGCAATGGCCAGCCATTCCTCATACGGGTCGAAGTGGCCGGGCTTTCCCTCGGCTTTCTGTTCCTTCTCGGCTTGGATCGCTTCCAAGAACCCAACCAGAGTCATCGAGAGTTCTTCCTGGCGCACGGAGGACTCGTCATCCAACACGGACTCCGCTTCCAGGTTCATTTGTTCCCGAAGTAGTTTGTCGTATTCCGCTTTTTTCTCGGGCTTCAGCAGATTGAGTTTGGCGGAGGCGATCTGGTTGAGCAGCTTTTGGGACTCGGCCGAGTGTTTGCCCGCCTGGTACGTCCGGAGGTGGGTCATCTGGCGGTCGGCGGCGTTCTCGATCACATCGAGGTTGTCCTCAAATGGCCGCAGCCCCAGCAGACGATAGAGCGTTGGGGGTTGCTCTTCCGGCGAAATTGACAACCACACGTGATACGGATCGAACTTCTCCGCCATTTTCGGTTCCCTCGCGACTTCATCGGGACAAGAGTCGTCCCTCCTGAGGGCGGCATAGGACAGTCATTATTGCCGATTGGCGGGGAATTGCAAGGGGCGTCAGCAAACGCAACCGGTTTTTCTTTCTCTGCTTACTTGGGAATGATCTCGAAGCAGTAGCATCCGGAGCCGACGTCGAAGGTCACATAGTCGGCGGTCCGGCTTCCGCCGGTGATTCCTGCGGCGCCGCTGACGTAGGAACCGTCTTTAGTCAGCGTCCCGCCCAATCGTCGGGTGAGCCCGCGCTGTCTTTACCCGCACGAGTACACGCGGCTTGGTAAATGTTCATGTCAATGTCGTTGGAAACCATGTGGACGGAGCCGTCACCTGCCAGGAAGTGCGTTCCCTGTGGGTGGAAACTGCTGAAGTTGTGGAAGTAGTGAACGGGGGCGTCCGTGGAGTTGGGTGGGTACGTTCCGACACCAACCACACGCGCAGGAGCATGTTCCCCGCCGGTTACCATTCCCACCCATGTCGATGGGGCGCGTTCCGAAGACCGTTCGCCTACCACAAAGGTATTGCTCAGCCCGTCGCGGATTTCACGAAATGACACTCCGCGGTTCAGAAAGAACGTTCCGTCCCCCATACAATTGGTTCCGGGGCAGACAATGTGGATGTCGACCGTGCCAAAGACACCGAGATAGTTGTTCCGCGACAGTTCGATGGGCGTGTAGGCGCCGCTACCGAGATAGGGCCCTCCGCCCTGCAGTATGAAGGTGTTTTCCCCTATATCGGCAGGGCATCGGAAGGAACTAACGGAAATTATACGGGCAATGTCATTGGCCGGGTCGGTAATGGGCAGATCGAAGTGGATCGTGTCTTCGAAGAGGTGCTTCTCTTCAAGGAATGGGAGTATTCGGGCACTCCACGCCCATCCCGGTTCGCCGAACCAGTGCGGGTTTCGGGTGCCCGGTTCGTACGCGGTCCAACCGGCCGGCAAGTGATGCTTCGTGTCGTGATGCATGTGCAGGGCGATTCCGATCTGCTTCATGTTATTGCGGCAGGACGCGGTTCGCGCCGCTTCGCGAGCCGCCTGAATTGCCGGCAACAGCAGGGCAATCAGGATGCCGATGATCGCAACGACCACCAGCAACTCGACCAAGGTAAATGCAGTCCGCTGTATAGACATGTCGTTCTCCCAAAAACAATCTACAATCTACCACGAAATGCTCCAGTGCAGGTGCATCAACCCGATGCACGCGCAGCACCAGACATCATGGAAATTGAACAAGAAAGATGCCTATGCGACCGCCGGCGGGGCACGGCTTTGCCAGACATGCCTGACGTGGACGATGGGAGGAGGAGGCGTCGCAGGAGAAGTTGCGAACTCCAGCGCCGTCCAGGTCACGTCCGGCACGTGACCGGCAATCATCGGGCTATTGGCCAAGAAACGGCAGATGGGACAATTCTGATGTTCCGAGGAGTTCGCCGGCATCTGCTCATCGGAGTGTTCGCTTTTCCGCGTGCAATGGTCGTCTGTTTCGTGAGGACGGCAGCAGGATTCTTCCAGAAGGGCGCAGGGGATCGCGCCGGAGTGGCCGTTGCATTCCCCGCAAACATGGGAGGGATGATGCAGGAGTGAACCGACAACTGTGAGAAAGAGGTAGTTGGTCGCCAGCAGAATCGCAAAGAGGCGTTTTCGCACAGACATGCTGTCACCCCTCAGATGGGTAGGGCCACTGCCATAATGGTATCGTAGATCGGCATATCTGTCAAGCACTATGGAGACGCTTGCTTTTCCACCATCTCCTTTGTACGCTGAAATTGGCAACCCTGTTCAACTAGATTGCTTGTTGAGAACGGGGATTGGTTGTCCGAAACGCATTGACTGGCACGACATTTGCTGCGGCAGCAGGCGGGAAGTGCGAGAAACGCGGACAGATCTACAAGATCCACACTCGCTATCGCATCCCGGTCCTCATCTTCGACGTACGCGATGAGCAAAACGCCGAAAGAGCAGACTCACGAAATCATTCTCGACTCGATCGCAGACGGCGTGTTCACGATCGACGACGATTGGAACATCACGTCGTTCAATCGGGCGGCCGAGCGGATTACCGGCATCCCCCGCAACGCAGCGATCGGTCAGAAGTGCTTCGACGTGTTTCACGCCAGTATTTGTCAAGACAGTTGCGCTCTACATGAAACGATGGAGACTGGCCAACAGCGGATATCTCAGCGGATCAACATTCTCAACAGTCGCGGCGAGAGAATCCCGGTTAGTATCAGCACGGCTCTTCTGCGTGACGAGAATGGAAAGCTCTTGGGCGGAGTCGAAACCTTTCGCGATCTCTCGGAGGTTGAGGCACTCCGCAAGGAGATCGATGAACACTATACGTACCACGACATCATCAGCAAGAACCATGAGATCCGCCGCATCCTGGGAATACTTCCCGATATTGCCGGAAGCGACAGCACGGTCTTGATCGAAGGCCCTACCGGTTCCGGCAAGGAACTCTTTGCCAAGGCGATTCACGATCTCAGCAACCGAGCCGAGCAAAAATACGTGGTCGTCAACTGCGGCGCCCTGCCCGACACTCTCTTGGAATCGGAACTTTTCGGATACAAGAAGGGGGCCTTTACGGATGCGAAGAAGGACAAGCCCGGCCGATTTGCACTGGCGGAAGGTGGAACACTTTTTCTCGACGAGATCGGCGATATCTCGACGGCTTTGCAGGTCAAGTTGCTTCGGGCGCTGCAGGAAAAGGAATATGAGCCGCTTGGCAGTACGGGTCTTGTCAAGGCAGACGTACGCGTCGTCGCAGCAACAAACAAACCGCTTGCCGAACTCGTCGCGCGAGGAACCTTTCGCGAAGACCTCTACTACCGACTTCACGTCTTGAAAATAGCCCTTCCTTTTTTGGCAGAGCGCCGTGAGGACATCCCGTTGTTGGCGGATCATTTTATCCGTAAGTTCTGTGCCCAGCAGGGCAAGCAAATCGAGGAAGTCTCGGAAGAGGCGAT
The DNA here is from genome assembly GCA_964547995.1 of uncultured Planctomycetaceae bacterium. Taxonomy (GTDB): domain Bacteria; phylum Planctomycetota; class Planctomycetia; order Pirellulales; family Thermoguttaceae; genus CAZJRB01. Next base: position 21,990 of record CAZJRB010000045.1, on the reverse strand, counting down.
GGGCGTGTTAATGGCCTACGATTTTCCGGGCAATGTGCGCGAACTGCAAAACGTCATCGAACATGCCGTTGTACTCTGTCGCAGCAAACGGATCGAGGCGGATTGCCTACCGGGAGAGCTGTTGCAGGAAGTTTGGGGGCGTGACTCCGACGAGCTGAAATCGACCGGGGGCCCATTGCCGGAGGCCGAAGCAGCCGTGATCTTTGAGACGTTGCGCCAGCACGACGGTCACCGCGGCAAGACCGCGGCAACACTCGGAATCGACAAGAGCACGCTGTGGCGGAAGATGAAGAAGTACGGCATTACCTACGGATGATGGCGGCTCTCGCTTTGTTGCACGAGTGCAATTGTGCAATGCACCCTTATTGCAGTGGTGCAGTGTCGTCGTTTTCCGGGCACTTGTCAAGGCAACCCTATCTCTCGCCGGTTCAACAACTTATGGTTTTTTCGCCAGGCAATTCCCAAACGGCACGTTTGCTGCAGGGAACATTGTTCACCATGAAGGGCAACCGCGCCTGATGGAGACGGTTCAATGGGCATTGGCAAGAAAATTGCGATTCCGACTTTTGCAACCCGTGTATCGCCACGGTTTGACTACGCGCGTTCGATCCTTGTGGTATCCGTCGATGACGAGAAACCCTCGGTGCGCCAGGAAATCACTGTTCCAAACTGGACTCCACACGTGCGAATCAATAAGCTGCTCGACCTCGATGTGGATACGGTTGTTTGTGGCGGAATCGATTGTTGGTCTGTTGCCAAGCTCCAGTCGGCAGGTGTTACCGTGTATGGCTGGGTTACCGGGGAAGTCGAAGATGCGTTGACAGCCCTTTTCCAAGGGGACCTGAGTCCTGAGACGGCGGTGCAAGCCAGTGGCTGTCAGGAACGGGAGCGATTCTCGGCTGACGACGGTGAACACAGCCAACTTCGATTCTCGCATTGAAACTGCAACGCAAAAACTCCGTCGTTGATTGTTGGTAGGGCCGCGAAAACGACGGGGTAACGACGGCGGTGGTTGGGGCCTCCGCGATTGTCCTGCAACCGTGGAGCCCCATCGCCGCCCGGTTTAATGTCGCCCCACTTGATGCGGCCCGTACGGCTACTGGGACGGTGAGGAAACCGTAGCAGCTTTTGGGCCCGAACCGTATCAAATGGTGGTTCCAGCCACCTTTTATGGTGACCCCCTGATCGTGGGGCAATTCTACAACAGGGGGTAGGGCTGACGTCCAAACCGTTCGCGTCGCCATGTGTCATGATCTGCGTCAGCGACGGCCAAGGCATTGTATTGCAGGATTGCACAAATGCAATGCGCGATACTCACAGATGCGGTGCCGTACCTTTGAAGATGCATTGACAGAGGTGTTGTGAAGTTCGGGCGGAATTCTGGCCGATACGGGGATCGTGTAGAAGGCTACTTCCTAACACGTCACAACAGGCATTGCTGAGGCTAGAAACGATGATTCCGGAGTCAGATCCACTGATCGCAAAGCTAATTCGGCAATTACATGATGCTGACCCCGTCACACGGCGAAACGCTGTCGGGGCGCTCCGATTGCACGGGAAGCGCGCTGTTTGCGCGGTCCCGGAACTCGGGGAGTTGCTGGCAGACAATGATGCCGACGTGCAGGCTGAGGTGCGCAGGGCGCTCAACCAGCTCCGTCAGGCGGCAGCATAACCCACGCAATGCCGATTTCTTCGCCCTGGACTGCTTCCTCACAACAGTGCCGTGCTGAAGTACCGTTCGGCCCGATCGGGTAGTACCGTGGCGATGTTTCCATCCGTCCGCTTGGTTAACTGTCGGGCTGCCCAAACATTTGCACCGGAAGAGATGCCCACCAGCAATCCCAGGTCGCGGCTGAGTTGCCTGGTCGTTTCGATGGCGTCCCCGTCGGTAACCTCAAGGACTTCATCCACAAGGGAGATGTCAAGCACGGCGGGGACGAATCCATCACCAATGCCCTGGATTTGGTGCAGCCCCGGCTCGTGGCCCAACAGCGCGGAGACATCCTTGGGTTCGACGGCCACAATCTTGACGTTTGGCTTATGCTCCTTGAGGAATTTACCGACACCCTGCAACGTACCGCCGCTGCCGACACCCGCCACGAAGCAGTCAACCTCGCCGTGGATTTGCCGCCAGAGTTCATGGGCGGTGTCCTCATAGTGGCAGCGGGGATTATCGGGGTTCTCGAATTGCTGCGGGACGAACACCCGAGGATCGGCGGCGGCGATTTCGTTGACTCTCCGTACTGCACCGTCGATACTCTCGTCGTCGGGCGTGAGGATCAATTCCGCCCCCAAAGCCTTGATGATTTTCTTGCGTTCCTCGCTCATGCCCTCCGGCATGACGATCTTCACATGGTAGCCTTTCAGACGCCCAATTAGTGCAATGCCAATACCCGTGTTACCACTGGTCGGTTCGCAAATGATCGAGTCCGGATTCAATCGGCCGTCGCGTTCGGCGCCTTCGAGCATCGCCAGGGCAACACGGTCCTTGATGCTCCCGCCCGGGTTGAGAAACTCGGCTTTGGCGAAGATGTTCTCCCCCTTGAGACGAACCAACGGGGTGTTGCCGATCAAATCGAGGATAGTATCAGTAAGCATGAGCATGAAGTGTTGGCTGAAGAAGTAAAGGCAATCGCAAAAGTCGTAGTCTCCCCTTCTCAATTAGCTTTGTCAAGGCGGTTCTGTCCGGCTTGTATGGTGCAGAGTTCATTCCAGGCCTTGTCGGAAAACGGTAGCCACGCTCGCCAGAACGCGGTTGGCAGGTGCCAATCTCTCGCAAAAGGAGGGTCTCCACTGTCTGGCGACGGTGGCTACACGCCGTTTTCTGACAAAGCCCAGCATTGCATTTCTGCAATCACTCGTCCTTCTAAGGAATCCGGAAATGCCGGTAAGATTCCGCTACTGCCAGATGGAACAGATTGACGAAGTTGCTTGCCTTGTCCAAAATAGCGGTTATGGTCCCCGGAAAACGGCGGCTCGTTCCATGTTCGCAACCGGAGGTGGCTGCTTTGGAGTACAAGGATGCCGTGTTGCATGTGATGAGCGGGACGGGGAATACGCGCCGGGTTGCCCGTTGGATGACCGAGGTGATCCAGTCGCAGGGTACGACGGTGACGGTTCGCGGCGTCGAACAGGGGCCCCCCGACGCACATTCCGAGACGGGCGAAGAGCACCTGGTGGGACTGCTGTTGCCTGCCCATGCCTTTACCGCAACCTGGCCAATGCTCCGTCTCGCTTGGCGGTTGCCGCGTGGGCAAAGAACCCATGCCTTCGTAGCGGTTACCCGGGCCGGCACCAAGTTCGGGCCGTTGCGGCTCCCGGGGATGGAAGGCACAGCCGGATACCTGCTTGCGCTGATTCTCCGGCTCAAAGGATACCGGGTCCGCGGCGTGCAAGGCATCGACATGCCCTCCAACTGGATCGCGTTTCATCCCGGATTCAGCCCCGAAAGTGCCGCCGACATCATTGCCCATGCCAAACCGAAGACCGATCGCTACATCAGGAGCGTCCTGGCGGGCAAGAGGTGGTTCGGGAGTTGGATTTGCCTGCTGTTGGGGTTGCTTCTGTTGCCCGTTTCCGCTGCCTATTTGCTCGCAGGACGTTTCTTTCTGGCGAAGCTATTCTTCGCCAACAATCGCTGTACCGGTTGTGGGATGTGCGCCAAGAACTGCCCGTTCGGCGCGGTTCGTATTTGGGGCAAGAAACGCCCCAGGCCTTATTGGACCTTTTCCTGCGAAAGCTGCATGCGTTGCATGGCGTACTGTCCGGCGCGGGCAATTGAAGCCGGACATTCTTGGGCCGTGATACTCTTTTTTCTGGTAACCATGCCGATCGCATATTGGTTGTTCGAGTGGCTTTCCCCACTTGCCCCATGGGTCGGTACCCTTAATCATGTTGCCGTCCACTTCTTCGTCCAATATGTTTACTTCCTTCTGGCGATTCTCTTGACCTACCTCGTTTTTTGGGTTCTAATCCGGATTCGATGGGTCAACGTCTTGTTTACCTACACGACGTTGACTCGTTGGTATCGTCGTTATCACGAGCCGGGTACGGAGGTGGACGACCTTAGGATCGATCGAAAGACGAGTTCCGAATTTCGTGACAGTATTTTGCCACCGCCGGCACGGTGATTTGTCTGTCACCCTTTGTGAGCGAGTGGCAGAGCACTGAGGTTGAGTCTCAGTATCGTCCGGTGGCCCACGCACCCTGTTCCAACAGCGGCACAAAACCGGGGGATCTTTACGCAGGACACTTGTTTACTTCGCAACGAGCAGATATCCTATTGCTCGTGATGCCGAATACGGCACGAAACGGAAACGAGCGGCCCTACCGCACTTTATTGTCACCACAGATGAAAGGAGCCATGATCATGAGTGTTTCGCGTCGCGAGTTTCTCAGCAAAGGTGTGCCGGCGGCGGCTACCGGAGCAATTGTCCTTGCCGCGACGGGCGAAGCTGTTGCCGCGGAGAAGAAAGCCATGATTGGCGCCTGCGGCCTTGCGTGCATGGCATGCCCGTTGATGAAAGCCAAAAAGTGCATGGGTTGTGCATCGGGTAAGGATGCAAGTGCCGCAATGTTGAAAAAGAAGCCGTGTCCCGTCCTCAAGTGTGCCGCGATGAAGAAAATCGACTACTGCGGCACCGGGTGCAAAATGTTTACCAAGTGCAAGAAGCTCATCGGCAAGCCTTACGCGCAGTCGTTCATTGACATGATCGGGAAACGGATGGGCTAGACGCACCCAAGCTTTGCGCGCGGGATCGGCAAAGAGGTCCCATGTCAAGCAGCCCCGGGTGATTGCTCACCCGGGGCTGCTTCGAATTGGCGCGTGGAGGATTAAACACCCTGTTCAAAGGGGTAACGCTACTGCGTTGCCTGGTAGTACAACCCTCCTTCGGCTTGTGTTTGCAGGGGCGGCCGAGCCGGCGTGAGAGCACCGGACCAAATACGTAGCTGGTTATGGCGGCGCCCGGTGATTTACGTTCCTTCCAGTGCGGAGGCAATGAGTCCGGCCACACGCTCGCCGGAGAGAAGCATTCCGCCGAAAATCGGCCCCATGCGGGGACCGCCCAGCGTTGCGCAGACACTCATTCCGGAAACCCACAGCCCCGGGAAGACCTCCCCGGCGTTTTCGACCACGAAGGCTTCTCCCGACGCGGCATCCATCGGGCCTTCGCCGAGGTACGTGCCCGAATCGGTTTCGGGCAAGAGGCCCCGCTTGCGAAGACATTCGGCCACGGCTGCCTCATGACCCGTGGCGTCGAGAACGGCCTTTGCCGAGAACGTGATGGGATCGATCGGAAGCGATTCGGCAATCATCGTGCGATTTGCAACGACGCCGGTAACGCGACCCCCGCGGACACACACGTCCTCTGCCATCGTCAAGTTCAGTAGCGCGGCGCCGGTTTGGACGGCCTTCAAACAAAGCCCAGTGGCCAACTCAATGGCGCTGGCAGTATACAGGTCGTCGCCTCGATGTTCGTACCGGACGCCGGCGTCGTCCAGCAAGTGCAAGGCATCGTGTTGTACGACGACTTCGGGCATTGCCATGCCGCCGCCCCACACGCCGCCGCCCGGCGTCAGCCGCTTTTCCAACAGGGTGACCTTCAAACCCTTGCGCGCGAGATAAACTGCTGCCATCATCCCCGACGGGCCCGCACCCACGATGATCACGTCGCTCACGATCCGGTCCAACAACTTCTCGTGATACGCACACAGGATCGCCTTGGAAATCTCTGTTTCTTCCAATCGGCTCATCTAGCTCGCTGCTCCTCAACAGGGTGTTGTTTTTGTGCCACGGAACCTCCGGAACCTCTGCGAAGACCTTCATCCATAGTGCCGTCGGGCAGCATCCAGTCCGGATGCGGCTCTCCGCGCTGCTCCATCTGATAGCGGACACATCGCTGCCAGTCGCCCTTGCAGAATTCGTCCGTCCACCGGTGGTCAAGCTTCCCGGCTTCGGTAAACCACTTCATCGGACAGATGGGATACCACTTGCACGTCATGTGATTGCCGGTCGTAGAAAAAAGGCGAACGGGGAACCCCGGCACGCAGTGCCGGGGCTTTTGCCGATGCCGATCCTTATTTCCTGTTCAACCGCCATGGTATGGTGGCGTTGGGGGCCGTTAAGCTCGACCACATTATCCTTCACGGAAACGATTTTGCACAGGGTCGTGGCGATTAAATGTGCGATATCCTATCCAGCCCGAGAAGCCCCGACGGATATTTCTTGTCTAGCACGATTGTAGTACAACCATCGGCCTCTCGACCCCGGCCAATCGGGGAAACGGTAAACTGCTTGGCTGCCGGTTGATCTGGCTCCACTGCCGGAGCCGGTTCGACGGCCAACATACACGAAATGAAAATCAGCGACGCGAAAATAACGATGCGTTTCATGGCCGCCTCGCTCGTCTCCTATTTACCTTCCAACTGCCATTAGGTAATCTACATGGTCGTTGGCCTTGCTTCCGTACCTTAAATATCCAAAAAATAAACAAAATTGCAAAGCGTGCAGAATTCAAGACGGACAATCTGACGCAAGTCATTTACATGAAACAACTTACGACATGCGGGGCGTAGCTCAGCCTGGCTAGAGCGCTGCGTTCGGGACGCAGAGGTCGCTGGTTCAAATCCAGTCGCCCCGACTGAACAGAAGTCATTGATACAAAAGGGATTACGAAGATTGATTCGTGATCCCTTTCCTCGTTTTTGGGCCTCGGTGATACCTTTGGTGATACCTTTTTGACGACGATTGGGACCACAATCGGGCGAACGAATGGATGCCGATGGGACATGCCCTCAGATGCCATAGAAGACCGTCCATGCCGCTTGCTAGCCGGGAAGCTGTAACCCCACCCAACCGTTGACTGGAAGTGGGCGACAGAATGGACCTCAGAGCCTCCGAAAGGCAAAGCAGGCGGCTCTTGCGAGTTGCTATCTCCCCTCATAATAGTAGGTGTCTGGCTTTCGTCAGGGCGAACTCCCCCTGATAGACTGCTGTCTGTAGAAGGGGCGTTTCACTGATCCAATCTGTAGGTGGTGGCCATGTCCACCGACGAGCACTCCATCCGCAAGCTCCAACCCGACTTCGTGATCTCGCCCGGTACGCAGGTCGTCGTGAAGGTCGCCAAAGCCCTGCCCAACGGCGAGGAGCACAAACCTGCCGGCAGCGTCGTCGTCGAGGCCCCGCCAAGCAACAACGAGGCGTACGTGGTGCGGTTCACGGACGGCGCCACGGTGAAGGCATATTTCGGTGAGTTGGCCCTGCGCCGGCGTGAAATCGACGATGTGCTAGGCGACGTCAACGAGGATCTCCGGCCCTACATCATCTACCAGTGCCAGGTCGGCTCGAAGGCGTTCGGTCTGGCCACCGACGACTCCGATGACGACCTGCGGGGAATCTTCCTGCCGCCGGCCCGGCTACAGTGGTCGCTGCGCCGGCTGCCCGAGCAACTTGAATACAAGGACGACGACCAGGACGAGGTCTACTGGGAGTTGGAGAAGTTCCTCCGGCTTGCCCTGAAGGCCAATCCCAGCGTGCTGGAGACGCTCTGGACCCCGCTGGTGCTGAAGGCCGACGAGACGGCGGAGGAACTGCGTGCGATGCGACACGCCTTCCTGTCCAAGCACGTCTACAAGACCTACTCCGGATACGTCCTGAGCCAGTTCCGGCGGATGGCAAATGCCCAGAAGAGCAAGGGCACGTTCAAGGCGAAGCACGCCATGCACCTGATCCGGTTGCTCCATTCGGGGATCGCCGCCTTGGAGACGGGTGAGATCCGTGTCGATGTGGGCGAGCACCGTGATGAGCTGTTGGAGATCCGCGACGGCAAGCTGCCGTTCGAGGAAGTGAAGCGTCGGGCCTTGGAGTTGGATCAGCAGTTCCAGGAAGCCTTTGAGTAGACCGAACTGCCGGATCAGCCCGACTTCGACCGTGTGGATGACTTCCTGGTCCGTGCCCGAAGGAGGATGGTCGATGCTTGAGCTTGATATGGACGGCCTGCGCGGCTTGGTGGAGGAGCACAACTACAACCCGCTGTTCGTCACCGTCAGCGGCGCCCATCTCTACGGCTTCCCATCCGCAGACAGCGATGTTGACCTTCGAGGCTGCCACAAGCTGCCGCTCCGCGACGTCGTGGGCCTCAGCATGCCCAGGGAGACGATCGAGCCTGAGTTCGATCTGCACAGTACCGAGGTCGAGTTGGTCAGCCACGACGTGGGCAAGTATCTGCGGCTGTTAGTGAAGAACAACGGGTACATCCTGGAGCAGGTCTTTTCGCCGATCGTCGTCATGGGCCAGGAGTTCCTCAACGAATTGCGACCGCTGGCCCGCCGGTGCATCACGCGGCACCACTATCACCATTACCGGGGTTTCTATGCCACGCAGCGCAAGCTAATCGAGAAGGAGGAGCCCAAGAGGGCGAAGCCAGTGTTGTACGCCTACCGAGTCTTGATGACCGGCATCCACCTGCTGTGGACGGGCGAGGTCGAGGCGAACCTGCCCCGGCTCAACGAGGAGTTCGGCTTCGGGTTCATCGACGAGCTGATCGCCCAGAAGACGACTGAGCAGGCATCGGTTGACCTCGATTGGGGGGAGCACGCGACCCGGCTGGCGGAACTGGAGGCCCAGCTTGATCGGGCGTTCGAGGAATCGACGCTGCCGGAAGACCGGGACCGGGACGCGGTAAGCAAGTTCCTCGTGCAGTTGCGGCTTGCCTGAGAAGAATAATCTTACCGTGAAGAATTCCAGAACAGGGCCATCCGAGTGCCGGGAGAGGGATTCGAACCCACGACCTCAAGGTTATGAGCCTTGCGAGCTACCACTGCTCCACCCCGGTATTGATATTAGACGCGACTCGCAGGAAGTGGTTCACTTCTCTCGACGCCCCCAGGGCGACTTGGGAACGAAGTCCTGGGGCCGAGCATTGCCCGGCCCCAGGGCATTTCATTCGATCACAGCAGGTTCACAACCCGCTCGGCCAGGCCCTTCTCGCCCAAGACGATCTTCAAGTCGCCCGCCGTGGCGATCTTCTCCAAGACCTCCAGTTCCCGGAGCCGCATGAGCGTCGGGCTGTCTTCAAGCAGCTTGGCCGTGTTGGCCTGGCTGCGCATCGCCGCCGTTTCCTCGCGTCGGGCGATCAGGTTGGCCTCGGCTGCCTTCTTCGCCTCCGTGACCTTGTTCATCAGGTCCTTCATGTCGCCCGGCAGGATCACATCGCGGATACCCACCGAGATGATCTTCAGACCCAACTCATCCGCTCGGCGCCGCACCAACTCTTCGATGTCGCCGGCCACAGCATCCTTGTCCGTCAGGAAGGCGTCGAGTTCGCGGGCGCCCACGACGGCACGCAGGGCCAACTGTGTCTCGCGGTACAGCGCCTGCCGGACGTCGTCCGTCGCACTCAGCGCCTGACGTGCATCGACGATGCGGTAGGTCACCACCGCGTTCATGCGCAACGTCACCTTGTCGGCGGTCATGATCTCCTGACCGCTGACGTCGACCATCGTCTCGCGCATGTCGACCTCGACGACCTTGGCGTCAGCCACGTCGCGCCAGAAGGCGTACAGGCCCGGCGCCAGCGTGTCGACGTACTCGCCATCCTGGAAGAGAACGCCGATGCGGTCCCGCTCGACCCGGCAGACGTCCAACACGCGGTTGGCCATCTGCGAGCGCACAATGACCGGGAGCTGATCGTGCTCGAAACGGACCTTCCGGGCGTCGACCACTTCCACCTCGACGTCCTTCTGGCCGGTCCAGTAGGCGTACAGGCCCGGCGGCAGGACGTGGCTGAAGCGGCCTTCGACCCGGACCAGGCCGCGCTGGTGGTCCTTCAGATCGAGCACGACGGCGCGGTCCTTCAGCGCACCCGACTTGACGATCAAGTCAAGCTTATCGTGGACCAGCCACGGGTCGCGCTGCGAAACGATTTCAACACGGACCTTGCACAGCGGATCGAACAGCCAGTGCCGACCTTCGCCGAGCAGGCCCCGGAACTCGCGGTCGCGGAAGTACAGGCCGATCTCGTAGCTTCGGATCTTGATTCTCTTGAACGGGAACATGCTTCTCCCCCTTTCGTGCGAAGCCGCAAGCGGCTGGTCGCGGCTTTATGTGCGAAAAACGCCTTCGGGCGACGGAACGAACGCCGGTCACACGCCCGAGTGCGGAGTGCTGCTTGAGTTTCCTTTGGCCCTCGGTTCGCCGGCAGTTTCCGTGCAACTCGTTGGGGTGGGAACCGTAAAGTTCCGTCCCAAGTTGCCGCACATCCGCTGCCGCTTGCCGGGGGCCGCCCGAAGCGGTATCCACGCACTGCATGGCACTGGTTTGTGCTGCTGCCGGTGAGACACGCCAATCACCTGACGGGTTCATTCCGCTTTCCGGTGCAATCACCGGTCTGCAAAAATCTTCCGCCGCGACGACATGGTCCCGACCGGCTGCTGACCGATCGAACGCCCGCCTCCCTCGGGCTTGTTGGCGGACGTTTTCGCGCCCGCTGGTTCAACAGGTTTTCAACCTGTGGTCGGTGGTACGGGAATCGAACCCGTGACAGCCAGATTAACGGTCTGGTGCTCTGCCAACTGAGCTAACCCTAAACCGCCTTTTGTCGAAACCATTCACGGGACACACAAAGCCAACTGCCAAACGAGGGCTCACGGCCAGTGCGCCGCTGGAAAAGACGGATCAACCGCACACGAAAGAGACGCCGGTGGGAGTCGAACCCACTAAAGACCGGGTTGCAGCCGGTTGCCGTGCCGTCTGGCTCCAGCGTCATGTATTGCTCCTGAAGCGTGTCGGTCTTGAGACTCACGCACCGGTCCCTCCTTCAGCGACACTGACCAGAAAATTCTTGCATAGAGCGTCCATAATCGGACCGTAGAAGTCCCCCATGTCGATGTGATTGTGCCGTGCATTTAGCCGGGCCACCCGAGCAGCGATCTTCGACGCCAGGGTGAGCACATGTTGCGGCGACACCACGGGCCCCGTCTGGGCTGCAAGAGCACTTGAGTGAACGCACCCGTTAAACACTGCAACGAACGTATCGTATTCTGCTCGTTTACCGAGGCTATCTGCAAGCGCTGACAAATCGCCTTTGTACCACGTGCTCCGGGTTCGGGGACCGCGTTTCACGGTTCTGTCGGACTGCCGCTTCTCCAGAAAGTATTTGTCTTTCACTCGTTCGTATTCACTCTGGACCCTCTTTTCGCCCTCCGGCCGCTTGGCCGACGACTTCAATCTGTTGGCAAGCTGCGTATTGTGGCCGAGGACTTTCCTCGAAATCCTGTATCGTTCGACATGCTCGTATTCCAGGTAGTCGTTCGCTCGCGCATTGATGCAAGCAGGATCGTGGGCTACGTATTCGGCCTGAAAACACGCATCGTACATCGCCCGAAGTAGCGTACCCGCGTCAACCATGAATACCTGCTCACTAGGGCTGTGCTGTCGAAGCGTTCTGATTGAGCACCACGTGTTGGCCACACGCACCAAAAAGTAGAGCAGCGCGCGCGATGCCTCATCCTTTGCGCTACAGTCACTTGACTTCCGAATCACCAGTTGCAGGAGCGAAAACACATGGTGGTCCACTTCGTTTGCTGGAACGTGGGGTTCGTGCTTCGTCATTGTTGCACCTGGCGGTGAGAGTTCTTACGGAGATAGCACAGTCGTATTGTACTCGACTTGTGCCGTCATGTCGCCCTACTGCAAGTAAGTGTCCTCGCCAGGAATCGAACCTGGTCCTCGACCTTCGCAGGGTCGCGTGCGAAATCCGGCACACTCCGAGAACGTATTTAGTAGCCCGCCGAGGAATCGAACCCCGTCTTGCAGATCCGAAATCTGCCGTGCCATCCGTCACACTCGCAGGCCGTCTTTGTCCAGTAGCCCGTCCAGGAGTCGAACCTGGTCCAACAGCTTCGGAAGCTGACATGCTGTCCGGCACACCCACGGGCCAATTTCAAGGTGTCCCGACCTGGAGTCGAACCAGGACCAAGACCTTAGGAGGGTCTTGTGCGATCCATTACACCATCGGGACCTCTCACTCTTACTATGTAACGATGCAAGGCACCTGATCTTGGTTCGCTCCCGGAACCTCATTTGAAGCTCCAAGCACTCAAAAGGAGCCGACGACTGGATTTGCACCAGCATCATCCGGTTTACAAGACCGGCGCCTTGCTAAGTCGAGCTACGTCGGCATCAAGGGTATCCGAAGGGAGTCGAACCCTTACCTCCTGGTTCACAGCCAGGCGTGCAGCAACCGCTACACCACGGACACCATAGGGTCGAGAGTTGAGAGTCCAGAGTTGAGAGTTGAGAGTCCAGAGTCGAGAGCTGGGAGCTGGCGGTCCCCACGCCGATTTCCTACTCTCGACTCTCCGCTCTCGACTCTCAACTCAACAAGTAGCCCGACCAGGACTCGAACCCGGAACACCTCGTTCGAAGCGAGGGATGATGTCCGTTTCACCATCGAGCCATAAGCGGAAGGCATGGGATTTGAACCCACATGACCCGCAGGTCGCACGGTTTAGCAAACCGGCCCGGCGAACCGTATCCGGCTACCTTCCATTTCAGAGGAGCCACCGGGAATTGACCCCGGATTTCCAGTCTGCCGAACTGGTGTCTTCCCGTTGGACCATGAGCCCGCCAAATCGAGTGGACCGCCGGGGAATTGAACCCCGATTGCCTGGATGCGGGCCAGGCGTCTTCCCGTTGGACCAGCGGCCCGGTCTTGTTGAGTGGACCTGATGGGAGTCGAACCCATCACACCGACCTTGCAAGGGTCAGTCGCCGCCAGCGGCATGCAGGCCCATTTCTCAAGAGGTCCGTCCGGGAATCGAACCCGGTCTCCCTCCTTACCACGGAGGTGTGCTGCCGGAACACCTACAGACCTTCTCGTTTCGCAGTGATCCCGGATGGAGTCGAACCATCGTTTCCTGGATGTGACCCAAGCGTCGTCGCCGTTGGACCACGGGACCGTTTGTCGCAAAGCACGCCCCCAAGGACTTGAACCCTGACCAACTGGGTTGGAACCAGTCATGCTGCCATTACACCAGGGACGTGTGGATCAAAGCGGAAGCCGCGAGACTCGAACTCGCAAGTGGGCAACGCCACCACCTGTTTTCGGGACAGGCTCCTCATCCAGCCGGATGACTTCCGTCTGCTAGCTGCGGCGGCAGGAATCGAACCTGCGTCACGACGGTTCAGAGCCGCCAGCCCGTTCCAGCACAGGCCCCACCGCATCAATCAAGACACCGTTGTCTCGAAAAGGCTCCGGTGGGAGGAATCGAACCCCCAATCTTCGGCTTAACAGGCCGCCTTACCGTTTGGCCACACCGGATCGTGTCAGTCAGGATGGTGGGATTTGAACCCACGTTTTCCGGTTCCCAAAACCGGCGGATTTCCAGGCTTTCCTACATCCTGATTCGCAGACCGTGCAAGCACGATCGCCAGAGCGCCCAGCGGGAGTTGAACCGGGCACCGCCGCGTAGCGGTGGTCCGTCCGCCATGGCAAGGCGACAGGCTGCCGCTACATCATGGGCACTACAGTTGGCACCAAATTGTCAAAGAGCCAAGAGCACCGGGAGGGACTCGAACCCTCGTCGCCGCATTACGGGTGCGGTGTCCTTGCCGCTGAACGACCAGTGCTTGTTGTTTCAGTGGGACCGGTGGGCATCGAACCCACATCGTCCGGTTTAAGAGACCGGTGCATTACCTTGTCTGCCACAGTCCCATTCGTAATAGGAGCGGGAGGAATCGAACCTCCGGCCTGGGCCTTTCATGTCTTATGCCAAGCCCGAGTTGGCCTGTCACGCCTCTCACATGTAACGACTTCGCCCGCCTGCACGCCTCTAAAGGAGTCCTGCTCCGACCACTGAGCTACGCTCCCAGTGGGGCCGGCGGGACTCGAACCCGCATAAGCCGGATTAAAAGTCCGGTGCCTCTCCAATTCGGCCACGACCCCGTCGATGGATCGGACCTATTCGTTTCAATCTGTGCAGCATGTTCATCCTCCTTAGTGGTAGCCCTGAGAATCGAACTCAGCGCAACTCGGTTATCAGCCGTGTCTGGGCTACCAGCCCTCGACTACCGTTTTTGTTCAGTCGGGAAGGTGGGACTCGAACCCACGATCTCGTGTTCCCACGACCACCGCTCCGCGGCGGTGCCCGGCGGGCTTGCCGCTGCCCTACATCCCGGTTGTTTTTTCGTTTCGCCCGTCAAGCCAATCGAAGTCAGAACGACCGGATTTGAACCGGTGATCTCCTGGCCCCCGGACCAACGCTGCGCGTCGGTGCCCGGCGCGATACCAGGCTTCGCCACGTTCTGCTTTAAGTACCCCGTAGGGGAATCGAACCCCTGTTTGCGGATCGAAAGTCCGCTGTCCTGAACCGTTAGACGAACGGGGCATGTTGTGCGCGCGGTCTCCGCGCAGTGGACCAGGGGGCGCTCGAATCCCCGTCTCCTGGTTTTCAGCCAGGCGCGGGCACCGCCGCGTAGCGGTGGTCCCGTCTCAGCTACCAGTCCAAACGAGTCGAAATTCCACGAAAAAAGCCCGATGTCGCTGTGACACCGGGCTTTGGTTGTCATCGGAGTACGTAGCCAAGTGTCACAAGCGCAAACGGAGGCCGGGCAGCGCATTCGCCGGATAATCGGCAAAACGCCCCTGGCATTTTGGTTCGGCGGTGATACTTGAGCACGAAAAAACCATTGTTCCTAATCCTACTTGAGAATGTTTCGGGTGTAGGTCAGCCCCTTCGAGGGCACTTCCTATACTCTCTATTGACATTAGTCGCCGGAAGTGGACAAAAGGTTCACAAATTTCTTCGTTTCTACTCCCATCCCGTCAACAGTAGATGCTTAAAGTCTGCTGATTATTCCCCTGCAATCCCGAATTCTATTCCCGTCAGTGGAATGCACCGGTTACCCAATGAGTTAAACGTTGTCTATGGGTAAGTGATGGGCTCCCATCCCCTTGCGCATGGTACGGCGATTCAGAATCTACCGCACGCTTCCTCGGCAGCCGAGGCAGTCCCAAAATGCAGCCGGGCAGTTTGTTGGGGTGTCGGTGCGTACCCGCCGGCCAGGAACACCACAATGGGCACACCACGCTCGACAAACCGCCCCAGAACAACCCCGTCTCGCTTGCGAAGCCCTTGTTCGGTCAGGGCCAATCCGCCCAGTTGGTCAGCGTAGAATGGATCGACGCCGGCCACATAGCAAACCAATTCAGGCTCGAAAGAGCCGTCGATCACATCCAGGTCATACTGTAACCATCGGAGGTATTCTCCATCGCCCGCTCCATCGTCCAGCCCTCGGTCTAAGTCGCTCCGTTGCTTGACCGGGTAGTTATTCTCTTGGTGGATGGAGTACGTGTACGTATTCGCATCCCCGTCGTAGATAACGGCAGTCCCGTTCCCTTGATGAAGGTCCACATCGACGAACAGCACCTTCTCGCAGGTTCCTTGGGCGCGAAAATGCTCGACGGCAACCGCCATATCGTGGATATAGCAAAACCCTTCGGCATGGTCGGGAAAGGCGTGGTGTAGACCTCCGCCGATGTGGAACCCGACACCGTAGCGGAGAGCGAGACCAACGGCGGCGATGCTACCACCGGCCATGGCCCGAAAACCCTCGATCGCCTCGTGCGTGACGGGCAACTCACTGCGCAACGTGGCCAGGATCGCCCGGGCAAGCCGCAAATCCTCAACGTAGGAAGACGTGTGAACTCTCCCCAGATCCTCGTCCGTGACCGCTTCGCGGTCGTGGAATCGGTCTTCTTCGACCCCCAGTTCCTCACGGAGAAGCCGCTCCAGCAGCGCGTACTTCTCGGTAGGAAAAACGTGTTCGCCAATGTCGATGCCGCTATCCGGGTGGTAGACGTAGTGGACTTCGGTCATGGAGCTTCGCCTTGCGGGCCGCATATCAGTCTACTGGGGCGATTCCTACCCTTGCCTACTCTGGGGATGCTTTCGCACCAGCCAACTCACCAACTACTTTCTCAAGTCCTCGAACAACACGCGCCGTCCGCTCGAAGTCTACCTTGTCTACCGTGTCCTCCGGGTCGTGGTAGTAGGGATAGCGAAACATTGCCGTGTCGGTCACCATCAGCCCTGGATACCCCTCCTGCCAGAAAGACCAATGATCCGAGAGGCCGATGCCGGGAATAAACGCCGGCAGAGCACCGCCTTCGGATGGGAATTCCTCGTTTCGCCGAAATGTTCCAATCGCCTCGCGGACGAGGGCACGAGACTTCACATTGCCCACGAAGCCGATGAAATTGCCCTGGGATGGATATAGCATCCCAAAAGGCAGCGGATACTTCTGGCTGCCGGGAGCGTCGTCATAGAAACCGATCGTCTCCAGGCTCATCATTGCCACAATGTCCTCGTTCCGCTTGCGGCACCGGCGGGCATAGACCCACGAGCCCATCTGCGAGGTCTGGAAGTATGGCGGCTCCTCATTGACGAACGCGACGAACCGCAACGTCCGCGAAGGCTCTTGCCCGTAGAACCTACGAGCCAGGGCCAGCATTGCTGCGACACCGGTGGTGTTGTCGTTGGCGCCCGGCGTACCGATCACGGTGTCGTAGTGTGCGCCGATGACGACGATTTCATCCGGTTGGGTTGTGCCGGAAACCTCTACCTCCAGGTTGGAGCACTTCATGCCGGAGACCTCATACTCCTGGCGGTTCACCTCGTATCCGGAATCCGCGAGCTGGGCTTCAATCCAGTCCGCCGCCTCTGCCAACTCCTTGGGGCGATTCAAGACGTTTCGCTCGCCAATCTCGACGGCAAGGTGGGTGACATTTCCACGAAGCTCGTCGGCGAGCGAAGTCAGGCTCTCATCTGCCGGGGGCAATTCGCCACGGTAACTTCTGCCGGGCATCCGAATCATGATCCACCAACACACGAAAACAGCCAGCACGAGAAGGGCAAAGGAAGCACCTAACACTCGCCGCCAACGCCGCCTTTTCGGTTTGGGTTTTCCAAGCTAAACGCCGTCGTTGTTCCCGCGCGACAGGCGTATTCCCAGCCCGCCTCCGTTGGAAGACCGAACACCATCCCTTTCTTCTCGAACGCCGTGTTCATCTTCGCCAAAAACTGCTGGATATCCTCCCAATTCACCTACTCGACCGGATTGGTCGGGGCCTTGTACTTCGACGGGTTGTTCCCCATCACCGCCTGCCACTGTGCCTGAGTCACTTCGTACTTGCCCAAGTAAAACGGCTTTGTGATCTTGACGCGGTGCTGCGGGCCCTCGGTCGGAATCTTCTCTTTCGCCCAGGCCGCGGTTTCCTGAGCCAGCGCGATCTTCCGCTCCGCCTCCGACGACCCCATCATGAACTCGCCAGCCGGGATCAAGACGAACTCCATCTTGACGCCGTTGCCGAGGTCGATTGAAAGCTCTTTTGGTGGTCTCGAACCGCCGCCTGAACTCGGTACAGGTTCTTTGCCAGTCGTATCGCCACTCCTTGCCGAACGGCCCCACAGCTTGATCGTCTTGTCGGGATGTCCGGAAGCCAGCATGGAACCATCCGGGCTGAAGGCCATACAAAGGACTTTGCCTTGTTCACCGACTGGCGTATGACGGGCTGAACACCGGCCTTGCCGCGACACGGACCAAAGATTCATGCCAGCCTCTCCCACAGTAGCCAGGATCGATCCATCGGGGCTGAACGCAACGTCGTATACGCTTCTGGATTTCGCATCGACTGTCTCACGAAGCTGGCCACTGACGCTATCCCACAATCTGACTGTTCCATCAGAACTCGCGGAAGCAATAATCGGAAGATTGGGATGGAAGACGCATTTCACGCCCGCTTCGTGACCGGTAAGTGTCGTACGATGCCGACCAGATTCAACGCCCCACAGCCTAATTGTCTTGTCACCACCTGCCGAAGCCAGCATTGAACCATCCGGGCTGAACGCGACAGATCCAACTACGGCAGCATGTCCTTGCAAGGTTCTACGGACTATCCCGGTTTTCACATCCCAGAGTCTCACGGCTGTATCGTAGCCTCCTGAAGCCAAAGTTGAACCATCCGGGCTAAAGGCGACAGCACAAACCCGGTTGTTTGCTTTCAGTATCTTCCGAAGCTGTCCACTCGTCACATCCCAAAGCCTCGTTGTCCTGTCCATGCTGCCGGATGCCAGTGTCGATCCGTCCGGGCTAAAGCGGACGCACAATATCCAGTAGCGATGCCCCGAGAGCGTCCTTTGAATTTGCCCAGTTGCTACGTTCCAAAGTCTCACCTTTGTGTCATAGCCTCCTGAAGCCAAAGTGGAACTGTCCGGGCTAAAGGCAATACTCCTTGCGGCATCGTCATGCTCAAGCGTCCTCAGAAGCCTCACGCTGGTCGGGTCCAAGCGTTCCCTCTTCGGTGTTGGAGGAATAGTCGGCTTGAACGAGATTTCCCCCACCGCCGGAGCCTCGTTCAACCGCTTCTCAACCTTCGCCTTCACCAATCCACCCAACTGGGGTAACGCCTGTTTGTACCAACCAGCGGCATGTGCTTGGAGTTGTTCTTTGGCTGTGCCAGTCTCATTTTCTGCCAATGCCCACCAGCCATCGGCCAAAGCAACCTGGTCATTTGCTGCGGTGACTCCCTGAAGCTCCTTCTCTGCTAATACCTTGATTGTCGGATCGCTGCTCAATGCCAACATGGACACACCTTTCGCCCAATCCCCTTTCATCAAGCAGTAGTAGTACCTGCCAACGGCAAGATTGGCTGCTGGATCAGCAGGGTTTGTATCAAGGGTAGCAAGTGCTGGTTTCACTTCCGCAGCGGCTTTGGAAATTTCCGCAACCTTGGTATTGAGATCGTCACGTTGCCTTCGCCAGGTGGTCAAATACGACGAGTAGAGCCCCTCACGCCGGAGCAATTCGCCAAGCATCCCCGGCTCCGCGCAGGCATCCGCCTCGGCCAGGATCCGCGTCTTGTACTCTACGGTGAACCGCCGCCGCACCGGTTTTTCCAGTACCTCTGGCGTGGGGACAGTTCGTTCTTCACCAACCGATTCTGTGCGTTCCATCAAGGGCTCGCCTCCTTTCGCCCTCTACTCTAATAAATCAGGAGGCAGTTGTCTCACTCATGTTGGCACAGAGGGACTTGTCGCGCAACCGAGATCGCATGCACGTAGTTCTTTAGGGATCGCGCAGAAATAACATGAACAACTATTTCGCTGGTTTGATCGTGTAGTTCCAGTCACCGTGAAAGTCGTGCCGTGTTAGTTTGACGTTGGCGAGTTCGGCATCGTGAACCTTGATGCCCGTTTCGTAGGTGTGGGTGTCGAGAGCGGCACGGACGATGAGCCCTTTACGGGTGGTCGTGCTGCTGATCAATTCCACGATGGCTTGGCGACTCACCAACGGTTTGCCCCGCCAGTTTTGAGTGATGAAAGAAAACAAACGGTGCTCGATCTTGTTCCACTTGCTGGTACCCGGCGGAAAATGACACACACTGAGTTTCAAGTTGATCTCGTCCGCCAATTCCTGCAAGGCGATTTTCCAAAGCCGCGAGCGGTGGCTGTTGCTGCCCCCGCCATCGGCGGTGATCAACAAATGCCGCGCTCGCGGGAAACGCTTCGCGCCCATTTCTTCCCACCACTCGCGTCCACGGTTGGCAAAATCCCCGACCAGTTCCTTCTTTTTCATGTCGACCGAAATGGTCGGCTTGCGTCGTCTTTGAAAGAGCTGAACCTGTTCGTTAATGTACTCAAACTGAGCATTGCGATCGGGATGTTGTTTTCCTTCGCGCGTTTTGCGATTGGCTTGCAGGCTATATCCCGATTCGTGCAGCAACTTGGCAACCGTGCGAGGCCCGATGGGATGATCTTGTTGTGTCAGTTCTTCGGCCAAGCGATACGTGCTCTTGCATGTCCACCGCAATGGCGACTCCGGATCGCCTCGCGTCATCGGCTCAATCAAGGCCTCCAGCGCCTCGATCAATTCAGGATCGTTGTCGGTCGCACACCGCCGTCCACCCCCAGGGCGTCGAATCCGCTGGGCTTCCGCCGCACGTTTCTTGGCAGGCAGCTTGAGTTCTCGCAGTCCTGCCGTGATGGTTGTCCGAGAAAGTCCCGTAGCACGCGCGACGGCCGAAACCCCGCCATACCTCAAATCACGAGCTTCCGCCGCCGCCCACTGGCGCCGGATGCGTTCATCCATTTCCACAGCAAGCGCTCGATACTTGCGCCGGATACGAGCAATAATCTTAGCGTCATCCATTCCCTATTTTATAATGTATCCGGTCGATTCTACCAATATCAGTTGTTCAGGTTATTTATGTGCGGACGCTTAGTGCGCCAACGGCTCCACTTCTGAGCGACGCACCGCACATAATAGAGGCGTCGCACTCCATTTGGCCCAACATATTCGGTGCGCCTCCGAAACCGACCGTCCTTGCCGTCGGATCGAGTTCTACAATACGGATACCTTCCTCGAGGAAATCCAGTGCCGAACGCCCTTCCCGGAGCGCAGCTACGGCTGCCGGAACTCCGACGCCACCCTCACCGTTGGCCAACACCAATCCCATCGCACTCCTCACTCGACAACACGAACGTTCTCGGCACACGGCCCCTTACGTCCCTCTCCCACTTCGTACTCGACGGTTTGCCCCTCGCTGAGATTTTCCATCGACACGCCCTGGAGTGCCGAGTGGTGAAAGAACATATCGTCGGCGTCTGTCTTGATGAATCCAAAACCTTTTTCCGTCAGCAACTTCTTGATCGTACCTTGCGGCATACCACACTCCCTTTGAGAAATACAAACGAACTTAGGTACCGCGCAGAAATAAACTGTACAAGTTTTACTTTCGTGGTTTGATCGTGTAGTTCCAATCACCGTGGAAGTCATGACGAGTCAGCTTGACTTTAGCGAGTTCCGAATCGCTGACCTTGATGCCCGTTTCATAGCTGTTCGTGTCCAATACGGCACGTACCGTGAGTCCCTGTCGTGTGGTGGTGCTACCGATCAATTCTACTATGGCTTGCCGATTTACCAACGGTTTGCCCCGCCAATTCTTCGTGATGAAGCAAAACAGGCGGTGTTCCACTTTGTTCCATTTGCTCGTGCCTGGCGGAAAATGACACACGGAGAGTCTCAAACCGATCTCGTCCGCCAACTCTTGCAGGGCAACTTTCCACAGCCGCGAACGGTGGCTATTGCTGCCCCCGCCATCCGCAGTGATCAGCAAATGTCGCGCTCGTGGAAAACGCTGCGATCCCATTTCTTCCCACCAACGGCAGATGCTTCGCGCGGCGAACCTCGCCGTGTCGTGATCGACGCCGACGTTCACCCACCCTTCATTGTGGATCATGTCGTAAACGCCGTACGGAATGGCCTTGCCCAATTCTTTGTCCTTAAAGTCATGCACCCGAACTTCTTCCGGTTCTCCTTGCGGCTGCCATTCGCGTCCGCCGTTGGCAAAATCCCCTACCAATTCTTTCTTTTTCGTGTCCACGGAAATGGTCGGCTTCCGCCGCTTCTGAAAAAGCTCGACTTGTGCGTTGATGTACTCAAATTGTGCGTTGCGATCAGGGTGTTGCTTGCCTTCTCGTGTTTTTCGATTGGCCTGCAGGCTATATCCCGCCTGACGCAACAAGGAAGCCACCGTTCGCGGCCCCACAGGATGTTTCCGTCGATGCAATTCCCCGGACAGCTTGTAGGTGCTCTTGCACGTCCAACGCAAAGGCGACATGGGATCACCGCGGGTGACCGGGTCGACGAGAGATTCCAGCACCTGCATCAACTCCGGATCGGTTTCGGTCAGTGGTTTGCGACCGCCGCCGGGGCGACGGATGCGTGTCGTCGCCTGTTCCCCGCCCGATCCTTGACGGGCTTGGATTTCTCCGATTCCATTGGTGATCGGCACACGCGACAGCCCGGTTGCTTCGGCCACGGTCGAGATGGAAGGAGAAGGCGTCTTCGACGAGCGGCCCAACTGCTACAACACGGCCCGAAAGGACGCATCTTCGTCAACCGCGGCCGAGGCCCCAAGGGGAAACCCT
>CAZJRB010000044.1:35320-49818 GCA_964547995.1 uncultured Planctomycetaceae bacterium | reverse complement strand
TTCACAGCAGGCTCATATTCTAAGACGCGTGGCTGCGGGTGAAAGTTCCCGGTGCCGCTGCGATAATTCAGCGGAAAAGGGCCTTAAAACCCCATTTTCCTGGGCAAGCGGAGGATGTCAAACCCTATAGGGGGTTTGTTACATGGTTGTTACGTATGGGAGAGCAGGTTGTTACAGAGAAAATCGCCACCCTTGTGGGGGGGCAGAAGCTGACGGTTGCCCCCGAAAATTCCGGACTTTGATATCTCCACCGAAGTCGTGTCGCTGAAAGATGTGCATCGCCGGTCATCTTATTCCTCAGTGGGCGAAGGATCTATTCCCCGGGGTGAAGAGACGATCCTGCTGCACCCCGTTGCCCCACACAGTACAATGATGCCGTATCTCCGCAACCGTTACAGCAACAAGGAGGACAATGATGCACCGCGTCTGCAAAACCCATTTCACCCGCTTGGCAATTCTTGCCGCCGTGATGGTCGTCGCCTGCGGCGGCATTGCCCGGTCGGCCGAGAAGCCCACGAACTTCGTGATCATCCTGGTGGACGACATGGGCTGGACCGACCTGACCTGCCAGGGGAGCAAGTATTTTGAAACACCCAACGTCGACAAGCTTGCTGCCGAAGGAATGCGGTTCACCGACGGCTACGCGGCCTGCGCGGTTTGTTCGCCGACCCGGGCGGCCGTGCAGACGGGGCGTTACCCGGCGCGGACCGGCGTGACCGATTGGATCCGCGCGAAGTTTCAGGGCGGCATCATCGGTCCCGACGGCAAGAACCCGACGGGTTACACCGGCGGCAACCGACCGGTGCTCTGCCCCAAAAATGCCCTGTTCCTGGAATCGGAGGAAGTCACGCTGGCCGAAGCGCTCAAGCCGCAGGGTTACGTCTCGTGCCACATCGGCAAGTGGCATCTCGGCCAGGAGAATCACTTTCCCGAGAAGCAAGGCTACGACGTCAACCACGGTGGTTGCGACCTCGGGCAGCCGCCGGGGTATTTCGATCCGTACAAGAGCAACCGGAAGTTCTACGAAATCCCCAACCTCCCGCCGCGCAAAACGGGCGAGTACCTGACCGATCGTGAAGCGGACGAGGCCGTCGGATTCATTAGGGCCAACAAGGACAAGCCGTTCCTGCTGCACATGGCCCATTACGCCGTCCATACGCCGCTTCAGGCGAAGAAGGACGTCACGGCCAAGTACGAAAAGAAACCGAAGACGAATCAGAAAAATGCGGTCTACGCGGCGATGGTGGAGAGTGTGGACGACGCGGCCGGCAAGATTATGAAAGCGCTGAACGATGCCGGCGTCGCTAACCGGACGGTCGTCATCTTCACCTCCGACAACGGCGGCCTGCTGGGGCCGACCGACAACGCCCCGCTCCGCTCCGGCAAGGGGTTTCCGTACGAAGGCGGCATCCGCGTCCCGCTGATCGTCCGATGGCCGGGTGTGGTCCGCCCGGGCACGACGTGCAGCGTGCCGGTCACCAGCGTCGACTACTTCCCCACGATCATGGAGATTGCCGGCGCCAAGCTGCCCAAGGGCCGAACGATCGACGGCGAGAGCCTCGTCCCGTTGCTCAAGCAGCAGGGCAAGCTGAAACGAGACGCCATCTACTGGCATTTCCCGCACTACCGCGGCAGGCTCGGCCCCTACAGCATCATCCGCCAGGGCGACTGGAAACTGATCAAGCGCTACGCCGAGGGAAAACGCGAGCTGTATAACCTTGCCAAGGACCTCAGCGAAAAGAACGACCTGGCCGCCGAGATGCCGGAGAAGGTCGAAGAACTCGACAAGAAGCTGGCGGCGTTCCTGAAGTCTGCTAATGCCAAGATGCCCAAGCCAAGCTCGCCCCCCTCGCACGCGAAACCCACAAAGAAGAAAGGGAGAAAGTAGCTGTGCAGATTACCGTTGACTTGACCGAAGAACAGACGGAACAACTTACGCAACTCGCCAAGTCGCTCGGCATCGATCCTACGGAACTCGCGAGGGCGGCGTTTGCCGATCTGCTGTCGCGCCCGACCGACGATTTTCGGCGGGCAGCGGTACACGTCCTGCAAAAAAACGACGAATTGTACCGGCGGTTGAGCTGATGCGATATCTCTCTCTTTCGGAAGCTTCCCCTGTTCCCCTGTTCCCCATCAGACGGCTCCCTCCGATGCCAGTGCTTGAAACTCTCCCATCCTCGACCAGATGGCCTCGAACCGCCCTTGATCGAGCGAGTGGTTGCCGAAAAAGACGTCCTCGAAGGCGACCATGGTTTGCCCGAGCAGCCCTCGCAGGGTCTTCCGCTGCCCTACTTCCCGAAGGTACTGGCGATTCGTCTTTCCCCTGGTCAGGCGGATCACCTGGTGGCGGTCGAGTTGGATGAGCTGGTAGCTGAACAGGAAGATGACCGCCTGGCCGAAGTCGCCTTGCAGGTAATGCTCGCGCGCCTGGTCGAACAGATCGCCTTTTTCGGGCCGGACGGGGAACGGCAGGGCCTCGACGCGGTCGATGTCCTCGTCTTTCGGCGGGGAAGCCGTTTGCGTTGAACCGGCTTCCGCTCCCGACTGCTTCAAGAAGGTCCAAATGAGCACGAAGATCAAAACCGCCAGCAAGAGGATGATGACAATCCATAAGAGCCACTGCACGAATCTGGAGGACCGGTTCGCCCGGACAGCCGGTCTGGGTTGCGGCGGCCGCGGCCTTTCGAGTTCGATGCGCCGGACACCGTCGGTCTCGGGGTCGTACCACGGATAGGCGGCGGGCCAACTGCGATCGAGCGCTTCGCCGCCGGAGACGACCGACTCGGCCGGGTCGGCCGCCGCCGGCAGGCAGGGCAGCAGCATCAGTGCAAGTATGGCTGCGTTCATGTCAATCGCCTCGTCAGTCGGGCCCCTTCTGCCCGCATCACCAGCTCCACCTCCCACCCTTCGCAACGGATCCGCAGGTCGAGGTAGGCGAGAAACCGGACCACGGCGAAGAACCCCACGAGGAGCCACATCGCCAGCGGCAGACAGATGGTGAAGACGGGCCCCGAGAGCGTCCATTCGTTCAACAACATTCCGGCCACGATATAGATCGAGAACAGGACGGAAACATACAGCAGCGCCCCGACGGCAAACGCCCCAAGCCAGCGGGCGAACAGATCGCCGCCGCTGCGGCCGTGCAGGGCCTTTGCGCGGCGATAGGTGGTCATGCGTCCGCGCCGGGTCCGCCAGGGGTTCCGCTCCAGAAGGATAATCTCACCAAGATACGGCCACGCGGCAAACAGCAGAAGCCACGTAATCACCCAGGGCGTCAACAGGGCCCGAAGAATCACTTGATACCAAAGCATCTGCGGCAGCGACCTCCAGTATGTCCGCACGATCTGACGTACCTCGGGCTTCTCTTGAAAGAGCACCTGGCCCAGGTACAACGTGATCGGGGCCGTCGCCAAGGGAATCTCGATGATGATCAACAGCACCGTGTACCACAGGTACCACCACGGCACGGCGATGATGCCGCCGGAATCAAGCGGAATTTCCTCGACCATGTTTGGGTCGGTGTAGCCGGCCAGCAGCCACGCGTTGAAGCACATCATCGGTCCGACCCCGGCCAACAGCGCAACCGCCAGCGGCCCCGCATACGTGCGGATCACCCGCAACGCCAGGTCCATGACGTCGACGAAGCTCCGTTCGCGAATCGCAATGCGGTTGTCGTCGAGTTGCACTTTTGCATTCCTTATTGCGTTAGGTCTTGCACTACGTCGGCTCCTCGCGCGGAAACCCCAGGATGACGAAGTACCACATGAGCATGGCGGCGGAGATCACGGCCACCGCGGCCTTGGCGCCGTAAGGGGCTTTCGAGGGTGAGAGGAACCCCTCGATCAGCGCCGCGATGATGAACATGAGAATGCCTGCGCAAACGGTGGGCATGGCCGTCTCCGCGGCCTTCCGCAGCGACGCGCCGCGGCTGAGCCCCTTCGTCAGGACCAGCGAGAACCCGAGCCGCATTCCCGCAGCGGCCAGGAGCACGATCGCCGTGAATTCGAACGGGCCGTGCGCGGTGACGAAGTGGAAGAAGTTCTCCCGCTGTTCGACCGTGGCCATGTGCCCGAACACCGCCCCCAGAAACACGGCGTTGAATACGAGTTCATAGAGTCCGCCAAACCCGAAGAGCAACCCGAAGGCGAAGCACCGCAGCCCGATGCTGGGGTTGTTGAAAATGTAGAACCCGAACATGAAGCCCTCCATCGCAACGTGCTCCGGCTGGCTGCCGATTTCGTCCGAGAACATGTCTTCCGTGAATTCCATGCGGTCTTTTCCGATCACTTGCTCGGAATATTGGGACGAATAGTACGCCAGGCCCATCGACAGCAAGAAGACCCCCCAGAAGACCGCGAACGCCAGCCGCAAATAGTTGTCGGCGAACAGCCGCTGCGGCACCTCGACGAACAACTGGCGGTACCACGTTGACAGTTGGAACGTCTGCGCCCGATAGAGCTGGTTGTGGGCGCGACCGACGAGCTGGTGGAGATAGTGGACCATGCCGGGCGGGAGCTGGTAGGCGTCGGCCAGCGCGAGATCGGCACAGGCACAACGGTACAGCGCGGCAAAGCGGCCGGCCGTCTCCGCCGGGACCTTCCGCCGCGACCTGCCTTCCAGGTAGCCGCAAAGCCGTTCCAGCTCGGACCAGTTCGCTTGCCGCGATTCCAGCAGGTCGGATACTTTCATGGGGGGTTAGGGGTCAGGGTGCAGGGTTCGGGGATATAAAGCCGCGACCGGTGGTCGCGCGATCGGCCGTGACTTTTTGTAGGGTGGGACCAGGAGCGAAGCGACGCCGGCCCACCAATGCGAGAAAAAGGCGGTAGATCCGGTGGGCCGGCGCGGCCTGAGGGCCGCTGGTCCCACCCTACAACCCGTCGTTGCACGACCAGTGGTCGCGGATTTGTAGTTGTCGTCACGAGCGGCTTCCTCCCAGCTTTTCCATGGCGATCAAGTTACGGATCTCGTCGGTCCCGCCGTCGAGCGTGGCCATCGCGGTCACCGGGTCCATGAAGGGTGAACGAACCGGTGCAAAAGGCGATTCGATGATGGTTGCCTCGACGGCTTCCTCTTGGCGGTCGGTAATGAAAGTGCGATGGTACAACCCGCAGAGCAGGAGATCGAGATTGGTGTCGGCCGGCAGGCCGAATTTGTCCCGCAGGGGCTCGCCCAGGTGGTGGGCGATCTCGAACCGCCGGCCCCAGGAAAAGGCCTGACGCCGGTGTACGTAGGCCGCCAGCGCTCGGCTGAGCTTCCGGCCCGGCTGGAAACCGACCGGCACGAGTCCCGCAAGCCGTATCGCCTCCGGATCAGTAATCCGCAACACCCCCCGATACCAGTGTCGTTCCTCGACGACCACCATGGTGCCGCAGGCCAGATCGCCGAGGCGCTGGAAGCGATCGTTCGCCGCGGCCGCCAGCAGGCCCACCTGGTAGAAGATCGCCGGCTGCATGTCGACTGCCCTGAGAATGTTCCGCAACACCGCCTGCGACGCATTGATGGGTTGGCCGTCAACCGTTACCACGCGGATCTGCATGAGCCGCTTGCCGGGCGTCTGGCCGTTCCACCACGCCTCGAAGAATCCGCCGTAGAACCAGAAGATCGCGAAGAAGAGGATCAGCGATGCCCCTGCGGCGCCGGTTTCCCATCCCGCTATCTCACCGCCGATCCCGAAGATGATGCCGCCGATAAACAAGACCGCAAACCGAATGACCAGGTCGATCAAATAGGCGGGCAACCGGCGGAACGGCCCCGCCACGCGATAGCGAAACGCGATGTTCTCCGGCGTGACGATCTCGATGTTGGTGTCGAGCTGTCTGGCTTCCCGAAACATACCTCTATTATTCGCGAAGATGACATGCTTCGCAAGCGAGGGATTGGTTGCGGGCGCGGATTCCCAAAGGGGGACGGGACCCTGGTCGCGGAGATGGATTCCGGCTATAACGGACCCCAAACCCTTCTGTTGAGAGGATATTTGCCATGCGAAACGTCTATGGCGCGGCCTTGTTGCCCGTCATGGCAGTCCCCGCGACGGCCGAGGAGGTGAGCATCCTTGCCGGCAAACTCTCGGCCAGGTCCGCAAACGTCGCCCCCCCAGTATCCGCAACTCGACAACCTCACGCTCTGCGCTGGCACAGGCGGGTTCATGGCGTGGACCGCTCCTGGCATCGGGATGTCAATGTCAAGAGTAAAATCCGCGTTTTGTCCGAACGCTATTAGGGGCAAGGGTTTACGGGTTGCCGAGCGGTTTGCCTTCCTTGCCGCGATTGTAGAGCATCTCGACTTCGTCCGGCCTGAGGGCCCTGGGCCAGATGGCCACCTCGTCGACGATCCCGGCGATGCTGGCGTCGTACGGGCCGTCGTGGGCCTGGCGCGAGCCGATCGTCAGAATGTGGTCGTTCAGCAGCGACGCTTCCGTGTAGTCTTCGGTGATCGACTGGTTCATGTTCGTATAGAGCCGGAGTCGCTGACCGTCGGCGACTGCCACAACGTGGTACCACTTGCCGGGCGTTACCGACTCGTTGGCGAGGACTTCTTTGTACGGTTTCACGGAAGTCGGCCTTCGGACGAACCGGACCCGCTTGCCGCGCATGTCGATCAGCCAGGACTCGCCGCCGTCGCCGAGACCTTTTGTGCAGAGCCCCCCCTCGTTGTCCCACGCCGTGAGGTTGACCCACATCGAGATCGTCAAGGGCCCCTTGATATTCAGGCTTGGTGAATCTTGGCAAGCGACGTAATCATCGACGCCGTCGAGCTTGCACGCCCCGCCGCTGATGCCTTCTTCGGTCCAGGTGGCCCCGACGGTTTTGGCGTCGTTGCCGTTGCCGCTGAGGTCCTTGAACGTGATCGCGTCGCCGTCCTTCGTTATCGTATCGCGGTCGAACGAGAGCACCAGGACCGCGTCCTCGAGCAAGCCGGCGTCGGCGGCTTCGGCGGGATCGGGCGCCCGCTCCTCGACGACTGCCACGTGCTCCGGTTTGGGCAATCTTCGGACGAACCGCTCGGGCGCGAACGCGATTTCGTGAACGGCCGGTTCGAGTCCCGCGTCTGTGGCGGCAGCGACGGCAACCGCCTGGCCGGCTTTCATCGGCCGCTCGACGACCGCTTTGTTGTCGGCGTCTTTCACCCGCGCGATCACGGCCCCGTCGAGGACCTGGATTTCCGTTTCGCCCGACGGCTCTACCCGAACTGCGAATTCGGTACCAAAGTCGTGAACGTTGACGCTTTCGGTTTCGAGGGTAAAGCCTTCCGTCCCTTTCGGCACGCGGACCACCGCCTGCCCAAGGTGCAGGAATCCGCGGGAGGCGTCGAGGACTTCCAGTTCGCCGGGTCCTTCCAACAGCACGATTACCCCGTCGGCAAACGTGACTTCACCGATGCCTGCCGCCAACGCGAGCCGGCCGTCGGGAAGGGGCTTTCCCACCTTGAGCAACGGCTCGGGCTCTGCCCCCGGTTTGTGGACACATCCACTGAGCACCGCAGGCGGAGCGGGACGTTTGGGGACTGCCGCAACAGCGGCGGGATCTTCAGCCGGGATTGTCGCAGCGCCGGGTTCCCGGTCGATGGCCGGTGGCCCGGGGCGATGTGCGATCTCCGGCGTCCAATCGACAAGGAAGACGCCGGCCAACAACACAGCAGCCGCCGCCACAGCGGCGCCCGCAACTGCCCATGACCGCCGGCGCCGCTTCGAGGGCCGCCGGGCCGCGGATGCGGCCGGCTTGCCGGTTTCCGTTGCCGCATAGCTTTCTTCCAACGGAATGCCGACGTCGCCTATTGCTTCCACCGACGGCCTCGGCCCGAATTCCCACGACAACCCGGCATGGATCGACAGGTAGGTGAGATAGAACGATTGGGCCTCGGCGTCGCCGCGGAGCAGTTCGTTCAGGCGGTCGCACTCCTGCCCGGAGAGGGTCTCGTTGCAGGACTTCTCCACGAGCGTCCGCAATTCCGATGCGAACCTGAACAGCGGCCGGCTTATCCCGTTCATGACGACATCACTCCTGCCAGGGTTCGGTTGATGCACTGGTACAACCACGTGCGAGCGCGTTGCAGGGCCTTGTAGACGGCCTCGGGCGTCTGCCCCCGGTCCTCGGCAAACGACTTGACCGTTTGCTCCTTGACGTAATACCCTTCGACGAGTTCTCGATGTTGTTGGGGCATTTTCTCGAGACAGCGCGTCAAGGCCCGTTCCCGCTCCTGGAACACGGCATCTTCATCCATTTGTAGTTGGGCCAGTTGTTCGACAACGTCCGGTTGGAGCCGCACCGGCGAGGTGCGCCGGCTCCGGTAGTGGTGGCGGATGTGGTTTCGCGCAATCCCGCAAAGCCACGGAAACAGCTCGCTGTTGCGGTCGAAGGTGCGCCGCACCTGCCACGCGGTCAAATTTGTCTTCTGAAACAGCTCCTCGGCATCGGCCCGGTTCGGAACCAGCGCAGCAATAAAACGGTAAAGCCGGCTCTGACACGGCACAAAACGCTCGACAAACCAGTCATCCTGCGATGGGTCCATGGCGCAGCGGTCTCCGCCGGGCGGATCAACCTGTTGGGACGACCGCGTTTGATAGGGATTGCCACTACCGACGCGGATTGGACAAAAAAAATTGGGCGACCGGCCCGGTTACCCCCGTCACGGGCAGCAACTCCGGGCCCCGTCAGGAATCAAGTATAACGTAAATCATTTGCTGCTCAACACTTACATATCATACTGGCCGAATTCCAAGAAGGCTACATCCAATTCGCACAATAGGGAAACGGATCTCGCAAGAAATACCCTCTTATGCCACGTTGGGGCCACAACGGCCCCCCCGTATGCGAGCCGCTGTTGTGCTGAGGTACGATGGCCTTCCAAGGCCGTCGCTGTGACATCGCAAGCCTCGACGGCCTTGGACGGCCATCGTACGAAGTGTTTCGCCATTCGGTCAGAACTCGTATCGCACCCGGTAGGTAACCGTCGCCTCGCCGTCCTTCTCGACCTTGACCGGGAAGACGATCGTGCGGCTGTCGAGCTTCTCATAATCGTGGCTCTTTTGGAGTATCTTCCATCCGGCCCAGCGGTAGAGCTTTTCGAGCACATCGACCGTGACCGCTTTTTCCTTGTGGTTGCGGATCTTGATCTCGAACTCCTCTTCGACGATGCGAGGGGTGATGATCTTGAACTCGGTCTGCTTCCGCTCGCCGACGATGTCGAAGGCGTCGCCGATGTACAGCGTCACCTTCTCGTCGCGGGGCGTGTGGGCGATCGTGTCTTCGCCGATGAACTCGAGCGACTTGTCGCTGTCGGCCTTGTAGACGCGGCACTTTCCGGCCGGCAGCGCGATGCCAAGGTTCCGGGCGGCCCGGTTCTCGAACTCCACCAGCACGTTGACCTTCTTGTTCTGCTCGCGTCCCCAGCCGGCGTCCCAGTAGCGCGAATAGCGGTTCCAACTTACCTTGGCCCCGTCGTAGAGATAGGTCTTTTCGACGGGCACCTTTTCGGCGGTGATCAGCTCGACCTGCTTGATCTGGTTGTTATTGACCGTAGTTTTCTCCGGCAGCTTGTACATCCGGTACTCGCCGAACGCCCGGCTGGGATCGTCGCCTTTCTCCTTGCTCGGGGCCAGACGGGTCATCTGCTTGTAGTAGGCCTGACCGTACCCCCAGTTGATCCGCCCCGGGTCCTGCCGGACGGTGCCCGCCAGCAGCTTGACTGACGCATCGGCGTAGCGGGTGCCGCAGTTGTTTTGCAGCGTGACCCAGCCGCTGATGTCGACGGCCGTTTCCTTTTCGTTGAGCACGATGTTGTAGTCGGCCCGCCAGCGGATCGAGTTGGCGATGTACGACACCTCGACCAGTTGCTTTCCTTCCTTTTCGGTCGTCAGCTCCCAGACCAGCGTGGGCCGGGTGAGCAGCCCGCCGGGTAGTTCGCTGAACTGGATCCGCTTGACGTTCTCGCCCCGCTCGACCATGAAGATCGGGCCCTTTTCGCGGTCCCCGGCGAGGACCAGTTGCCGGGCGTCGTAGCTCATCAGAATGCCCTCGTACATCCGGCCGTCGGTCGTGAAGACGGTGATCGGCTTGTCGATGTACTTTTGCAGCAGCTTGGTGGCGTTGACCAGGTCGAACTCGTAGTTCTGCTCGTCGACGGTCGCGGTCGGGTCGGTCAGCGAGCGGAAGTGGACGCTCGTGGCGTCGATCGTGGCGGCCACGTCGCGGAACCGGACGACGTTGAGCCCCTCGCGGAGCGGCTCCTCGAGCACCCGCCGGTCTTTGACCAACGCGAAGTTGCCGTTGTAGATGGTCAGGAACACGCCCGGCTTGGGTTTCTGGGCCCACCCAGGCACGGCGATAAGGGCCGTCAAAACAGCGGCCGCCAGCAAGTGTGTTGTGAGTTTCATGGGTTCTTCCTTTCAATGCAGCCAAAACTTTGGCGTTTTGAATTTCGGTATTCAGTATTTCGAATTTGTTTCGGATTTCGAGCTTCTCCAGTACGACGGCCTTCCAAGGCCGTCGCTGTGAAATCGCAAGCCTTCGACGGCCTTGGAAGGCCGTCGTACAAAGTGTTTCTTATTTCCCTACCACGTATACCGCACCGTATACGTAATCACGGTCTCCCCGTTGGCCGGAACGTCGACGTCGAACTCCAGCGTCCGGAAATCTTTCTTCTTGTAGTCATGGCTTTTTTTGAGGATCTTCCAGTTGCGGTATCCTTCGAGCGGCTCCTCGACGAGGATCTTCACCGCCTGATCTTTGTGGTTTCGCAGCTTGATTTGCCAGTCTTGTTCGTTCCACCTCTGGCCGGCCTTGCGGCGGTTGGCCGTTTGGGTCCGCTGGCCGACCAGGTCGAAGGCGTAGCCGATGCGGATCCGCACGGGCTCGTCCTTCGGCGTGTGGTCGATCTCGTCGCGGCCCACAAACTCGGTCTGGCCGTCGGTATCGCGGAGATAGACGCGGAACGGACCCTTGGGCAGCGGGATGCCGAGCCCCTTGCAGGTCTCCTTCGAGTTCTTGAAATGAAGGATCACGCCGACGCGGTTGCCGAAGTTGGCCCGGTACAGATAGCGCTTCGCGACCGGGATCTTTTCGACGTTGATCAGTTCGATCTGCTTGGTCTGGGCGTTGGCCAGCGTGGTTCGCCGACCGAGCGTGTAGAGGTGATACTCCGCAAAACTCTTTTCCGCAAAGCCTCTCCGGCCTTTCCGTAAAATGGTTTGTTGTCGTCCCTCGAATTGAAAGCCGCGTTGCGACACCACGTGTACGTCACCGGCCATCAGCTTCAGTCCGGCGTCTTCGTACGTGGTTCCGGTGTTGTTGGTAACGGTGACCCAACCGGCCAGGTCCATCGTTTTCTCGTCCGCCGCGGCGACGGCCCGATAGTCGACCCGCCAGGTAATCGCGTTGGCCCGGTAGGCCACTTTGACCAGGTGCTCGCCGCCGCGGTCGGCCTTGACCTTCCAGACCAAGGTGGGCCGGGTGAGCAGGCCCTCCGGCAGCTTCGAGAACCGGATGTCCTTGATGTTCTTCGCCCGGGGGATCAACTGAATGCCGTCGTCGTTCGAGAGCACCACCTGGGCGCTGTCGCTGGAAAGCAGCTTGCCCTCGGTCATGCTCCCGTCGCGGCCGATGATCGTGATCTCTCGGTCGATGTACTTGTGCAGGAGTTTGCTGGCGCTGACGAGATCGAACTCGTAGTTCTGTTCGAGCACCGTGGCGCCGCCGGGCCGCAGCGAGCCGAACTGGACCGTCTCCGGCACGATCGTCGCGGCGACATCGGGGAACTTGACGGTTCGGACCCCTTTGCCCAGGTCCATCAGGCGCCGTTGCTTGACAATGGCGAAGTTCTGGTTATAGACGGTCAGGTTCACCCCCGGCCCCTGGTCGGCTTCGTCGTCGGCCGCCGCGCATGTGAGGCATAGCAGCAGGCAGAGCGCAAGCGGTGAGGGGGTGAGGGGGTGAGGGGGTGAGGGGGTGGTTTTCATTTTAGCACCCATGTGTCTGAGTGGTTTATCATGCCCACGAGCGTGGCGAGTATTTCGTCGTATGTTTTGTATAGCGTGGCGGCTGCGTCGCGGTCGAGGTAGTTGCACTTGACGGCGAACTCCAACCAAACTTGTGTTTCTGCGGCTTCGGTCTCCGCGTCTGATAGTCTGCTTTTGAAGGCCGCCTCGTAGCGTCGCTTCCGCCACGCCTCGGCCAAATTCGCGCACACGCTCCGCGACGACCGGCGCACCTGGTCCGTCAGCGAGTACCTCTCCTCCTTCGGAAACTCTTTCGACACCTCGAAGATCCGCATCGCCGCATCAAACGCCTTGCGATAGACCTCCAGTTCCGTGTGCGTCTTGATTCTTGCCTTCGTCACTTCGTCTCCTTGCTACGGTGAGAGGGTGAGAGTGAGGGGGTGACGGAGTGAGAGGGTGAGAGGGTGAGGGGGTGAGAGGGTAATTTTCATTTTAGCACCCACGTGTGTCCTAGCCGTTGCGTTCATCACCCCTTCACCCCGTCACCCCATCACCCCCTCACCCTATCACCCCCTCACCACGAATAGTCCACGGTGTAAGTAATCGTCTTCTCGGTATCCGGTTCCAGGCGGAAATCGAAATGAAGGGTTTCGAAATCGTGCCTGGTGAATTCCTCCGTTGTCTTGGTGACCTTCCAGTTCGAGTACCCGAGCAGCTTGCCGATCGCGCGGACGTGGATTGCGGTCGGCTTGTGGTTGCGGATGCGGAACTCGTAGGTCTGGATCATCTGGTACGGGCCCGGGCGTTGCGTATCTACCACGCGATAGCCGTAGACGCAGTCGAACGCTTGGCCCATGGCGATCTCGACTTCCTCGTCCTTGGGCGTATGATCGATTTCCCGGCGGCCGAGCAGTTGGCTGTCGCCGTCGGCGTCGACGGCCGTCAGCGTCATCATGCCCTTGGGCAACGGGCGGCCGAGGTTGTTTTTCTTCTCATTCTTCACCAGCAATTGCACGTCGGGGTGCAGGTTTGCACCCTCGGTGGACCGGCACACGAACCGCCGCAGGCCCTTGATGCCGGTCGCCTGGAATAGACTCAACTGCTTGATCTGCCGGTCCTTGATCGTGCTGGGCTGGTTGAGCGTGTAGAGCTTGTACTCGAAGAAGCTCTTCTGGGTGAATTCTTTCTTCTGCCGTTTCGTCAAAGTGCCCCCCGGGTCGTCGAATCCGCCGTCCTCCGATTCCCACTGCACCCTAGCTGGAACAGGCGCCCAAGGATCGCGGACACGGTTGACGTCGCCGGCAATCAGCTTCAGTCCGGCGTCTTCATACGTCGTGCCGCTGCGGTTGTCGATCGTGACCCAGCCTTTCAGGTCGATCGTATCTTCGTCCGGGGTTGTATCGGTGATGACGGCCACGTAGTCGGCCCGCCAGACGGCGTTGCCGCAGAGGTAGGTGAGCGTCGTCAGGTGGTCGCCCGGCTTGTCGGTACGCAGCTTCCAGACGAGCGTCGGCCGGGTGTACAGGTCGTCGGGCATCTCGTCGATGCGGACCGCCTGGAGCTTGTTGCGCGAGATCGTCTCGGTCTTCGGCCGCGGGGCATTCTTGTCGTCTGACGGCCTCTTGTCGGCCAGGACGATCGTGTCGCGATCGAAACTGAGCAGGTATCCTTCGAAAAGCTCGCCGGCCTCGCGGCCCACGCAGGCGATCTTCCGCTCGACCAACCGTTTCAGCAAGGCGTCGGCACTGGCCAGATCGAACTCGAAATTCTGCTCGACGACCTTGGTACCCATCGGATCGGTGTCGCTGACCAGCCGCACGCTGGTCGGGTCGATCGTGGCGGCCACGTCGGTGAACTTGACCACGTTGTCGCCCTTGCGGAGATGCAGGACCATCCGCCGGTCCTTGACCAGGGCCATGCCGGGGCTTTGCTGCATGATCGGGATGTTGCCCACCAGCCCGGCGTCGGCGTTGATGCCCACACCACACATGAACTGGCCGGTCAGCCCTTCAATGTCATGTTGTGAAGTGCCAGGTCCGCGACATTGAACCATGAACTCCTGCTGTTGAGGGTCGATTGTGGTTTGCATCGGCGCGACCAGCGGCATGAAGAGCGTCGGCTCGCGGACCTCCGACTTGCTGAAGATGGTGACCTGGATCCCCCGCCGGTGGACTTCGATGGGCGGAATGGCCGCCTGGGCGACCTTGTCGGACCCGTTCCAAAGCGAGATCCCCAGCACAACCGCAACGAGGACGGCGACGACGGCGGCGGCGGTAACCCAGCGGCTTCGCCGGCGGCGAGCACCGTCCGCCGACTTCCTCACGGCGGCCGCATCCTCGCCCGGCTCTTGCCGCGGCAGGCGCTCGACGAGCGTCTCCCAGCCCGGATGCCGGGGCCGCCACAGCCGGCCCGCTTCATCCAGTTGGTCCTGGAGGTTTCGATGTTCGTCGTTCGGTTCTGTCATGTCGTCATGAGTTCGCAATAGGCCGGGTCGTCGATTTCCATAAAGCCGCGACCGTTGGTCGCGCCGGACCTACCTGTGGCTACGATTTCCGGCAACGCCGGG
>CAZJRB010000044.1:0-35220 GCA_964547995.1 uncultured Planctomycetaceae bacterium | reverse complement strand
CGCGACCAACGGTCGCGGCTTTATGTCTATGCGCGACCAACGGTCGCGGCTTTATGTCTATGCGCGACCAACGGTCGCGGCTTTATATTTATGCGCGACCAACGGTCGCGGCTTTATGTACGCGCTGTCAGTCGTTCTCTTCTTCCGCCAGCATCTCCCGCAACTCGCTGTACGCCCGGGACAGGCGGCTCCATACGGTGCCCGGGGCGATACCCAAATCCCGGGCGATTTTCTCTCCACTGTCGCCGGCAAAGTGTTTTCGCAGGATCACCTCACGATGCGGCTCGCCCAGGCGCGCCACCGCCGCCACAAGCCCAACGAGTCGTTCCTCCTGCTGACTCTCGCCAGATTGCGCGGGCGGGTCGTCGACCAGCGGCACCGGCCGCAACGCCTTTGCCCGTTTCGTGGCCAGGTTGTGTGCGATGCGGTAAACCCAGCTACTGAACCGGGCGGGGTCCCTCAAACTACGGAGCTTCTGCCACGCGGTACAAAACGTCTCCTGGGCCAACTCCTCGACGTCGTCGCCTCGCGTACGGAGCAGTCCGCCCAAATAGCCGGTCAACGGGGCGCAGAGCCGCTCGACGAGGACCCCAAACGCCTGAGAATCCCCTTCTATCGACGCCCGGACAAGCTGTTCGTCGGTCGTTTCCACACTCGGCGTCCGATGTCTGTTGGAAGCCCACCTACCCTATAGAGTCCGCTTGAACCGTTTCCCTCCCCAAAATGCCTCGAGAAAAAAGGAATCAGCAACGGCCGGCAGAGCCGGTGGTATGAGAAAGGCCTCTCTATGGTTGTACCTGCTTGGTTTGATTGCCGCCGAGCGAGAACAGGTGCGAATCGGTCCTCAGATACATCACCCCGCCCGAAACCGCCGGGGTGGCGTAGCACCGCTCGCCCAGCGGCACGCGGGCGAGGACCTCGAACTCGTCGGCGGCGGCCAGCACGACGACCTCGCCGCGCTTGTTGGTGCAATACAGGCGGTTGTCGACGCAAACGGGCGAGCCGTAGAACGCCCCCCCGACCCGCTCCCGCCAGACCACCTCGCCCGTGGAAACCTCGGCACACGTAACAACGCCGTCGTCGCTCCAGAGGAACAGCCGGCCGTCCTTGACCAGCGGCGTGGGCACCAGCGGCACCGACTTCGTCACCTTGTAGGCCACGGCCGGCTCGACGTCTTTGGTCCGCGAGCCCGGCCGCACGGCCACACAACTCGTCCCCCGGATGCCGGCGCCGTGAGTGCCGATCACCAGGCCCGGCGCCACCACGGGCGAAACAACGCAACGCTCGGGCAGGATATCCGCAACTTCCCAGTTGACCTTGCCGGTCGCCAGGTCGACCCCGGTGATGCCGTGGGCCGAACTCGTGAAGACCAACTCGGGCCGCCCGGCGCCGGGGCGGCGGATACAAGGAGTGGAATAGGACGCGATACTCGTCCGCCGATCGGTCTGCCAGCGAGTCTTGCCCGTCTTGCGGTCGACCGCTATCAGAAAACTCTTCCCCACCCGCGAGGTCCGGGGCTTGCCCGCATTCTCGGGCAGGAGGTTCGGGTCCTCCTGGTCGTTGGCCAACACCACCAGGTCTTCGACGATAATCGGCGACGTACCGCTGCCTCGTAAGCCGACGAACGGCCCCAGGTTGCGGCGCCAGACCTCGTTGCCGTCCCGGTCCAGCGCCAGCAGCACGACCTCGTCGGGCGTCGTCCAACTGACAACCACGCCCCGGGCATCCGCCGCCGGAGTGGCGGACGCATAGCCGGTGTCACGGTGTTGGCGGTATGTTTTCGACGGGTAGTCGCGCTGCCAGAGCTTGCGGCCGTCGGCCGTATCGAGGCAAAGGATCATCCGCTTGGCCGTTTTGCCGTCGCCGCACGTCAGGAAGATCCGGTTGCCCCACAGCACCGGCGAGGAGTTGCCGGCGCCGGGAAGCTCGACCTTCCAGTTGTAGTCCTTTTCGGTCCACCGCACCGGCACCGTCGCGGCATCGCTGATGCCGGCGCCGTTCGGCCCCCGGAAGCGGCTCCATGGTTGCTCATCGGCGCGGGTCGCCAAAGGGACGAGCGCCCAGAGAACGATCGGCAAAACGTATCGGCCCACGGGATTCTCCTCCTTTTTCTCATAGTGTAGTGTAAATGGCCGCCCCTTAGTAGAGTCTTACGTCGCAACTTCTGCACGCCGTGCGAGCATGTTTTCTCGCGGGAAAATTGAAAATTGAAAACTGCGTAATGCTTCGGCCGTCTGCAGTATTACCAAAAAAACAAGAAAGGACAACGCACCGCGCCGCGTTGCGTCCCGGCTAGTCGCGGCTTCGTGAGCTACACGTCCTCGTCGCTCGATTGCAGCGTCGGCCGCCACTTGTCGAAATGTTCGAGACAGATGAGCATTCCGCGGGTGACGGCCGCCAGGGGCTCGGCGTCGATGCGGGCGGGCAGGCCCGTCTGCTCGCGGATGAATTTGTCGATCCGCCGCAAGAGCGCCCCGCCGCCGCAGAGCACCAGGCCGTTGTCGACCAGGTCGGCCGCCAACTCGGGGCTGCACTGGTCGAGCGTCGCCTTGATCGCCTCGATGATCTCTTCGAGCGGATCTTCCAGGGCCTGGCGAATTTCCTCGCTGGTGATCGTTGCTTTGCGCGGCAGGCCGCTTATGGTGTCGACGCCGTTGATCTCGTCGAGTTGCTCCTGCTCGAGCGGGTAGGCGCTGCCGAGGTCGATCCGGAGACGTTCAGCGGCGGGCAGGCCGATCCGCAAGCTGTAGTGCCGCCGGAGATAATCGACGATCGCCCGGTCCATCTTGTCGCCGCCCGTGCGGACCGACTGCGAAGCCACCGTTTCGGCAAGGCTCAGCACGGCGATCTCGGTCGTGCCGCCGCCGATGTCGACGACCATGCTGGCGACCGGCTCGGCGATGGGGAGCCCGGCGCCGATCGCTGCCGCCGTGGCTTCCGGCACCAGCCAGACCTGTCGGGCGCCGGCGCGGTGTACGCTGTTGAAGACCGCCCGGCGCTCGACCGGCGTGATGCAGCCGGGTACGGCGACCAGCACCCGGGGCTTGCGGCGCCAGCGGGAAGGGCGGGCCTTGCGCAAGAAGTAGCGGAGCATCGCCTCGCACAGCTCGAAGTCGGTGATCACGCCCCTGTCGAGTGGTCGGACAACGCTGATCGAGTCGGGAGTGCGGCCCTGCATTTGGCGGGCGAGATGCCCGACCGCACATCCCCCGGAGAGCACGCGGCCGGTCCCGCCTTCGGTCGCAACCACAGACGGTTCGTCGAGCAGAAATCCTTCGCCAACACTGCCAATGAGCGTGTTGGCCGTGCCCAGGTCGACGGCGAGATCAGAGCGAACGGTGTTCAGCAGGTGACGGAGCATCCGTGCTCAATATGGCTGGGGTGGTATCGGCAAGGGCCACGGCAACATTCGATCCGACGGAAGCGGACGGTTTCGTCCACTCGAACTCGAAGTCGTACATATCCATCTCGAAATGGAGACACAAAATGCCGAGGATAATGGCAAACAGCGAGAGCAACAGCATCACCGTATACGCATCCGCCCGGGGCTTCCGGTACGGACCGGTATACTTCTTGTCTTTCTCTTCCGTTTCAATTTGCAGTGAGTCTAGATTTGACACGGTCGCCTCGTTGGATGGGGCTCTTCAGGTAGTTGGGGTCGACCTTGCAGGCAGCTCTGTCGAAAGAAGCGCTCATGA
Organism: uncultured Planctomycetaceae bacterium; assembly: GCA_964547995.1. Taxonomy (GTDB): domain Bacteria; phylum Planctomycetota; class Planctomycetia; order Pirellulales; family Thermoguttaceae; genus CAZJRB01. The sequence continues at coordinate 31,522 of CAZJRB010000044.1, read as the reverse complement.
CGTAGATTCGTCCGACGTAGCTTTGGGCTGCGCCGTTGACGCGATAGACTTCCAGCTTGTGCCCCTTCTTGAGTCCGTCGTCGGTGCCGAGGGAAACCTCAACCAGATCGGGCCGGGTAACGGCCACGATGACGCCGTCGAGGTTCGGTGCGGTATCGAGGGGATCTTCCTTCCTATAGCCGTAATGGCGGAGCACCGCCTCGGCCTGGGCCAGATCCGCCGCCAAGGTGTTTTGGCGGGCGACAAGCCGCTCTTTCTCGTTGATCAGTTGGTGGAGTTCGTCGGTGAGTTTCAGCACCTGTTGAAAGTGGCCGTCGCGGTCCTTTTCGGCCTCTGCGGTGTTTACGCGGAGCGTGTCGATCTCCTTCCGCAAATGGCCCAGCACGATCTGGATCGAGTTCAAGGCGGACTGGGCGTCGCGCCGCTCTTGCACCAGCTTGGCGTAGGCCTCTTCAAGTTCGTCGTGCAGGTCCTTGAGTTGGTCGTACTTGGATTCGAGTTTGGCAACGGCCTGGTCTCGGGCCTTGCGCTCGGCCTCGACTTCGCCTTCCAGCTCGGTCTTTTCGTCTTCGAGCTCCTGCTTGCGGGTCTGGAGGTTCTTGACGAGGTGTTCCAGGCCGAGGGGTTTGCCGGGGCCGACCTCGTCCTCCGGGCGCTCGACAACCTCTTTCCAATTGCGATGCGTCGCGTAGACCACCACCGCAAAGGACATGAAGACGAGGCTCATGACGAAGATCAATACGGTAAAAATCTTGCCGACGAGGTTCATCGTTGAGTTCTCCTCTAACCGCGTGGCATCGCCCGAACTATGCGATTCTGCCGAGGCAGCCGCAGACCGCTTCCTTTCGGCACTGTCACCGACGCACAGTCAGGGTTGCCGGGAATAGTTGATCCGTTCGCTGGAATGATAGCACCGTTACGGTACCTTTTCAGTATAACTCCGCCTAATTTAGCATGTCAACCAGAATACCCGCAATTCGGGGAATGTGGGTAACCGGGGGGGGAACACAAGTAACTACTCCACAAAAGGGTTCTCTGCCGGAGAACTGCCCACTAGACGTTAGTCGTTGTAGGGAAGCGAGTTACGTTCATCCCCTCCCTGCGAAATTTCTTCCCCCTCTACGGAATCCTGGGGGGGATTCTCGACGTGACCCGATCTCCTTTCTGGATGGGGCTTTTTTGGAACCCCGGATCGACCCGGCAGGCTGACCTGTCGAACGAGGTCTTCACAACATGAATCCGGCCGACATAGCTTTTGGCCCCGCCGGCAGCACGAAAGACCTCCAGTTTGTACCCCTTTTTGAATCCATCGTCGGAGCCGAGCGAGATCTCGCACAGGCCGGGCTCGGGGACCGCCAGCACAATGCCGTCCCGTGGAGGTTCGGTCAGCGGATCCTCCGGGTTCAGTTCGTAGTGGCGAAGCACCTTCAGGGCCCCGCCAAGGCGTTTACGCAGGGCCACCAGCTCCTTCTCCTGCCGCTGCCGCTCGTCGATCAGTTGGTGCAGCTCGTCGGTGAGTTTCAGCACCTGTTTGAAGTGGGCATCGCGGTCTTTTTCGGCCTCGGCGGTGTTCTTGCGGAGCGTGTCGATTTCCTTGCGCAGGTGGCCCAGCACGACTTGGATCGAATTCAGCGCGGATTGGGCGTCCCGTCGCTCCTGCCCGAGTTTGGCGCAGGCCGTTTCCAACTCGTCAAACTGGTCCCGGAGTTGGCCGTACTTGCTGTCGAATTTGGCGACGGCTTGATCGTGGGCCTTGCACTGGGCCGCGATTTCGCCCTCCAGTGTGATCTTCTGATCGCGGAGTTCCCGGATCTGGATTTCCTGCTTCTTCACAAGGTGCGTCAAACCGAGTGGCTTGTCGGGCCCCGCTTCGCTTGCGGGGCGCATGGCCACCTCCCTCCAATTCTCGCGGGTGGCATAGACGGCCACAGAGAACGCCATGAAGACCAGGCTCATCACCAGGATCAGTACGACGAAAATTTTGCCGACGAGGTTCATTACTCACCTCCTTGGACCGCGATGGTCCTTGCTGGAAAAGGATTTACGTCGAAGCCGAACGGCGCGGAACCGCGCGCAAAACACCCCAATTCAATCGATTATTCGCGGGGGGATCGGGACATTATTCCCGAGAAACGGGGATCAGCAGCGTTTTTTCCGGGATCGCTTGTCCCGCTGCCGTTGCACAGGCTTGCCCTGTTGCACTTGGCCGTCTTGGTGCAAAAATCGCTGCCGCAGGCCGACGACGGCAAAGAAGACGCACGCCGCCAGGCACAACCCGGCCGGCCAGTCCCCGTAGCGGAGATACCAGCTCCCGCGCGGGTCGGGGCGGACCTCGGCGAGGATCGTGCCGGCCGCCCGCCGGGGGCCCCGCTCGCGAATCCGCCCGTCGCCGTCGATCCGCGCCGAGAAGCCCGTGTTGGCCGCGATCACCAGCGGCTTGCGGCACTCGACCGCCCGAAACACCCCGCAGATCAGGTGCAAATCCAGCTCGCTGGAGCCGCGGAACCACCCGTCGTTGGTCAGGTTGGCCAGGACGTCCGGTTCATTGCCTTCGCGGCGGAGCGTATTGATTTGTCGGCGGATGACGTGTGAGAGGATCGTTTCGTAGCAGATATTCGGGGAAACCCTCAGCCCCCCGACGTCGAACGCCGCCGGCCGCTCGCCGGCATGGATACTGACCGGCAAGGGGGTCATTCGCTGGAGCCGTGGGAAATACTCGCCAAACGGCACATACTCGCCGAAGACCACGCGATGCATCTTATCGTAATGGCCGACGACATTCCCGCTCCGGTCGACGAACACGGCCGCGTTGTACATCCGCACACCTTCGGCCCCATAATGGTGATGATCGACCCCAATAACCATGGGCACGCCGAACGCCCGGGCCATCGTTCCCAGTTCCGCGCGCGAGTGCTCGGCTTCTTCCTCCAGGGCCCCTTGGAACTGCCGCCGCGTCCAGTTCTGTTGTCTGTAGATATCCGGCATTTCGGCGTCCGGCTCACAGGTAATGAACGTTTCGCGGAACATCGTCTCGGGCCAGACGATGAGGTCGACAGGCCCGTATTCCTCGACGGCTTTTTGCGACAGATCGCGATAGTGCTCGTGGATTCGGCCCCTCATGCTGCGCTCCGACTTGAGTTTGCTGTCGATGCTGCCTTGGATCAAGGCAATACGCACTGGTGGCGGCCGTTGATCGACGGGCGGGACACCTGCCATGCGAAGATGCCCATAGAGCAGCACCGCTGCCAGCAAGCCCACGACGGGGGCAAGCGGCCAGATCGCTTTGGGCTTCCCGTTTAGCGGGAGCATCCGCGCCAGGCACGCCGCGACGAACATGACTACGAAACCGACCCCGAATGCCCCGGCCAGGTCGCTAATCTGGATCAGTGCAATCCATCGATACTGGGTATGGCCGAGGCTGGCCATCGTCATTCCGGTCAACAGGTGCGCCTGGGCGAGTTCCAGCCCCGTCCAGACGATCGGCGCGGCCAGGATCACCGGCACCCGCAACCGGTGTACGGCCACGTGCGCGAGCCCCACAAAAACCGGCAGATAGAAGCCGAAATAGGCCCCCACCGCCAGCCAGCCGATGCTGTTCGCCGCGTGCGGAAACGTCAGCCAGTACAACTCCGCAAGCCAGAAGAGAAATCCCGCCAGCCACAGCGCCGCATAGGGCCGCTTGCCCGGAAGCTCTGACCGCCGGATCAGCAGCACCCACCAGGCGGGCGCGATCCACGCCAGCGGCCAAAGCCCCAGCGGCGGCAGCGCCGCCCAAAGCACAACCATCCCGGCCAGACCGTGGCCGAATGCCGAGCGATACCAGTCAGCGAAACGTCGGTCCATGACATTTGTCCGGGGGCGGTAACGAGTTCCGTGTAAGGCCGCGACCGGCGGTCGCGCCCCGCGTTTGCAATCGGTCACGAGAACACAACGTTCTCACAAGCGCCGCCGCGACCAACAAGACTGTGGTCTTTTGCAGACCGGACAGTCGCTTGCGTTGCAAAGCCGCAACCGCTGGTCGCGGCTTTGTAACCTCTTCGTGTGCCGTTCCCCTGACTAATTCATTTCCACTTCCAAAAACCGCTCGAGCAACTTCGTCCCGCAATCCGTCAAGAAGCTCTCCGGGTGAAACTGCATTCCGAACAGCGGGAACTCCTTGTGGCAGATGCCCATAATCTCCCGCGAGCCGTCCGGGGCGTTGCACCATGCGCTGACCTCAAACTCGTCGCCCAGCGTATCGGGTTCGATAATCAGGCTGTGATACCGCGTGGCGACGAACGGGTTCTCGATTCCCTCGAAAAGCCCGCGGCCGTTGTGGTGAATGGTGTCGGTCTTGCCGTGCATCAACCGGCCGGCGCGGACGATTTTCGCCCCGAAGGCCTGCCCGATCGACTGGTGGCCCAGACAGACCCCCAACAGCGGCAACTTGCCGGCAAAGCGCCGGGCAGCCTCGACCGAGATTCCCGCCTCGTTCGGCGTACACGGCCCGGGCGAAATGATCAAATGCGTCGGCTGCCGGGCCGCGATCTCGTCGACCGTAATCTTGTCGTTGCGGTACACCTCCAGATCCAACGCCGGATCGATCTCGCCCAGCCGCTGCACCAGGTTGTAGGTAAACGAATCGTAGTTGTCGATCAGGAAAATCATGGCCGGGTTGCCTCGGGGCACACGGATCGGGAGTCTCAGGCGTTCACAACCAGCGTAGCGGAAAAAGCCGGGGTTTTCCATAGGGGTTCCGCCGGCGCTCGGGACCCGGAACCGTCACCTATTCTTGGGGTGTGGCATCTGGGGCGACCGGCTCCGGCATTTCCGGCTCAGTGATTTCCGGCTCCGCCGTTTCCGGTTCGGTGATTTCCGGTTCGGTCGTTTCCGGCTCCGCCGTTTTCGGTTTGGCGGTTTCCGGCTCGGTGATCTCGGGTTCGGGGATATCCGGCTCGGGGACGTCGGGCCGTGGGGCTTGCGGCTTTTCGACCTCGGGGTACATGGCACGGAGCCATTTCGCCCGCACCAGACAACCGATATACAAGGGCGAGCCTCGATTGTTCTTATAGTAGTACGAATACGCCGCGTTATACCATTCGATTGCTGATCGCGGTTTTTTCATGGCTTCGTAGCATCGGCCGAGGTTGTAGAGCGCTCCCTCGGTCCACGGTCCTTTGGGGAAGGCGTTGATGGTGCGTTCTCCGAAGTAGTCGATTGCCGGGTCGTAGTTTCCTCTTTCGAAGGCGAGCAATCCGAGCCAGTAGCTGGCCGCCTTTTTCGCCCGCACGAACAGCTCCTTTCTTGCCAGAGCTTCCAACCGGCCTTGCTTCTTGATTCTCGCTTCTTCCCGCTCTTTTTCCTTTCCGCTTAGTTTTTTTATCCAAGGCTCGTTCACTTTGACGAATTGCTCTTCCAGGATTTCGACCGACTCCTCCAATTGCTGATGGGACATCCGCGCCTGCTGAAGCAGGGCGATGGCACCCGGCCGGTCTTGGAATTCCTTGAATTTCCCCTTCAGATAGAGCGTCCTGCCTTTACCGAGCGGCGCATCGAGCATCTCGTAGAAGGGGAGCAAGGCAGTCAGCTCCTCTTGGACTGCGGAGCGCGACATGTGCGATCGTTGGTGCAGTGCGACGTAGGGATAGGGCCAGAGCCGGGATTCCGCGATGTGTCGGCACGCGGCGAAACGCCCTGCTTGATCCGTTGCGTCGATGCTCAGGACCATATCCTCCGTGCCCGCCACCTGCGACTCCAGGATTCTCATTCGCTGTGCAACGTAGATCGGCGAGGCCTCGATCAGGGCAACGACGTGCTTGATGTCGGAGGATTTCAGCTTGCGGGAGGTCTTCCCTATGTCAAACTGCCGCAGCAAAGAATCATCTTCGATAACCTGGGCCAATGTTGCCGGGCGGATATCGAGTTGGCCCGTCTCATCGAGCCGGATACCGTCGGGGGCGGGAACCGGCAAACCCAGGGCCGGCTTAAACAAGTAAATCTCACCCTCGATCAGGACCCCCACGGCCCACGGCCGGAGCGGCTTGGCCGGAGACGTCGACTTGGATGGTTCGGCGGCGGTCTCTGCGCGATTTTCGTCGGAAGCCGCCTCCGAGGCCGCCTCCGAGGCCGCCTCCGCCTCCACGGCGGGCGTTCCTGACGGCGATCCCTCCTTCGCAGGAGCGGTTTCCGACGCCGGCGCTTCTTCTGCCGGCGGCGTCTCGGCGGGGGGATCTCCCAGCGCGAGAAGCACCGCGTCGAGCCGTTGTTGCCGGGCGAGCAGGATGAAGACCCAGGCCCGCTCCAGGGGCGTCCCTCGGCCAAACAACAGGTTTTCCCAGGGGAGCAACGGTATTGGCCGGCCGTCGGCATCGCGCTGCGGCGTTTGAAGCTGGATGTTGCGGACGGTCCAGTCGAACAACCGCTTGGCCCTGCTCAGGTCGTCCAGCTCGTCGCCCCGGGCCCAATTCGAGACGTCGTGGAGCCAGACGGTTTCTTGCAGGGCAAATCCGTCGTAGGGGAGAAATCGCAACTCGCCAAGCCCCTCGACCAGCGGCAATTCCCTCAATTGCTCGGGCAAAGTGGACAGGAGCGGATCGGGTTTCCAGCCGGGCAGCGGTTCTTGCCCTTCGATCCACTGGTTCAGACGAAGGACAATTTGCCGGAGCATCTCCGGCTGCGGGCACGCCTCCATAAGCGTATCCTCCGGCCGGTCGCCCGTCATCGAATCGACAATCCGCTGCTGGACCTGCTGGAGCATTTTGCCCGAAAAAAAATCCTCGGACCGGTTCAGGCTCTTCATCGCATAGGTGAGCAACTCCTCGCGCATTTCCTGGTCCAGGTTATTGCGGACACTGCGTTTGACGGGCTCGTCGCGGCACCCGCGACAACCGGCGACCAGCACCACCGGCAACATCAGCAGGGCCAGCCGGAGCGTTTGCCAAACGGCCGGGGTCCGGTCGGTATGCCTTCTCCCATTTCTCTTCGAGCGGGTAAAATTCACGATAGTTCCTCCACGGTTTGGCGAATGGCCACCAGGCGTGCGAGCATCTTGTCGAATTGTTCCAGTGGGATCATGTTCGGGCCGTCGCTGGGCGCGTTGTCGGGGGTCGGGTGTGTCTCGAAGAAGAGGCCGTCGGCGCCGATCGCAACGGCCGCCCGGCCCAACGGTTCGACCATGGCGCGCTTGCCGCCCGAGGCCGCCCCCAGCCCGCCCGGTTCCTGCACGCTGTGCGTGGCATCGAAGACCACCGGAACACCCAGCGCTTGCATCTCGGGAATCGCCCGCATGTCGTTGACCAAACGCCCGTAGCCGAAAAACGTGCCGCGTTCGCAGCAAAGGATGTTCCGGCAGCCGGCGGCCTCCAGTTTGCCGACGACGTGCTTCATGTCCCATGGGGCCAGGAATTGCCCCTTCTTAACGTTTACCGCGCGTCCCGTTTCGGCCGCGGCGGTCAGCAGATCGGTTTGTCGGGCAAGGAAGGCGGGGACCTGGATCAGTTCGCAGACTTCGGCCACCCGGCTCGCTTGCGGCGGTTCGTGAATGTCGGTCGTCACCGGCAACCCCGTTGCCTCCTTGACTTTCCGGAGGATATCCAATCCCTTGCGGAGCCCCGGACCTCGATACGACGTGATGCTCGTCCGGTTTGCCTTGTCGAACGACGCCTTGAATACGATTTGGACCGGCAACGAGTCGGCCGTCTCTTTCAAGTGCCGCGCGATGGAAACGGTCAGGGCTTCGTCCTCCATGACACACGGGCCGGCGATGACCAGCAGCGGCTGGCCGCGACCACAACAACAAGGTCCGATTATCGCGGGGTTTTCAGGCACGGGTCCGTTGCGGGTTAAGGGTTCACGGGATCGGGCTCAGGCGAAGGAACAACGAGTGTGAGCCGTTCGGATACCACTTCGACGTCGACCGGGAGAAATCCGCCCGGATCACCGTCCAATTGATACGGGACCTCCGCCTCCGAAGTAATGCGCAATCGCCGCACCCGGGCCATCGTACAGTCGGCCAGGCGTTGGTGGCGCCGGAGATAGACGGCTGCGGCGTACTTCAAGCCGCTCAGCAACGATCCCCGGTCAAACGCGCAAATATCCAGCAGTCCGTCCATGCCGTCTGCCTGCGGGACGATCTTCAAGCCGCCGCCGTAACACGGCAGATTGAACGCGAACAGCCAACGGACAACCGCTGCGGGCGTCTCTTCCGCCCACCCGGCATGCTGAGCCGGCGATCCTGTTTCCGACGGCGCCGCGACGGGGTTTTCATGCGGTTCTTCTTCCCAAAACAACCGCAATTCCGGGAACTTATATCTACGAATGGACTCGAGGATTGGTTTGAAGTAGTTCCAGGTACGAATGTGTCCGGTGCGGCGCCGGTGTACCCGTTCGACCACGTCCCCATCCAGCCCACAACCGAGCATCAGCAGAAAGATGCGGTCGTTGGCCTTGCCGACATCGAGCCGGATCAGATTGCCGTCCGTGATGATTTTGCAGATTGTCTCGGGCGATTCGCCCAGGCCGAGGAACCTTGCCAGGAGGTTTTCGTTTCCGGCGGGGAGCATGGTCAAGGGGAGACCTTGTGGCGTTCGATTGACGAGTTCCGCCGCCGTTCCGTCACCGCCGACCCCCACCAAGGCCCTTAGCAATCCCTGTTCGTACCACTGGATTGCCCGCTCGGCCACTTTCTCCAGATCGGTGAAGGTCTCGACTTGGAGGTCCCGTTGACGGAGTAATTCGACGAGCCGATCCGACCTGGTTTGGGGGGATCGGGCCCCTGCCTTAGGGTTTACCGAAACAACTACCCGATTGGCTTCAGGAGATGACTTGGAAGCGTTTTGCACGGGCCAGGGGTCCCTTTTGCAAGTTTGTCGGTCGACGACCTCCCAGTATACGGGATTCGACGGTTGAGTGTAGTGCGGGTATGCACCAAGTGTAGCAGAATGATACACTAACCGCTTCCCCGCTCTTAACCACCATTTTGTGGGGGAAGGTTGTAATTATTGTCATAAGTAGTTGTTTCGCAACAACTTGCAATACAAATTGGGCGTCAAAGGCGTAAAAACCGGTCTGGTTGGCACAACGCGTGCTAAAGGAATGGGGCGAACGAGCCTTTCGGCCGTTCTCAAAAAGCTGGCCCGTGGGGCCTCTGACGAATAGTGATTGGGCGGTTACCTTGCCCTTGTCGCCCAATAGGTCACTACGTAAGGTGGCTCGTCAAAGGCCCCAATTTTTTGCGCGATTTCTGTGGGCCCATCTTCCTCAGAACAAAAACACGGCGGCGGCGACCACGCTGGTCCAGAGCCCTTTCTTGTCTCCCAGTGCGGTCTGCACGCACGCCCGGGTCCGCACGATCTTGCCCGACATGTGGTAGATCTCTTTGCGTTCATCGTAGGCGGTTTCCGGGTCGAACGCGATGCCGAGCGTGGTGGCCAACATCGAGGCGGCCATGTCTTCGACCAGGTCGCTTAGTTTCTGCTTGGATATGCCGAAACCGTGGTGCTCGCTGATGTATCCGTAGCGGTTTCCGTCGCCGGGAACAGCTAGGCCGATGCCGGCCCCGACGCTTCGCGAGGGCTCGTTGGTGCTCTCTTTGGCCAAGACGACGTGGGTAATCTGCCCGGGGCAGAGCCTGGCCAGCCCCTGTTCTTTTGAAATAACCTTGCAGTGCGGTGGAAAGATGCTCGAGACCGAGACGAGGTTGCAGATTTCGATGCCCGCCGCCCGCAGCGCCGACTCGAAACTCTGCAACCGCGTGGTGTGCTTCCCGACACCCCTGGTAAAAAAGGCCTGTTTAGGCACAAGCGGTTCCATCGTTGAGGTCTCCCCTTCTTCAGGTTATTCGACCGACGGTTATTTGACCGACGGCCAAGATAGCCGCTTTGCCCGCCCTTCGCAAGTATCCCCGAAGCAAACCCCACTTGACAAAACCCTTGCAATCCCATGGAATCAGCGAGGGAGGCCAACCCACCATGACCGACGATCACCACAGAAAACTGCACGACGGCCGTGACGACGGACTGGAGCCGCTCGAGGCGATCGACCTCGGCCGCGTCGAAAACTTCGCCGACATGCTCCGGGCAATGTCGAAAACGGCGTTCGGAGGACGCGATCTCGGCGAAGCGTACGAAGTGCTCCGGGCGATGGTCGGCGACCCCGACTGCACCGTCGTCGTCACGGTGGCCGGCGCGATGACCGTCGCCAAGCAGGGCCGAATCCTTTGCGAGATGATCGACCGAGGCATGGCCGACATCATCGTCTGCACCGGCGCACTGATGGCCCATGGACTATCTGAAGCGATCGGCTGTATCCACTACAAGGTCGACCCCGGCGTCTCCGACGAGGATCTCTTCCGGCGGGGCTACAACCGCGTCTACGACACCCTGGAGATGGAGGCCAACCTCAACCGGGCCGGGGAGGTGATCGGCGAGGTCCTTGCCGGCATGGATTTCTCGAAGCCGATCAGCTCACGGGAGCTGAACTGCGCAATCGGCCAACGGTTGATCGACGACGGCCGGATGCCGAGCATCTTGGGTTGCGCCTGCCGGCGCGACGTGCCGGTTTACGTACCGGCGCTGACCGATTCGGAATTGGGCCTGGACGTGGCGATGCACGTTCTCAAAGACAGGCATGTTCAAGGCGACAAGGTCGACCTTGACCGTTTCTTTGACACGGTGCCGTCGTTCAATCCGTTTCTCGATTTGCGGGACTATACACGTCGCGTTCTTCGTGCGAAGCGGCTGGGGATTTTTACGATCGGCGGCGGGGTGCCGCGGAACTGGGCACAGCAGGTCGGACCGTTTGTCGACATCATCAACATTCGTCTGGGAACCAGGCTGCCCGTGCCGAAGTTCCGCTACGGCGTGCGGATTTGCCCCGAGCCGGCCCACTGGGGCGGGCTGAGCGGGTGTACGTATTCGGAAGGCGTTTCGTGGGGGAAGTTCGTAAGCGCGGAAGACGGCGGTCGTTTTGCCGAGGTCCGTTGCGACGCCACGATCGCGTGGCCGCTTTTGGTCCGGGCGGTCCTGGAAGGTTGAGAATTGAGGGTTGAGAGTTCTGCTGTAAAGCCGCGACCACCGGTCGCAGATTTACAACAGAAATACCCCGGAACACAATCCTAACCCCTGTGAACACTGACCGCTAATATGCCGCCTGAAGGCCCGACCCTGTTTCTCGACCTTCCGCCGTGCCCGTTGGAAGCGGCCGACGCGGTGATCCTGCCGCTGCCGCTGGAGAAGACGGTTTCGTACGGCCGCGGGACCGGCGGCGGGCCGAAGGCGATTCTCGACGCGAGCTGCCAGATCGAAACGTTCGACGAGCAGACGCTGGTCGACTTCGAGCGGTCCCCCAGACTCCACACAATGGATTTCCTGCCGGTCCGGGAACGCGTGGAGGATTATCTCGAAGCGGTTCGCATGTGCGTTGCACCATTGCGCGACAAGTTCGTCGTGGCCGTCGGCGGCGAACACACGTTGACCTACGGTGCGGCGAGCGGCCTGATCGACGATCTCTCCGAACTGACGATCGTCCAGATCGACGCCCACGCCGATTTGATCGACGAACTCGACCGGCGGCGGTGGTCGCACGGCACCGTGATGCGGCGGCTCTGGGAGCGAGGATGCCGGCTCGTGCAGATCGGCGTTCGCAGCCTCTCGCGGGAGGAATACGAGCTGGCCGCGGCGGACGAGCGGATCGAGACGTTCTACGCCCATCAGCTTCCGCAGCGATGGGAGGAGCTGCCGGCCCTGTTGTCGGGTCTCCGCGGGCCGGTCTACGTGAGCATCGACGTCGACGGGCTCGATCCGTCGGTGATCCCGAGCACGGGCACGCCGCAGCCGGGAGGGCTTTCCTGGGCACAAACCATGGCGATCCTCCGGACGCTTACGGCGGACTCCACGTGCCGTCTGCTTGGGGCCGACGTCGTCGAGTTCGTCCCCTCGCCGAATCCTCCGGGGTGCGACCTGACCGCCGCAAAGCTCGTCGTGAAAATCCTGGCATTCTGGGCGGCCGGTAGATGAACGCGTTCCCGCAAAACCGAAACGGCTGGTTGCACGGAAGCGGGACCGGGCTGCGTTGGTTGCGGCGCGGCCGCACTATGTTATAATACCTTTTCTGCTTCCGTTACTTTTTCTGTCTCCGCTGCAAAACCGCCAACAATCTCCAAAAGCGAAAGGATCAGGTGAAACCATGAAACAACGACGATGGATCCCGGTCGCGGCGTTGCTGGCCATCGCGGTCATTCCGGCAATCATGCTGGGGCAAGCGGCCCCGAAGGGGCAACCGGCTCCAAAGGGGCAACCGGCCCCAAAAGCGGTCCCCGCGGCAAAACCGGCGGGTGTGTTCACCGGGTTGCGGATCAAAGACCGTGTTATGTTGAACGACGTTGGTCACGGCTACGAAATCACGACGTCCGGCGCCGCAACCCCCGCGTTTGCAGACCGGCCCTGGGGGGTACAGCCGGCATACGAAGTCGCCGACATCCACTCCGAATACCTTACCCTCAGGAATATAGGCGCGGGCGAGGGGGTCGCCGGCAGGGCAATACTTCGAATCCCGGTCTACGCGGTAAAAGTCGTGTATATCAGGGACATCGATCTAGCCGACCCGCGCCAATAACGCCGTGACCGATGATGTTCGATCCTCTATCCTCGAGCATTCTTGTGAAAGCAGTCTCGCAGTTCGAGAAGTGAAGACGTTGGAACATGCCGACTCCCTGATTTTGACTCGCGTGGAACAGGCGGCGGTCACCGCGTCGCCGCTTGGCGCCCTGTATGCCCCCGCCGAGAAGATCCCGGTCATCACGGTCGACAACTTCCCGGCCCTGGGCAAGCTGGCGGCCATGCGATTCCTCGAATGGGTGCAGGACCACCCCGGCGGCGCGGTCTCGTTGCCGACCGGCAAGACGCCGGAACATTTCATCTCCTGGGTGACGCGTCTGCTCTCGACATGGGAGACGTCGGAGACTCGGGCCATGTTGGAGCAGTCGGGGGTCGATCCCGCCCGGCGTCCCGAGATGCGGGGCCTCCACTTCGTCCAGATCGACGAGTTCTACCCGATCCAGCCCGCCCAGCAGAACAGCTTCTACCACTACGTCAACAAGTACTACCTCGAAGGCTTTGGGCTCGACCGCGGCAAGGCCCTGCTGATCAATTGCAGCGAGATCGGCCTCGACCGGCAGCAGACGTTCGAGGAGGTCTGGCCCGATTCCCGCGTCGATCTGAGCCTGCGGACGCGACAGGCGGCGACCGATCTTGAGAAAACGCAGCAAGCCGTGTTGCAGCGGATCGACGACTGGTGCCGGTGCTACGAAGACCGGATTCGCGAGTTGGGCGGGATCGGGTTCTTCCTCGGCGGCATCGGCCCCGACGGCCATATCGGCTTCAACATCCGCGGCTCGGACCACTACTCGACCACGCGGCTGATGGCGACCAACTACGAGACCCAGGCCGCCGCGGCCGGCGACCTCGGCGGCATCGAGGTCTCGCGCGAGCGGCTCGTTATCACGATCGGGCTCGGCACGATCACGTTCAATCCCGAGTGCGTGGCCGTCATCCTGGCCGCCGGCGAAGCGAAGGCACAGATCGTGGCCGACGCGGTCCAGCGGCCGCGGAGCGTGCTGATTCCGGCGGGGGCGCTGCGCGATCTGCCCGGTGCAAGGTTTTTCGTCACGTTGGGCGCCGCCCAAAAGCTGCGCCGGCGGCAGGTTGCCTTGCGGGAACAGTCCGAAACGATCTCCGACGAAGAGGTCGAGATGGCACTGGTTGATCTGGCGCTTGCGCGAAACCGCCGCGTGCTCGATCTGTCGGACGAAGACGCCCGGGCCGACGCGATGACACACATGATCCTGGGCAAGCGGACCGAACCGTTCTCCGATCTGAAGGCCATGGTCCGCCGGCGGCTAATCGGGAAGATCGAGGCGGGCAGCGCCACTCTGCGGGACACGCGGTTTTTGCACACCGAGCCGCACCACGACGATCTGATGCTCGGCGTCATGCCGGCGATCGTCCGCAATATCCGCGACGCGAGCAACGTACACCACTTTGCCACGTTGACCAGCGGATTCACGGCCGTCACGAACGATTACATGATCCGGCGGCTCGAGCGTCTGCGGTCGTTCATCGACACGCCCGGGTTCCGCAGGTTCCATGCGGAGGGTTACTTCGACGCGGACGACGCACAGGGCCGCAACCGCGACATCTGGCAGTATCTCGACGGCATTGCCGCCCGAAACGAGGAAATGCGCGACGAGGGCGCCGCACGGCGGCTCCTGCGAAATCTCATCGCCCTGTACGGCGAGAACGATCTCGGCGCAATCCGCGACCGCATGAAGGAACTCGAACACTACCTCCAGACCGTCTATCCCGGAAAGAAGGACCCGGAGGGAATCCAGGACCTCAAGGGCATGTGCCGCGAGTGGGAGGCCGAATGCCTTTGGGGGTATTTCGGTTGGCAGTCGTCGCACATCCACCACCTGCGTCTCGGCTTTTACACGGGCGACATTTTCACGCCGATGCCGACGATCGAGCGCGACGTGCTGCCCATCCTCGAGTTGCTCAAGGAAACGCGGCCCGACGTGATTTCCGTCGCGTTCGACCCGGAAGCGAGTGGTCCCGACACCCATTACAAGGTGCTCCAGGCGATCAACGAAGCGACCGCCCGCTACACGCGGGAGAGCGGGTGCGAGGACATTCGGGTCTGGGGTTACCGCAACGTCTGGTACCGGTTCCATCCCGCCGAGGCGAACGTCTTTCTGCCCGTCTCGATGAACATGTTCTCCGTGATGGAGAGCGCCTTTCTCAACACGTTCGTCTCCCAGCGCGAGGCGTCGTTCCCCAGCCACGAGCACGACGGCCCGTTCTGCGAGCTGGCCCAGGAGATTCAGGTCCAGCAGTACCAGGTGCTCAAGACGTGTCTGGGGCGCGAGTGGTTCGCCGAGCATCCCAGCGCGTTGATCCGCGGCACGCGCGGCCTGGTTTTTTTGCGCGAAATGGACCTGGAAGAGTTCCGCACAACCGCCCGCCGACTCCGCCACGCGGCAGAAGCGCAGTAGACGGAGCGATACTCATCATGCCTTGGCCGCGACGGCGCAATTGTGGTATCATGTGGACATGGCCGACCAAGACCTGCCGAAAACCCGATGGTATCACACCACGCCCGGCAAACTCGTAGTCGGGCTGCTGGTCACAGAGGTCGTTCTGCTGCTGATCGAGCCGACCAGTGGCCAGATGGTGGTGGTGGCGGTGGGGGTCTTGTGCGCGGTGATTGCGGCCGGGTTGCTTTGGCTTCTTGCCAGCCTTATTCTGCGGCGGCGATTCCAGTTCGGCATCAAGACACCGCTGCTGTTGATGGTTGTGGTTGCGATTGTCGGCGGGTGGTTCTCGTGGAAGGTGCAGCGAGCCAAACGGCAGGAGGAGGCCGTAGAGGCACTCTTCACGATGAATGCCTACGTCAGGTATGATTATGAAGAGCGCGACCCTCTTGCTGTTGGTAGGATTACCGTCAACGACGAACCCGGACCGGCGTGGCTCCGGGAATTGCTCGGAATCGATTTCTTCTCGGATGCCGTTGAGGTGCGCGGCATTGATGACAGAGTTGATCCCTTCGACGCATTATTATCATTATCTGGTTCGGGTCCACCTGCCAGTGACACGGAAGCGATCCATGCGCGCTTGGCGCAACTGAAGCCGCATATGGAAGCATTGCCGGGACTTGAAGAATTGCGTTTTCTGGGAACGAACATAGCAGACGACGGTCTGGAACACCTTTCGGGATTGACAGGGCTCAAGTTGCTGGCACTCGATCACACGAAAATCACGGATGACGGGTTGAAACGTGTCGCGGAACACGCCGGGCTCGAAACACTAACGCTGTGTGAAACCAACGTTACGGACGCCGGGTTGGAGCATCTCGCAAAACTTGCCAACCTGGAAACGCTGGAGCTCGTGGGAACCCACGTTACGGATGCCGGGTTGGAGCATCTCGCAGGACTTACGAATCTCGAAGCGCTCATGCTGGACGAGACCCACGTCACCGACGCCGGGCTCGCACACCTTGGAAACCTGACGAAACTCAAGTATCTACACCTCTATGGTCTTCAGGTTACTGACGCCGGTTTGGCATACCTTAAGGAGTTACGCAATCTCGAGGCTCTCTTCCTCGACAGTACGCAGATTACCGACGATGGTCTGGTACATCTCAACGGGCTTACGAAACTCAAGTCGCTGGATATCATCGATTCGCAAGTTACCGACGCCGGGCTCGCACAGCTCACGGGTCATGTGAAGCTCGAAGGGCTGAGTTTGGATGGCACTCAAGTTACCGACGCAGGGATGGTACATCTCCAGAGACTCACGAACCTCAAAACACTGTCGCTTGGGGACCAGGTTACCGACGCCGGGATGGTGCATCTCACGGACCTGACCAACCTCGAATTTCTGGTTCTTCAAGGAACGCAAATCACGGACGCAGGGTTGGTACATCTCCAGGGCCTCAATAACCTCGAAACGCTATGGCTTCAAGACACCCAAGTCACGGACGCCGGGCTGGAACATCTTCGGGGCCTCAATAACCTTGAAACGTTGTGGCTTCATGGCTCACGAGTCAGCGACGATGGTGTCGCGAACCTCCAGCAGGCGTTGCCAAACTGCTCGATTGACCACTAGCCGGCCATTAACGGCCGGCATGGAAATGGGCCACCGCTTCGGAGGTGCGGAGGTAGCGGTTGTAGACGCGGAGTTGTTGGACCGCAGGGGCGGTGCGGAGTTTTGCGGCGCCGCGGACGCTGCGGAGGTCGCCTTTCCAACGGCCCCAGCCGAATTGGCGCTGTGGGCCGCCGTCGTTGAGGGTGCCGTCGATGACGAACGTGATGATCCGCGGGCCGGCGTCGGCGATCGCGACGACGTGGTGGAGCTTGCCCGCTTGAAGCAGCCCCGCGTCGGAGTCCCAGGCGGCCTTGGTCTTGCCGTCGCTCAGTTCGAAGCGGAGCGCCCCCTTGTCGGCGGTCGTCAGGGCGAAGCCTTTGCCGCTTGTGTCTCGCGAATCGACGAGGACTTGCCCCGGCGAGAGGTCCTCGAGCTTGATCCGGCAATCCAGCGACAGCCCGCCGGTCTTGGTGATGTCGATCTGTTCGGGCAGCTTGGCGTCTGCCGCGCCGAGTTCATAGACGAGCCCGCGCTGCGAAACTTCCTTCGTTTGGCCTTGTTTCCAGAGTCCTTCCAGCAGCGATTTGTCGATTTCATGCACGCGGGCGACGGTCTTCTGGGTTTCGGTCACCCAGTAGCGCCCGTCCTGTTCGATCAGGTCGGGATAGCTCATTCGACCTTTGAGGTTCTTGTCGTACAGCAGGATTTCCGGCTGCGACCAGTGGATTTTGCCGTTGCGCTCGATACCGCCGGCGATCCAGACGGGGTTGCGGGCCTGGTACGATCGGCTGCTGTTGTTGTGAAACCAGAAGAGGAACCGGCCGCCGGCCGTCCGCCACAACTTCGGGCACGCCCGGGGCGTCTTGATCTTCCGACCGCCGGGTGTGTAGGTCATCTGCTCCGGCTTGGTCCAGGTCCGCCCCCCGTCGCGGCTGTACGCGTGGCACGGGTAGCCGGTCGTGGTGCGATAGACGCAATACAACGACCCGTCGGAAAGCTCGACGAAGTTGTGCTCCTCCTGCACGGAGCCGAACTCCGGCGCGCGGAGGCCGTGCTCGCCCTCGGGCAGCAGTTGCCAATGGAGCTTGGCGACGTCCTTTTCCTTGAGGATGTTGTCGGAGCGGAAGAACCAGCCCTCGCCGTTTTCGAGCATGTAGCGGCCGAGCTTCGTGAAGGCGAACATCGCGCTGCCGTCGCTCAGGACCGACGGCTTGTCGATCCCCCAGAAGATCTGCACTTTGCCCTTCCAATCGTTGCCGCGGTCGCAGGCGGTCAATCGCAAGGGCAATCGGGTTCGCTTCGACCAAGTCCGGCCGTGGTCGTCGGAATACTTGTAGCAATACCACCCGAGCATGTCGGCCCGCCGGCCGGTCATGTTGTCGCCGTTGTAGGTGTAGAACCCGTAGACGCGTCCGCCGGGCGTAATCAGCGGAACGACCCAGGAGGCCTCCGGCCCGTCCGCCGGTTCGATGTCGACCGGCTTCGACCAGGTCTTGCCCCGGTCGCTGCTGATCGTGGCCACGATATGTTGTCCGCGTTGTCCTTCGCGTCCCGCCCCGGTCGTCAGCGTGCAGAGCCAGTTGCCGTCGCCGGTCACCACGACGTACGGCTGGTCGCAGTAGCCTTCGTCGGGAATGCGATTGCCGGCGGTGATGTCCCGGGGGTCTTCAATCCCGGGCCGCGCGGCAACAAACGTCATGGATGTAAGGACGATCCAAGAGACGCAAACGATCAGCGGTCGCATGGCAATCTCCGCACGTAAGGGCGACTCGTTCCGCGACCACTGTGGCTGTGACTTTTTGGCGTTTGACACGTTCAGTCTGTAGGGAACGCCCTCTGTGGCGTTCCGGGAAGCAGCAACGAGCGTGTTTTCCGGGTTTCGGAACGCCACAGAGGGCGTTCCCTACAAAAAGTCACAGCCTCACTGGTCGCGGCTTTGCATTCTTAGGGAAACACAACGCGGTGAGCAGTCGGTGCAAGCTGGCGGTTGTCTACGGCGACGGCGTGGCGCTCCCATCTTCCGGTGTACCCGCGTCCGGGCGTTCAACCGGCGCCTCGGGAGCGGGTTGTTCGTCATCCGGCTTCGAGCCGAAATCCGCCAAGCCAATGATTAAGGTCAAGATGATTGAGATCAACAAGACGGCGGCCGCCACGAGCACTCGGCGTTTCTTGGCGACGTCTGCGGCCGTTTGGAAGAGTCTCTTCACGCCGGACTGGTCCGGGTGGGTGCTGCTGCTGCCCGACGCTCCCATTTCCTTGGTTTGGGCATGCGATTGTCCCGGTCTCACCGGCGCCTCTTTGCCTTGGGCAAGGGCCACCAGGGCCGGCAAATCGGAGTCCTCAACAAACGGCCCCAAGGCGTCGGCCACTTCCGCCGGCGTGGCGAACCGGTTGTCCGGCTCCTTGGCCAGCATCCGGTCGAGCACCCCCAGCAACGGTTTGGGGAGATCAAGCCGGACCTGGATGATCGGCGGCACTTCTTCCTTGACGTGGGCCGAAATCTTGTCGAACGTGGTGCGGAACTGCGGGCCCCGGAAGGGCGGATGACCGGCCAAAAGCGCGTAGAGCGTACATCCCAGGGCGTAGATGTCCGTACGGATGTCGACGGTGCTGGTCTCGGCGATTTGTTCGGGGGCCATGTAGTCGGGCGTTCCGACCATCTGATCGACGGCCGTCACTTCCCCGTCTGTCGTCTTTTCGCCCTTCTGGAACCGGGCCAGCCCGAGGTCGAGTATCTTTACGCGGCCTTGCGAAGTCACCATCAGGTTCGACGGCTTGATGTCGCGGTGTACCAGGTCGTGTTCGCTGGCCGCCTGCAACCCGAGGGCCGCCTGGCGTGCCAGCTCGCAGGCATCGGCGATCGCCAGCGTACCGGAGCACTTGATCAGTGCGGTCAGGTCGGGCCCTTCGACGTACTCGAGCACCAGGAACCGCGTTCCTTTGATTTCGCGGGCATCGTGGGCGCGGACGACGTTGGGATGGTCGATCGCGCCGACGGCGGCCATCTCGCGCTCAAACCGCGCGACGGCCCGCTCGTCGCTTAGCCGGCCTTTCGGCAGGACCTTGATCGCCACGGTGCGGCGCAACTTGGTATGGACCGCCTTGTAGACCGTGCCCATGCCGCCTTCACCGAGCTTGTCGATCAGTTGATACTCGCCGAGTTGTTCGATGGTGGCCGTTTGGGAGTCGGAAGGCCTGGCGGTCGTTTGACCCGGCGAAAACTCCATCGTTTGCGAATCGCTCGGCTTGGTCTTGGTCTTCTTCCTCATACTGGGAGGAAGCGCCAACCCCAGTCTTTCCGCCAGCGTGCTCTTGCGTTTCTCCGGAAGCGGTGCAGGTTGCGGCTTTGCCGCGAGCGTTTGATCGTAGGCGGCCCTCTTCTCCGGGTTCAGCAGACAGATCCGCGCGGCGGAGAGTTCCGTAAGCAGCCGGTGGCACTCTTCGGCGTGCGGGCCGTGCTGGAACGCGTGGAGGTGCGACATCCGCCGGTCGGCAGCCCCGTCGATCACATCGGCATCGTCCTCGAAGAGCCGGATCCCCAGCAATTGGTAGTAATTCGGGGGCTGCTCTTCGGGTGGAATGCCCAGCCATTCGTGATAGGGATCGAACTTTTCCGGCATTAGTCCCCTCGGTGCAGAAGCCGCACGTCGCCACCAACTCTGTTCCCCGCGCACACAACACCAAACCTGTATTATCGCTTAATCAGCGGGGATTGCAAGGGGCATACGGGGTGCGAACCATTCGGGCTGGTCGCCGGCCCCTTGTAGTTCTGCCCGGAAAAGAGTAGTCTGGCAACCGTTGGCAGGAATCTCATCGCCGGATGGTGGAATCCAATGAACGAGCGGACTCTCCGTATTTTGCTGGTGGAAGACGAAGCGGATCACGCGGAACTGATTCGCCGGGCGTTTCAGTCGTCGACCATGACGGTTGATTTGACGGTTGTGGAAACACTCAGGGAAGCGGAAGCCTGCCTGGCCGAATCGACACCCGATCTGATGATTGCCGACCTGCTCTTGCCCGATGGCCGGGGAACGGAACTCCTATCGGCCGGTGAGCAACCCGGCCTCTGCCCGACCGTAATCATGACCAGCTTCGGAAATGAGTTGGCGGCGGTCGACGCCATGAAGGCCGGGGCGGTGGACTACGTGGTCAAGTCGGCCACCTCGCTGGCCGACATGCCCCGCACCGTCGGGCGACTGCTTCGCGAACAGCAACTGCAATGGGAGATCGAGGAGCACAAACGCGCGGAAGAAACCGCGCAGGCGGAAAGGCAAATGCTCCGCCGGTTGCTCGAATCGCAAGATCGCCAACGGCAACTGATCGCCTATGAAATCCATGACGGCCTGGCGCAGCAACTGGCCGCGGCGGTCTTGAGGTTCCAAAAATTCGAGCAACTGCAAGATAAAAACACGAAGGAGGAGGCCGACGCCCTGAACGCTATCCGGGAGCTGCTCGACGGGTGCCTGCTCGAATCGCGCCGGCTGATCAGCGGGCTCCGGCCTCCGACGCTCGACCGGTCGGGAATCGTTGCCGCCATTGAAGAACTCGTTCGCGAGAGCAACGAACAGGCCCCGCCGAAGGTCGAATTCGTCGGGAACGTCGATTTCGACGGGCTGCCGCCGCTTTTGGAGAATTCCATCTTTCGGATCGTCCAGGAAGGCCTCGCGAATGCCCGACGCCACAGCCACAGCGACAAGGTGCGGATCGAGCTGGCCCGGCAGCAGGACCAGCTTCGTATCGAGATCCGGGATTGGGGCGTCGGCTTCGACCCGGAGGGCGTAGAAGCCGATCGGTCCGGTTTGGAAGGAATTCGCGAGCGAACCCGGTTGTTCGGCGGCCACGCTGTGGTCGAGAGCACGCCCGGCGAGGGAACGACAATCGTCGTCACCTTGCCCGAAGAAGCCTGGTGTTGAGCGTGTCATAAAGCCGCGACCGGTGGTCGCGCCTAGCGGCTGCAAACAGCGATGTCGCCTTCTCGCAGCGTCGCTGACGAGCATGGGCGGATCATTGGAATGGTTCGCGAACGTTGTACTATACCCGAACGCTTGCCCCGACGCCGCCGCGACCACCGAGGCTGTGACTTTTTGGCGTTTGACACGTTCAGTCTGTAGGGAACGCCCTCTGTGGCGTTCCGGGAAGCAGCAACGAGCGTGTTTTCCGGGTTTCGGAACGCCACAGAGGGCGTTCCCTACAAAAAGTCACAGCCCCACCGGTCGCGGCTTTATGCCCGCGCCGGCGCCGGCGCGTTACGATGCCTCTTCCTCGACCCGGACCATCGTCCACTTCTGCGTCTGGTTGCCGCCGAAGTATACCAGCATGGGGCCCTGGTCCTCCGTGAGCGTTTCCAGGCCCGTCTCGTAAACGATCGACTTGTTCGAGTCGAGCGACCACGCGACCTTCTGGGTCGTCGTGTCGAGCGAACCGGACAACGGCTGCGTCGTGTCGGTCAACACGTCGTAGTACGTGCCCTTGATGATCCCTTCCTTGCTGACGCTCATCTGGACCATGGCGCCCGGCTGGGTCTGACCGTCGACCACCAGTGCGAAGACCCCGAGTTCCATCCAGTCTGCGCCGGCATCGGGATTCTGCCCGGCTTCGGCCAGTTCCGCCGCCTCGTCGGCCTGCGCCTTGTGTGCTACCGCGTCGGCGCCGGTCGGGTCGTCGTAGATGACCGTGGTGCTGTAGGCCGGGTAGGCATACGCAATCGGCTCTGCGGCCACGCCGACCCAAGCAGACACGCCGGCCCAGGTGGGCACGACCCAAGGACGCGCCACCCGCCACACGCCCGGATGCTTTGCGTACCACGACGCCGTGAAGGGGTGGAGGTGTGGATGATGGGTCCAGTGGTGGTGCAAACCGTGGTTGACGAGATGGGCAAGGTGATGGAGGTGATGGGACAGAGGTCCGCCGCCGAAACCACCCCCGCCGCCGCCGTAACCGCCACCATGACCGCCGTGGGGTGGTCCGGTGGGCGGTCCGCCGCCGTAGCCGCCACCGTAACCGCCGCCATGACCGCTGCCCGGGGAATTGCCGAGGTGCCGCCGGAAGGCGGCCGCCGAGGGGTTACCGGGCCGGGCCGAGTGCCCTGCCCAAGCACCCGGTCCCGATCCGGCGTTCCCTGCCCGAGGGCGATTTCCAGCGGTGGGTCGAGCCGGATGTCCCGTTTGCGGACCGGGCCTGCCGATCGCTCCGGGTCGTTGTGCTCCGGTGGGACGCTGGGCTTGTGGACGAGCTGCCTGGGCACGTCCCGGGGACCCGCCTCGATATCCCCCGGCTCGCCCAGCGGCTGCTCTACCGCCTCGCCTTGTGCCACCGCCGCCTCCCGGCCGTGCCAGGGCATCGCCTGCCGCCAGAAGGAATACGACTGTTGCCACCGCTGAAAGTTTCCAATACGTTCTCATGATTCTAATCTCCCTGAAAAAAGTCCTTGTAAATCGTGCGAGCCCGGCGCAGAATTTTCCCGCGAGGGAACCTTCTGGTTTCCGCCCGAGCGAGAGGATCGCCCGAGTCGCACAAACTCAAAACTCTCGGCCCGGAAGCTGCGTTCCGATAAGCCTTTCAGGGGATGCGGGCCGTTTTGTGCGTCACTAGAACTACTAAACCCCGGCGGCCGGGAAAGGTTTCGGCGAAAATGCGTGCCCTGTCGGCGCGAAACCCCCTTTCCCCTCGTTCCCATGCTCCTTCCCATGCTCCGCATGGGAACGCACTGCCGCGATGCTCCGTGCCGCTACGGGTGGGTAACCTCCACGGCAAACAGGAAACAATCCAATGTGGGCCAAACTCACCGGATTGCAGATCTGTAGATCTTTATCCCGCACTACTCTGACAATCACGGTGCGGCTGTGTAACCCAGCCTGGCAATTTGGGGCATATGGAGCCGTTGAGGGAAACCTGCTTCGCTCTGAACAACCGGAATAATTGGCCTAGCCCCCTTAACCCGAATAATCGATTCAACCGGGATAACCGGCATGGTCGATATACGATCAAGCGGCCCTTACACAAATTGATAGGGGGGACTTGGATGCGAATCCTCTGTCCAATCGTATTGCTTTTGCTACTGGTGCCGCTGATTGCTTCGGCCGAGGAGGGGGAGACCCCGCAACAGGCTGCGGAGGAACCTCCCGTGTTTGAGGAGACGTTGCTGTTACCTCCTTTGCCGGAGGCAATTCCACCCGGCCCGCCCTCTCCCCCAACGCCGCAGGACCGCCTTCCTTCCCTTACCCTGGACGACTTGGAGCGGATCGCCATGGCGTGCAATCCGACGCTGGTCCAAGCCGGGATGATGATTCGGGCAGCCCAAGGGACGTATGTTCAGGCGGGACTCTATCCCAATCCCGTTATGGGATATCTTAACGACGACACCGGCATCGAGGGAACTCGCGGCATGCAGGGCATGTTCGTTGCCCAAGAGATCATCATCCGCGGCAAACGCCGGCTGGGGCGCGCCGTGGCCAGCCATGAAGTGCAACAGGCCCGGGCCGTATACGAAGCGCAGTTACTACGGGTGCTCAACGGCGTCCGGGCGGGTTATTACGAAACCCTAGTGGCCCAAAAGACCATCGAAATCAACCAACAGTTGGTCCACATCGCGACGGAAAGCGTCGGCATTACCGAGAAACTGAGGGCCGCCAAGGAGGTCAGTCAGGCGGACGTGCTTCAGGCCCGAATCGAAGCCGAGAGGGAGACACTCAACCTGGTTGTGTCACGGAACCATTACCAGGGGGCCTGGCGGCGGCTGGCGGCGGTGCTGGGACGGCCGGGGGCGCCCCCCTCTCCGCTGGCCGGCAACGTCGAGGACAATCTGGCGACGTTCACGTGGGAAGAAAGCCGGGATCGGCTCCTGAGCGAAAGCCCGGAACTTGCCCAGGCCTACGCCGCCCTGGAACGCGCAAAATGCGATCTGGCCCTCCAGCGTGCCGAGCGGATCGAAAATCCCGCGATCGGAGGCGCTGTCAAGTACGACCATGCCACCGGAGGCACGGTCGCCGATGTAGCCATCGAAATACCGTTACCCCTGTTCAACCGCAACCAGGGCAACGTCGCCACGGCACAAGCCAACCTGGTTTCTGCCCAAAGAGAGGTGCGGCGCGTCGAACTCGATCTGTCCGACCGGCTGGCCACGGCCTTTGAAGGATATGCCAATGCCCGGCGCCAGGTCGACGCGTACCTCAACACCATCGTTCCCAACGCCAAGGCATCATTGGAACTCAACAGAAGAGGATACGAAGAAGGGGAATTCGGGTATTTGGAATTGCTCACCGCGCAACGGACCTACTTCAGCGCAAACCTCGACTACCTGAGCAGCCTGGGCGAATTGTGGGCCACAAGCGTGGAACTCGAAGGGCTGCTGCTCAGCGGAGGACTGGAACGGCCGGAGTAGGGATTGGCAGCGAATTGCCGGTCTATCGTTCGACCGTACCCCCTGGCGGGATAGATGCCGCGCGCACGACCCGGGTGTCGCTGTCGAGAAGAATCTTGAGGTTGGCGGACATGCCTGGGTTCAACCGGAGGTCGTTATTAGGAACTTCCGCGCGAACGGTGAAGGTGCAGGTCTCCTCAGCCACGACGTCCCCAACGTAGATGATTTTGCCTCGGAAGACTTCGTCCGGATAGGCCGGGACGGTGACTTCCGACTCCTGCCCGATCTTCGCCTTGGCAATATCCTTTTCGCAGATTTGGGCATCAACCCAAAGCAGTGTCGGATCGATGATGGTGAGTATTTCGCTCGATGGATCGACCGGGGAGCCCAGAACCGCCTCGTGGGAAATCACCTTGCCGGCGATCGGGGCGTACAGAGTGATGGTCGGGTTGATCTGATGGCTAGTGATGATCTCTTGTACCTGCTCTTCGTTGAAGCCTAAGACGTGCAGTCTGTTTTCCGCGGCCTCCCGGTTTGCCTGGGCTATTTTGTAGGCCCCCTCAGCGGTCAGGAAATTCTTCTTCACTCCGATCCCGCTTTTCAATAAGCGTTTCTCTCGCTCGAAATGGGCCCTCGCCAGCTCACAATCGACAATCGCCTTGTACGATTCCGACTTGGCAGCGCCAACTTCGTCACTCTCCAAAGTGACAAGGGCCTGTCCCTCCTTGACCCGGTCGCCGATCTGAACGTGGATCTCCGCCGCCCTTGCGGGAAAGGCATGGGTAACGATCGCGGTCTGAGAGGTAGGAGCCAAGACCTTTCCCGTCGCCCTGAGAACGGACGCTTCTTCCGGAGGCTTCACCGTCCCCGCTCCCGGTGCCATAAGGTCGTCAGCGGTGACCGGTCGGTGGGCGACGTGGATCACCGGCGGAGATTCGGAGTACGTGTGGTCCGAATGGGAGGTATCATCCGGCGGGACGGGCATCTCGTTTCCTGCACACCCCAACATGGTTGGGAAGACGAGCAAGAATATGCTTTTATGACCTATTTTGCGCATGTTGCACCTCATCATTGGCGAAGTTTTGGCTCTCAAGAGGGGTTTGACCGTCAAACGGCCCCGCAAGCCGGATAGTTCCTGGGGCGAAAATGTTGAGTACAGCCCCTTGTTGGGGCACATACTCCCCCCAATCCTGGTGGACGCAGCCGCCTGCCAGAATTGACAGCGAGCCGGATTATATCAATACTCAGAATCATAATCAATAGGCGGGGGCGTTTTTTTGAGATTTTTCTCCGGCTCCCTACAAACACCTCTGTGGCAATGAAACAAGGTGCCCGCTGACTACCCGCGTGGTGGCAAGAGTGGACCGAATGAAGCAACTGCTAGCCGGCGAATTGCTCTTCCTTCCTCAACCGGGAGAACAGTTCGTAGAGGATGGGCAGAACGATTTGCTCGAAGAAGATGGCCACCACGAAGCCGCCGATATAGACCACGGCCAGGGGGCGGTGAATCTCCGAACCGGAGCTTCTTCCCAGCGCCAGGGGCAATACACCGAGAATGAGGATCAATTCGGTCATCAGAATCGGCCGGAACCGGTTTATGGCTCCCCGGATTACGGCCTCATGGAGTTCCGTCCCTTCGCTGCGGAGGTCGTTTATCTTTCCGACCAGGACCACACCGTTCTCCAGGGCGATTCCAAACAGGGCAATGAAGCCGATCAGCGATGAGACATTCAAGGTCTGTCCGGTCAGGAGCAAAGCGATGATGCCTCCGGAGAGGGTCATCGGGATGTTCAGCAGCAACAGCAGCGACTGTCGCAACGAGCCGAGCGAGGCAAATAACACGACCAGCACGGCCAGGAAGACGACGAGCATCATCCACATGAGTTGACGTACCGTTCTTTGCTGGCTTTCGAACTGGCCGCCGAACGTAAAGAAGTATCCCGGGGGAAGTGCGACTTTCTCGGCGATCTTCTGCTTCGCCTCCTCGACAAAACGGCCGATGTCCCGTCCCACTACGTTGCAAAGGATGATCTTGCGCCTCATCAGGTTTTCGCGGAAGATGGTCTGCGGCCCTTCGCTTCGACCGATCCGGGCAACCTGTGAAAGGGGTACAAGATGTCCGGAAGGGGTGTCGATCAACAGATCCTGAATCGTCTCCACCTCGTGCCGGTAGGGCTCCGGAAGCCGCAACAGCACCGAGGTCATCCGGTCGGTCTCGGTGACGTCGGTCACCTCGACTCCGTTCAGCGCCGTTTCAATCAGGTCGGCGACCTCCTCCACCGGGACCCCGTGGCGGGCCAGGGCTCCCCGGTCGAGCTTGATCAGGATCAAGGGGATGCCCGTGGTCTGTTCGATCTGGAGGTCGGCAATTCCGGGAACGCGACTCATCACGTCGCCGATTTCCCGCGCCTTCCGATCCAGCACCTTCAGATCCGGCCCGGAGATCTTCAGCGATATCTGGCCTTCTGCACCCGTGAGCATTTCGGCCATTTTGTTGGCGATGGGCTGTTCAAAGATGTAGACGATGCCGGGCATCTTGTCCAGCTCTTCCCGCATCGCATCGGTCAGTTCGGTGTATCCCCGCTTCCTCTTCTCCAGCGACTGCAACTCGATGATGTAGTGGCTGTGGTTGACGGGATGGACGTGCTCCGATCCCTCGGCCGACCCGGTCGTCCGGCAGACCGAGGCAACTTCGGGAAACGAAAGGAATATCTTCTCGACCTTTTTACCGATCCGGACGGATTCCTCGAGCGACGTTTCGGGCAGCATGACCGTCGAGGCAATGATCGACCCCTCGTCCAGGAACGGGACGAATTCGCTTCCGAGGCGTTGATAACACGCTCCGGCGACTACGAGGATGGCCAGCACCGCCAGCAGTATCAGCACCTTGTGCCGGAACGACCACTGCAAGGTAGCAGCGTAAACGCCCGTGAGAAGCTCCACAAAGCGGTTGCCTCTCGCCGGGCCGCGTGGCTTTCGTATGCACAACGACATCAACACCGGGTTGACGGTGATACAGATGATTAACGACCCCAGCAGCGCGGCTGAGACGGCAAATACGGTCGGGCGGTACATCCTGCCGGCGATGCCCTCCAGCGTCAGAAGCGGCAGGAACACCAGGACGATGATCACGTTGGCGGGAGTCAGATAGGGGCCGACCTCCTTGGCGCCCATGGCGGCCAGTTGCAGCGGCGAGGCGCCGGCTTCCCCGGTTTCGAAGCGTTTGTAGATGCTCTCCACCATGATGACCGAGCCGCCGGCAACCTCTCCGATGCCGATCGCCAGCCCGCCCAGCGCCATCACCGTCAGCGAGACGTTGCCCAAGTGCATCAGCGCCAGCGAGAAGAAGATGGAAGTGGGAATGGCAAAGGCGGCAATCAAGGAAGCCCGCACGTTGCCAAGGAAAAGCAGAATGACCAGCAGCACCAGCCCGCCGCCCAACACCATCGAGATCCCCACGTGCTTCAGCGCGCCCTCGATGAGCACGGACGGGTCGTAGTACTCGACAATGCGGACCTTCCCGGGGATGTCCTTCGCGATCTCTGAAAGAAACGCCTTGACGTTGTTGATGGTTTTCAGGGTGTCGCCGCCATACTGTTTCTGAACGACCACCGAAACGGCTTCCTCGCCGTTAAAACCGGCGTTCCCCCTGGGAAACTGACCCCCAATCTTGACTTTCGCGACGTCCTTGACAAAGACGGGTATATCGTTCCGCGAGGTGATCACCGTGTTCTCGATGTGTTCGACCGACTCGATTCTCCCCATCCCCTTGATCAGGAATTCCTGGTTCTTCTTGGTGACAATCCCTCCGGAGAAGTTGCGGTTGCTCTTTTCGATGGCCTCTTTGACTTCGGCGACGGTGATTCCGTAGTGGTGGAGCATCTCGGGCTTGAGAAATACCTGATACTGCTGCACGAATCCACCGAGGTTGACCACAAACGACACTCCCTCGACCCCCAGCAGCCGGTAGCGGATGGTCCAGTCGGCAACGCTGCGGAGTTCCATCGGGTCGACCCCTTCGCCGACGACGGCAAACTCGAAGATTTCTCCCATGCGCGAGGAGACGGGCCCCATGACCGGCTCGGACGCCCCCGCGGGAAGCTGCTCCGCCATGATGTCGAGTTTTCCGGCGACAATCTGGCGCGCCGTATAGATGTCCACCCCCCAGTCGAACTCGACCGTGACGACCGATTCACCCGTGGTCGACTCCGAGCGGACCCGGGTCACGTGAGGACTGCCGTTCATCAGGCTTTCCAGGGGAAAGGTGATCAAGCGTTCGACGTCTTCGGAGGCCATTCCCGGACAAGTGGTGATGATATTGACCAGGGGCGCGTTCAGATCGGGATAGATGTCCTTGGGCATCCGCAGCAGCGCGATCGCGCCGACCACGAAAGTCAGGACGGTCAGCAGGAGCACGAGAACGCGGTTGCGCAGTGCCAGATCAATGATTGCACGAATGAGCATTTTTCTCTCCCCGTTTCAGCTTTAGGGGCCGCTCAGAAACAACTTCGGCATTTCCCTTATAAAGCTGCGACCGGTGGTCGCGCCAAGCGTCACCCAAGACCACTACGGCCGGTAATGCGGCGCGACCACCGGCCGCAGCTTTATAGTAATCGCCATCCAAGATTGCCGAGGTTGTTTCTGAGCGACTCCTTAGTGCATGTCATGGGCCTGATGTAGTATCTCTTCCTTCAGCTTGGACATCAACTGGTGGTTCCCGCTGACCACGACTTCTTCGCCGGCCTTCAACCCCTTTGTGATTTGACGGCAATCTCCCTCGGGAGCCCCGGTCTCGATTTCACGGCACACGAAGTGGTCCTTTTCCTTGACGAAGACAATCTTGCGATGGCCCTCCTTATGGCTTTCCTCCAAGATCGCCGCCGCCGGCACGACCAGCATCTTGCGATTTCCGTTCAAGAAGATATCGACGTCGGCGAACATGCCGGGCTTCAACCGGCAGTCGTCGTTCGCGACCTCCGCCCGGACGGTGATCGTGCGTGTTGCCTCCGCCACGACATCGCCGATATAGATGACCTTGCCCGGAAACTCTTCGCCCGGATAGGCCGGGACTCGGACTTTAACGTCTTGCCCGATCCTGATCTTCGCGATGTCCTTTTCATAGATCTCAGCGTCGACCCACAGCATTGTCGGGTCGATGATCGTGAGTATCTCGGTCGATTCATCGACCAGGTCCCCCAGGACCGCCACGTGGGAGATTACCTTGCCGGCAATCGGAGCGTACAGAGTAATGGTCGGGCTGATCTGGTGGGTGTCGATGACCTCTTGCACCTGCTCTTCGGTGAACCCGAGGACGTGCAGTTTTTTATGGGCGGCCTCCCGGTTTGCTTCGGCGATTTTGTATTGTCCCTCTGCGGCCAGGAAGTTTTTCTTCACGCCGATCCCGGTCTCCAACAACCGTTTCTCGCGGTCGAACGTGACCTTCGCCAACTCGCAGTCGGCAATCGCCTTGTAGAAGTCGGTCTTCGCGGTGCCGACTTCGTAGCTCTCCAGGGTAACCAAAGGCTGATCCTTCTCCACCCGGTCGCCGATCTTGACGTGAATCCGGGCCACCCTGGCGGGAAACGCATGGGCCACGATCGCCGTTTGCGGCGGGGGCGCCAGCATCTTTCCCATCGCTTTGAGCACGGACTTGCACTCCCGGGATTTCGCCTGCTGCACCTCAATTCCCGCAAGCTCTTGAGCGGCGGCCGGCAACTGCACGACATTCGTTGCCGGCGAAGATCCGGAGTGAACGTGCTTCTCGCCAACCGGCGGCGCCTCGTCTCTTCCGCACTGCACCCCCGAAAACGCCAGGAGAACGATCAAAAAATGGCCTTTCCTATTCATGGGACACCTCATCAAGGATCGGGTTCGTCGAGTCAGCCGAGTCTCTAGCACAATATATTCTGGAGGCAACTCCCGGAGATGTCAAGTAGGGAACTTAACAATGCGCAGCGAAGGGCCGGACTCTATGGATAAAACCCTCTCAGGGAGCCTGAAACCTCTATCAGTGGACGGCAATCGCGGAAGACGGCCGGGTTGCAAGAACGCCCTCCGCAAAACTGCGGACGGCTGCTACATTTCATCTCGGGCCGGGTTCAGCTCCCGATCTTGAAAACGTGAATCAGGCTCTTGTCCTCGTCGGCTCGCCGTTCCATGATATACAAGATCCCGTGGGCCCGGTCGAAACTTACTGCCCCAACGGGATAACGTTTCTCTCGTTTGTGATCGTAGCCCGGATCGAACAGGTACTTGTCGATGTTCAGCGTTGCGTACGGCTGGGGTTCCCACGTCTTCTTGGCGCCGCGTGCAACCTCGGCCAGACGAACGGCGCCGGAGAATCTTCCGCCTAATGGTAGTCCATGCTTTTGAGCAATCGCAGTAAGGCTACCGATGCCTCTGCTTCCTCGCTAACCACGGCAGACGCCCCTGCCTTTTTCAATGCGGGCGTGTTAGCCTCGTAACGACAGCGAACGACGATGTTGCACGTTGGGTTCAGACGTTGAAGCGTCTTGACAATCTGGGAAGCGACTTGATCTTCGGGCAC
>CAZJRB010000043.1:0-52006 GCA_964547995.1 uncultured Planctomycetaceae bacterium | reverse complement strand
GCGGTCGGTGGCGTCGATCTGACGCTTCAGCACCGCCCTGTTGTACGACGGGCTTGGAAGCCCGTCGTACGAGGTCTTCGCCGCCCACCGGCTCAGGGCCGGTGGGGATTCCTCATCCTCCCGTCGCCCCTTCCACAATCGCGATCTCCTCGGCCGTCAACTCATACAGTTCGTACACGAGCCGGTCGATCTGGCGGTCGGTGGCGTCGATCTGACGCTTCAGCACCGCCCTGTTGTACGACGGGCTTCCAAGCCCGTCGAAATACCCCGGTTTCGGTAGAACCGACGGGCTTGGAAGCCCGTCGTACGAGGTCTTCGCCGCCGAAAGATGCTTGTGCAACCACGACGGGCGCTTACGCCCGTTTCCGGCGCCGGCCGGTATTAGGCCCGGCGTTTACGCCGGGTCGCGCGGACCCTACAACCCCCAGCCCCGTTCACGGGGCTTCTCGGCACGTCGGGCCTCGGCCCATCCGCAACACGGCTGAAGCCCCACACCGAGAACGCCCGTCAACGGGCGTCCAACCAAACGGATAGAAGGGGTACCACGCCAACCGCCCCGCCAACCCGGCGTGAACGCCGGGCCTAAGAACGCCTCCGGCGGAAAGCCCGATGAATCGGACTAACGTGCAACCCCATTCGTCATTCGCTATTCTTCATTCGCTATTCGCTATTCCTCAGCACCTCCTTGTCGTGCGAGGTCTTCGCCTCCGAGAGCCGTTTCGCTCTGCTTGTCTACTTCCTCCGGGTAATTCATAGTATAATAGATTGCTGGAGGTAGTACATATGAACAAGACTCAATTCAGGCAGGCGGTGAACGATCTCGTGTTCCAAGCATCGATGTCTATGCGATACTGCTCTACGCTCGGATGGCGGTTTGATGCTGCGGACCGAGCTATTCGTGTCGCTGTGGGACTCGTTGCAGCTATCGGTGTAGTGTGGTCGGGCACTATTTGGATCAACCTAACTGCACTTGTTTTAGCAATTGCGTTGAACATCATTCCGACCGGCACGTTTGCGCGGTTCTATTCTGATCTACTGCGCCGTTGGTCAGATATCCGACTGAACGGGGAAAGCGTTCTGCTACAAGCAGAAGCGCACAAAGGCCCGAATGTGCCGCAATGGATGATGGATCGGCTACGCAACTTGCTGGAAACGAAGGTATGTGTCTTAGCCGTTGAGCCTGCTCCTTGGGGCAGCCTGCTGAAACGATGCTATGGTGATCAAATAGAAGCTCTATATGGTCCCGGTATCCGCACAGTGGAAGCTGCCCAGAAGAAGCGCCAATCTCGCAAGTAACCTATTTCTTAGGCGGTGGAGATGGTGGTGACGGGTACGGAGAGTCTGGTGATTTACCCGGAATATGCCGTGGCTCCTCCTTGCGATACGGCTCTTTAGGCGGTGGCGGGGTTGGCTTGGGTGGTTGTTGTGGTGGTTGTTGTGGTGGGTCTGGCATTTCAAGTCCTCCCTGTGGGTTGAGGTTGGCGGTTACGATGGTCAAAAGTTCGTCGCTTCTTCAACGATCGCGATTTCCTCGCCGGTCAGGTCGTAGAGTTCGTAGACGAGCCGGTCGATCTGGCGGTCGGTGGCGTCGATCTGACGCTTCAGCACCTCCTTGTCGTGCGAGGTCTTTGCCTCCGAAAGACGCTTGTGCAACGAAAGCAAAACCGATACGCCTACGACAGCAGATGTTCCCATGTGTTCTTGAGCGCAAGTCGTCGTGTTCGCCATTGCTGGGCCAAAGCAGTCAGACCGTCCCACTTCTCGTGGCGATCGTACCGTTCTCGCCACGCGCCGATGAATTCGTTCAGTTTTTCTTGATGGAGAAGTATGAGTGGACCCAAGTAATAGAACATGGCTTTCTCGTCGCAAGCCCCCAACAAGACGCCCGTACACGCTTCGTCATAGAAATCCAAAAGGTACTCTACTGCAAGTTTTGTTGGTCGGTCTTTCTTCGTATTGCTCTTGGCTAGTTTCTTGAAATCGGTATCCGTTTTTTTCCGTTCGGATTTGGCCCAGAGATCGATGAACTTCCCGAGATTGTGCCTAAACTCGTCCGAATTCGAGCGACGCCAGAACGTCATGCTGCGTTCTATCCGTGTTTCCTGGGAGTTTCGATGGTACTGTAGCAGTGCGAGTGCAGCGGCAATGGCGGCGATTCCCGTAGTAAGCGAGACGGCCACGACTCTGGCAAGCTGGTATGCGTCCGAGTCGACGTTTAGCAGAAGATAACATGCCAGGGGAATGGCACCCAACAGCCCAGCCAGAACGATTGATATTACGACGAACACTGTCCAACCAGACTTGTGGATCAAGTACACGGCTGCAAGAGCCGCAGTCGCGGCTATGAGCAACGCAAAACGTCCGTAAATGCTGATTCGGGAGAGTTCAATCACAAACAGAAGGAAATTCGCCGCGAGAATCACTGCGAAAGCACATTTCAGATTGAAGAATCCTCTCTGCCACCAGCGAGCATCGGCGCCAAGCCGGAAGAGATGCTTTCTCTTGTCGGCGGGGACGGATTCCAAAAGGCCTCTCTTGCCCATCTCTTCGAGAAGATGTCCTTTTGCCGTGTCGAAAAGCTCGAGGTTGACACCGATGTCTCTCGTTGCCTTGTAAGTGTACATCGCAATGAAGTACAGCAAAGTCGTCCCGAAGATGATAACACCGAGTGCTGGCCAACCCGGTTGCGCGAAAACCCCGATGAGAACTCCTGCCTCGATCGGAATCATCCAACTGGCAACTCTCCATATTGCGTTATCTTGATGAAACCAATGATTCAATGACGCCTGAAATACAACGGCTGCGTTATTTGCGGACGTATTCGCCGTTTGACGTGGGGTACTCTTCTTTGCACACATTTCCGCACCTTGCGATTAGGTTTGCTCTGTCGTTGCCTTTTCCACAATCGCGATTTCCTCGTCGGTCAACTCGTACAGTTCGTAGACGAGCCGGTCGATCTGGCAGTCGGTCGCGTCGATCTGACGCTTCAGCACCTCCTTGTCGTGCGAGGTCTTTGCCTCCGAAAGACCCTTGTGCAACGAAAGCATCCGATCGACTAACTCGACCATCTGTGCAGCCGCGTCGGAACCTTGCGGTTCTGGGACAGGAATCCGGAGTAATTGGTTTGAAGGGATGTGGTTATTCCCGGGAAAGGAGCATCGGAAGTAGAAGTTAGCCGCATTACTATTTAGAACTCCGAGCACGTACCGGATGTCGACGTTCGCGGGCTCCTTTATGTTGATGACGTTTGTCGACTGTAGGCAATACGTTTTCTCAGTGTCGAGCGTCGCTACGATCCGTCGCTCCAGGCTTATGTTGCGAACCTCTTGGACAACGATTTTCTCCGGTGAAATGAAGATTTCCTCTCTCCGTGGTGCGTCGAGCAAGTCCCGCTCATACCTCACAAAAACCTCTTTCCGAAGGGGCATGTATCTTCCGACGTGCTTTCCCCCAGCCGCGTGTTTCCAAGTACCACCGCGAGGTTCGTCTGCAAGGTATTTCTTGTTGTTCCCTGTACGGAGTCCCTGATTAGCGGTACAGAAGTCACCCAGACAATGAGAAGCACTAGCCAAGCGTTTAACTGCAGTCAGTTTCTCTTCGGAAACATGTACCAACCATGGGGAACCGTCTTTTTTGGCCCATGCTACTTGGGTTGCAGCAAATCGTTCGCAATCTGAAGGGAACGTTTTTGGTGAGGTTCCCCTTATTTCCACTCGGGCCTCGACTGCGGGTTTACGATTTACAAAGAACAACAACATTGTTTCGTTTTTTGCGTTCCGAAACACTCCCGGCCCAAAATCCACTACTTGGTAGATGGTCGTCCTTGTTGTCAGCAAGGCGCGCAACCCACGGAAGGAATCATTACTAAGCAGCGTGTGAGGGATAATGAATCCGAATACGCCAGAATCATTGAGCAACGAGACCGCCGATCTCTCGATAAACGCTCCATAGAGATCAAAACGATACGACACACCCTCATACCGTTGTTGATAGTATTCCCGCATGTCCTGTGGTACTTCGGTGATGAACAAATACGGCGGGTTCCCAATCACCGCGTCGAAGCCGGGGTTTTTGCCCTTGAAAATGTCGGGGAACTCGTTTTCCCAATCGAACGCGTTGATCCGGTAGAGTTCGTCCTCGTCGAAGAGGGTCTGCTGCTTGTCTTTGTAGAAATCGCTGCCGATCAGCGAGTTGCCGCACTTGATGTTCGTCGACAGGTCGGGCAAAGCCCGTTCGTGGAACAGCCTGAGCTGGTTCGACAGCGTCTCCTGCGATTCGCCTTCGAGGACTTTCAGCAGGAGCGAGAGCTTCGTGACCTCGACCGCCTGCGAGTCGATGTCGACGCCGTAGATGTTGTTCAGGAGAATCCGCTTCTTTTCGGCCGTGGTGAGCCGCCAGTCGCCCGACGGGGTGGCACTGCCGGCTTGTCCAGCAGTGTTGTTCGAGCGACTCCGCTGGGCACTGCCGGACGAGCCGGCAGTGGCACCAGTGGCACCCGAGCGGTAGAGCTTCGGCGTGCGGCCCTTCGCGTGCTTTTCGGGCTCGTGGCGCGTGTACCAGTCGCGGTGCCAGTCCAAGAGATACTGGTACGCCCCGATCAGGAACGACCCGCTGCCGCAGGCCGGGTCCAAAATCCGCAGCTTCGCCGCCTGCCCCGGCGTCATCCCCTTAGCTTTCTGCTTTCTGCTTTCCGCTTTGTCGCGCGAAGCGCTCGCCGCCGTGCCGGCGGCGGCTAAACGGTCTTCCCCTTTCTGCTTTCCGCTTTCCGCTTTCTCCACTGCCCTCTGCCCTCTGCCCTCTGCCCTCTCACCCCCCAACAACTTCCCGACCGTATTCTGCACGATGTAATCGACAATATACTTGGGCGTATAATAAACGCCGCCGGCCTTTTTGACCTCCGGCTTCTCCTCGACCTTCGCCTGGTGGCCCTTCGTCAGCCGGATCACCTTGCCGAGGAACTGCTCGTAGACGTGGCCGAGGATTTCGGCCGGCAGGACGGCAAACTCGTACGGGCTGTCCGGGTAGTAGAGGTGGCGGATGATCGTCCGTAGCGGCCCGTCGTCGATCGAAAGCCCAAGCGTCCATTCGTCCGGGTCGCCCGGGCGGTCCCGCTCCGGCTGGAAATGGAACAGGCCCGAGTTGTAGCGGTCGTCGGCCCCCTGGAACAACTGGGCCAAGCGGCGGTAGATGTCCGGGCCGTTGGCGCAATCGCCCAGCCGGCCGTAAGGCTCGATACCCCGGTCTTCGCAAATCCGCAGGAAGATGATCCGGTCGATCGTCCGCTGCACCGCGAAGTTGAGATCGCGCTGCGAGAGGTCTTTGTTGCGCAGGGCCATGTTCCGGGCAAGCAGCGTCCGCCAGCTCTCGATCTCGTCTAAGAAGGCGTCGTCGACCTCCTCGGTCCCCTTCTTGATCTTCTTGCCCGCGATGAACTTGTCGAGCGCCCCGTGGCGGATCGCCTCGGGCGAGAACAGACCGTAGATCTCGTCCCAACGCTGCTCGTACTGGTCGTACGTGTGGTAGATGATCCGGGCGGTCGACGCCCGGTCGGTCTTGATCGGCCGGACGCGGCAGTCGTAGACGGCGAACTCCTCGAAGTCCGTGAGGACGCTGACCGGCAGCTTGGCACTCCAGGCGTAGCGGCGCAATTGGTAGGCGGTGGCCGGCTCGCCACGGATATCGACCGACGGCTTTTTGGCCTCGACGAAGAGGCTGGTCACGCCGCCGCCGGCGCGCAGCGCGTAGTCGGGGGCCTTCGTCCGCCCGCCCATCTTGATCGACGCCTCGTGGATCACCTCCTTGTAGGCCTCGGCGTAGTTGTGCTTGTTGTAGACGTCCCAGCCCAGGGCTTCCAGCAACGGGTTCAAAAACTCCTGGCGGAGCTGGGCCTCGTTGTAGCCGCCCGAGCGGTATTGGTCCAAATGATCGTCGAACCTCTCGACGAGTTCGGCGACGATGGCCGGCGGCGGCATGGTACGGGCCCTCGCGGGATTTTCCTGCCCCCCTGATGAACGCCGGTATTATGGGCTATGCCGCGCCGGCTTGCAAGGGGCCGGGCAGGTTTCCACCCGTCGGTCGGGGTGCGCCACGAGTAGGGGTGCGGCAAAAGGGGGTAACTGGCGCACCCCTTTCGACGAAACACTACGCGCGGCGCACCCCCCCGCGCGCCCCCCGCGCAGAACTGAACACCAGTATATCATATTTCGCCGCCCGTGTCAAGGGCTTTTTTAGGCCACCCCGGAAAGTCGGCGGTCGCGAGAACAGCACGCCGAGAGGCCGCCGTGCCGTAAACACCGATCATTACGGCACTTACGCGACGACCTTACGGAGCGCGGGGCGTGCGGCCCCCTTGTTTTCCCGACAGCCAGGCGTAGTCGCCGTGCTTGCAGGCGGGGCAGTCGACCTGCTCGTGCAGCGTCGTCACGTCGACTTGGCGCACACGGTTGTCCCAAAGCTCGACAACGGTCAGACTGCGAGAGATGCTCCGGCGATTGCCGCTGAGAATCTTCAGGGCCTCGACCGCCTCGATCGAAGCAATGACGCCGATCACCGGCGCTACGATCCCCGCCGTCTCGCAAGTGGGCGTCGTGCCGGGCGGGGGGCACTCGGGCATCAGGCACCTCAGGCAGGGCGTTTCGCCCGGAAGAATCGTCATCGTCTGCCCCTCCGCACCCACGCAGCCGCCGTAAACCCAGGGGATGCCGTCGCGCACCGCGATGTCGTTCAACAGGAACCGGGTCTCGAAGTTATCGGTCCCGTCGACGATCATATCGACGCCCCGGGTAAGCTCCTCGATGTTCGTGTGGTCGGCGTCGGCCACGATCGGCTCGATCTCGACCTGGGAGTTGATCCGGCGAAGCTTCTCGGCCGCGGCGACCACCTTGGGCAACCGCGAAGCGACGTCCTCCTCGTCGTAGAGGATTTGCCTCTGGAGGTTGTTCATTTCGACGAAATCGCGGTCGACGATCCGCACCCGGCCCACGCCGGCGCGGACCATCGTGTGGGCCAGCACGCTTCCCAAGCCCCCGCACCCGCACACCAGCACCCGGCTGTCAACCAGGCGGCGCTGCCCCTCTGCTCCCAGCGGCGGATATTGCACCTGCCGGACGTAACGGTCCAACTCGGGCGATAAAATCTGATCGGACACAGTCGCGAATCCCGCGTTTGGAGTGAGAGTGGACCGGGTGGTTGTACGTGCTCGCACCCGCGGGTCCATTGATGGCAAGTGTAGTATATCGCCGCCACTCGGGACCGGCAAGGCTGAGAGTTGGAGTATGCCCCGGGTTTTCGCAAGGGGACCAGTGGAAGAAGCGAAAGTGATCCGACCCGCGGCCGCTCATTCCTTGTGCGCCATGACCTCCACCAGGTGCCGTCCGGTATTGGCCGAGTTGGCCGTCTGCGTGACGCGGATGTAACGGACCCGGCGCGGGTCGAACCGGCACGTGTAACCTTTTGCGGTGGAGAGATCCTTGTTGTCGCGCCGATCGGCCGCCATGTCCCACGTCTTGCCGTCGAGCGATGTTTCCACCGTGAAACCGTAATAACGCTCATCGCCGTAATAGCCGACGACCACGACCCGGCCAACCGTCGCAGGTCTTTCCAGGTCGACCTGCCACCAGGCGGGGACAGTTTTGTGCTTCGCGATATCGGTAGCCCAATAGGAATCGGTCGAACCGGCGAAACCGTCGTTGGCCAGCCGGGCAGGGTAAGGACCCAGGGCATGGGAACACGTGGCCGGCTTGCCCGTGGTCAGGCTCGCCGCATCGGGCTTGAGCCAGTCGGCCGTCGCTTTGTACAAAGCCAACACCGCCGGGAAGTCCCACCGCTGCTGCTGGTCCGGCCGCTGCACGACTTCAACGCGCTGGAGCGTGCCGGCCACCGGCCGTGACTTCGGCAGGCTAAGGATGATCCGCTTCGGCGGGGTTCGTTTCGGCGGATCCAGATCGACTTCGACGCCCTTGGCCGTTCCACGGACGGTCAGATTCATCTCGCCAAAGTGTGTAGGCAGACGTTCGACGCGGATGTGCTCGCCGTCGTCCAGCCACCAGTCGGGCACTGCGCTTAGCAAGTGCAATTCATCGCCGGCTTCATGGACCAACATGTGGCGAAGCATGATCGCATAGTTGCACGCACCGGTAACGTGCGGGATCGTATGATTCCAGGCCATGCGTTTCTTGTAGTAGATGCCTTCGGGAAACGCGTGGGCGGCCGTCGAGTGCAGCAGGTACCAGTAGAAGTCTTCGACGACCTGCTCGTGCCGGCCCCGCACGAGGTCGGCCATCGTTGTGTAGGCGCCCATATAGGGATGGATGGCATGGACGTTTCCCGTGCCCTTCCACTGAATGGTTCCCTCGATGAACCCGCCGGCAAACTCCTCGCGGACGTGCCGCGCGGCCCGGGGTTCCCGCAGCCCGCTTCTTTCGTAGAGCTTTTACAGTCCGGGAAGTTGACTTCGGGGCTGGTAAACGATATATATGAGTGCAAGTTACCAAAACGAACTTCTAAAGGGTGCAACGATGTTCAAGCTTTACCGCCGCGGGGCATATAGAATTGTCGCCGTCTCGGTTGCCGTCGGGTTTCTGCAAATGTGTTCCGTCCCGGCTGCCATGGGAGAACCGAAATCGCGGCCGAATCTCGTCGTGATTATGGCCGACGATCTCGGCTACGGCGACCTGAGCTGTTACGGGAACGAGAAGTTCAAAACGCCGCATCTCGATGCTATGGCCGCCAAGGGGATGCGGTTCACCGACTTCCATTCGAGCGGGTGCGTGTGCAGCCCGACGCGGGCCGGGTTGCTCACGGGGCGCTACCAGCAGCGGGCCGGCATCCCCGGCGTCATCAACGCCGACCCCAAGAAGCCCGTCCATCATACGGGCCTGTATCCCACGGAAGTCACGTTTGCCGAATGTCTCGAGGAGGCCGGCTACACGTGTGCGATTTTCGGCAAGTGGCACCTCGGCTACCACAAGAAGTTCAATCCGATGCACCACGGTTTCGACCGCTTCCGCGGCTACGTCAGCGGGAACATCGACTACATCTCGCACTACGACCGCGTGGGGATCTACGACTGGTGGGAAGGGCTCGAACACGTTCAGGAGGAGGGCTACAGCACGCACTTGATTACGAAGCACGCGGTGAAGTTCATCGAGGAGAACAAGGACCGGCCGTTCTGCGTTTATGTTGCCCACGAGGCGGTCCATTCGCCCTATCAGGGCCCCGGCGATCCGCCGATTCGCGGGCCGAAGAAGGTCCGCGGGGGCAAAGTCGACGTTGGGCGGGCGTACCGCGAAATGACTCAGGAAATGGACAAGGGCGTCGGCGATATTGTCGCCGTGCTGAAACGCCTCGACCTGGCCGGGAAGACGCTCGTTTTCTTTTTCTCCGACAACGGCGGCACGCCGCGCGGCTCCAATAGACCGCTCCGAGGCTTCAAGGGAAGCCTGTGGGAAGGCGGGCATCGCGAGCCGGCCATCGCCTACTGGCCGGGAAGGATTGAACCCGGCGCCGTCTGCGATCAACTCGCCATTAGTCTCGATATGATGCCCACCATGCTGGAGCTGGCCGGGGCAAACGTGCCCAACGAGCGCAAGCTTGACGGAGTCAGCCTGGCGCCGCTTCTGACCAAGGGAAAGAAGCTCCGGCCACGCCCGCTGTTCTGGGGCGCCGGCAAGAGCGCGGCGATGCGCGACGGGCCGTGGAAACTCTTGGTCGGCGCGAGGGAGTGCAAGGGGCCTCAACTCTTCAATCTCGAAGACGATATCGGCGAGACGACGAACCTCGCCGAGAAACATCCCGAGCGGGTCAAGAAAATGACCGACGCGATCGAAGCGTGGCGGGAGGACGTCGCTGCTGGGGCAACGCCGCAGCCGGGCGAACATCCGTAGAGCCGGACGCCCGCTG
Source organism: uncultured Planctomycetaceae bacterium (assembly GCA_964547995.1). Taxonomy (GTDB): domain Bacteria; phylum Planctomycetota; class Planctomycetia; order Pirellulales; family Thermoguttaceae; genus CAZJRB01. Next base: position 42,106 of record CAZJRB010000043.1, on the reverse strand, counting down.
CGAAGCCGCCGCCTGCTATCGTTTCTTCTTCCGTTCTTCGCGAGCTTTCTCCTCCGCTTCCTCCTTTTCCACGTCGCTCTTGGTGCCATCGTCGTCCAGCGTTAGGTACTTCGGGACCTTCACTGTAATCCATTCTCCCGGGACACCAAGGTCGCCTTCAACTGCATGCTTTCTGCCGTTGGGGAGCACGACCTCGGTCCACTTAGCCGGTAGTGACTTGTCTTGCTTGTCCTTCTTCGTCACCCTTCTGTGTACCTGGGCCTTGACTTCCACCAACTTCTTCCGATCCATTTCCTCATCCACTTTACCCTTGGTAAAGCTAAACCCTATGTAGCAAACGACCCCAACGACCGCCATGGTGATGAGGAAGACACACCACCCCCAAAATTGCTTGACTAGCTTCATCGTTTTTCTCCAGTAACGAGCGAAAATAAGGACTTCGAGCTGAACCGCCAGGGAGTATAGCAGAGAGGCGGTCGAAATACACCGCCCCCCCACAGACTGGGGCGGAAAACGCATCTATTTGAGGCCGTCCGGGAATTCGACCCTGTAGGGAACGCCCTCTGTGGCGTTCCGCAGATGGATCGTTGCCCAAAAGGAACGGCACAGAGGCCGTTCCCCTACAGTGATTTCGGTCTGCAATTCCCGGACACCTTCATCATTTGGGAACAGACCCCTACAGCATGAAATAACATTTGCCTACCCCCCCCTAAAGAGTTATTTTTCGGCGACGAAACTCCTAAATCCGTGCCGAGGAATTTTTTCGAAATTGGTGTCAAACGCCTGCGTTCGTATTGGTAGAGGGTAGATATGGCCGGAGAAGGACTGTGTGCATTTTATCTAAGCCACCCAGATTTCCTGGAAGCTCCTTGTTTCGAGGCTATTAGGTCTCTATCAGCAATAATTCTGACAAAAACACCCGAATTTGAGGGGGATAATTGTAGAACGGACCCGTGACTGGAAACATAGGTGGTCCCTGCCATTCAAGTTCTTGCTAGAATGAGAAATGGGATGTTAGGTTTCGAGCGGGTTATTGCAGTCTGGTCCCCCTTTTGATACACTATTTTGGGCAGTGCCGGGCGGCCGGCAGCCTTTTTCCACAGTTTTCCGAAAACTAGTCTAAGAAGGAGTGGAACAATGAAAAATGGCGTGTTACTCATGGGTGCGATCTTCCTTGTCGGATGCGTCGTGCTAGCAACGCAGCCAGCGGTTGGGCAGGATTCGTCGCCCTGGAAGGTCAATACGGCAGTTACGCTCAACAGTGCGCGGGCGGGTACTGCGGCGGCCGAAACCCCAACCGGGCCCCAGAAGTACTTGCATGTTAACGTCAACTTCAATGTCCCGGCCAACCAACGGAAACAGCACAATTTCCGTGTGACCAACGTGCGGGGCGAGACGGTCGGCGAGTTGTTCGGCTTCAAGGACAACCTGCTGATCTTCGAGGGCAATTGGCAGCCCGGCCTTGCAGGACTCTATCTCGACGCCAACGGCCACCGCCAGCCGCTGTTCGACACGCGGGTGGTTGAGTCGAAGGTCGTCCATACGCCGATCCGACCAGTTGCTCCGGCACCTGCAGTTGTACGCCGGCCGACTTACGTGCCGCCGGTTGTAAGAGCCCCGGAACGGCGGGTCTATGGCGGCACACGTGTGATCGACAACCGCGATGACGTGGTGATTCGTGACCGTGGTGTCCGCGTTATTGACGACCGCGACGACGTAGTAATCCGCGACCGCGGCGTTCGTGTCATCGACGACCGCGATGACGTGGTGATTCGTGACCGCGGCGTTCGCGTTATTGACGACCACGACACGGTGGTTGTCCGCGATGGCGGCCGTGATACGGTGGTCGTCCGCGATGGCGGCCGTGACAAAGTGGTTATCCACGAGGGCGGCGGAACGGATGTCGTTGTTGATGGTGGTACTGACGTTGTCGTTGACGACGGTGGTGTTGCCGTTGGCGGCGGCGGCCCCGGTGCGGGCGGTCCTGGTGCGGGCGCTGCGGCAGCTCCCGGTGAGGGTTGTCCGTGTGAGGGCAGCCCCGCTGAGGCTCCGGCTGCTTCTCCGGGCGAAGGGGAAGGCGAAGGTGAAGCCCCGGCTGCCGAACCCGGCAAGGTTGCACCGGAAGACTGCAAGATGTGCAAAGGGACGAAGGTATGTCCGCACTGCAAAGGCGAGGGGTGCGGAAAGTGTAATAACACAGGCAAGTGCCCGTGCTGCTGCGATATCGGCAGTCCTCCGGGCGAGGCCTTAGCGCTTGGTCCTGGTGCAGGTCCCGGACCTCCTCCGGGTGAAGCCCCTCCAGGCGAGGCGCCGGCTCCCGGTCAAGCACCCGCTGGAAGTCCCGGCGAAGCAATGGCCAAGGCCCCCGGCGCGGGGCCCGCTCCCGGTCAAGCGCCTGCCGCTGGAAGCCCCGGCGAGCCTTGCCCGTGTGGCAAGGACTCGCCCGGCGAAGCAATGGCCAAGGCCCCTGGTATGGCTCCCGGTCCTGGAACCGGCCCCGGCGGTCCCGGTCCTGGTGGTCCTGGAACCGGCCCTGGTGGTCCCGGTCCCGGCGGTCCCGGTCCTGGTGGTCCTGGAACGGGTCCCGGCCCCGGTGGTCCCGGTCCCGGCGGCCCCGGCCGTGAGGGCTACAACGGCCCGAAGATCGAGGGTATCAAGCCGCCGAAGGCCGCTGCCTTCGTGCTCTACGTTTCGACTGGTGATGCCGACGCAGGTACGCCCGGCAAGGTGTACCAGGTGAACGAGCACAGCCGGGTCCTCGGCTGGGTCAATCTGCCGTCGACTCCGACCGGCATGGCGCTGCACCGCGACAACGGTTTGGTCTTGGCGCTGCCTCGTGAAGGCGGCAAGATCATGCGGATCGACGACCGGGGTAAGACGGCGGTCCTGATGGAGAAGAACAAGGATCTGGTTCATCCGACGGATGTTGCGATCGGCGGCGGGTCGGACTCGGTTATCGTGGCCGACAATATCGCCGACGTTCTGATGGCAACGACGACCGGCGGTACGAAGCCGAAGGTTTACGAGCGGTTCGAAGGCCAGAAGTGGACGGCCCAGGACATGTCGGTTGCGATCACGAACGACAAGCACGTGATCCTCGGGACGAACGGCGATCAGGGTATCTTCCGCTTCTCGGGCGACGATCAGTCGGCTCGTTCGAAGCCGCTTCTGCCGGGTCCCGGCGGCGTGGCGGCCGATCCGAAGTCGCTGAAGTGGGCGGCCACCCAGAAGCCGAACCAGATCTACGTCTTCGAGGGCGACACGCTCGAGCGGAAGTTGCGGCTTCCGCCGGGTAAGAGCCTGTACCGCAACGGCCTGCTGTCGTTCTCGCCTTGCGGTTCGTTGTGCGTCGCGGGACGCGACAACGACAAGGCGGTCGGCGAGCCCTGGCTGTTCATGTATAACGATGAATCGGACGACATCCGCAGCCTGTTCCCGTGGAAGAAGGAGACGATGACCGACTTCGTCGTCGGCCCGCGGATGTTCTGGGACGGAAATTCGCCGAACAACTATAAGAGCACTTACTAAACAGAACGAACTAACGGTTCCGGCATAATGGACGGCTGGAGTTGAGTAGAGCGGCCCCGGGTGGGACGGTACCGTCCCGCGCTGCTTTGCTCAACTCTAGCCGCTATTTGCTATTTTCCTCTGTTACAATTCTAATAACTCGACAGTCTGCGAGGGAGGTGTAGAAATGCGAATCGGGGTGTTTCTTATGATTATTGCGGCGGTTGTCCTCGTCGCTTCCGGTCTGCTCGTGCAACCGGCAGTTGCCCAACAGGTGCCGTGGCAGGTCCTTGGTACGGCCAAACTCCACCAGCCCCCAAAGGCGGATGCGGCGGCTCCGGCAGCCGGCCAGCCGAAGTACCTGCAAATCTCGGTGAAGTTCAGCATTCCTGCCGACAAGCGAAAGACCTACAAGTTCCGTGTGGTCAACACGAAGGGCGAGGTTGTGGGGGAGCTTTTTGGCTACCAGAAAGACGGATCCCAGATGATCTTCAAGGGCGACTGGTCGAGCCTGGCCGGCCTGTACCTTGAGGGCAACGGTCACAAGTTTCCGCTGTTTAAGCCGGTGGAACAGCAGCCCGTGACCGCGAAGGTTGCACCTCGGGTTGTTCCCCGGTCGCAGACGGTGACCGCGCCTGTGATTGCTCCGGTGATTGCCCCAATGCGTCCCGGCCCCGTGGTGGCCCCGATCGAAAGATCTCCGGACCAGATCGCGATGCTGCCAAGGACTGCTCCGGATAAAATCGTTGTCAAGCCGGATACGATTAAGGTTGAGCCGAACGTTATCCGCGTCAAGCCGGAAGTCAAGCACGTGTTCAAGCCGCGTCCCAAGCCGTTGCCTGCACCGGCTCCCGGCCCCAAACCGGCACCGGCACCCGGGCCCGGACCGGGGCCTGGACCTGGACCTGGACCGGGGCCTGGACCTGGACCGGGGCCCGGACCTGGACCTGGACCGGGGCCTGGACCGTATCCTGCCAAGCCGTACCGGCCGCCGGTGGCGTTGCCGCCGCCGACGACGCAGGAGAAGACGCCGGACGTGTTCCTCTACGTTTCCTGCGATTGTGAGGGCCCCGGCAAGATCTACCAGCTCAACTACGGCGGCCGCGTCATGGGGGTTATCAACACGCCGGAGACGGTAAGCGGCCTGACCCTCCACCGTCAACACGGCCTGGTCGCGACCATGCCCGCCAAGGGCGGCGAGTTGCTGCGGGTCGATGATACCGGCAAGACACACTCGCTCCTGAAGAAAAGCGACGGGTGGGTGAGCCCGGTCGATGTGGCCATCTCGGGCAGGTCGGATTCCATCGTGATCGCCGACAACATGACCGACAAGCTGATGATGACCAGCACCGGGGGCATCAAGCCGAAGCTGTACCAACGTGTCAAGGGCAAAGCGACGGAAGCCGACAACATGTCGATAGCCGTTACCAACGATAAGCACGTAATCTACGCCGGCGACAACGGCATTTACCGTTTTTCGGGCGACGAGTCGGGTTCGGATCCGATCCTGCCGAAGCCGGGCGGGGTTGCGGCCGATCCGCAGTCGCTCAGGTGGGCTGCTACCCAAGGCACCAACCAGATCCACATTTACGAAGGCGATCAGAAGCAGCGGACGCTGACGTTGCCGTCGGGAAAGACGTTCTACGGAAACGGCCTGCTTTCGTTTTCCCCTTGCGGGTCGCTTTGTGTTGCGGTCCGCGATAGCGACAAGGGAGATGAGCCCTGGTTGTTGATGTATGACGACGACTCGGATGAAATCCGCAGTCTGTTCCCGTGGAAGAAGGAGACGATGACCGACTTCGTAGCCGGCCCGCGGATGTACTGGCAGCGGAACACGGGTAGCGGTTACCAGAGCACACGTTGAGGTTGCGTTTTCGGCCTTACCGTGAGAGACAACTGGAGTTGAGCAGAGCGCCTGCCTGGATTTGGTGGTCCGGCGATGCTCGGCTCAACTCCAGTTTTTTGCACGGGAGGGGCCCTGTCGACAACAAAAAGGGTGAAAATCGTACCCTTTTGGTGTATAATGCCCATAGGTAGGGAATAGTCTGGAAACAACCATCCGAATGGAGTGGGAGCAAGAGGTGTGCCATGAAGATTCATTTCGCGTTATTGTCGATGGCGTTGCCGGGAATGATTGCCGGCAACGCATTTGCGCAACAAGGCCAAGCGGTGCAGTTGCCGACCTTCTCGATGTTTACCGTTAATTCGACCGTATCGGTCCCGGACCAAGGCAGCGCCTACCTGGGCGGGATCAAGCGGGCATCGGAGGGGCGCAACGAATTCGGCGTGCCGATGCTCGGCAAACTCCCGTACGCCGGCCGCCTGTTCAAGAACGTCGGGATTGGAAGGGACGTCAGCGCAGGGAACATGCACGTCACGGCGCGAATCATCATTCCGGAAGAGGAAGAAGCAAAGCTGGGAATTCTGCCACCGACCGGATCGCTCTCGAACGTGATGCCGCGTGGACAAGCAGCCGCGCTTGCGCGTCAAATACTACCACGGGACCCGCGGCGGGGAAGCAGTTGGGATGTCGCACCGGCGGTTGAACCGGCGATGAGCCTCGCCGATGCCCAGAGCCGCCGTGTTGCCCAGAAGGAAATCCGGGAGGACGAGGCCTCGAAGTTTTTTGCCCGCGGCCAAGAGGCCGAGGCGAAAGGCAAGGCGAACGTGGCGAAGATCTACTATCAGATGGCCGCCCGCCGCGCTACCGGACCGTTGAAAGACCGGGTTCTCGCCAAGCTCGACACGATTGGCCGGTCGCAAACGGGTTCGGCGGTGGTGCGGCGTGACCGGTAAAGTGGTGTGACGGATTTGACGGGTGGAGCGCGGGACAATGAGCGATCCCGCCGGAAGGCTGCCTACTTGTGCTTGGGGCCGTTTCGTGCGACAATGGGTGCCGAAGCCAACCATCTCCTGCCAAATCGAACATGAGTACGCCACCGCCACCGGTTCCAATCCCGCCCCCGTCCCAAGACGATCCTAAGGACAGGTCTTCATCCGACGACAAGGGAAAGGCCTCGATCGAGGCCGAGGAGACTCCTTCGCCCGAAGAAGAAGAGGTTCTCGGGCCTGACGAGGAGGCGCCCTCGCTCGACGACGAGGATGACGAAGAGGAAACAGCGGATACGGAGGGCGACGGCAGAGCACCGCCGAAGGACGAAAAAAAACCTCGCCGGAGGAGGAGCAAGAGGAAAGACCGCAGGAGGAGAAAAAGAGGCAAAAAGACGTCCTCGTCCGAAGATTCCGATGAGGAAAAGTCCGACAAGGAGAAGCCTCGCAAGAAGAAGCCCTCGAAGCGGGAGAAACCGGAAGGACCCGAGGGGCCCAAGAAACCAAAGTCCTACCATAAGGCCGGCCCGGAAGTCCAAGCCTACATGGACCAACTTCAGAGCGAGGAAAGGAAACTTGCGAAGCGAAACAAGTATCTGATCGGAGCGGTTGTCGGCGCGGTGTTGCTGTTGCTGCTGACAATCTGGGGAACTCGCCGCGCCTCTGTCGGCCCTTATGCCGTATTGGAAAATATCGAGATCGAACAAAACCCGATTGACCGAGGGCGGCTCGAGGTCAAGTTCGAGGTAGTGAAGCCGGGGAAGGTTTTATTCCGTCGGATTTCCGGCGGTATCGAGACCGAATTGGTCGACACTTATGCCTCGGCCGGCAAAGTAGAACGTCCGTGGTCGTGGAGTTACCAGCCGGGAAAAGACATCCGGATTACGATCAAATACCGGCAGTGGCTGTTTTGGAAGGAGTTTACCAGGACTTTTCCGACGACTAACCGGGTGGACGTTGTGATACTGTTGGATACCACGCGTTCGATGGGCGCTTGTATCGAGGAACTCGGGGAGAAAGGGTTCTTCGCCTTTGCCAATAGTCTGAAAAACCAGGGCGTGAACGCCCGTTTTGCCTTGGTTGGCTTCGGTGATACGCGCGAAAGGGGTTGGTTGGATGAGCGCTCTTTCACGAAAGACTATTCGCGTTTCCATGATTCGATCAAGGATTTAACGCGTTTCGACGGCGGCGATTTACCCGATTCCGCCTTGGACGCCCTGGAAGAATCGCTGAAGCTGAAACTGGATAAGAACTCGGCCCGGTGCTTTTATCTCGTGACCGACGCGCCGTACCATGAACCTACACGATCGGGGAAGACCGCCGAACAATTTGCCGAGGAGTTGAAGAAGCGAAGGGTGCTCTTGCGGGTGTTCTCGAAACCGGAGTATGAGAAGGACTACGCGAAGTTGCTGGGCGAGACGGGCCGGTTCATACCGATCCGGAGTTTCGGCCAGGTGCTCCGTGAAGGACACATCCTTGGAGAATAATAGAAAGTATGCGCCGGCGCGCAACGTGCGCGGGTGTTGATAGGCTCATTCCTTGGGTGCGGCGATGGCCGTGCCGGGAGGTTGACGTGAAACGCTGCCAGTGGTGCGGAAGAGACGTGGCCGACGACGCGTTTGCTTGCCCTTATCCCGACTGCGGCCGGCCGATCGTGCCGGGGCCCGTGCCGGGTGGAACAATGCCGCCGCCGGGGATGGCCGGCGGACCGCCGATGCCCGCAGGCCCGCCGCCGGGAATGGCCCCCGGTTATGGCCCACCAGGTATGGATGCACCGCCCACCGGACCCAATATGGGTGCGCCGCCTGCCGGACCGGGTGTTGGGCCGATGTACGGGCCTCCTTCGGGCAGGCCGGGCGAGATGGTCGGCCCACCTCCTCCTGCGGCACCCGGTATGGGGATGCCCGGTGGACCGGTGGGAATGCAAAACGGGCCGGGAGTTGGGATGCCTGGAGCACCAGGATATCCGAATGCTCCCGCGATGAATCCCATGTCGCCGGGCAGTCCGCCAATGAAGCCGGGAGAGATGGTAGGCGGAGCGCCGCCTCCGCCTCCGCCAGGCAGTTTTGGTGCTCCTGCGGCTCCGATGGCGCCGGGACCGGCCGGCCCCACACAGCCGATGCCTCCGGGCCCGATGTCTGCCGGCCCTGGGATGTCGCCAGCCATGGAACCGATGGGTCCAACGAGGGCGGGTGAGATGGTAGGTGGCTCACCGCCGCCGCCACCAGGTATGGGATCGATGCCACCCTCCCAACCGCCGGTTCCTGCTCCAACCCCACCGAGTTCGACAGGGCCGCTTCCCCCGGCATCGGGTCCGGTCGGTCCTGCACCAAGCCCAAGTCCGCCACCTCCCGCAGCACCAAGCCCGGGGCCGCCGATTTCGTCAACGCCACCTCCCGCAGCACCAGCAGCACCAAGCCCGGGGCCGATTTCGTCAACGCCACCTCCCGCAGCACCAAGCCCGGGTCCACCACCTTCCATGACGCCCATTCCGCCGGTTCCGGGCAAGCCGATTCCATCGGCCCCTGGAGCAACGGCTCCGATTCCGCCGACACCCGGAGCGGCTGCCCCGATTCCGCCACCATCCGCACCAAGACCAAGTGTAGGCCCCGTCATTCCGACGGGCCCCAAAGCAGCCGCGAGCAGCGTCCCACCTATCCCGCCTATCCCGACAGACCAACCGATCCCAGCCTCGCCGGCCTCGGAGCCTCCCGAGCCACCCGGGCCTCCTCCCGTGGAAGAAGCGGCGCCGATCGATCCCCTGGTGGTTGACTCGAAACTGGAAGGCCAGCCGGAGGCCGTGAAGGCCGATGTACGAGGATTGCGGGACCGCGTCAGCCAAGGCCGGTTGCGCAGCAAGATACTGGCCTACAGCGCCGCCGGCGTTGCCGCCTTGGCACTGATCTGCTTGGGCGGCCATTATGCCTCGTCGGCCTTTGAGTACGCGAAAGCGGGAAAGGAGATGCACCTTTACCGCGATTCCGCCGATCCGAACCGGCTGGCGCTCGACTATACACCCACGAGCACCGGCGTCATCGGAATCTCTCGAACAGACGGCGACCGCACGACGGAGTTGCTTCCACGGACTTTTTTGGGGGACGAGGAGAATACCCGGCGGTTCCAGTGGCGAGCAGACGGTTTGAGGACCGGCGACGTAATCAAGGTGACGTACAAAAAAGGCTGGTCGCTGGGAACGACCGAGTTTCTGGTGCCGGAATTCATTGCGAGGGGAGAGTTGGCAACCGTCGAGGACATGTCCGGTTCGCTGCCGTCGACCGTGCCGATCGACGGTGCAGTCCTCTCCGGGCGGATTGTCAGCGCGCTCGACGGCGAGCCGATTTCCGGCGCCGACGTCCGGATTGGCGGAACGGCACTGAAGGGGCAGACGGATGCCAAGGGTAACTTCCGAATCGTCGGCATCCCGGAAGGTTCGCAGAAAATCGAAGTAGCGGCGGCAGGATATGCGCCGACGCAGTTCGAGCGAGAGTTGACCGACGGCATGGAAAGCGGATATCAGGTTGCCCTGAAGCCAAAGGCGGAGGGCGGCAATATCCGTATCGTGCTCGATTGGGACAAAGAGGGCGGCGATCTCGACGCCCACTTGGAGGGACCCTTGCCCGGCCGCGGAAAATTCCATATCGACCATCATCATCCCGGTACTGCCGAGACAAAGGGAGCCGTCGCATTGACGGCCGACGAAGAGGACGGCCGGCCGGAAACCATCGAAGTAACAAAGGTCGTTCCCGGGATTTATCGCTACTTCGTCCACGATTTCTCCAATCGCCACGATCCCGATAGCAGGGCGCTGGCCCGATCCGGCGCCGAAGTAAAGGTCTCTTACGGCGGCCAGTCCTACCGGTTTCACCCGAAGCACAAGGAGAAAGGGAATCTCTGGGACGTTTGCACCATCGAAGTGACCAAGGATGGAGGAATCGTTAACCGGATCAACAGCTTCCAGGGGATCAAGCCGGAACTGCTCGGGCTATACGACCGGCGGACCCAGGGCAACCGCGACACGTGGATCACCAACTACGGCGGCAGCGTCGCCAGCGAGAAGGCCGTCACTGATGCGCTGGACTGGCTCGCGCGGCACCAGGCCAACGACGGATTCTGGTCGAACGAATGCCTTGCCGGCGGGGAGTGGTCGAAGTGCAAGGGCGGGCACTGCGACGAGGACGGACACGGCATCAAAGCCGGCCGTAAGTATGAAATGGCCCAGACCGGGCTTTCGCTGTTGGCCTTCCAAGCAGGCGGACATTACTACTTCAACGACCGGCGATATTCCGACCAGGTTCGCAAGGGGCTCGACTGGATGGTCGAACACCAGCGGCCCGACGGGGCGCTGGTCAGCGAAAAGAGCCGGGGAGGCCATTCGAAGTACCATACCTTCTACATGTACGACCACGGCATCGCCACGTTTGCCCTGGCTGACGCCTGTGCGGCGGCGAAGGCCCTCGGCCAGCCGCAAAACGACAAATATTACGGTGCGTTGAAACGAGCGGTCAACTACATCTACAGCCAGCAGCACGAGGACGGCGGCTGGCGATACACCGACTACTTCGAGCGGCACGGCGATACCTCCGTCACCGGCTGGCAGGTGCTGGCCCTGAAATCGGCCAAGGAAGCCGGACTGGAGGTCGATTATCGCTGTATCGAAAAAATCCGCGATTTCTTCGACAAGTGCCTGATGGACGATCACGGGCGGACCTGGTACGAGAATCCGGGTTCGACCCGCAAGCAGCAGTCCGATGCAACAACCGGTATTGGAATGCTGGTCCGGCAGTTCCTTCTCAACGAGCCCGACCATCCGAGCATCGGCCGTGCCGCGTCCTACCTGGCCAATTTGGCCGAGCGGCACAAGACCGACAAGACGGTCGAGGATCGCACGCTCGACTACAAGTTGGCGTACAACTACTACCTCTGGTACAACTGCACGCTGGCCATGTTTCAGGCCGGCGGCGAAGCGTGGGATCGCTGGAACCCGATCATCCGGAATACGATCATCGATCTGCAACGCCACAAGGGTTGCGAAAAGGGGAGTTGGGATCCCGACACTCAGTGGGGAGAGCGCGGCGGGCGAATCTATACCACGGCCCTGGCGTGCCTCACCCTGGAAACCTACTACCGCTATACCAAGCACCAGGAACGGACCGGCGGAGAGACGGAACTCTACGTGGTTAATCCCGGCGTGATACCGGCCGTCGTACGCGCCGAGCCGGAACCGATCGAATTCCACATCCGGGGTGACGACGTGATCAAGCAAATCGTGGCCCCGAAGAAGGTGTTTGTCCCGAGGCCGGTGGTTCGAACACCCGTGGTCGTTCCACCCGCGACGTTGGTCCAGCGCCCGGCCGTCCGACCCGCGACGGTGGTTCAGCGCCCGGTCGTCCCGCCCACACCGGTAGTTCCGAAACCGCCGGTAGTGAAGCGGAGCGCTAAGGTCGGTGGGGCAAAGATTATCTCGGTCGGGGCTGCCCAGTACGGCGACATCCAGATCGAGGCGGAAATCGAAGAGAAACCGACGACGTTCCAGTTGACGTTGACGACGATCCGCCCCAGCGCCGCCGGCGGCGTGCCCTTGCAGCCGCACGAATTTGGGTTCCGATTGGTCGACGCTGCCGGCAGGAAAGTCCCGTTGCAAACGCCGCCGGCCGCCGGCGCCGTCCGGGAAACCGGCAACCAGGTCCTCCGGGGTAAAATGGTCGCCCAACTCGGCCCGCGAGGCGCCGTTACCATCACGGATCTCCGCAAGTTGACCCTCAGTTACAAGGGGCACGCGCTGGAACATTCCTTGCAGACCGAGTATCGCTAGGATCTCGATATCTCAAAAAGGCTGTCGCGGTCAACGTTCACGTCAAACGGGTAGCATCGGGATTTTCCCTAGCCCATGGCCGGGCTTTCTCCTATGGCCTGCGGAAAGGCCGACTCGTACAGTTTGGTATGTGTGCATCACCATCGCGGGATGCCGCTCTTTCCTCTCCGCACTCCGTCTACACTACTAGGAACGGCGGGTTTTCATTGACGAGGTGTCCGAATGAGCTACGGCGGCTACGACAACTACCAAACGTGGAACGTCTACCGGCGGCTGGCCGATGAAGAGGGGCCCTTCTGGGCCGAGCAGGCCGCGATCTTGTGGGACGAAGCCAAGGCGGATGACACCTTCAGCCGATCCGAAGCGGCTCGATTTGCCCTGGCTCATGCCTTGGAAGAGGACCGCCGCATCGTAGGCGATATCTACGGACCCGTGTTCAGCAACGTCAACTGGGGCAAAATCGCAGGGGCATTCCTTGAAGGCTGCAAGGGCTATGAACCACCGACTCCAAGAACCAAACGCCGCTGGTATCAAGGCACCCTGTTGCCCCTGCTCGCCCTGACGGTCATTGTTGCGATTCCTTGTGGCTGGCTTGCGTCGTCCAAGGTGCAGAAGGCCCGGCAGCAGGTCAGGCAGGAGAGGGAAGCCGTGGAGGCGATTGAGGCGTTGGGCGGCTACGTCGTCTACGGCCACCAACTCGATACCGACGGCAAGCACATCGCCCCCTCAAACCGGCCCGGCCGGTCATGGCTTCGGAGATTCAAGTAGGCGCCGCCAAATGGCAACATTTCCCGCCGGTGACTCGTTCCGTGCGAGCCATCCGGCAAAGAGAATCGTTGCGCAAACTCCTCAATCGTCATACCGGACGCATTTCGGTCAGGCATTACCACCGGTTCCACATGGGCCCGCCTTCTATGGCCCGAAACGAACAACTCCGGCAATCCATGGCTTCCGGCAAGGTTTCCCGATCCGCCAATCCGGTTGGTCTATTGACACGTGAGCGAAACGGGCCATAATCAATAATGTAGCCGGCGATTTCGGCTGCCCGCCGGCACATGAGGCCGCAACCGGCGGTCGCGGGCTGTGTGTTGCCGTGCTAGTTGCGGACTTTTCTGTGTACCTTCTCTCGAGGAGTCTCGTGAGGCAACCGGGAACGTGCGATGAGCAGATTGCTTGAAGTTCTTCTCGCCGAGCAGAAAAGCATTTGCCGCGCCCTGGCCGAGAAGCTTGTGCGGGCGGAATGCCCCGCGCTCATACGCACCCGTTACTGCAAGGCAACACCCATTTACAAGACGCTTTGCGACGCCTGTGAGGCCGACGACGATACGCCGTTGGAGCAGTGGGCCGACGCGCTGGCGAATGACGAAAAACTACAGGGCACGCTCCCCTACGATGAAGTGCTGGCCGCGCTTCACTGCGTCGAACGCGTCGTACGATATTACGCCGTCCGGGGCGTCGATCGGAAGAAGGCATTGATTCCCACCCTGGCCGAGCTGAGCGACATGATCGACACGTTGCGGCTTTGTTGCCTTGAAAACACGTCGTTCAAATCGCCGGAAGAGAGCAACGATTTGTACAGATTCGTGGGGTTGGCGGACGGGAGCAACGATTACATCTGTCTGGCAACTCCGCGGGGAGAACCGCTGTACTTGAATGTCGCCGCTCGCCGTGCGGTCGGACTGCCGCAGGATGCCCCGCTCCCGCCGAAGAGCCTGCACAGGTGCTACTCGAGACACTCGTGGCGGCAACTACGTGAGATTGTTGTTCCCGCCGTCGGCAGAAATGGGCATTGGGAGGGACTCATGCGGCTTCGTAACGTGCGGACCGGCAGGGGGATCGACGTGCAGACGACCGTCTTCCGCATCACGTCGCCGAGAGACGATGACCGGTCGTGCCTGGCGATCATCCATCGCGAATTGGGTGATTCCGACCAGGCGGAAGCGGCCCTGGCCGAATCGCAGGCAAGAAAACACGCGATCCTCGAATCCTCCCTCGACCCGATTATCACCATCGACGATGAAGGGGTGATCACCGAGTTCAACCGGGCGGCGGAACAGGCTTTCGGCTATCCCCGCAATGAGGTGTTGGGGACCAAACCCTCGGATGTCCTCTTTCCGCCCGGCAAGAGCGCCGGACAGCAAAACCGCATCGACCGTTACCTGGAGGCGGGCGAAGGATCGTTGTTGGGCCGGCGGACCGAAGTGATTGCAGTTCGGGCAAACGGCGAGACTTTTCCCGCCGAACTGGCCATGACGATAAGCCAGGAGCAGGGGGCACCCGTCATGACGTTTTTCGTCCGCGACATCAGCGCCCGCAAGAAGGCGGAGCAAGAACAGGCGCGTTACGCCGCCGATCTGAAACGCTCGAACCGCGACCTGGAGGAGTTCGCCTACGTCGCCTCGCACGACTTGCAGGAGCCGCTGCGGAAGATCCGCGCCTTCAGCGACCGGCTGGAAATGCGATGTGGCCAGTTGCTCGACGAAACCGGCCGCGACTGCGTTGAACGTATGCAGAGCGCGGCCGGGCGAATGCAGTTGCTCATCGAGGGGTTGCTCCAGCTATCCCGCGTGACCACGCGCGGGCAGCACTTCGAACGGATCGATTTGACCGGGATCGTGGAGGACGTCGTCTCCGATCTGGAAGTGCAAATCGAACAGGCGGAAGGTCGTGTCGAAATCGGAAAACTGCCGACCATTGAAGCCGACCGGCTGCAAATGCAACAACTTTTCCAGAACTTGATCGGCAATGCCTTGAAGTTCCGTTGCGAGGAGGAACCGCCGCTGGTCAAGGTCGAGGCACGCTTTGTCCGGGGTCGAACGGGCCGCGAGGCCGGCACCCGTCATCCCGACGAGCAGTGCCGCATCACAGTCAAGGACAACGGCATCGGCTTCGACGAGAAGTACGCGCACCGGATCTTCGATGTCTTTCAGCGGTTGCACACGCGCGACGCTTACGAGGGGACGGGAATCGGTTTGGCAATCTGCCGGAAGATTGCCGAAGCCCACGGGGGAAGCATCTCAGCGGAAAGCAAGCCGGGCCGGGGAGCCGCATTCGAGGTCCTGCTCCCCGTCTTTCATCCAGGCAAAGAAGGAGGGTAACCCATGACAAGCGGTTTGGCCGACTCCGACAAACCCTTTACAATATTGATGGCTGACGACGATGCGGACGACTGTCTGCTGGTGCGGGATGCGCTGGACGAAGTATCACCGGGACACGATCTCCGCTTCGTCCACGATGGCGAGGAGCTGTTCGATTATCTGCATGGCCGGGGCCGGTACGCCGAGGATTCCAAGCCGCCCCGTCCCGACCTGATCCTCCTCGATTTGAAGATGCCGAAGAAGGACGGGCGCGAGGTGCTTCGTCAGATCAAGGCCGATCCCGACCTGAAAAATATCCCCATTGTAGCCTTGACCACATCGACGGCCGTCGACGACGTAACCTTCTCCTACAAGATGGGAGTGAATTCCTACGTGACCAAGCCCGCCACGTTTCGCGGGTTGGTCGATGTCATGAGCGCGCTGAGGAAGTACTGGTTCGAGATCGTGGAACTGCCGCCTTCGTGAGACCCGGTTCGAACGAACGGGCGTCGATCCCCCGCGATCGTGAAATCCGGGAACTGAAGATGAACATCGGGCAGGGACCGACGGACGAGGGAGTGACTACGGCGTTGACACCACTGCATAGGCGGCCAGTTCGGGGACCGTTTTCCCCAGGTCGGTCTTGATCCGGATAGTCCGGGCGACCTTACCGCTGTTCGGCCCCGCCACAAACGTTACCGGGATCAAGTGAACCAGCTTCGGTTCGCGGTCGTTTGGCATATCGAACTTGAACGATCCGTCGTCGCAACCGATCGAAACGATTCGAAACGGTTTCTCTCCCCGCACGACCAGCCGCTTGGTCACCTTGTCGCCCGATGGCACCACACCCATGAACAATGAAGCAGGGCTCACCGTGAGTCCAGCACAAACCCGCCCTTCAACCAGCACGGGAAACTGGGAACGGCTGCGGTCGTTTGTGATCAACATCAGGTGGTCCTTGATATAGCCGACCGGCGCATCCTCGTCGAGCCGGACCCTCAGATCGTAAACGACTCTCGCGCCATCCTGATTGCACCGAACGGCATGGCCGGCAATATGCGGATTCGCACTCTTCACATCCACAATTTTCCAGGTTTTCCGACGGGCACAACTCACCGTGATTTGCTGATCGGCGGCCTTTCCTTGTTCGACCGATCCCAATTGGACGCTGCCCGGTTCGAGTACAATGTCGTTGCGAATGTGGACGCGGACATTCAGTTGCACCTGTGCGTAATAGGGCTTGTCGATGGTAACCGTCAAGGTTGCCGACTTGCGCCCGGCGAAAGCCCCGGAATTGATTGCTGCGATAATCGCGCCCTGCTCGTAGGTCTTCAGCCACGGTTTCTCGATTCGCGGCTTCGCGCAACTACAACTCGACCGCACGCTCGCTATGTGCATGTCTTCCAGGTAGCGGTTCTTCAAGACAAAAGCGTACTCAGCCTTGGCGCCCCGGGCAATCGTGCCGAAGTCGTGGCTGGTTTTGTTGAAAGTCTTGCGTGCCCACTCCTGTGCAAACAGAGGCGACCCCGCCAATACACTTAGCCAAAGGACAAGACAAATCTTGCGCATCATCAGCGCTCCCATCAAGGTGCTCGAGTGAGGTATGACAAGGCGTCCGGCCTCTCTTGGTCCCTCCTATCAGAAAGATGGGACCGGATAGCAGGCAAAACGCTCACAAAAGTGTACGTCCCGATAGGAGTTGCGTCAAATTGGGCAATATGAAAAATATGCGAGATGTGCAACTTGTGGGAATTGTGGCAAGTTTACGTAATCAATCTCGACCACCTTTGTGTTGGACGTTTGGTGGCATCATGAACGAAATTGTCTGGGGAGACAGCGTTAAGTCGTTTCACTAGAACGGGTTAAGGCATTCCGGCGGATTGCCCGGGTAGACCAAGGTAATGGGGACAACCATTCCCCCCAGAGAGTATTGCCAAATCGGCTTCGTTTTCGCTAAAATTAGGGGCTACGCGCGGCAAGGCAGGTAGACGGCATTTGCGTCCACGTCCTCAGCCGATGCCAGTGCAACGTGTTCTCTCCCGAGAATCTTCTTGAACCCAAACCATGTTTGAATCGCTGCACAAGAACCTGGATTCCGCGCTCAGGTCGCTGCGGGGGCGCGGCAAGCTGACCGAATCGAACATGCGCGAAGGGCTCGACCAGATCCAGCGGGCGCTGCTCGAAGCCGACGTGAGCCTGGCGGTTGCGAAGGAGTTCATGGCCCAGGTGGCCGAACAGGCAGTTGGCGACCGCGTGCTCAAGTCGCTCGACCCCTCGCAGCAACTCGCCGGGATCGTCCATCAGGAATTGATACGCCTGATGGGACCCGTTGACCACTCGCTCCACCTGAAGGGCGATCTGACCGTGTTGATGCTGTGCGGGTTGCAAGGGTCGGGCAAGACGACCACGTGCGGCAAGCTGGGCCGGATGATCCAGCAGGGCGGCCGCAAGCCGATGCTGGTTGCCGCCGACTTGCAGCGACCTGCGGCGATCCACCAGTTGGAAGTGCTCGGCGGGCAACTCGGGCTGCCCGTGTTTGCGGATACCGAGGCGAAAGATCCGGTGGCGTTGTGTCACGAAGCGGTGAAGAAGGCCAAGACATCGGACGCGGATATTCTGATTCTCGACACAGCCGGCCGGTTGCACGTTGACGAAGAGTTGATGGCCCAGCTCTCGAAGATCGACCGCCGAGTGCAACCAGACCAGGTGTATCTTGTCGTTGACGCCATGACCGGTCAGGACGCCGTCAACAGCGCGAAGGCATTCAACGACGCGCTGGAGCTCGACGGCGTGATCCTGACGAAACTCGACGGCGATGCCCGGGGCGGGGCCGCGATCTCGGTCAAACAGGTTACCGGCGTCCCGATCAAGTTCGTTGGGACAGGCGAGCATCTCGATGCGCTCGAGGAATTCCATCCCGACCGGATGGCCGGCCGAATCCTCGGCATGGGCGACGTGCTGACGCTGGTCGAAAAGGCGCAGCGCGAGTTCGACCGGGAGGAGATGGAGAAGCAGCAGAAGCGGCTCGAGAAGGGTGAATTCACGCTCGACGACTTCAAGAAGATGTTCGGCCAGGCGAAGAAACTCGGATCGTGGAACAAGATCATGGGCATGATCCCCGGCATGGGCAACATGGCCGAGATGATGGGAGAAATGGACGCCGAGCAGGACATAAAACGCCTGGCCGGTATGATTGACTCGATGACCGCTGAGGAACGCCGCAATCCCAAGGGGGTGATCGATCAGAGCCGCCGCCGCCGGATCGCGGAGGGCGCCGGCGTGCAACCCCACGAAGTCAACGAGTTGGTCAAGCAGTTCGAGCCGATACGCGATATCATGCAAAGGATGTCGGGCATGGGTATCCGCGAACGGATGAAAACCATGCGGGAGGTCGCCGAGGGCGGCATGCTCGATCCCCGCGGCCAACTCGCGAAACAAAAAAAGGGGACGGGTAAACGCCTCACCCCGCAAGAACGCAAGAAACAGAAGAAGCTCCGAGAAAAGGAACTCCGGCGAAAGAAACGCGAACTGAGAAACAGCAAGAGGGGAAAGTAACTTCCCCAGGATTCCATAAGGAGAGCAGCGTGTCAGTACGTATTAGGATGAAGAAGATGGGCCGGCGGCACCGACCCTTTTATCGCATTTGCGCGATGGACGGCCGCGCGCCGCGGAACGGCCGCGTGCTGGAAGAACTCGGCACCTACGACCCTATGATTGCCGATACGGATGCCCGAGCCGTCCTCGACGGAGAAAGGGTCCAGTACTGGTTGAGCGTAGGCGCCCGACCGTCGGAGAAGGTCAAGGTGTTGATCAAGAAGTACGGGGCCGGAGGGACGCATATCGAGCAACACAAGGCGGCGTTGGACCGGTTGGCGGAGATGCGGCGTCGCCCCGAGCCGATCCCCGTTGCAGCCGAGGCCGAGGCCCCGGAGGAATCCGGGGAAGAAGCAGGCACGCCGGCGGCGGAGGAAACGCCCGACGAAGAAAAAAACGAATGACCGGCCATGCGCTTTGACGTCCTGACCCTGTTTCCCGAGATATTCCAGGGATACCTGGGCCAAAGCTTGTTGAAGCGAGCGATCGACGCCGGTCTGGTCGAGGTCCGCCTGCACAACATTCGTGACTGGAGCCTCGATAGACACAATACGGTCGACGATCGCCCCTTCGGGGGCGGCCCCGGCATGGTCATGAGGGTCGAACCGGTCGTCGAGTGCGTGGAGGACGTGCGGGGGTGCGGCGAGGACCCGGGCCACCTGGTTATGCTCACCCCGCAAGGGCGACGACTCGATCAGCCGCATGTGGAACAACTGGCCGCCAAGGAACGGGTCGTGCTCTTGTGCGGCCGGTACGAAGGTTTTGACGAGCGCATCCGGGAGATACTCACCCCGGAGGAGATTTCAGTCGGCGATTTCATTGTAAACGGCGGCGAGGTCGCCGCGATGGTGATTATTGACTCGGTGATCCGGTTGATTCCCGGGGTATTGGGTGACGAAGACAGCATTGCCGACGATTCCTTTTCCGGAACCGGCCGGCGTTTGGAATTTGCCCAGTACACCCGCCCCCGCGAATATCGCGGCCTGGAAGTGCCGGAAATCCTGCTGAGCGGAAACCACGAAGCGATTGCCCGATGGCGGGAACTCAACAGCAAAGAGCGGACCCGGGCACGGCGCGTGGATTTGCTCGGTTCTGATGAAAGGAATAACGATGAGCGAGCAGTTGATGGGTCTGGTTGAGAAGACCAGCATGAAAGAAAAGGTCCCGTTCTTCGAGATCGGCGACACGGTCGAAGTACACTGCCGGATTCTCGAGGGAGAGAAAGAGCGGATTCAGATATTCTCCGGCATTGTCATTGCCCGCAGCGGCAGCGGCACGCGCGAGATGTTCACCGTCCGGCGGATTGTCCAGGGTGAGGGCGTCGAGCGGAAATTCCCGCTGCACTCGCCGCGGATCGCCAAGATCAAGGTGGAACGTTCCGGCGTGGTCCGCCGCGCGAAGCTTTATTTCCTTCGCGATCGCGTCGGCAAGGCCACGCGGCTGAAGGAACGCCGCGTCGATCCCAAGAAACGCAAGGATCTGGCCGCGAAGTTGAACAAAAAGTAATAGGCCATGTCGTTGCCTCGCGTCTTCTCGCACTGTCTGCGACGCATCTTCCCCGAGCGTTCGCTGGGCGAGCGGGGTGAACGGGCAGCGGTTCGATATCTCCGGTGGCGCGGCCACAAGATTATCACGCGGGGCGACCGGTCCAAGTGGGGGGAACTGGACGTCATCGCGGTTGATGGCCGCACGATCGTCTTTGTCGAGGTTAAGACCCGGGAGACCGACGAGCAAGGTCACCCCGCCGAAGCGGTCGATCTCGCCAAGCAGCGCCGGCTGAGCCGTCTTGCGGTCAATTACCTCAAACGCCACCGGCTACTCGAATACGCGGCCCGGTTCGACGTGGTCGCCGTCACCTGGCCGAAGGGCAAGTGGTTTCCAAAAATCGAGCACTTCAAAAACGCCTTCGAGCCGGTAGGGGTGAAGGGGTTCTTCTCCTAAGGAGGCCTGCGGCAGCAAGCAAAGAGATTGCAATATCCCCCCCGAGAAAACATGCGAGCGTAAATCTCTTGCATCAGGGTTCGGGGCCCAGGAACCGGAAGCGCCGGTCACCGCAGAACCCTGGTGCGCAGTGCCGGGGCTTTGGCCCCACTCACCACATCGGCCTTTCTCGTAACCGCTATATCAGCCGATCCAACTCCTCGACCAACTCCACGAACTGATCGAGCGCGGTATCGACGGCAGCGGGTTGCTCCATGTCGACGCCGGCGTCGCGGAGCAGGTCGAGCGGGTCTTTCGAGCATCCGCCGCCGAGGAAACGGAGGTAGTCTTGAAGCTCTTGCCGGCCGCCGGAGGTGACGCGTTCGGCCAAGGCGATGGCGGCCGACATGCCGGTGGCGTACTTGTAGACGTAGAACGCCCGATAGAAGTGCGGAATCCGCAGACATTCGAGATCGACTTCTTCGTCGAGCACGAAATCGGGACCGAAGTATTGTTCCAGAAGCCCGTGGTAGAGTTCCTTGAATCGGTCGATCGTGAGCGGCTCGCCCGACTCGGCCGTTTCGTGGGTGATTTTCTCGAACTCGGCGAACATGGTCTGCCGCAGGATCGTTCCCCGCATCGCGTCGAGCTGGCGGTTGATCAGAAATGCCCGGTACTGGTCGTTTTCGGCCTCGGCCATCAGGTGCCTGGCCAGCAGTTGCTCGTTGAACGTGCTGGCGACTTCGGCCACGAAGATCACGTAGTCGTAGTAGGCATAGGGCTGGTTGTTGGCCGAGTAGAAGCTGTGCATCGAGTGTCCGGCTTCGTGGGCGAGCGTGAAGACGTGATCGAGGACCTCGGGCTGGTAGTTCATCAAGATGTACGGATTACCGTCGAAGGAGCCGCAACTGAAGGCGCCGCTCTGCTTGCCGCGGTTTTCGTACCGGTCGCACCACCGGCCGCGGAGCCCGCGGGCCAGCGTGTCGCCGTACTCGTCGCCGAGCGGCCGGAGTGCCGTGATGACCATTTCGACCGCCTCGTCCCAAGCCTGTCGTGTCTGCAATTCGGCCAGGATCGGCACGTAGGTGTCGTATTGATGGATCTCGTCGAGTTCCATCTTCCGCTTGCGCACGTCGTAATAGCGGTGTAGCGCCGGGAGGTGGCGATGGACCGAGTCGATCAAATTATCGTAGACCGACACGGGCACCCGGTCGGGGAAGAGGGCCGCTTCGAGCGAGCTGGGATGATTGCGTGCCCTGGCGTAGTAGATGTCGCGTTGGACCGAGCCGTTCAGCGACGCAGCTAGGGCGTGCTGATGGGCCGTGTATTGCTCGTAATATTGATGAAACGCCGTGCGGCGGACCTGGCGGTCGGGCGAGTGGAGCATCGTGCCGAAGGACGCGTGGCTCAGCTCGACCAACTCACCCTTGTCGTTCTTGATGGTTCCGAACTTCATGTCGGCGTCGTTGAGTTGCCGGAAGATCTGGCTGGCTGCCTGGGCCATTTCGGTCTGCATCGCCAGCAGCTTTTCCTCCTTTTCGCCGAGCGTGTGTGGCTTGTAGCGGATCAGGCGCTCGAGGATCAGGCGGTACGGAGCGAGAGCCTCTTCATCGAGGAGTTTTTGAAGCTGCTCGGCGGGCATGGCCAGGATTTCCGGCCTGATGTAGCTGGCAGCCTGTTCCGCCCGGCTGGCGACGTTCATGTACCGGCCGTACATCCGCTGGTAGGCGCTCTCGGCGGTATCTTCGGTGGTCCTCAAGAAGGCGTAATTTCCGAGCCGCTCACCCGAGCGGCTGAAATCGAGATCGAACTCCAAACACGCGGCCAGGGTCTCCGGACACTCGGCGAGTTTCCCCTGGAATTCGGCGTACCCGTCGATTTCGTTTTCCCACTTCGTAAACGCTTCTTCCCAACTGCCGTCATTGGGAAACAGGCTCGATAGGTCCCAGGTATCGTCCGGGGCAACTTCGCTCCGGGCGGGGAGTTTCTTGACTTCTTGCATCCGCGGGGTCCCTTGTGTTTCTCAGACTGTTGCGCCCCATAATGCCGTATGGTACGCTCCGCGTATTGTTTGTCAAGAACGGGGCGAAGAGAACGCGGGCGGCCGAGATCATAGGAGGGCGGGAATCGGCGATTCCCGGCGCGGCTCGGGACTTGACTATCGCTGGAAACATGGGAAAATTACAGGAAAATCGGGCTGTCCTCGCGATAATAACCAGCGGACGGCATCCCCTCGGCTTCAACAACGACGAAGGAGCACGGAAATGATTCACACGCGATCACGCTATCTGAGCTACTGCACGATTGTCACGCTGGCGATTATGTTGCCGGCCTTGTTCCTGCCCAAGGCGCATGCGGCCGAGGTCCCGGACGGCCTCAAGCTGTGGTATGCAGCGCCTGCCCAAAACTGGGAAACCGAGGCACTGCCGATCGGCAACGGCCGACTCGGCGCCATGGTGTTCGGCGGAATCGGGAAGGAGCATCTACAGTTCAATGAAGACACGCTGTGGGTCGGTGATGAGAAGGACACCGGCGCCTATCAGGCATTCGGCGATCTGTATATCGAATTCGGGCAAGCTCCTCCCGCAGCGTCTTCCGAATATAGGCGCGAGCTGAATATCAAGAGCGCGGTCCACACGATTCGCTACAAGCTGGACGGCGTCGATTACCGGCGGGAATACTTCGCCAGCAATCCGGCCGGTGTCATCGTATTGCGATTCACGGCGGACAAGCCAGCGGCCTACACCGGCAAGGTCTCTCTGACCGACATGCATAAGGGAACCGTCGCGGCCGAAGGAAACAAGATCACGTCGGCCGGTTCGCTGGCAGGATACAGCTACAAGGGCAGGAGAAAGTACAACATCGCGTTGGATTACGAGGCCCAAGTGCTGGTGCAGGGCGACGGCGGCACCCTGAAAGCCGACAAGGACGGAATATCGTTCAAGAATTGCCACGGGCTGATCGTTATGCTCGCCGCGGGAACCAACTACCTGAACCAGCGGGACAAGGGCTGGAAGGGAGAGCATCCTCACAAGCGTATTTCGTCTCAATTGGCCGCCGCTTCCAAGAAGCCTTACGGCGAGTTGTACAAAGAGCACGTTCGCGATTATCAAAACCTGTTCAATCGCCTTTCCCTGGACGTCGGCAAGACGCCGGAAGCGACGTTGCAGTTGCCGGCGGACAAACGCCTCGCCGCCTACAAGCAGAAGAATCCGGATCCCGGTCTCGAAGAGATGATCTTTCAATACGCGCGTTATCTCATGATCAGTTGTTCCCGTCCGGGCACGATGCCGGCCAACCTTCAGGGGCTCTGGAACAGGAGCAACAATCCACCGTGGCGGAGCGACTATCATACGGACGTCAACATCCAGATGAACTACTGGTTTGTCGACCAGGCCAACCTCTCGGAGTGTTTCCCGCCGCTGGCCGAATGGGTCAATTCGATACGCGGGGTAAGAAAGGACGAAACCAAGAAAGCCTTCGGCACAAGGGGCTGGCTCACCCATGCCGAAAACGGGATCTTCGGCGGCTCTACCTGGAAATGGTCGAAAGGCGACGCGGCATGGGTTGCCCAGAATCTGTGGGACCATTATGCGTTCACGCTCGATAAGCAGTATCTCCGGACCCGCGCATACCCGGTCATGAAAGAGCTGTGCGAGTTCTGGGAAGATCATCTCAAGGAACTCCCGGACGGGACCCTCGTCTCTCCCAACGGCTTTTCGCCCGAGCACGGACCGCACGAAGACGGGGTCTCGTTCGACCAGCAGTTGGTATGGGACCTTTTCACCAACTTCATCGAAGCGTCGGAAATTCTCGGCACGGACGAAGAATTTCGAAAGAAAGTCGCCTCCATGAAAGCGCGTCTGCTGGGACCGAAGATCGGCAAGTGGGGGCAATTGCAGGAATGGATGGTCGACCGGGACGACCCCAACGATCATCATCGGCATTTGTCTCATCTGATCGCCGTGCATCCCGGGCGGCAGATTTCCCCCGTGACAACGCCGAAGCTTGCAGAGGCCGCCAAGGTCTCGATGAACGGCCGCGGCGACGGCGGGACCGGTTGGAGCAAGGCCTGGAAGATCAGCATTTGGGCCCGACTGCACGACGGCAATCATGCCTACAAAATGCTCTCGGAAATGATACGCGGGAATTTCTATCCCAACCTGTACGACTTCCATGCGCCGTTCCAGATCGACGGCAACTTCGGTTACGCGGCCGGCGTGTGCGAAATGCTCGTCCAGTCGCACATGGGCCGGATCCAGTTGCTCCCCGCCTTGCCCGACGCCTGGCCGCAGGGGCACGTCAACGGAATACGGGCACGGGGCGGATTCGAACTCGATATTCAGTGGGATGGCGGGAAACTGACCAAGGCCTCCATTCGCTCGGAGAAAGGCAGTGCCTGCAAGATACGCTCGGCCGTTCCGCTGAAGATCACGTCCGGCGGGAAGCCGGTCGCTGCAACCGGGGAAGGGAAACAGGTCATCGTCTTTCCGACAAAGACCGGAGAGGAGTACGTGGTGACTCCTTTGAAAGACTGAGTGTCGTTCGAGAAATAACTGTCGCACTTGTAGGACGGGTCTCCCGACCCGTCAAGGAAGGAAACGGGTCAGGAGACCCGTCCTACGACAGTTGTTTCTCGACCGATCCTAAGGCGGCCTGAGGCCGCAACCAAAGAGATTGCAAATTGAAAATTGAAAATTGCAAACTGCAAATTGGTTCGAGCTTGCGTCTGGTCGGTGGTTTTGCCGCATTTGGCTGCGGATCGATCCCACTGGAAGCCGATTTCCAGCCAGGATTTCGCCGATCTTCAATTTGCAATTTACAATTTACAGTTTGCAATTTGCAATATCCCCGTGAGAAAACATGCGCGCACGGCGCACAGAAGTTACGACGTAAAACCCTAAGTCGGAAATGAAGCAGCAAGACATAAATGATACCAATGATAAGCAACCGTTTACTCAAACCGCTCGGCCTGCTTGGAATCGCGCCGGCGCTCTTGGGGCTCCACGGTTTTTGCGCCGCGGAGCAGCCGGACCGCAAGCCCAACATCGTCTTCATTCTGGCCGATGACCTCGGCATTGGGGACGTAAAATGCTATGGCGGCGAGCGCTGCCGGATCGACACGCCGAATATCGACGCGCTGGCCCGGGGCGGTTTGCGGTTTACGGACGCCCATGTGAACGCCTCGGTCTGCGTGCCCACGCGCGTGGCGATCATGACCGGCCGTTATCCGTGGCGGTTTGGCAAGCCGCAGCCGGGCGGCGCATGGGGGTTCCTCGGCCCTCGTTTTGATACGAATACCTTTACCCTGGGAAAAATGTTCCAAGGCACCGGCTACCGCACCGGCTACATCGGCAAATGGCACCTCGGCACGGTGATGACCACCAAGGACGGCAAGGTGCAGAACGAGCGGAACGTCGACTACACGAAGCCGCTTGCGGTCGGCCCGCCGCAACACGGCTTTGACCACAGCTTTATTCTGCCCGGCTCGCTCGACATGTACCCTTATGCCTTTGCCCGCAACAACGTCTGGCAGGGCGAAGTGACCGCGCAGAAAGGCTGGAGCGCGTTCAACCGCGTAGGCCCCGCCGAAAAGGATTTCGAGGATCACAAAGTGCTGGAGACCTTCTATCGCGAAGCCGAGTCCTTCATCGGCGAGCAGAAAGCGGGCCGGCTGTTCTTCCTTTATCTTGCGCTCACCGGACCGCA
Organism: uncultured Planctomycetaceae bacterium; assembly: GCA_964547995.1. GTDB lineage: Bacteria > Planctomycetota > Planctomycetia > Pirellulales > Thermoguttaceae > CAZJRB01. Next base: position 15,658 of record CAZJRB010000043.1, on the reverse strand, counting down.
CACCCCCATCAGTCCCGGCAAAAAGTTCCAGGGCAAAAGCCGCCTGGGCGTGTACGGCGACTTTGTGATGGAGGTCGATCACGCCGTCGAACGCGTGATCAATACCTTGAAGAAAAAGGGCCTCCACGAAAACACACTTGTGCTCTTTTCGTCCGACCACGGCGCCGCCTCTTACGCCGGCAATATCCTCAAGGCCACGCCCGGCCAGATTCGTTTGCTGGAGAAAAAGGGCCACTACTCGAGCGGCCCGCACCGAGGCTACAAGTTTTCGGTGTACGAGGGCGGCTTGCGCGTGCCGTTGATCGCCCAATGGCCGGACGTTATCACGCCGGGCAGCGAGTGCGGCGCGCTGGTGGGGCTGAACGACCTCATGGCCACCTTTGCCGAACTCGCCGGCGGCAAGATCGATCCGCAAGATGCGCCCGATTCCATCAGCTTTGCCAAGCTCCTGCGAGACCCCAAGGCCGAAGGCACGCGCCAGGATCTCGTCATGCAATCGGTCGGTCCCTTCGTCGTGCGAGATGGCGATTGGAAGCTTTGCCTCTGCCCCGGCAGCGGCGCGCTCGGCCGGTTCGGTTGTGAGCCCAAGCCGGAAGATGCCTGGCGCGGCGCGCTGGAACAATTCGGCAAGAAGCCGAGGTGGCCGGACCTCAGCCGGGCCCCCTTCGTGCAGCTCTTCAACGTGGCCGATGATCCGCACGAAGACCATAACCTTGCCGCGAAGCACCCGGAACGAGTGGCCAAGATGGTCGAATTGCTTCGCCGGCAAATTCAAGACGGCCGCAGCACCCCCGGTCCCAAATTGGAGAACGGCCGCAAAAATATCAACATCAACCAGCGCGTTCCCGACTCTGTCCGCAAGCAGTTGAGATAAGTGAACGGGTAATACTTCAGCCGTCTGCAGTACGATGGCCTTCCAAGGCCGTCGCTGTGACATCGCAAGCCCTCGACGGCCTTGGAAGGCCATCGTACAAAGTGTTTTGCCATTCGGCTGAAGTGTTACATGAACGGAAGATCAACCCTGCTGCGTCTGAAGCCACCCGCCCGTAGCGGGTGGTGATTGGGCGCAAGAAGAACCCGATGTCTTACTTCACCACGATCTTTGTGAACTCACAAAAGCAAGGGGCGAAGAAACGCATTACCGATTGGAAGAAGACAACGGGCTATGCACAGTATCTTGAGTGTCGGGGTGAGTTGCCGGAATGAGGTTACCAATACCTTGACAACCAGCCGCCACCTCTGGTAAACTTATGGGTAGTTGGGCACCCTTCTCACAACTTCTCGATGCGAAGAAATGTGGTTCTTAGTCATATTGACGCCGAAAATATCACCCCTCAGTGAACAGGAGATATCCAAACTTTTTGTGGGGCCTTTCTGGCTGATGGTTTACTGCTGGGTTTGTATATTTGCCCTCTGGATTTTCGTGTACCGGCGTTCGCTTGTAAAAGCCCAGATTACACTCCGTGGCATATTTGTTCTCACGACGCTGATCGCACTCTGCCTGGGGTCTTTCATGTCGGTTTCTTGGCCGTCTTGGTGGTTTTGATCACCTCTTGAGCCCTAATCCTAATTCATCTCAACACAACGAAATCTCACCCGGCAAAAGCGAATACAACGCTTGACATCCCGAACCGCAAGCACTGCGCCAACCCTTGCGGAAATGACACGGGCTACAGAGGGTAACGGAATAAACGGTCAATACCACCGCCGCCGCCCGACGCGGGTGCTTGCTTGCGAAATGCCGGATTTGTGGTATCATGGGGCTGTTTGATTGCGAAGTCGAACACGGCTGTTTTGTTTTTCGGCGAGTCACAAAGGGCAACCTTATGAAGACTGCATCGTTTGCAGGCGTTTGCTGCATTGCGATTCTCCTTGCCACTTCGGCCGTACTTGCGGACGAGGGTCGCGATGCCCAGCCGGGCAGTGCGATCCGGATCGGGGGCCGGAAAGATCAGGGGCAACCGCATGACCAACAGGCAAGTGCATCCTCAAAACCCAATATCCTTTTCATCCTGGCGGATGACCTGGGCTGGCGGGATCTGGGTTGTTACGGACACGGGATTCACGAAACCCCTCACATCGATAAGCTCGCAGGCGATGGCATGCGATTCACCGATGCATACGCCGCGTGTCCGGTATGTGGTCCGACTCGTGCGAGCATCATGAGCGGGAAATTCCCATCGCGTTCAGGCTACACCCACAACTGGTTACCTCCTGACAATGAAGAGTTCTGGGGCGAGGGAATGCCCAGAGACCGACACGCGTTCATGAAGCTTGAGGAATTTACGCTCGCCGAAGCACTGAATGCCGGCGGCTACCAGACGGGTTTTGTCGGCAAGTGGCATCTGGGAGAAGAACCGTACTACCCGCGGCATCAGGGCTTCGACATCAATGTGGCGGGGTGCTCCATGGGGGCGCCGGGACCGGGTGGGTATTTCAGTCCGTACAACATATCGGAAGTGTTGCCGGCGTTTAAGAGCGGACCTAAAGGCGAGTATCTGACCGACCGAGTGACCGCAGAAGCCATTCGGATCATGGACAAGTTCTCCAAGAAGGAGAAGCCCTGGTTGATGTATATGAGCTACTACACCGTGCACGCACCTATCCAGGCCAAAGCGGAAAAAGTGAAGAAGTACGCCGCGAAAGTGCGTCAGGCGAAGGGAAGAAGGCTCCACAGTGCCACGTACGCCGGGATGGTGGAATCGCTGGATGAGAATGTGGGCCGCCTAATCCAATGGCTTGACGACCGGAAGCTCCGGGAGAATACGATCATCGTCTTTACCTCGGACAACGGCGGTCATCGGGGGGCGACACATAACCGTCCGCTGCGTGGCTACAAGGGGGATCTCTATGAGGGCGGCATCCGCGTGCCTTGGATCGTCCAGTGGCCGGGAGTCACAAAACCCGGCTCCGTTTGTAGCCAACCGGTCATCAGCACCGACTTCTACCCGACCATCCTTGAGATGAGCGGACAGCCCCCGCGCCCCGAACAACACGTTGACGGTGTGAGCCTCGTGCCCATGCTGAAAGGTGATTCGGATTTGGACCGGGGGCCCATGGTCTGGCACTACCCGCACGACAGGATCTCCAAGCCGGCCAGCGCTATTCGAGTCGGGGACTGGAAATTCATCAAGTACTACGAAGACGGACGCCAGGAACTCTACAACCTGAAACGTGACATCGGAGAATCCCAAAACCTCGTCAAGCGTATGCCTGAAAAGGCGGTCGAGTTGAAGACCAGATTGGATGCGATGCTGAAAGAACACGGTGCGAAGATACCGCGCCGCGACCCGCGATTTGTCACTCAGGGCAAACCGCATGGCCAGCAAGCAAATCCGTCCTCAAAACCCAATATCGTGTTCATCCTGGCGGACGACCTCGGCTACGGGGACGTGGGCTGTTACGGAGCGGAGAAGATCCAGACTCCGAACATCGATCGACTGGCGAAAGAGGGTGTGCTCTTTACCGATGCGCACACGGAATGCTCGACGTGCAGTCCGACACGATACGGACTGCTGACCGGCCGCTACTGCTTCCGGACGTGGTTGAAGTACAGTGCGCTGAGCACCAGCGCGCCGCTGCTGATCGAAGAGGACCGGGTAACCGTGGCTTCTCTGCTGAAGTCGGCCGGCTACTCGACCTCGATCGTCGGCAAGTGGCACCTCGGCTTCGGTCGTGAAGAGGGCTTTGCCGACGGCCGAACGGGGCCTCCGAACCACTGGGAAACCCGCAAGAGCGGCCCCAACTGGAACGGCGAACTGAAGCCGGGGCCGTTGGAGGTCGGCTTCGATACCTCCTATGTCATTCCCGTGGCCAACAGCTTCCCGCCGTATGTGATCGTGGAGAATCACCATGTGGAAGGGCTGCGGAAGGACAGCCCGATCGGGAGATTGGTGTCGAAGAACGGTGGGCTGATGGAAGGCGGCGAGGGGGCCCGCTGGAAAGACGAAGAACTCGTCGACAAGCTGACCGGCAAGGTGATTTCGCAATTGGAGGGCTTTGCGAAAAAAGAGAAGCCGTTCTTCCTCTACTACGCGCCGCATCAGCCGCACAAGCCTCACCGACCGAATGCACGTTTCAAAGGAACGAGCCAATTCGAAGCGTACGGCGACGTTGTTCAGGAATTGGACTGGTCGGTGGGCGAAGTGCTCAAGACCCTGGATCGCCTGGGGCTGAGCGAAAACACGTTGGTGATCTTCTCAAGTGATAACGGCCCTGCTGGTGGCGGAAGGCCGCGCGGCGGTCACTGGCCGGTTGGCCGGATCATGCGCGGCGGCAAGGGGGACATCCTGGAGGGCGGCCACCGGGTTCCCTTCATCGCACGATGGCCGGGCAGGATCAAGCCGGGCACGCGCTCGGCGGAGATGATCTCTCTGACCGACATGCTGGCGACCTTCGCGGCGTTGACAGGAAAGAGTCTGCCACCGGGAGCCGGGCCGGACAGCTACAACGTGCTGCCTGCGTTGCTTGGGCAGAAGGTGCCGGATCCCAAACGCCCCATGGTGATGCTCAGCGGCGGGATGGGGGCGCTCGCGATCCGCGAAGGAAAATGGAAGCTCATCGACGGACAAGGCGCTTGCGGGTATGGACATCATCGAAGGCCGAAACCCAAACCGGGAGACCCCCCGGCGCAACTGTACGACTTGGAGAAGGATCTCGGGGAGACCACCAACCTTTACGCGCAGCATCCGGAAATCGTTCAGCGGTTGAAGCAATCGTTGGAGAAGATCAAGACGCAAGGACACCGTCGCTCTGAATCAACTTCAAACACGCATGCGCGACGTGCGGCCCTCTTCAACGAAGATTTCGACGGGATCAGGGGCGGTGGCGGCGGCAACCAGTGGCAGACCGGTCTTCCGCTCAAGCACTCGGCCAATCTCCCAGGTTGGACAAAGACGGGGCGCAACTCCGTTCACGCGGTGCAGCGCACCGCCGGGAATTGGGCACTCCAGTTAGTCGGCAGTGAGCGCGGGGACAACGTGCTCACGCAGAACGCCGGATTTGCGGCGAATGTCAAGGGCAAGACGTACGTGGTTTCGTTCGATGCCGGTCCCAGTGTCTGGGCCGGGGGCCAACAGGCAACAAAGGCCGGTCATCAACTCTCCGTCGAACTGCTGCGGGCAGACAACTCGGTGCTTGCGAAATCCAAAGTCTCGCCCGGAGCATGGGCCGGCAAACAAGTCTTCTCCCACCAGACATTCGCCTACGAAGGCGACGGCTCCGGCAATCTCCGGTTCCGGCTGTCGCCCGTCGATTCAAAGGGCACGTATTTCCACGGGGCAATCGACAACCTCCAGGTCTTTGGTTCGGCGGCCGAGGCGGCTGCGGCCGTTGCAACGAGACTAAAGGCAGAAAAGCGACAACTCGAGATTGCCAGACAGAATGCGAAACGGACCGTACTGGAATCGGATTGGCTCTTTCAGGCGGACGACAAACCGACGGTCGCCCGCGCGTTGCAGGAAATCACCTGGGCCCGGCAATTGGCCATAAAGCCGCGACCGTTGGTCGCGCCGGGTGCCCATGGCGGTGGTTTTCGGCAACGCTTGGCGCGACCAGCGGTCGCGGCTTTATGGGCCGAGCTCGACGCCCTGGAAAAACAACTGAACGCGCTGAAGGCGAAAGCCGGCGATCGGCAGGCCGCCCGAGAGTTGTACCTGGCCGTGCGGCGGGTGAAACGTCGCATCGTGATGAAAAACCCGGCGCTCGACTTCACGCAATTGCTCCTAATCGACCAACCTTATCCGGGCGGAGGCCGCGAGTGGCGCCACGAAGCCATTCATCGCTTGGGGCATCGGGCCGTCCCTGGCGGGCGGCTACTGGTGCTCGACGGGCTACACCCGGACGCCGCGGTCCGCCGGCTCTTCCCGCCGAAGCCCGGCAGCTTCTGGCGGCCCGATCTCTCATTCGACGGCAAGCGGGTCCTGTTCTGCTACAAGGCGGCGGACGAAAAGAGCTTCCACCTCTACGAAATCAACCTCGACGGCAGCGGACTGCGGCAGCTCACCGACGGCGATTACGACGACATCGACCCGATCTACCTGCCCGACGGGCACATCATGTTCACCACCACGCGCGGAAACACCTACGTCCGTTGCGGCCCGTACATCTATTCGTATCTGCTGGCCCGCTGTGACGCCGACGGCGGCAACGTCTACATCATCAGCCGCGGCAATGAACCGGATTGGACCCCCGCCCTGATGCACGACGGCCGGGTGATCTACTCGCGCTGGGAATACACCGACAAGTCGCAGTTGCGGGTCCAGAGCCTCTGGACCACCAATCCCGACGGCACCAACACCGCGGTCTTCTGGGGCAACCAGTCCGTCTGGCCCGACCACCTGGCCGAGCCGCGGCCGATTCCGGGCAGCCGCCGGGTGATGTTCAGCGGTGTCGGCCATCACGACTGGTTCACCGGCTCGATCGGGATCGTCGATCCGGACCGCGGGTTCAACTTTCCGCACGGGCTCACCAAGGTCACGCAGGATTTGCGTTGGGCCGAATGCAGCATCCCGCCGGTGGACCCGCGCGAAACGGCAGACTACCACGCATCGGGCCGCTACACGAGCTACAAGACGCCGTACCCGATTTCGGAACGGGATTTCCTCGTCTCGGCCCGCGGCAAGGGAAACAAGTTCCGCTTGTACCTGATGGACGTGTACGGCAACCGCGAGCTGATCTACGAGGGCGCCCACAACATCTGGCACGCGGTCCCGATCCGTCCGCGGCCCGTTCCACCCCAACAGCCGGATTGCGTGGCGTGGCCCGGCACGGGCAAGGACCGCAAAACGCCTGAGCTTGGAGTCCTTTACAGCGCCGACGTCTACGAGGGGGTGCCCGATTTGCCGCGGGGTACGGTCAAGTACCTTCGGGTCTTTCAACAGGATCACAAGACGTTTTCGACCTGGCGAAAGCTGTTTCGCACCGGCGGCCCGCCGATCTCGCTGGTGCAGGAGGACGGCGTCAAGCGTATCCTGTCGGTGGTGCCGGTCGAAACGGACGGTTCGGTACACTTCGAGGTCCCGCCCGGACGCGCCCTGCACTTCCAACTCCTGGATGAACACTACCGTGGCCTGCAAACCATGCGTAGTTTTTCGGGGGTGATGCCGGGTGAGGAGCGCGGTTGTGTCGGCTGCCATGAATTGCACAGCACGCTGCCGCCGCCAAAGTCCGGCCTGGCTTTCCGGCGCCCGCCGACCACCTTGACACCGCCGCCGTGGGGCGACGAGAGCATCAGTTTCGAGCGGTTCGTGCAGCCCGTGCTCACGCGCTATTGCGGAAAGTGCCACCAGGGCAAGGGCGAAGCCCGAAAGAAACTCGACCTGACGCTGCGGCCCGGTCACAGCGTGTTCAAGGAACCCTACTTGACCCTGGTAGGCTCGGCCGGCAGTTGGGAGGCGCTCTTTGGCCCCGGCGGCCGCAATCCGGTCGGCGACACGGGCCAGCCCGGCTATGGCTTTGCAGGAGCCATTCCCGTAGAGAACCTCGGCCGGGGCAGGGATGACCCGAAGACCTACGCCACGATCCGGCCGATGCGGTTTCTTTCCTACAAGAGCAAGCTGATCGAGCGTGCGATGAGCGGCCGGCATCACGACGTGGTGGTCGATCCGCTCAGTCTGCGGAAGCTGATTGCCTGGGTCGACGCTTGCTGCCCCTTCCTGGGCGAGGAAGAGCTTCGCGCGATGGACGACCCGGATTTCCCCGGCATCGAGCAGTTGCCCATCCGCCCGCGGGTGAAGACCGCCCCGGTGATCGAACGGCCGTGACTTGTGGCCCCCGCGGAATTCGTGCGCACTTTTGAGGGTGCCACATGTCGATTACCGTATTTTGCGTGAGAACGTTGACGGTGGACAGATGCCGGCGACAAAGCGATAATGAAAGATGGGGAGCGAGGTCCGCCGGACCTCCACAACCTGAAATCGCAACCGGAAATCGATGTGGGAGAACTGATGCAAAGTAACAACACCAAGCGGAGTGTACGGCCCGGGATCAGCCGTGCGGGAAGAGTGTGCGTATGGGCAACCCTGTTGACCGCCCCGGTCGCACTCCCGGCGCGGAGCGCTGAAACGGCCCGGGCAACTCGGCCCAACGTCATCATCGTCTGGACCGACGACCAGGGATACGGCGACCTGGCCTGCCATGGAAATCCGGTCCTCAAGACGCCGAACCTCGACAAGCTGCACGCCCAGAGCGTGCGGTTTACCGATTTCCATGTCGAGCCGATGTGTACGCCCAGCCGCGGGCAGTTGATGTCCGGACGCGACGCCGCCGCGAACGGCGCCACGGCCGTCTGCCAGGGACGCTCCATGATCCGCGAAAGCGTGCCGACCCTCGCCGACGGATTCCGCAAGGCCGGCTACCGGACCGGGCACTTCGGCAAGTGGCACCTCGGCGACAGCTTTCCCTACCGGCCGCAGGACCGAGGGTTCGACGAGACCGTGCATCACGCCGCCTGGGGAATCACCTCGCTGGCCGACTACTGGGGAAACGACTACTTCGACGACACCTATCGACACAACGGCAAACTGCAAAAATACGACGGCTACTGCACCGACATCTGGTTTCGCGAAGCCATGGCGTGGATCGAGAAGCGGGCCGACGCTAAGGAGCCGTTCTTCTGCTATCTGGCCACCAACGTCCCCCACGTGCCCCTGAACGTCGAACAGAAGTACGCCAAGCCCTACCAGGGGAAGTTCGAGGGCAAGGCCATCCCGGCCAGCTTCTACGGGATGATCGCCAACTTCGACGAAAACCTGGGCAAGCTCGAAGCCTTTCTCCAGGCAAACGGGCTCCGCGAGAACACGCTGCTGATCTTCATGACCGACAACGGCAGCGCCAACGGCCAGGCGGTCGCCATCCACAACGCCGGAATGCGCGGCAGGAAGACGACCCTCTGGGAAGGCGGGCATCGCGTGCCCTGTTTCGTCCGCTGGCCCGCCGGCCGGCTGGGCGACCCGCGCGACATCGACCAACTGACGCGGATCCAGGACCTGTTCCCCACGCTGACCGACCTGTGCGGTTTGAAGAAACCCGAGGGCGCCGTCTGGGACGGAAACAGCCTGGCCGGACTGCTCCGAGGCACCCAAAAGACCCTGCCCGACCGCAAGATGGTCGTCCAGTACGGCGCGAGCCTTCGCAAGTGGAACGCGTGTGTGATGTGGAAGAAGTGGCGGCTGATCGGCGGCAAGGATCTCTACGATCTTCGGGCCGATCCGCACCAGGACAAGAACGTGGCCGCGCAGCATCCCGACGTGGTCCGGGCCATGCGCGACCACTATGAACAGTGGTTTGCCGAGGTGCAGCCGCTGTTCAACGAGACCCGCTACATCCATCTCGGCTCGAAGCGGCAGAACCCGGTCATGCTCTACTCCTCCGACTGGCAGGGCGGCTACGCCGACAACCGCGGCGGGCTGGCCGCGGGTTCCGCCACCGGCAAGTGGCCGGTCGTCGTCGATCAGAGCGGCACCTACGAAGTGGAACTGCGGCGCTGGCCGCCCGAGGCCGACGCCCCGCTCAATGGCAGGGCGACGCTCAAAGGCAACCAGCCCAATTTCGGCCGCGCCCGTCCCATCGCCAAGGCCCGTCTGAAGGTCGGCGACTTCGACCGCACGATCGACTGCCCGCCCGGCAGCACTGTCGCGTCGTTCACCGTACCCTTGAAAGCCGGCAAGACCGCCGTAGAGACCTTTTTCCTGAACGAGAAGGGCGAGGTGCTTTGCAGCGCCTTCTACACACAGTTCAAACGGGTGGATCCGTGAAGGTGTCCGTAAAGGTGGATAACCAACTATAGAGCCGCCCTGTCCTCAGGGCGGTTTGCGTTGCGGCGGCGCACGCGATTCCCGCAATCTGACCACTCCGGAGGTAATGCAGATTTGCGGCCGCCCAACACGGGCTGACAAGCAGCCCGTGGCACCCGACGTCTTTTATTTCGGTTTCGGCTTCGGCTTCGACCGGCGGTTGCGAAGCGGCCAGTTGGGATCGTCGACGCGGGCTTCTTTCATCAACTTTTCGGCTCGGGCAACCAGGTCGGGCTTTTCTGCGGCCAGATTCTTGGTTTCGCCGACGTCGGTCTTCAGATCGTACAACTCCAGTGGCCGGCCGGGGCCGTTGCGGACTGCCTTCCAGTCGCCGAACCGGACCGCCTGGATCGGCGTGCCCTCGTGCAGTTCCCAATAAAAGTAGTCTCGCCGCGGCGCGTCGCCGCCTTTGAGAAAGGAGACCAGCGAGAGCCCGTCGGTCTTTACGCCGTCGGGCAGCGTCATCCCGGCCAGTTCGGCGGCCGTGGGCAGGAAGTCCCAGAAGGCCCACGGCTCGTCGCTGACGCGTCCGGCGGGCACGTGGCCGGGCCAGCGCACGATGGCCGCCTGGCGCAACGCGCCCTCGTACATCCCGCGTTTGAACCCGCGCAGCTTGCCGCCCATCGTCTGATCGAACAGCCGGCCGATCTCCGATTTGGGATTAAACGACGAGCCGTTGTCGCCGGCAAAGAACACGACGGTCTTCTTGTCGATCTTGAGTTCCGCGAGCAGGTCGAGCAGGCGTCCGACGTCGCTGTCGAGCCGGGTGACCATGGCCGCGTAGTTCTTTTGCAGCCGGGTCCAGTCCTTGTCGGCATACTGGCCGAGTTTGTCGATTTCGAAACGCCCATGCGGCAGCGTCACGGCGTAGAACAGGAAGAACGGGCCGTCTTTGTGCCGCCGCACCCAGTCGAGGGTATCTTGCTCGATCAGTTCCTGGGCGTAGGTGCGGTTGCCTCCCTTGCCTTTGTTGCCCTCCAGCTCGAAGCGCCGGTCGTCGTTGTAGAGGTAGGGCGGGAAATAGCTGTGGGCGTGGCGCTGGCAGTTGTAGCCGAAGAAATGATCGAAGCCGACCCGCAGGGGGCTGCCGCTGGTGTGGAACATCCCCATGCCCCACTTGCCCGTCACTGCCGTTGCATAGCCTTTGTCTTTCAAGAGCTTGGCGACGGTAAACGTGCCCTCGGGCAGCGGCATTTGGCCCTCGGGTCGAATCTCGCGATTGGCCCGAATCGGACAGTGCCCCATGTCGAGGCCGGTCATCACGGACGACCGCGAAGGGGCGCAGACGCTGGTCCCGCAATAGGCCTGCGTGAAACGGGTCCCCTCGGCGGCCATGCGGTCGAGCCTCGGCGTCTTGATCAGCTTCTGGCCGTAGCAGCCCAGGTCGCCCTGGGCGACGTCGTCGGAGAGGATGAAGATGATATTCGGGCGCGGCGCGTCGTCGTCGGCCCGGGCGTGGCGAACGCCGGGGCACGCGAGCCCGGCCAGAACGAACATCGCCAGCAGGATTCTTCTCATGGTGGTGCCTTTCGCGGTTGGGTTTGACTCAGGGCCGGTTTGCCGAATCGGTGCTTCTTTCACCGGTCGCATCACGGCTTCTTCTTTTTCGTTTTCTTTTGTTTTCGGGGTTGGCCGTTGGGCGACGCGCCGCATCGTTTTGCCCAGGCGTGCCATTGGGCGGCCAATTCGGCGGCCAGTTGCGGTTTTTCCGCGGCCAGGTCGTGCTGTTCCGTGCGGTCGGACTTCAGGTTGTAGAGTTCCCAGGGTCCGCTTCCGCCGAGCCGGACCAGTTTCCAATCGCCGCGCCGCACGGCGGCGTTGCCCTCGTGTTCCCAAAACAACGCGCCGCGCTTTAGCGGTTTGTCGTCGAAAGCCGGCCGCAGGCTCGTGCCCTCCATGGGCAAAACGGCTCGCCCGTTGCGCTCGGCCGGATACTCGGCTCCGGTCACATCGGCCAGGGTCGCCATCACGTCGATCACATGGGCCGGCTGGCGCCGCAGCTCGCCGCGGGCCGCAATGCCTTGGGGCCAATGGGCGATCAACGGCGTGGCGATCCCGCCTTCGTGGTTGTAATGTTTGAACTTGCGGAACGGCGTGTCCTGCATCCACGCCCACGACTTGCCGCAAAACCAACTCGACGCGGCGGTCGTCGGATCGCCGATCGTCTTGCCGCGGGGACCGCTCTCGGCGCAGCCGCCGTTGTCGCTCATGAACAGGATCAGCGTGTTTTCGAGTTGCCCCCGCTGCTTCAACCCGGCGACCAGCGTGCCGATCGAGCGGTCCATGCGGTGGATGCAGGCGGCGTACGTGGCCATCAGATGATCGAACCGGTCTTGATCCTCGGCGCTTAGGCTGTCCCAGGCCGCGACGCCGTCGGGGCGTTGGGCCTTGGCCCAGGCCGGATCGATCAGCCCCATTTTGATCTGCCGGGCGTGGCGCCGCCGGCTCAGCTTGTCCCAGCCTTCGCGATACTTGCCGCGAAACAGGGCGATGTCCTCGGCCGCGGCCTGCAGCGGGAAATGGGGAGCGTTGTGAGCCACGTACAGGAAGAACGGTTTGCCGGCCGCCTGCGCGTCGTCGATGAACTTCAGGCCGTACTCGGTCCAGGCATCGGTCGAGTACCAGCCGTCGGGCAGCGGCTTCTCCGACGACCCGACCACCCGGTCGTTGAGCACGACGGTGCGGCCCGGCTTCGCCTGAAAGTAAAATCCCCCTCCCTCCGGCACCCCGTAGAAACGGTCGAATCCGCGAGCCGGCGGCCGCATGGCCTTCTCGCGATGCCCCACGTGCCACTTGCCCGTCATCGCCGAAAGGTAACCCGCGCTGCGGGCCACGGCGCCCAGCGTGACGCAATGCTCGCTGAGAAACCCCCGGTAGCCGGGCACGCCGTAGTCTCCGGTCATGTGGCCCACGCCGGCCTGGTGCGAATAGAGTCCCGTCAGCAAAGCGGCGCGGGTCGGGCAGCAACGCCCGGTGTTGTAGAACTGCGTGAATCGAAGTCCGCCCGCGGCCAGCGCGTCCAGATTCGGCGTCGGAATCTCGCTGCCATAGCAGCCGATATCCGAAAACCCCATGTCGTCGACCAGAATGACGACCACGTTCGGGCGGGGCGGCGCCGTCTCGGCGATCGATGCCCCCGGCGCGAGAAGAAGAAGCAACGCGAGACACGGAAGACCGTACTTCATGGATTATCCTCGGCGAAGTAGTGGATAGTGGGTAGTGGGTCGCGTTGCAATGTAAAGCCGCGACCAGTGGTCGCGCAGAAGCGGGGTGCGGGCGGCTTTGTCAAAAACTTAACGATGTTTACCCCGTAGTTGCAGAAATATGTAGGACGGAAGTATCAGCGTCCGCCGGATGCGCCGTGCCACGGCAGGCCCGGCCAGGACGTGCCGCCCGTGTTGGCCTGTACCGGACCGGGCGTCGAGCGGCCGCGCTCGACGAACCGGCGCAGGATCGCCGTCAGCTCCTTCACGACCTCGGGATGCTTCGCGACCACGTTGGTGCGTTCCTTGGGATCGACGGAGAGGTCGTAGAGCTGGGTGGGCGGTAGGTCGAGCTTCGCGGCTTCCCTCTCGCGCGGCGGGCTCCAACCGCCCGAACCGCGGCAGAACAGCAGCTTCCACTTCCCGCGCCGCACGACGAAGTGGCCGGAGATGGAATGGCAAATCACGGCCTCGTGCAGCGGTTCGGCCGGCGACTGCCCCCGGAAATAGGGCAACAGGCTGTGGCTGTCTTCGGCCGCGTCGGGGGGCAGTTTGTAGTCGACCACGCCGGCCATCGTCGCCGTGAGATCGACCAGGGTAATCGGCTCCGCACAACGGCTGCCCGGCTTGACCACCCCGGGCCAGCGGACCACGAACGGCACGCGGTGCCCGCCCTCGAACGCGTCGGCCTTCCAGCCGCGCCAGTGTTCGCGCAAATGGGCCTTGTGCTGTTCGAGGTTCTCGAAGTTGCACTTCGGCGACGTGCCGTTGTCGCCGGTGAAGACGACCAGCGTCTGCCCGGCCTGGCCCGATTGCTCGAGCGCCCGGAGCACCTGCCCCACGGCCCAATCGGTTTCCATCAGGAAATCGGCATAGTCGCTGATCTTGCTCTTCCCCCGGAACTCGGCCGACGGGGCGATCGGCGTGTGGGGCGACGTCATCGGAAAAAATAGAAAGAACGGCTTCTCCGTCTTGGCCTGGGCCTTGATATACTCGGCGCATCTCTCGGCCAGCCGCGGTAGCACGGCGTCGAACTTCCAGCCGGGCGTGGCCGGGCCGGCGCTGACGCCGTCCATCGCGCCCGCCTTCATCTTGGCGGTCGGCTCGGCCAGCGCCCGGTCGTTCTCGATCCAAACAAACGGCGGCCAGTTCGGCACATCGTCGCCCAGATAGTAATCGAAGCCGCGGTTGATCGGACCGCCCCGGATCGGCGCCTTGTAGTCGATCTCGGCCGCCCTCGTCGTGAAACCCCCGCCGCGCTTCGGCCAGTTCCACCCGAGGTGCCACTTGCCGATGCAGGCGGTCGCGTAGCCCTTGTCGCGCAACATTTTCGGCAGCGTCAACCGCGCCTCGGCGATCAGCGGGGGCTGCCACTGGCCGACGATCCCCCGCTTCATCCGGGTGCGCCACGAGTAGCGGCCCGTCAAAACCCCGTAGCGGGTCGGCGAGCAAACGGCCGAACCCGAATGGGCGTCGGTAAACGCCATCCCCTCGGCCACCAGCCGGTCGAGGTGCGGCGTCGCAATCCCGCACTTCTCGTTCAACGCCGCCACCGAATCGATCCCCATGTCGTCGGCCAGGATGATCACGACGTTCGGTTTTTCCGTTCGGGCAACGGCGCCGCTGCCCAGGGCAACCAGGCAGACGGCGCCCAAGATCAGGACTCTGGTACGCATTTTGGCGACTCCTGTACGTGTTTACTTCTTCTTGGTGTCCTTCTTCTTCGGCGGCTTCTTCCGCCCGCGGCCCCGGGCCGTCTGGGGCGGATCGGGATCGGGAACCTTCAACTGTTTTCGCAGCCGGGCAAGCTCCGACTCCAGCCGCTTCTGCACGCCGGCGTATTTCGGATCGCCGAACACGCTCTTGAGTTCCTTGCCGTCCGATTTCAGGTCGTACAGCTCCCACTCATCGATCGGTTTGGGGTCCCACTCGTTCGGGTAGAAGTGGATTAGCTTGTAGCGGCCATCGGCCACGCCGTAGTGCCGGCGCACGCTGTGCACGGCCGGGTACTCGTAGTATTGGTAGTAGTGTGCCTTGCGCCAGTCGTCCGGGGTTTCGCCCTTCATCAGCGGCACGAGGCTCCGCCCCTGCATGTCGTCGGGCACTTTCACCCCGGCGATGTCGAGAAACGTCTCGGCGAAATCGACGTTCGACACGACGTCGTCGTTCGTCGTGCCCGGCTTGACCACCCCCGGCCAACGCACAATCAGCGGCGTCCGCAGCGATTCCTGATAGATGAACCGCTTGTCGAACCAGCCGTGCTCGCCCAGGTAGAACCCCTGGTCGGACGAATAGATGACGACCGTGTTGTCCGTCAGCCCGCTCTCGTCCAGGTACTTCAACACCCGCCCGAGGTTGTCGTCCACCGCCGCGATGCAGCGCAAATAGTCCTTCATGTATCGCTGGTACTTCCACCGCACGAGGTCCTTGCCCTGGAGGTTGGCCTTTTTGAAGGCCTCGTTCTTCGGGCCGTAGGCCTTGTTCCAGGTCTCGGTCTGGTCGGGCGTCAGGCCGCGCGGCGGCGTCAGCTTCAGGTCGTTGGGGTTCATCGTCTTGGCGATCGACATATCCTGGGTGTGGGCGGCCGTGCCGCGGCCCTCGTAGTTGTCGAACAGCGTGTCCGGCTCGGGGATCGTCACGTCGTCGTACTTGTTCAGCCAC
>CAZJRB010000042.1:0-52449 GCA_964547995.1 uncultured Planctomycetaceae bacterium | reverse complement strand
CCACGTTGACGCAAACTATTGAACAGCAAAACTCACGCTTGTTTTAGGACTAGTTAGGGATTAGCAAGGGCCCTTTCGATCTGTTTGATGGTTCGGCCATACGGGTTCACTTCCGGCCGAAATGCTTGTCGGCAAAATCCATGTACTGTTGCCAATCGTAGTCGGTCACGTCGTGCTTGCCGGTGCGGATGTGGTAGCCGATGGTGCCGCCGACCGGCTTGTTGACCTCGGGCATCTCGTCGGTCCCCAGTCCGTCGGTGCCCAAGAGCTTGTAGACCGGATCGGCGCCGAGGGCCGACAGGAACTCGCCGCGGGGATCGGCCCAGCGGTCCCCCTCGGCACTGGCCACGTAGACCGGCCGCGGGGCCATCAAGGCGATCAGCATGTGCTGGTCGACCGGGCAGGCGTCTTCGTTGTCGTTGTACTTTTTGAAGTTACCGCAGAACCAGTGCGGGAAGGAGGAGTTGATCCGCTTGACCGTCTCGCCGAATGCCCGGCGGCTCAAGGCCGCGCCGCCGCAGCCGGAGTTGTTCGAGATGACCAGGGCGAAGCGCTCGTCCTGCGCCCCGGCCCAGAGCGACGTCTTGCCCAGCCGCGAGTGGCCGAGCACGGCGACGTGCTTTGCGTCGACGTCGTCGTCCGTTTCGAAGTAGTCCAAGGCGCGGGCGAGGCCCCATGCCCAGGCGGCGATCGATGCCCACTGGTCGTCGGCCGGTTTCGTCTGGCCTTTTTTGTAGAAATGCGGGTGGACGCCGTTTTGAAAACCGTCGTGGAAATCGGGATCGATATCGCCGTAGTAGATCGTCGCAAGGCCGTAGCCCCGATCGATAATCTTTTCGACCGGCCACCGCGAAGCGGCTTTGCCGCGCTGCGCTTCGGTAGCCGGTTTGCGGTCGCGCATCAACGATTTCGGGAGCGTGATACCCGGATCGGGCTGGATTGAATGGTTGCCCCGGAAGTTCAAGCCGACGAACAGCGGTACCGGCTTCTTGGCCTTGTTGGGCAGATACATCAAGAGGTGCATCTTCGGGCCGTCTTTCTTGCCGGTCAGCAGGACGGTCACCTCTTTGCGGGTGGCCTTTCCGCCGAGGGCCTTTTTGTCGACCGAGGTGACTTCGAAGGTCATCTTCTCGGGGCGTCCCACTGGGGCACGGCCGTACATGTGCTCCTCGAAGAGCCTCAAGATTTCCGGCCGCCGGGTCTTCTTCCACGTCTCGGCGTCGGTCACCTTTTTGCCGTCGGCGGCGACCAGCGGATCGGGCAAGGTGTATTTCGGCACCTTCGACTCGTCGTAGTTCGTCTGGCCCTCGGCCATCGACGACAGCAGGAAGAAAAAGACAACAAAAGGGAAGCTGGTTAAAGAGTTTTTCATGGTCGGTGTTCTCCGAAGTGTGGGCGCAGGTTACGGAACCTGCGTGTTATTGGTCGATTTTGCACCCCGGCAAGGCGGCCCGAAGCTTCTCGACGCCCTCGTCGGTGACGAACGTCACACTGAGGTTCAAATTCTTCAAGTTTTTCAGCTTCTCGAGGTGTACAAGGCCCTTGTTGGTGACGTCGGTCTGTTGGAGGTTCAGGGTTTCGAGATTGGCGAGCCCGGCGAGCGTTTTCAGTCCCTCGTCGGTCGTTCTGGTGTTGTCGAGGTTCAGCCACGCGAGGTTGGAGCATCCTTTGAGGTGTTCGAGCCCGGCGTCGTCGACCTGGGTACACCAGAGGTTCAGCCATTTCAACTCGGCGCAGTCCTTGAGATTCGCCATTGCCCCGCTGGTCGTTTCGGTCTGGCTGAGGTCGAGTTTTTCGAGGATTTCGGGCGATTTGAGATAGGTGAGGCCGCTGCCGATGACGGGCGTGGCGCGGAGCGAAAGCCGCCGGAGCTTCGGTAGTTTGGCAAGATGCACAAGGCCCTTATCGGTGATCGTCTGGCATTCGAGCAGGCTGAATTCCTCGATGTCGGGGAAATTCGCGAGTTGCTCGAGCCCCTTGTCGGTGACGCACGTCTGTTCGAGGGCGAGAATTCGGAGCCTGGTCATGCCCGCGAGGTGCGCGACGCCGTCATCGGTGACCGAGGAGGTCTGGAGCTTGAGGTTTTTGATTTTCGTCAGGTGCTTGACGTGGGCCAGCCCGTCGTCGCCGATCCGCACGCAACCGCGCAGGTCGAGCGTTTCGAGCGCGGTCATGCCCTCAATATGGACCAGGGCGTCGTTGGTGATGTTTGCAAAAAGCAATTGCAGGGCACGCAAGTTGGGGAGGTTTTCGAGATGCGTGACGCCATCGTTGGTGATTCCGGTGCTCCAGACCTTCAGGCGGCGAAGGCCGGGCAGCGAGGTGAGCAGCCCCAGGTCTTCGTCGCTGACTTCCGTTTCGGGCAGATCGATCGTGGTGACGTTGCCCGCATCATCCAACTCGACCTTGCCGCCGAGTTGTTCAACGCGCCGGATCACGGCGGCTGTCTTGGGATGGGATTTTCCGGTTTCGTCGGGCGTCGTTTCGGGTTTCGGTCCCGGCTGCTCGATTGCCGGTTGAGACTTGTTGTCTTTACTGTCCGGCTTGTCCGGTTTCGGGGCCTCCGGCGGTTGACAACCGGCAAACCAGACGAGGCTCAACGTTATGAACAGAATGGTGCGCAATTTCATGGAAATGGTTCTCCCGAAGAGAATTCGTAGCTTGTCGGACCACCATAATGCTAACCCAAAATACGGCGTGGTGCAATGTGCCGGCGGCCGCTTGCCCAGGCCGGCAGGTTTTGGTATCCTGGCATGGGGCCGGAGGGCCTTGACCGAAACAATCAGGAGCCATCGAGATGACCGAATACCGGCGGCTGACCGTGAAGGAGGTGGGCGATGTGACGGTGGCCCGCTTCCGCGACTGGAGGATCGAGGATTCCAACATCACGGAAGTGGAGCGGGAGCTGTTTCAATTGGTCGAGGCCGACGGTTGCAATAAGCTGTTGCTGAACTTCTCGGCGGTCGATTTCCTTTCCAGCGCGGGCCTGGGCAGATTGCTCGCCCTGGACCAAAAGGCGAAGAAGAACGGGTGCATCGTCAAGATGTCAAATGTTCGGCCGGAGATTCAGCAGATTCTCGTCATCACGAAGCTGACCGAACTGTTCGACATCAGGGATACCGAGGCGGACGCCCTGGCCAGTTTCCAGGAGTCTACGTGAATCATCCGGGTTAGGGGCGGATAAATAACTTCCCGATTTCTCACGGCACGGCTCCGGATGATCGGCCGGTCCTTAGGGGCGACCGAAGAATAACTTTCCGATTTGGATTGGAAGTAGAGGGCACCCGCCCCCGAACTTGGCTCGTTTGGTTATGGGCCGGGGCAGGTGCCCCCTCCTTTTATTCTTGAATCCGGCAAGTTATTGATCGGCCGGTCCTTAGCGCCACAACAGCCACTGTTGCAGGGCGGTGCGTTCGGGCTGTCGTTCGGGCCTCTTCGGTCCCAGCGCGATGCCGACCCAGCCGTCTGCAATCGTGAATTGGGTGATTGCGAGGCCGCTCATTCTCTGGTCGTGAAGGAGCAGCTCGGGCGTCAGGGGAACGGGTTGTTTTTTCGAGAAGACCCTGGCAAAGACGCCCCGGATGGGGATTTGTGCGCCGGTGCTCATCCGCTTGCCCATCAGGTGCAGAATTCCGTCGCGGACGAGTTCGGCGGAGCATCCTTCAATTTTCGGTTTGTAGAACGCCCGAACCTGGAAGTTCCTCCAACCCCGCGGCGGCTTGCGTAGCCGGGCGATCGAGAGTGTGACCACGACCTGGTCGTCCTGGCATCGCACGTCGACGGCGTCCCGATCGGCGAAAGTGATCGTGACGTTGTTGTAATTCGGGTCCATTTCCCAAGACTTCTTGAGATGAAACCGCTTGGAGACGCGCGCGGCGAGTTGCGGCAATGTGAAGGTTCTTCCATCCAGATCGAGGTGTTCGATGGCATTGTTGACCGCCGTTTCGTGGATCTGGAAGCTCGCGAGGCTGTCGGAAGGCGCCCGGGGACGAGGGGTCGTTCCCCCCAGTTGATTTTCGCCGGCCAGCCGCAACCGCATGGTAAAGCGATCGGCGGTGGTCTTGGCGTGGATCATCGTCGGTTCCAGGGCGAGGGTTTCCATCGGCGCGACAATTCGTTCTTGCAGCCGCCGGGAGGTCTCGGTGAGCCGCACATCGGCCTCCCGGTCGATTCGTTTACGTGCTTGTGCGGCCACCTTGCGTTTGATTTCCTGGTTGGCTGCCTCGCGATTCTGCTCGTGTTTTTTGCTGGCCACTCTTTTTGCCAGCGGATCGAGCAGGGGGACACCATCGTAGTTGGTTTCGACGTCGCGCAAGTTTGTACGGTTGTGAACGAAGACTTTTGCCGGCGAAAGGTGGATTCCCTTCAGATCGATTTCCAGCGGTTTTCGGGCCGTATACATGGTTTCGCTGCTGTTGTGGAAAGTAGCCGGCCCGGCGGTGGAGGTCGTCAACGCGGCCACTTCGCCCTTTACCTCCAGCGCCAGCCGGACCCGGTCCGGGTTGGGTATCAGCCTTACGCCCACGTTGGCCGACGTAAGACTTTTCCCTCGCACCCGCACGCCCAGCACCGTGTCGCGAACCTTGCCGTACTCGGGCTCGCGTTGCGGCATGAACCGGTTCAACAAGGCCCCGCTAATCGCTATGCGCACGTTGGCATTGCGGTAGTGTTCGCTGAGCCGTCCGGCCAATTCGCGGTGGTTGCCGTCGAGCGAAAGGTCCAATTCGAGACAATTCCGGGCCACCCGCTTCGCGTCGCTGGCAAGCCGGGTCCTTTCGTATCGTTCGATATATTTGAGCAGTTGGGACGCGTCGGCCGGTTTTGTCACCCAGCAACGCAGCTCTCTTCGCAACGCAACAACCGGCTCGCTTGCGGCGAATTGACGTTGGGAAACGGTCATGGGCGTTCCGGCCAGACGATCCAGGACGCACCCGGCCAGCTCCGCCGGCAGGGGATCGCTCTGCGATCCTGTGCCATGTTTGTCCAACCATTCCTGCAAGTCATCGACCAGCAAGAACTTGCGCCATGGTTTGCCTTGCGGTGAACCCGACGTGACGGCGTCGATCACAGCCAACACCGAAGCCAGTCGCTGGAGATCGCCTCGCGGCGGCGAGGTCGCCGTCGCAGTGGAATCGGGATCGAACACCTGGTGCCAAATATCAAGCCGCCGCTGCAAGGCATAGCTGGTTCGCAGCAACTCGGCAGCCAGCGATTGGGACCGCTGCTCGCCGGCCAGCGAAAGCGCCTGACCGTTCAGCGTCTGGAGTTGGTGGAGTATCGCCGTCGTTTCGTCCGGGTTTCCCGAAACGGCGCGCCCCAGTTGGCACACCAGTTGTTTGGCCTGGGCCGCCCACTGGTTGGTAGCAGCCTCTTTGCTCAATGTGTGCAGATGTCTCAGCAGAGCAACAGGGGTTTCCCATTCCACGCGAGAAGTCTTCCGCGGTGCAAGCCGGGGGTCCGCGTCGCCGGCGGGGACCAGTTGCACCGGCAACAGGCCGGTGCTCGGGTAGTCGTTTTTCTTGGACAGAGCCACCCGATAGGGCAAGGCGTAAATCGTCCTCGGCATTCCGGTCGGCGGCGTCGCCTCGGCATCTTCTGGGGGAAGATGTGTAACGTCCTGCGGAAGCGAAACAGGGCGGGCCGGCGGTTTGAGCATTGGAAACTCCAATTCCGCCATGTCCGAGTCGTTCGCATCCGAGTCACCCGGATCCAAATGGTCTTGATCCTCCACGTCCCGATTCTCGGCGATCTTCAAAGCCGGCTCAACGGAATGGTAATCGGTCACCTCGCGCGGGAATTCCCTGTTCGCTCTTGGGGCCTTATCGATTTCTGCGGACCCATCTGCTTCGACGACTTTTCCATCGGTATCCGCTGCCGATTTTGGTGCTTGTACGGCGTGCGGAACCGGCAAAACATGGGTAGTACGCGCAATCTGAGAAGACTGTTCCGAGAACCAACTACGCACCGCCCATTCCCATATGTTCGGCGAGACGGCACTTAGGATGAACAAGCACACCAAAGTGCATAAGAACGGCCAAGTCGTATCACGCCTGCAGATCATCGGTGGTTCCTGAACGCAATCCTCGGGAAAGCAATGGGCCTTGGTATCGACTAGATCGGACGTTTGGCGCGACTGAGTAAATCGCGAATGGCCTAACCGACGTACGTTCCGTATGGGAGTTTCTGATGGACCGAAGAAGGAAAATGTAGCGAAAAGGGGAAATGGGAAGGAGATGGTGTGTCTGCAGGGAAACCGTGCCCCTGGGGATTAGACCCTGCGGGCGTTGAGAGAAAGCCTGGGCTTTGTCGAGCCTAAGAATTGGGGTAGCCACGCTCGCCAGAGCGTGGGATTTCCACGGTCTGGCGACCGTGGCTACCCCAATTTCAAAATCTGACAGAGCCTAGCCTTCTTCTTCAAGCACCGTATCATCGTGCTCGTATCCCGGTGCACAGCAGCAGAGGAATGTGAGCGTTTCGTTGCCGGTGTTGGTAACCTGGTGCAACGCCTCGGGCGGGATGGCAACGGCATCGCCGGGCCCGATTTCCCGGCGTTCCTCGGCCACGCGCATGCGCCCGTGCCCTTCGAGGATGTAGTAGATTTCCTCGGTCTTGAGATGTCGATGCGGTATCGTGCTTGTGCCGGCGGGCAGCCGCGCTTCGGCCAGGGTCTGGTTGCGAATGCACGAGTTGCGATGTGCCAATAGCTCGCGAATCTCGGAGCCGTCTTTGGTCGTAAACGCTGCGATTTCGTTGAGGTTCTTGACATCCATGGGCAATTTCCACAATACCGCGAACGGCGGGAACCTGCAAGTTTGCTGCCGGGCCGTTTCGCAGTCCGGGATCTCCCCCTTGTGGGTCATTTGGCCGGTTGTTCCTCGGCACACGAATTTGTTGGCATCTGTCGCTACTTCCAGTTATGATACGGAATGTCAATTCTCCCGCATATATTCGGGTTGAAATAGATGCTGCCAACGCCGATAATTCCCGCTCGTGAATCGTCTGTGACGAAACCCCTCGAAAGCGAAGAAGCCAAGTGAATATGAACCCTGAGCAAGAAGCCGTCCAGGAATCGATCGATTTGAAGGACCCCGCGCTGGCGGCATTTCTGGCATGGTTGTTTCCCGGGTTGGGGCACCTGTATCAAAGACGCATCGGCAAAGCGGTGCTGTTTTTCGTCTGTATTTTCGGGACGTTCGCCTACGGGTGCTACCTGGGTGGGAGCAGGGAACTCGGCTGGGGGAGAGTCGTATACTTCTCATGGACACCAAAACGGTGGCCCTATGCCTGTCAGATAGGCGCTGGGCTGCCCGCTCTTCCCGCCTTAGGGCAGGCTTACCTGCACCACCATAGGGGCTGGAAGGTATGGTTTGGCGGATTCATGGCGCCGCCGGGGACGGGTGGCAATCCCGCCGTGCCCCCGCCCAGCGAGGACGATCTCCACAAAAAGCTCTACCGGTATTTCGAGTTGGGTACCGTCTACACGATGATCGCGGGGCTGCTGAACGTTCTGGCCATCTACGATGCGTGGGGGGGGCCCGTCTTCAGCGAACCGGCCAAGAAGGAGGACGAAGAAGACGAAGAGGAAAAGGACGATGAGGAAGAAGAAGCGGAACAAAACACGACTGAAGAGGAAGCCGCGAGAAAAGACACGGCCGACGACCCGGCACTCGATGCCCAAACTTAGAAGAGAACGCCTGACGGAAAGGTGCGGTCCATGGACAGCCTGTTGACAATTGCCCAGATCAACGACTTGTGGTTTACGTTGCCGCTGATTGCCTCGGTGAGTTTGGTCTATGCGGCCACGCGGCACGAGTTGATCGTGCCGATCCTGCTGCACTCGTTGCGGATCGCGGTATGGATTGTTGGTTTCATGGCAGTCATTTTCGTAGTCATTCTGCTTATCGCCTGGCGGCTGTGAGGTTTATCCGATGCGTATCGTAATTATGGGGGCCGGCATGGTCGGCTCGTCAATCGCTAACCAATTGTGTGAGGAAGGCCACAGCATCACGGTTGTCGACGACGACCCGGAAAAGACTCGCCAGGTCAATGAAGAGTTGGACGTCCGCGTGGTAACCGGTTCGGCGGCCCAGTCGAGCGTTTTGTTCCAAGCGGACATCCTCGGGGCCGACCTCGGCCTGGCGGTGACCGGCAACGACGAAGTGAACATGATCGCAGCCAGTATGGCGAAGGCGATGGGTGCCCGCCGCACGATTGCCCGGGTCTACGCCCCCGTTTTCCGCGATCTCAGCACGTTCGACTACCAGCGGCATTTCGGCATCGATCGGCTGCTGAGCATCGAGCATCTCTCGGCCATGGAACTCGCGCGGGAGATTCGGCACCCCGGCGCGGTAGCCGTCGAGAATTTCGCGCGCGGTGAGTTGGAGATGCAAGAGCTGTCGGTCTTGCAGGCCACCTCGGCGGTCGGCCGGCCGCTTCGGGACCTGGCATTTCCCGCCGGCGTGCGACTGGCATCGATCTTTCGCAACGGCAAGATGACCATCGCCGGTGCGGAGGACAAGGTGGCAATCGGCGACCGGATCACGCTGATCGGCACCCGCGACGACATCGACGACGTGCGGAAGATATTCCAGGACCGTGCACCGCCGAAACAGGGTATCGTGATCGCCGGCGGCGGCGAAACCGGCTACCACCTTGCCCGCGTGCTCGAGAGCCGCCGATTCAGCGTCTTGGTCATGGAAAAGGACCGCGAGCGTTGCGAGTACCTCGCCTCGCATCTGAAGCACGCTACCGTGGTCAATGCCGATGCCCAGCGCCGGGCGAGCCTCGAGGAAGAGCGCATCGGCAGCGCCGACGTGTTCGTCGGATGCACCGGCGAGGACGAAGACAGCATCATGGCGTGTGTCGAAGCGAGGGAACTGGGTGCGGCAACTATCATGTGCGTGGTCAGTCGCCCCGACTATGCAAACGTAGTCAGCAAGCTCGGGATCGACCACGCCGTCAGCCCGCGCATCGTCGTTGCCCGGCAGATTCTCGGCTTTCTCAATACGGGGGTGGTGATCTCGCGGACTCCGCTGGCGGGCGAGGGCGGGATCGAAATTCTCGAGATCGAAGTGGTCGAGGGGGCGCCGGCAACCGAACACGTGCTGGCAAAGCTGGATCTGCCGCCGCAATGTCTCATCGGGGCAGTGATTCGCGAGAACTACGTGGTGGTGCCCGGGGCCGACGAACGCTTTGTCCCCGGTGATACGGTTGTGGCAATGGTGGGGCAATCCGCATTCGAGCAAACGCTCAAGACGTTCAGTGCGGAGGGGGCGTAAGAGAACGCGCGTCGCCAACCATGAACAAACCCCTGCTCTGCAAACTGCTCGGCCTGATCGCCATGCTCGTCGGCGCCACGATGGTCTTCAGCCTGCCCTGGGCGCTGCCGGTCTGTGGCGGCCAGTGGAAATACGAGCAAGAAGGGTTTATCGGCCTCGTCGGCGCCATGCTGATCTGCTTCGTCGTCGGGTTCGGCCTGCGATACCTCGGCCGTCGAGCCAAGGGCCAACTATTCCGCAAGGAAGCCATGGCGGTCGTCGGCCTTAGTTGGATCGTGGCGACCGTGCTGGGGGCACTGCCCTATCTTCTCAGCGGCACCCATTGCTCGCCCGGGAAACGCATGACTGTGGTCGACGCGATGTTCGAGGCGCAATCGGGATTCAGCACGACGGGCGCCACCGTCTTGACGGAGCTGCAAGACCCCGATCTCGTCCCCCGCTGCATCCTCTTCTGGCGTTCGAGCACGCACTTCCTGGGCGGGTTGGGGATTATCGTCCTGTTTGTGGCGATTCTCGGCCAGGGTTCCGCCGGCAAGGCGATGATGCAGGCGGAAATGCCCGGCCCGAGCCCGTCCAGCCATCAATCGCGGATGCAGCACACCGCCTGGGTCCTTTTCCTGCTCTATGCGGGGCTGAACGGGACGTTGACTGTCCTGCTCCTGCTCGAGGGGCTCAGCTTGTTCGATGCACTCTGCCATGCCTTCGGCACAATGGCCACCGGCGGGTTCAGCACCCACAACGCCAGCATCGGCTACTTCATGACGGTCGAGGGCCTCAACGGCCCCTTGATCGAAATGACCATCACCCTGTTCATGATTCTGGCCGGCACCAATTTCATGTTGATGTATCTCGTCGTCCTCTTACGCCCCGAGAAATTATTCGGCGACGTCGAGTGGCAGACGTACGTCAGCGTCATCGTCGTCGTGACCTTGCTGGTGATCGGTTTCGGGCTCTACTACGGAGACTTCGACGGCGCCAACGGTACGGTTTCCAACGAAACCGACCGCGCCGCCGGCCTTCCGCCGGGTGATCGCACACAGGATGACCCGATGGAAACGAACGTCGGCGGCGCGGTCCGATTCAGTTTGTTCCAGGTGGTTTCGATCATGACCACCACCGGCTTCTGCACCGACGACTTCGACCGGTGGAACAGTTTCGCCCGCGGCGTCCTTTTGCTGCTGATGTTCGTCGGCGGTTGTGCGGGCAGCACGGGCGGCGGCATGAAGGTGATCCGCCACATCCTCTTTGCGAAGATCCTCGGACTGGAAGTCGAGCAGACATTTCACCCGAGCGTGGTCCGGCCTTTGCGGCTCGGCGGCGTACCGGTCGAAGACCAGACCCTGCGCAAGAACATCCTGGTTTACTTCGGGCTGATCATGGCGATCTTTGCGGCCAGTTGGCTCTTCACGATCACCTTCGAACCGGACGACACCTGGACCGACCACGGCTACAAGGTCGAGCACAAGCTGATCGACGCGGCCAGCGCGGTCGCCGCGACGCTCAACAACATCGGCCCGGGGCTGGGGGTCGTCGGGGCCACCAAGAACTACACCAATTTCTCCTGGTGGACCAAAATCCTCTTCATGTGGCTCATGATGATCGGCCGGCTGGAAATCTTCGTGATCGTCGTTCTCTTCGTTCCGGGCTTCTGGCGAACGCAATAACCCCGCGAAACCCCCGGGTAAGCCGGTACGTCTGCCGTCAAAGACCATCACGCAGGCGAATTCCGCACACTCGGAGACCGGCGGCAGAAGCCGCACGCGGCCGATCTCCTCGAACGGCATCGGGTGAGAAAAGAGCCAAGGTGAAATATACTGGATATTGCCGTGATATATTATAGAATTGGGGAATTCCCCGCAGGAGGTCACGCATGGAGAAATACCAAGCGGTTCTATTGAACGTCTGGCGCGAGGCCTGTCGCCACATCGAAATCAGCGAGTCGACCGAGACGATCACGTCCCTGTTGATGCGGGATATTCCCATCAGCCAACTCCTGGTGCGCCGAATCGACCGCCAGCGGTCCAGCCTGGAGACCGTGGCAGCGGGGTTGCCTCACTCCGAGCAGCCTCACTTGGACGCCAGTACCGAGTGTTCGGCATCTGACATGAAGAAGCTGCTCGCATGGTGTAAGCGAGGCAGCGTCACACACCGTCGCACAAATCCCTCTGCGAAAGGTGTGCTCGGAATCATCGTTCCGTCCGGAATCGACGCCGACGCCCTGATCGGACCCCTTGGCAATCCGGACGGCCTCTGCGGCGCCCTGGTGTTTGTTGCGTCTTCGCGGCACACGTTCAACGCCCGGCACGCGGCTCTGACGCAGGCGCTGCTCGAACCGTTCTCCGTGGCACTGGCCAACGACCGTCAACTTCGAGATCTGGCCGCACTTCGGGAAGCAGCGGAAGCAGATAAGCGCTCGTTGCTCAGTCGCCTCGGACGGAAGAACCTCGCCGACACGATCATCGGGGCGGACTCGGGACTGCAGGCAGTGATGGAACGCGTGGAACTTGTCGCGTCCTCAGACGCACCCGTGCTCATTTTTGGAGAAACGGGCACGGGAAAGGAACTCCTTGCCCGGGCCATCCACACCCGGTCGCTGCGCTCCGGCGGCCCGGTGATTCGGGTGAATTGCGGGGCTATCCCGTCGGAACTGGTCGACTCGGAGCTTTTCGGCCACGAGCGGGGCGCCTTTACCGGAGCCGTCGAAGCCCGAAAAGGCTGGTTCGAACGTGCGGACGGCGGAACCCTGTTCCTCGACGAGATCGGCGAGCTGCCGCCGGCGGCACAAGTCCGCTTGTTGCGAGTGTTTCAAGACGGGTGGCTGGAACGCGTCGGGGGCGAGCATCCGATCCACGTGGATGTGCGGGTGGTGGCCGCCACGCACCGCGACTTGCCCGCCATGGTGGCGGAGGGCAAGTTCCGGCAGGACTTGTGGTACCGGATCTCCGTTTTCCCGATTGTGCTGCCCCCGGTCCGCGAGCGGCAGGAAGACATTCCCGAGCTTGCCGCGCATTTTGCCCAGCGCGCCGCCATTCGTTTCGGTCTGGCCTCGATCATGCCCTCCCCCGAAGACGTCGGCCTTCTGGTTTCCTACGCCTGGCCGGGCAACGTGCGGGAATTGGCAGCGGTCATCGACCGGGCCGCCATTCTCGGCAACGGGAGGCGACTGGAGATCGCGAAGGCTCTCGGCGTTGCCACCGGCATTCCCGGTCCCTCGCTGGGTCCCGAGAAGACACGAACGACGCAACCCGCCTCGTCGCACAAGATCGTGCCGCTGGACACCGCCGCACGGCAACACATCCAAGCCGCCCTGGTCGCCAGCGGGGGGCGGATCGAAGGGCCCCACGGCGCCGCCGTCTTGCTGGAAATCAATCCCCATACCCTCCGTGCGAGAATGCGAAAACTCGGGATCGACTGGCGGCGGTTCCGCGGCCGGGACGGCGGCTGAGGGCCCCGGCAACGACCGAAAACCACGTCATTTCACGGTTGTGCAAGCATATATGACGGTCCATGCGAGCATATCTGCCGGTTTCTGTCCCCGGCCGTGTTCGGCAATCCTTCCGAGCACTTGCGGAAAAGCGGATCATCGCCGCTTCCCGTCAGCCCGCCTTGCGTTTGGCGAAACCCGGCAACACGGATTGGCATGGTAGTTGCTCAACCTCTCCAAAGGAACGCCAGCGATTGGCCCGACAAGGTGCTGAGAAGAACAGACCCTGTTGTGACGATCGACGTCACGGCAGGGAGCACCGTGAGAACGATCCATTTTCTCTCATCAGCAAGGAACTGAATCATGCGTGCAATTGAAACCATTTCCATCCTGGGTGGACACGGCAAGAGCGGGCGGGGGGACGCATTCGAACGGATTGATCTGAAGATGGGGGAGGTGGTCAGCATTGTAGGCCCCACCGGCTCCGGCAAGACAACGTTGATCAACGACATCGAGTTGTTCGCCAACAACGACACCCCGAGCGCCCGCACGGTCCTAATCAATAATGAGACGCCGGCAAGCGAGTTTCGTTACAACCCGGCGATGAATCCCATTGCTCTGATCACGCAACACACGACATTCCTTTCCGACTTGCCGGTTGGCGAGTTCCTGGAAACCCACTGCCGCGTCCGGACCGAAGGAGGAAAAGTCTCGCAACTGGTGCAGCAAACGATGGATTTTGCCAATCAGTTGACCGGAGAGCCCGTCGAACCACGCTACCGGATGACGGAGTTGTCGGGCGGGCAGACACGTGCCCTTCTGATCGCCGACGCCACGGTAATCTGTAGTACGCCGATTGTCTTGCTCGATGAGGTGGAGAATGCGGGCATTCACCGGACGCGGGCGGTGGAGTTGCTGCGTCAGCACGACAAGATTTTTATTTTCGTCACGCACGACCCGCGGATTGCCCTGCTTTCCGATTTTCGCGTCATCATGAAGGAAGGGGCGATCACACAGGTCCTCTCGACCAACGACGAGGAGCGCGAGGTTTCGGCCCACGTCAACCAGTTGGACGATGCTCTGTCCTTTCTGAGAGAGAGGTTGCGGCAGGGGCACCGACTTTGCACCAGCGAATTGAAGGAGGTCGCATGAAAGTCGTCATTTGCGCTGGTCCCACGACGACAGGCAAGACATCGGTGCTTCGTCACATGACGGGGAAGTTGCTGGCGGCCGGTCACCGGGTCTCTTTTCTGAAACTGGACGTCCAATTCGCCGACGAAGACGAACTGTTGGCAAACGAGTTCGACATTCCCACGCGGAAGGTCTACTCGGGCGAACTGTGTCCGGATCACTGCCACGTGATGATCTTGGGTGACGCCTTGCGTTGGGCCGAGCAGCAAGAGAGCGATTTTCTCCTGGTCGAGACGGCCGGGCTGTGCCTGCGGTGTTCGCCCTACGTGGACGGGGGGCTCGGCCTGGTCGTCCTGGAAGCGACCAGCGGGATGAACCTCCCCTTGAAGGTCGGGCCCATGCTTTCGCTGGCCGACGTGGCGGTGGTGACCAAGATCGACCGGGTCTCCCAGGCGGAGCGGGAGGTTTTCCGGGCGCGGATTCAGGACGTTGCCCCGCACGTGCTCGTCCGCGAGGTCGACGCCCTGCACGGCATCGGAATCGATCCGCTGGTCGAACGGGCCGTCCAAACCAACGAGGTAGCCGGCTCGCTATTCTTGCGGGGGAATCCGCCGGTCGGCACCTGCACGATATGCGTTGGCAAGAAAGAAATCGGCTGGCAGGCACACTTCGGAGTCGTCCGGGCCCTGGAGGATCAGACGTTTTACCGCGGAGAGTAGACCGCGTTTCCCGGTGTGGTGGTGAAACGCGGCAAACGTTGTCACAAGAAGAGGATTGGCAAAATGGTTGATATATTGAACGTGGAATTGCCGGGGCTCGACTGCGGCATGTGCGGATGCCACACCTGCGACGAGTTTCAGAAACGGCTGATTTCTTCACCGGAACTGATCGAGCGGTGCATCCATTTGTCCGGGGACCAAGTCGGGCGATTGCCCCGCCCGACGAAGACGGTGGAACCCGTCGCGGGAACGGCCGCCTGCGGAGGGTCCTGCGCTACGTGCGCCGACGCGTTGACCTCGCTGGGAAACGACCCCGGGCAGCCGACGTGGCTCGACAGTCTCGGGCGGGAGTTCGATTTCTACCTGGAGCATTTTCCCGACGATCCGGGGCCGCGGGAAATCATCCTGCCGCACAACCCGGCATTGACGCGGGAACTCGATGTCCGCGAGGGGGATTTGCTGATCGGGCGGCCCTTGGGGATGTCGTGCGGTTGTCCGATCACCCATTGCGGCGTCGTCGTGAAGGTCGAAGCGCGGACCGGGGTCATCGTCTGGTGCGTGACCGGGCCGCTCGGACCCCGCCAGGAAGGGTTCAAAGACCTCGGCTACTACATTGCGGAGGGTTATGAAGGCCTGGTCACGCAGACCCGCGCCGAACTCAAGGTCGGCCTGCGGTACTTCTTTCAGCCGAGAATGTGCATGTTGCAGTGGCGGCACAGCGGTTTGATTAACTACCTCAGTCACAACGCGGACGGCTATCAGGTCCGGCTTGAGGGGCTCTGGATCGGTTGATATCAACCGGTTGGCTCGCACGGACTGCAAAGTTCCATAGTAAGCCGGGCTACTTGGTTTCCAGGGCAATGACTCCGTCCCAATCCTCCGGTGGCCTGCGATTGTGCTGGGCGATGTAGACCGTCAGAAAGTCCTTGGCCCGGTCGGCGGCCGGAATTTGGTGCAACAACTCGAATGCCGTTGCCCAATCGCCGGCAAGAAACGCGTCGAGCGCCGATTCGTAGAAGCCGAGATGCTCGTCGCTCGGCTCGGGACACTCGGCCACCGGCGGCAGAAGCTCGCTGACCACCAGCGGCGTGTCGAGACCGTACGGCTTGACCACCGCCAACCGGCGCACGCGGGCGACGTTCTCGGGCACTTCCCGCCGCACGGCCGACGCGGTCGGTTCGTCCAGCAGGATCGGGGCACGCAGAGCCCTCGTCATCCCTTCCAACCGCGAGGCCAGATTCACGACCGGCCCGAAGACCGTCACCTTTACCTGGTCGATCGTGCCGATCTTTCCGGCGACGGCCGGGCCGGTGGCGATGCCGATCCCGGCCTGGAAATCGGCAAGCGGGTGGTCCGGCCGCCGGGCAATCGCCTCGAACTCGCCGCGGACCGCCAGCGCCGCACGGGTGGTCCGCAACACGGCGTCTTCCTGCGCAAGCGGCCATCCCCAAAAGCCCATCGCCGCGTCGCCGTGGAAATCGCCGAGCACGCCGCCTTGCCGGCGGATGTGCCGGGTGGCGACGCCCAACGCCTCGCTGACCCGTTGCAGAAGATCCAACAGATCGCCGGCGCTCCGCTCCGATTCCCGCGAGAATCCGCGCAGGTCGTAGAACAGCACCGAGACCTCCGTTTCGCGCGGGGCGAGCACCACGTCCGGATCGTCGACGGCCAGCGTTTCGAGCACGACCGGCGCGAAGAACTGGCTCAGCCCGGCCTGCCGACGTTCGAGAAGCCGCATCCGCCGCAGGGAACCGAGCATCCCGGCCACCAACTCGCTGAACTTGACGTCCTCGCGGAGGTCGCCCGGGTCGCTCCGCTGCGGCGCACCGGACGGCTCTTCTTCAAAACGGCCGGTGACGTACAGGGCCCAACCTTCACAGGACGTGCCGGGTACGGGTGTGCAAAATGCCCAATCGAAGGCCTCGCTCTCGGCAAGACGCTCCTTGCCGGCCGCCGCGACGCCACGCCAGACGTGCAACACGCTTTGATCCGACGCGACCGCTTCGCGGATCAGGTCCTCGCTCGGTTCAAACGGATTGCCGATCACCGTGCGCTGATCCCAGTGGAGGATATCGACCGGCTGTGTGCATTCGCCCTCGTCCCGCACGGCAACGATCGCCGCCGCCAAAGCGCGGGGAAGTCCGGCAAGCAACATGCTCACCAGCCGGACGGAAAGCTCCACGTCGCCCGCGGCGCCCGAGATGACCTCGGGCAGCCGGCTGAGGACCTCGATCCGGTGGTTCGGGTCGCGAAACCGGACCTCCTTGAGGTATTGCGACGTGAACGATTGCTGCTGCACGGGTTCGGGGGCGGTGGCCGTAACGGTCACGCGTTGATCGGCCAAGGTAAACGTCGTTTCGCCGATGACGAAATGCTCGCCCGGCGCGAGTTCGAAATGCTCGACCTCGCCGCCGTGAAAGAAGACCGGGTTTTGGGTGCCGGAGAACTTTGTTACCTCGAGCCGGTCGCCATGAAGCCGCAGACGGACGTGTCGCCGCGAGACGTGCGGGTCCCAGGGCACGGTCCAAACGCCGTGTGCCCGCCCCAGCAGGACCGACTGACCCGGCGGCAGTGTCCGCCGCCAGCGATGTTGAGGTTCGATTCCCTGGGCAATCAGGTCGGGCATGGATGTTGGAAGTGGATAGTGTCCTGGATTCAAGAAAAGTAGCAGGCATACTCCGTGTGCCGTCCGCGGCGTTGCCAAGAAACGCCTCGGCAATCTCGACCCAAAAGCCGCGACCGCCGAGGCTGTGACTCTTTTGGAGCCTGGTATCGATGCTTTGTAGGGAACGCCCTCTGTGGCGTTCCGAAACCCGGGAAACGCGATCCTTCCTGCTTCTCGGAACGCCACAGAGGGCGTTCCCTACAGCCAAATCGCAAAAAGTCACAGCCTCGCCGGTCGCGGCTTTATGGCCGTTATCCTAGCAGACGCCCGTCGGTAGGGGAATGGCAGCCAACGGGCGGAAATCTCTCCCCGGCCCTGGTGGCCTTCCCGGTTGCAACCGGTTACAATGACAGAATGTTGACAGCCGTTTCGACCCGTTTCAATAAGGGAGGAATTTTCATGTCCGGAATCACCCGACGCCGATTTGTCGGCAATTCACTTGCAGCCGGGGCCGCCATCATCGCCGCTCCGCATGTCGCGAAAGCCAAGAGTCCCAGCGGTAAGCTCGGGGTGGCCGTGGTGGGCGTTCGCGGCCGCGGGGGCAGCCACGTGGGGGCTTTCAAGAGCGATTCCCGCACCGAAATCCTCTACATTGTCGATGCCGACGAGAAGGCCGGCGAAAGCCGCTGCAAGGGCATCGGCTCGAAGCAGAGCGTGATGCCGAAGTTCGTCCGCGACATGCGCGATGCATTCGCCGACAAGAACGTCGACATCGTCAGCACCGCGACCCCGAACCACTGGCACGCGCTGTGCGGCATTTGGGCCATGCAGGCGGGCAAAGACATCTATATCGAGAAGCCGATCTGCCACGACATCGCGGAAGGCAGCGCGCTGGTCGCCGCCGCCAAGAAGTACGGCCGGATGTGCCAGACCGGCACCCAATGCCGTTCAAACCCCGCGATCATCAACGCCATGAAGTTCATCGCCGACGGCGGAATCGGGGACGTCAAGCTCGCGCGCGGGCTCTGCTACAAGCGCCGCAAGTCGATCGGGCCGAAGGGCGACTATCCGATTCCCCCCGAGGTCGATTTCAATCTCTGGTCCGGCCCGGCCCCGTTTACCGATCCGAAAGTGACCCGGGGGCGGTTCCACTACGACTGGCACTGGCAACGGCTCTACGGCAACGGCGACCTGGGCAACCAGGGGCCGCACCAGACCGACATCGCCCGGTGGGGGCTCGGCATCAGCGAGCACCCGATCAGCGTGGTCAGCTACGGCGGGCGGCTCGGATACCAGGCGGAACGCAAGGACGACAAGTACGTCGACGCCGGCGACGTGGCCAACACGGAAGTGTCGATCTACGACTACGGCGACAAGTGCATCGTCTTCGAGACCCGCGGCCTTTCGGTCGATAACTCGGCCGACGACGAGATCAACAAGCTGTTCAAGAGCACGCGCGGAAACAAAATCGGCGTGATCTTCTACGGCAGCAAGGGATACCTCGTTCAGCGATCCTACACCAACTGCGTTGCCTACGACAAGGACTTCAAAGAGATCAAGAGTTTCGGCGGCGGCGGCAACCATTTCGACAACTTCGTCAAGTGCTGCCTCAGCCGAAAGGCCGAAGGCCTCAACGCCGACGCACGCGAAGGCCACCTCTCGGCCGCGATCAGCCACCTGGGGAACATCTCCTACTACATGGGCGAGGACAACAAGGTCTCGGTCGCGGAGGCCAAGAAAATCGTGGCCGGCATCAAGAGCCTCGACGACAACCTGGCGACCCTCGACCGCACGGTGAAGCACCTGGAGGCCAATGGGGTCGATCTGGCCAAATTCCCGATGTCGATGGGGCCGCTGCTGAAGTTCGATCCGAAGAAGGAGGTCTTTCCCGATTCGCCGAAGGCCACCGCCATGGTCACCCGTGAGTATCGCAAGGGTTTCGCCTGCCCGACGGCCGACAAGGTCTGAGATCTCCCCGCGGCAGCACGCCCGGCTCCCTCGAACAGCTCCTGCTCGAAGCCCGGATGATCGCCGCGTTGGATCATCCGAACATCGTCCAGGTCTACAGCTTCGACGGTAAGGTGCCACCTGAGAAATGGCCGCCTTACCTCCTTCGTCCCTCGACGGCCTGGACCTCCTGGGACTGCCCCCACAAATAGAAAATGAATCCGGCAATGCCGCCAACGGCCGCTGCTGAGAGAACCGCGGCGGGACTCCGGGTGAAGCCCGAGTTTTCCGCCGCCGCCTGCGTGGTCAGAACCAGGCCTACAAGACTGATCGCAAGCCCCAACGCGTCCGAAAGAATCTCCGTGAAGCTGAAGCCCCGCTTGATCAACACGACAAGCTTGGCCAGCACCAACTGCAGGGCAAAACTCACAACACCGGTGACCATCAGAGCAAATGCGGTCCAGTAAAAGGCCGAGAACGAAAGATACTCCGCCAAGACGTAGACCGAATTCAGGATTCCCGCCGACGCCTCTTGTGCTTGTTCGTTCGTATCCACCTTTTCGGCGACTTCTTCCATTTTGCCGCGGGTTTCCGAGACGATCTCCTTGACCGGCTTCTTGGCGCCTTCTTCACCGGAAGTATCTTGCGCCCGCACTGAAAAAACAACCGAAAGCCAGACGGCGAACATCGCCATGACACAAAGCGAGTTCTTCATTTCAGTTCTCTGTGATAGTAGGGTTTCCCGGAACCGTGAGCCATCGCAATACCCGGAAACCTACCGCCTACGGCGTCGTATGTCAAGCAATCCCCGGTGCGGATAAAGTCCGGCATGGAAGATCCGCCGGGCCCGGCTGCACGACGGCGACTACGCCCGCCTGTTGTTGAAAAACCTGCTGCGGCCCGAGCACACGCTGCCGAGGCACGGCTTTTCCGGGGATAGTCCCCTGGAAGGGTATGGTGTCGCGGCAAGTGCTGAGATATGATGAAATGCCCCTGTAAACGGTCCAGGTAGACTGATGGCGTTGCGAGGCCGTCGCTGCAAACACATTGAGAAATCGCGCTTTTTTACTCGGGCAATTCCGCGCCGTCGGCCACGCTCTGGCCGATCCCGACCAATCGTTGCTTACCGTCGACTTCGATCTCGACGTTCTGTTGGCCGATGTGCCTGATCGTGCCGGTGACCGGGCCGGCGGAAAACGTTTCGCCCTCGAAGAGCTGGAGCTTCTTGCCGGTGGTCCGGACCTCGATCCAGGCCTGGCGGCGGCCGTCGACCCCGGTGATACCGGTGACGACGGTGTACTTGGTGTGGTCGAACGCGGGCGGGCGCGGGGGTGGGGGCGGCGGGGGCGGCCGGCTCTCGCGGGGCCGCCTCTTGACCACGGGTCGCGGCGGAACGTACGCGGCGAAGAGGTTCCGCTCCACGATCGCGTCGCGGTAATCGGAGAATTCCTCGAATGCCAGCCGCCCGGCCGGTCCGGCGTTCAGCTTGTCCTTGCGGTCCGCCCCCGGCAGGGAAAGCCCCTCGATCGAGATGCTCAAATCGAGATCGCCCTGGTCGGGCTTGATCGTCAGCAGCGAGATTCTATGGAGATGGCCGGCCGAGTAGAAATCATAGAGGAACCGGGTCAACTGCTCGAGCGTTGCCCGGCAGTGGACGGTCACGGGAAAGACGGTGTAGATGTCGCGCTGTGTGCGGGATTCGCCCGGATCGAACTTCACGCCGCGGAATTCGGCCCGGTCTACCGTTTCCCGCAACCACGACCGGTAGAGCAACCGGGCTTCGTCCTTGTCGGAAGGGAGCGCTTGTGCCTCCCAGGCGGCGAGCCGGTCGGCCGTTTTGCGGATATGGCGGCGAAACAGGGCCAGGTCCATCGTCTCTGCCTTGATGCTCGGATCGTTTTTCCACCGGGCGAGCAGGCCGATTGCTTTGCACGCTTTCTCTTTTTTATCTTCGATGTCGTTGGCGAGCTTTTCGCGGTC
Source organism: uncultured Planctomycetaceae bacterium (assembly GCA_964547995.1). Taxonomy (GTDB): domain Bacteria; phylum Planctomycetota; class Planctomycetia; order Pirellulales; family Thermoguttaceae; genus CAZJRB01. Next base: position 31,365 of record CAZJRB010000042.1, on the reverse strand, counting down.
GGCGCGGAGGTTACCGTGCGATCCGACGCCGGCGACGAGCAGGTAGATCACCGACACCAACACGAGTGCGCCGGTGATTGCCGCCAGGACCTTTTCCCGCTTCGCAAGCGCCATCACTTCTCCTCCTTTTCGATCGACAAGGAGGTTTCGAAACGCCAGGGGTAGCGTTTGTTCGAACGATCTTCCCGGCTGCCTTTGCCGTCGACGCGATGGGCCGGATCGCGCAGGTCCCGTTCAATTACCTGGAGTGTGGAAGTGCCGTCCGCGAGTCCTTCGATCTTTATTTCGCCGCCGGTTCGGGTGGAGCGGACGGTCAGGCCGGTCAGGACGGCCTCCTTGGCCGGCGGGAATTCCCGGGACAGCTCGCGAAGCTCGTCGAGCCAGACGACGTCGCCGGTCGTCCACTTTTCGATTTCAGCGACGTTTGCGTACAGTTTTTCCGCCTTGCCGATTGCCACATCCCACTGCTCGGACTGCGTTTTAAGCTGGTCGACCTCGTCGGCCAGTCTGGCCTTCCGGATGTGCCCTTGCACGAGGAACATGGCAATCAGCAAGAGCACAACGGCGACGGGAATCACGTAGCGGTAGGGCCGGCTCGGCGGCTTCGGCCGGCGGCGGGGGTGCAGGAAATCGATCGCGTGCGGCCGGTTCTCCAGCTCGCACAGCAACATTCCCAGAAGCGACGCGAAACGGCCTGGATTTTCGGGCAACCGGTTCCGCAACCGCCGGGCGAGGTTCAGCCCGTCGAACGGATCGAACAACTCCGTCGGCAGCGAGAGCCGGTCTTCGACGGATCGGGCCAATGCGGCGTGTTTGTCACCGGCCCCGCAGAGCACGATTACCTCGACGCGCCGCCCACCGAGCTGGTTTTGCGCGGCGGCGACAGTGCGGCGGAGTTCGCCCAGCAGAGCCGTCGCCTGTTCGCCGCCCTCGATCGGGTCGCCGCCGAGGCGGGTGGTCCGCAGGAAAACCACGTTACCGCGGTCGATCACGGTCAGGTCGGCCTCGTCGGAGAGCAGATCGACCAGCAGGGTCAGCCTGGTTGCCGCCTCGGGCCGGGCGCGCTCGAACAGCGACGCGGCGGCGCAGGGCCGCAGGATCAATCGCTTCGGCTTCAGGCCGGCCCGCTGGCACGTTGCCTGAATCCCGTCGAGCAACTGCGAATCGACCGCAGCGGCCAGGACGTTTCGCGGGCCGTCTTCCTGCTCGTCGAGCGGGACGAAGTCGAGCAGCCAGTTCTCGTCCAACTCGTTGAACTCGCGCATCGCCTGGAATCGGACCATCTCGGGCAACTCTTCGTCGGGGGCGGGGGGGAGCGAGAGTTGCCTTAGCTCGATGCTCGCCCGCCCCACCGAGAGGAGGACGTCGCCCCGGCCGATTCCCTGGGCGCCCAGTGCGGCGGCGATCCGCGCGCCCACCTCGATCTGGTCGCCTTCCGGCTCCGGCGGTTCGAGCGAGACGGAGAACGCCTGCTCGATCACCGCCCGATTGCCGTGCAAGGCGGCAGCCGCCAGGCGGACTTCCGTGCCGTCCCATTCGAGTGCGAGAAGTTGAGGCATGGGAAACGCTCTGTCGGTGACTGTGAACCGGCCGGTTCCGGTTGGCGAGATGGCCGCGACGGTCCCGGACCCTCGTCAGCCTTGATTGTATCTTCCCGCCCCCCGTTTGGCTAGGCTCTGTCTTGCGGGACGTACGGGTTTTGAGACAAAGCCTGGTGGAAATCTTCCCGATTCAGCTACAATACGGATATTCCAGCGAAATGAGCGAAGATTGGCAACCGGAGTGGAGCGCAACTGTTGGCAAAGGAGTGTGCCGTGAGCGAGTTGATCATTAGTGTATCGGGAATGCGGGGGGTTGTCGGCGAGACCTTGACCCCGGAGGTGGCGGTACGCTATGCGACGGCCTTTTCGGCACTGGCGCCGGAGGGGGCGCTTGTGCTCTCGCGCGACGGCCGGGCGTCGGGAGAGATGCTCATTGGGGCGATTGAAGCCGCGCTGTTGGCCGTCGGGCGCGATACGTTCGACGCCGACGTGGCCGCCACCCCGACCACGGGCATTCTGATCCGCGAGATCGAGGCCGCCGGCGGAATTCAGATCTCGGCCAGCCACAACCCGATCGAGTACAACGGGCTGAAGCTGTTTTCGCACGAGGGCCGCGTGATTCCCGCCGGGCCCGGCAAGGAGGTCCTCGATCGCTACAACACCGGCCGGATCGATTGGGTTACCCAAGAACTGCTCGGCTCGCCCTACGAGTGTACCGATTCGATTGCCGACCATTTAGAGGCCGTGCTGGCCACCGTCGATCCCGGACGGATTCGCAAGCGGAAGTTAAAGGTCCTGCTCGACGCCAACCACGGGGCCGGGGCCGTGTTGGGACGGCGGCTGCTCGAACAGCTCGGCTGCAACGTGACCGTGCTCGGCGAGGAGCCCAACGGACGGTTCATCCATCCGCCGGAGCCGACCCCAAAAAACCTCGAAGGCGTCTGTTCGGCCGTGCCGAAGATCGAGGCCGAGGTGGGCTTCTGCCAGGACCCCGACGCCGACAGGCTCGCGGTGATCGACCGCACCGGGCGTTACCTGGGCGAGGAGTACACGCTGGCCATCTGCGTCGATCACGTTTTGCGGCAGCAGAAAGGCCCGATCGTGACCAACTGCTCGAGCAGCCGGATGACGCAGGACCTGGCCGAGAAGTACGAGGTACCGTTTCACCGCTCGGCGGTGGGCGAAGCGCACGTCGTCGACGCCATGCTCGCCTGCGGCGCGGTCTTCGGCGGCGAGGGGAACGGCGGGCCGATCGACCCGCAGGTAGGGTTCGTCCGCGACAGCTTCGTCGGCATGGCCCGAATTCTCGACGCGATGGCCGCCCGCGAGACGACCGTCGCCAAGCTGGCCGACGAGTTGCCGCGTTACGAAATCGTCAAGACGAAGATTGCGCTGGATCGCCAGAAGATCGCGGCGGCGATTGACGCCTTGGAAAGGCATTTTACCGATGCAACGCCCGACCGCCTCGACGGCCTGCGGCTCGACTGGCCCGACCGGTGGCTTTTGGTTCGCCCCAGCAACACCGAACCGATCATCCGGGCGGTTGCAGAAGCGAAGAGCGAAGAGGACGCGAAGCGGCTGTGCGAGGAAGCGGCAAACGTGCTTGCAGACGCGTGACTGCGGATAGTCGGGTGGCGGGTAGTCGGGTGCCATGGTCTACGCTTGCGTGGCCATGCTTGCGGAGTCCACAAGTGCCTTCCCCACATGCCCACGGCGAGCGTGGGCATGGCACCCACGGCAAGCGTGGGCATGGCACCCCGGCACCCCGGCTATTGCGATACCGCCTTGCTTCTATTGACGTCCTGCACGGTTTTCCACGCGATTTCTTGCAACTTCCGGGCGAGTTTTGGGTCGAGCTTCACGAGTGTCTTGTTTCCCCGCTTGATTTCCGCCGGGAGGCCGACGGGGTTTTTGTCCAGGAGCGTTGCGTAGAAGACGCAGGCGGCCAGATAGGTGCCGGCCGGGTTGGGGTGGCTCTTGTCGTTGCGGTGCAGGACGAGCTTCGGATCGGCCGCAAACGCGTTTTTCCAGGCCATGCCGACCGGGGCCACCTCGGCGCCGAGTTCCTTGGCGATCGTGAAATACGCCTTGTTCAGCCCGTTTTGCATCTCCGGCTTGTGTTGGCGTGCCCAGGTCAGGAAGAAGACGGTTCTGGCCCCGCGCTTGTCGATCTCGGCGTGCAGCAGCCGGGCGTACTTGTGCATGCGCTTCGGATCGACGCACGGCATCATGCTCTGTTCCTGGAGCACGACGGCGTCCCACGGCTTCTCCCGGATCTTCGCAAGGGCCTTTTTGCCCTCGACATGCCTCTGGAACGTACACCCGCCGGGGGTGATCCGGTCGGTTTCGATTTTCCGCCCCCCGGCCGCGTCGGCCATCGCGGCGATCATCCCCGGCAGATCGTTGCCGTAGGTGTAGCTGTTGCCGAGAAAGAGGACTTTCAAGGGTTTCTCCTCGCCGAACACCGTGCCGGTGGAAATCAACAGCGTGAGCAAAGCAATGGTCGTTCGCATCGGTTTTTCCTTGGGGTGGCTGTGGTTTCCGGTAACGGTGGGCGCGACCGGCGGTCGCGGCTTTATGTTTGGCGCGACCGGCGGTCGCGGCTTTATGAGCTACGCCGGGCCGATGCGATCCTTTCCGACCAGTGGCCGGAGGGCCTCGGGGATGACGATCGAGCCGTCGGCCTGCTGGTGGTTTTCGAGGATCGCGATGGCCGCCCGGCTGACGGCCACGGCGGTGCCGTTCAGCGTGTGGACGAAGCGGGTTCCCTTTTCGCCTTTGACCTTGTAGCGGATGTTCAGGCGCCGCGCCTGGTAGTCGGTGCAGTTGCTGGTGCTGGTGATTTCACCCCACTCGCCTCGGCCGGGCATCCAGGCCTCGAGATCGAACTTGCGGTAGGCCGGGGCGCCGAGGTCGCCGGTGGCCGTGTCGACCACGCGATACGGCACGCCCAGCCCGTCGAACAGCCGGCACTCCAGGTCACGGAGATAATCGAGCATCGCGTCGCTCTCGTCCGGCAAGGTGTAGGCGAACATCTCGATCTTGGTAAATTGGTGGACGCGGAACAGCCCGCGGGTCGCCCGGCCGTGGGCGCCGGCCTCGGTGCGGAAACAGTGGCTGATGCCGCAGGACTTCAAGGGCAGTTGCTCGGCGTGGACGGTCTGGCCCGACATCAGCCCACCGAGGGTGACCTCGGCAGTTGCGATGAGGCTCAGATCGGTGTTCTCGATGCTGTAGATCTGCGTTTCCGGGCCGCGGGGCTGGAAGCCGATCCCTTCGAGGATTTCGTTGCCCGCCAGGTCCGGCGTCGTCATCGGCACGAAGCCCTCGCCCATCAGCACGTCCAGGGCATAGCGCTGAAGCGCCAGCTCCAGCAGCACGAGTTCGTTCTTGAGGAAGTAGAACCCGTGGCCGGCCACCCGCGCGCCCCCCTCGAAGTCGATCAGATCGAGCTTCTCGGCCAGATCGACGTGATCGAGTGGCTCGAAGTCGAACTCCGGCACGGGCGTCTTACCCCGGAAGAGTTCGAGATTCGCCTTGTCATCAGCGCCGATCGGGGCGTCCGGGTGGGCCATGTTCGGAATGGCTTTGTGGATTACGTCCAGCTCGGCCGTCAGCTCGTCGAGTTCGGTCTTCATCGCGGCGACTTGCTCGCGGATTTTGCGGCCCTCTTCTTTTCGTGTCTCGCGTTCCTTTGGGTCTTTGGCCTGGCCGATCGATTTGGAGACCTCATTGGCCCGGCGGTTGAGCTGCTCGATCTCGGCCTGCATCGTCTTGCGCTTTGTTTCCAACTCGACAAACCGGTCCACGTCAACCGTCAGACCACGGTTCGCGCAGTTCTGTTTGACCGGTTCGACGTTTTCGAGGATGAATTTGCGATCGAGCATGATTTGGCAAAGTGGATAGCGGACAGCCGGCAGAGGACAGTATTTCTTGGACAGCCTGTCGTTGTGGGAAGTTCGCGTCTACGGGTTCCATAAAGCCGCGACCGGCGGTCGCGCCGTGGCGGTATTTGCTTTCCACCGGGAAAGAAGTACGTAGCGTATCGCGCCGGGACGTTTTGGGGAAGACCTCCTATGTTTTCATCCGCTGGGGCGAACGAAGTTCGTTTTGCTGCGGGGTGACATAGTAGCGGACTCGGAGAATGACCTCGTCGCGGTGATCCGCCCACGGCAGATAGAGGCCCTGCAACGGGGTCAGCGAACCCTCCGCCTTGGGCAGCAACAGAACCCCGGCATCGCAGATTTCGTAGTGCCGGATCGCACCCCATGGGATGTGCCGACGACGCCCGAATACGTTCTGGCCGATACCCGTCTCGCCGAGTTCAAACTCGACGGGCAGAAAAAACCGCCACAGGGCCGAAACCATGACCGCCAGCGCCAACAGCACCAGGAGCAGCCGCCCGGTGAGCACGTAGACCACCAGGGCGGCAACCAGAAGCCCGGCCGCCACCGCCGACGATCGCAAGGCATTGTCCCGGACCGGCCAGCTCCGCCATCGCAGCGAGGCCGGCGGCTGCGTTTCAACCGTCACCTTTTGATCGGCAGTGTCGGGCATGTAGTTGGTCGCGGGGTTTTCACAAAGCACCCGCATGGCATGCGGGGGTTACCTGCTGGAGACTACGAACTACAAGAACCAGTATAATCCCGCGCACGCCAAGAATCCAATCGTTGATTCCGGGGCCGCTCATAAAAAACGTCGGCATTTCCCTCATAAAGCCGCGACCGCCGGGGCTGTGACTTTTTGTAGGGAACGCCCTCTGTGGCGTTCCGAAACCCGGAAAACACGCTCGTTGCTGCTTCCCGGAACGCCACAGAGGGCGTTCCCTACAGACTGAACGTGTCAAACGCCAAAAAGTCACAGCCTCGCCGGTCGCGGCTTTATAGTAACCGTCATCCAAGACTATCGACGTTAAGTGCGAGCAGCTTCGAGGCCATCCGGCCTGCCGCCCGGCTGCGATGGCTCAGATGGGCCTTGACGGCCGGGCCCATCGCGGCGAAGGGGCGGTGATACTCGACGATCTCGAACAGGGGATCGTAGCCGAATCCGCCGTTGCCTTGCGGCTCGAAGAGGATCCGGCCGCGGCACGAGCCCTCGCTTTCGATCCGGATCGTGCCTGACGGGTCGGACAACGCCATGTGGCAGACGAACCGGGCGGTCCGCTCCGCAAGGGGCGTTTCGCCGAGTCTTTCGAGCAGCAGCCGGTTGTTCGACTCGTCGGTGGCGTCCGGCCCCGAGTATCTCGCGGAGAACACCCCCGGCTCCCCGCCGAGGACATCGACCTCAAGCCCGCTGTCTTCACCCAGCACCCAGCGGCCCAAGTGCCGCGCCTGCCCGGTGGCTTTCAGCGCGGCGTTGGCGGCAAACGTATCACCGTCCTCGACCACGTCGATTGCCTCGGGAAAATCGGCCAGGGTAGACAGCTCGATTCCCGCCGGTTCGAGCAGCCGGGCCAATTCGAGGCCCTTCTTGCGGTTTTTCGTTCCGAGCACGATCCGCGGTTTCGTCGGCATGGAGGGCGTCGCCGTTTCAAGGTGGTGATTCGTCCGCCGTGCAAGATACACGATCGCAGCCGCGCGCGGAAGCCCTCGCATGGTCGGTTCAATGTCGGGCGCGCGGCGTTGGTCGAGTCACGGGAGCGCGACGTTTTCACAGAAACGGTCGCGGCCAACGGTCGCGGGTTGATGGGAATGTGCAGTGGCCGCCATGGCGGGGCAGCGGACGGCACACGGAGTGGTTGTGAGTAAATTTGGTGGGCCGGCGCGGCCTAACGGCCGCTGGTCCCACCCTACAACTCTCCCCGCTTCCCCTTTTTTATAGCGGATCACTCGCCAATTCGCGGCTGATCGACCGTTTGGGGACCTCGACGGGTACAGCCTGGATGTCGAAGGGGATGCCGACCAGCGAGTTGACCTTCCTCTCGGCGAGAGCTTTCTTGCCGGCACCGAAGATTTGCATGATCTCGTAGATACCCGGATTGATTTCGGTTTTGCCGTCGGGTCGCGGCGTGCCGACCGAATGGAAGCTGCCGACGGTCACGATGCTGGCATTGCGGTCGTGGAACTCGTAGGCTTCCCAGCCCTTGATCCGCAGCGCCTCGGTGAGTTTGTGCGCCTTCATCGCCGCCTTGTCAAGTTGGCTTTTCATTTTCTTGTCGCCGTTTTCGATTGCCTGGATCTCGCTCTGTTCGATAATGACATTTCCCCTGAAGGTGGCCACCTGGACGGTGTACTTGCCCGGGCAATTCAACAGGCTGTGCTTCGCTCCCTTGTTCATTTCCACTACCAGCGGATCGATGCCCTTGGGCGCGAAGACGTCCTTGGGCAAGAGGGGATTGGTCGTCACGAAGGCGTGGCCCATCGGTCCCTTATCTTTCTTGTTGCTGCCGAGCCACGCCTGTGCGTCTTTCTGGATCATGCGCCATCCGGCCAGCGATTGGCTGGTTTTTTTCCTTTCATTGACTTCAAGGGACTGCGGGCGGGTATATTTCAGCTTGCGGAGCGTACGTTGGGCGTCGGGATCGTCGACCGCCTGGTAGTCGCCGACCAGTACGGCCACCTCTTGGATTTCCGAAGTCCCCCCTCCTCCCCTTTCAGCCCCGAAACCCATTCTCCAGGCCCTTCCCCTCCGGTCGAATCCCCGGCCCGTCTCCTCACCAAAGGCGAAGTGCATCTTGTAAACGTACGCGGGGAGCTTGTATCGCTTGCGAAGCTCGAGCACCAGCTCGCGGGCCTGTTGTTCCGCCCCGTCGCCGGAGAAACTGCAGGCCATGATCATCCAGGGCCCGTTGTCTTCGGTGACCCGGTACGATTTGTCGGGATCGGCCTCGACCCGCCGAAGACTCAGCAGTTGGTCAAAAGGCCCCGCGGCGTCCGCCGATCCCCCCAGTGCCCAGGCCGTACCCAACGCCACAAGGCAGCAAATCCGTTTCCCGTTCATCACTAACTCCATAAGAGGCAATTCCGTTTACCCGAGGTTCCTATTCCGCGCATGGTGTGCCCCAGAAAAAAGCGGCGGGAGTCTAGCAGATCGGGCCAAGCGGTGCTAGGCCGAATCATAGCACTAATGAGCTATGGGCCACCAGCCCGCACAGGTTAAAGGGACTGATGCACCCCAGGACGGACAGAAGATTGACGCCGCCGCCGGGCGCCATTACGCTGGACGAAAGGAGTTTCCGTATGCGGCCATTTACTTTCCACAATCCCACCAAGATCATCTTCGGCAGCGGGACGATTCCTCAACTCGGCAACGAGGCAAGCCGTTTTGGCAACAAGGTCTTGCTGGTCTACGGCAAGGGCAGCATCAAGCGAAACGGCGTTTACGATCAGGCCGCCGAATCGTTGCGGGCGGCCGGGCTGGACATTGTCGAGTTTCCCGGCGTGAAGCCGAATCCGGTCCTCTCCCATGCTCGGGAAGGCATCGTGCTGGCAAAGCAGGAGAAGATCGAGGTGATCGCCGCCGTCGGCGGCGGCAGTGTCATCGACGAATCGAAGGCGATCGCGGCCGGGGCGGCGAACGACGGCGATGTCTGGGATTTCTACACCAAGAAGGCCGCCGTCGAAAAGGCGCTTCCCATCGTAACCGTGTTGACCATTCCCGCCACCGGCACCGAAATGAACGGCGGCACGGTCATTACGAACGAGAACACCAACGAAAAGATCGGCGTTACCTACCAGCCGCTGCACCCGAAGGCGTCGATCCTCGACCCCACGGTCACCTACACGATTCCGGCCGACTACACGGCCTATTCCGCCGCCGACGCCATGTCGCATCTTTTGGAGGGGTACTTCAACAACAGCGATCCGTGGACCCCCATCCAGGACCGCTACGTGGAAGGCCTCGTCAAGACGATCATGGAGTGTACGGAGATGATTCTCAAGGACCCGTCCGACGCGCAGGGCCGCGCGACGATGATGTGGGCGGCAACGTTGGCATGGAACCGCCTTGCCGTGGCGGGCGTGGGTAAGACGGAATTCCCCTGCCACATGCTCGAGCACCCCTTAAGTGCGATCTACGATATCGCCCACGGTGCCGGGCTTGCGATCGTCATGCCCGCGTGGATGACGTTCCAGTCGAGAAGAGACCCGGCCAAGATCGCCCAGTTCGCCAGAAACGTCTTCGACGTGGCCGAAAAGGACGACACGGCTGCGGCCGAAAAGGGCATCGCCGCCCTGAAATCATGGTTCGACAAGATCGGTACCCCCACCTCGCTTTCGGCCGTGAATATCCCCGCCGATGACATCGCAAAAATCACCGATCGCACACTGGCGCTGGCCAAAGTGTGGGGGATCACGCGGTATACGCAGGAGACGATCGTCGAGATCTACGGAATCTGCAAATAGGACAACCAGCGCAACCGAGATCCGCTGCGCTTCCATCGCACATCCTTTGTGTAGCAACAGCCATCAGTGGCGCGAGGTACGAGTTCGTTACCATTTCCGTTTCAGCACGGCATCCGGGCTCCGAAGCCGTCGAATTCGCAGTCATACTTCCAGCCCGTCGCCACCATGTTCTGTAGCCATTCCTTCAGCCCGTCATAGGTGGTGCGCATGGGCTCCGTCTGGCCCTCCACATACCATTTCTTCCAGAACAGGAATCCGCCTTTCCGTACCTGAACAGTGCATTCGTCGAGACATCTCGACAGGGCAACAGCTTGCTCCTCATTGGAAGTAACGAAGCAGAAATCAAGAGCTAATTCCGTGTCGTCCGTCACGCCATGCGTCTGGAAGAGTTTCCATGTGCTTTCGAGCATTTGTAGCTGACTCGCCAAGTTTTCTTCGTACGTGATCGCCATTCAGTGCGTCTCCCATGGTAACTCCTCAGACAGACGGTTTTCCGCGTGGTTGGCGCTAACGCCAACAATTCGTCTGCCCAAGAAGATCGAGTTTCTTGATTTTCTCCGATTGAGTCGTTGCATGTCAAGGGTTGCGTAAATGGGTATTTTCTGTCAGGTGGTATCAGACGGAAAGCCCGCTACTTTCACGTCGCTCGAATCCGCCCTGCTACGACTTCGCCGGCGGTTACTGAAACGATTTGGCCAAGCAAGTCGTTGTCGCCGGGGAGTTCGACCGGGGCGTAGCGGGCGGAAGTGCCTAGCAGCAACCCGGGATGGCTCTCGTGCGGCGTTTCGGCCAACACTTGTAGCTTGCGACCTGTGAGACTCTTGAAGTATTGTTGGCGCAGCCGCTGGCCGATATTTGCCAACTCTTCTGCCCGTTGCTGCTTGATTTTGCCGGGGACTTGATCTGCCATTGTGGCCGCGGGAGTTCCGTGCCGTGGGCTGAAGCAGAAGATGTGGATCTTTGAGAAGCCGATCTGCTCGACCACGCGGCACGTCCCGGCAAACTCCTCGTCCGTCTCGCCGGGGAAGCCGACGATTACGTCGGTCGTCAGCGCCGGGGAGTCGAACGCCCGGCGTGCTGCTTCGCATCGCTCGATAAACTGCCGAACCGTCTGGCGGCGCTGCATTCGCGCCAACACCGCGTCGGACCCACTCTGCATCGAGAGGTGCAGGTGCGGGCAGACGCGATCGCCGCACTCGGCCATCACCGCAAGCAATTCCGGCGTCGCTTCGGCCGCCTCGATGCTCGAAATCCGCACGCGAAACTCACCCGGTAATTGGGCGATTTGGTGAACCAGCGTTGCGAGGTCCGTTTGGGTGGCACGATCCGTTTGGGTGGCACGGGCATCTTGCCCGTGTTCGCCGGAAGCACTGGCGAGACGCCAGTGGCACCCACCCGAGTCTTGCCTCGCCAGATCGACGCCGTAATGTCCAAGATGGATCCCGGTCAACACGATTTCGCGATAGCCGTTTTCGACGAGCCGGCGGATTTCGTCGAGCACCTGATCGATCGGCCGGCTGATCAGCTCCGGCCGCACCTTGGGGATGATGCAATAGGCGCACTCCATGCGGCAGCCGTCCTGGACCTTGACATACGCCCGGTGCCGCGTGCCGAATGAGTCGATCCCGGTCGGCACGTCGACCAGCCCACGGCGTGCGAGAAACTCGGGAAGCTGCCGCTTATCGGTGAGGACTTCGACGACGCCGGGCAAGGCGGCCACCTCGTCGGCCGCCTCGGTCGCGTAGCAGCCCATTACGACGATCTCCGCCTCGGGATGCTCGCGGGCGAAGTGGCGGATGGCCTTGCGGCTCTTCGACGCCGCGATGCCGGTCACGGTGCAGGAGTTCACCATGCACAGATCGACCGTTTCGCCGTCGGTTGCTTCGCGGTATCCCAGCCGGGCGAGCCCCTGGCGGACGAATTCCGTCTCGTACTGGTTGACCTTACAACCGAGGGTGAGGGTCTTCAGCGTTGGCATGGGTGGAGTGGAGAGTAGGCAGTGTTTGAATCAAGAACCGGGCCATGACCGGAACGCAACGCCCTCTTCCCTCTTCCTTCTTCCCTCTTTCTTCTTCAGCACCCCAGCAGCTTCGCGGTTGCCAGCCAGCATAGTTTGCCTTCGCCCGGCCGGGGTGTGTCGTCGAACCGGATGGCGGCGGTAGCCCCCTTCGCAAAGCGGATCCAGGCCCTTGCCTCGGCGATCAGACCGCATGCCAGGTGGCTGACGTCCGGTGCGTGGCCGACCCAGGCGATCCGGTCGTACGTCTCGGCCTGCTCGGCCGTCCACGCAAGCATGGCGTCGAAATCGCTGCCGGGCTCCAGCTCACCCCGCTCGACAACCGGCGGATCGCCCGGCACTCCGGCGGCAACCAACTCGGCCGTCTGGCGACAGCGGACCAGGGGGCTGGTGGCGATGATCTCCGGCGCGAACCCCCGCTCAACGAGCCGCGCGACCACCTCGGCAAAACGTTCTTTGCCCTCCTCGGTCAACGGGCGATCGAAATCATCGGGCCACTCGGGGTCCCCGTAGTGACCGGCCCAGGCGTGGCGTATGATGTAAAGTTCCATGAGTATCTCCTGAACGCCGGGTCTGCTCGCAGCGAAGCGTTTTCGTTTCCTCTGTTTCGTCCGCTCCCTGCTCCGCAGCGAACGGCACACGGAGTGTGCCTGCTACTTTTCTTGATCCTGACACTACTTATTGCGCCAGAGAATCCGGTCTTCGATCTCCAGCTCCTTTTGCTTTGCCGCGATATCATCTTTGAAGCGTTTTGCGTCCTGCGGGTAACCGGCAGTCGGTTTGAGGCCGGGGATCCTGTCGCACCAGAAGCGGTTGAACGACTCCATGGCCAACTCGCGAAAGTATTTCGACGCCATCGAGGCCAGCGCCACCGGCAGATGCGATTCGGCCATTCTCTCGAAGCGTACCTCGACCCGACGCTCCGCCGGGCCGAACCGGTAAACGCTCTGCCGGGCGCTCTCGCCGTAGATTTCCATCACCGCGCCGGGGAAGTGTTCCGACAGAAGCCTCGCGTAGCGGTTCCGGCCGCCGTGCTTGTCGCAAACAATCGTGATCGGATCGTCGCCGATCGGTTGCACCACTTCGGCGGCCAAATCAAGTGTCAGGTGCGACAGGGCGATGCCCTTCGAACGGTGCTCTTCGAGCAACTCGTTGAATCGCCTGGGAAACACTGCCCGAGTCCGCATCGTCAAGAGGCGTACCTCGGCGGCGGCGAACGCCTTGCGGACGGCGGCGGCCAGCCGTTCCAACTCGGCCGGTTCGGCGTCGACCGGCACCGTCGCCTCGTAGCCGTCGTACCACGGGATCGATGCCATCTCGTCAATTGACCCGGGGGCCAGCAGGCGACGGAGTTCCGACCAGGACGCAGGCCGCCGGTCCAACAGCGCCCAGGCCGCCCAAAGCCCTCGCTCCAGGTGCCGCAAGCCGGTCCCCCGTTGGTAGAGGGCTTTCGAATCGGCTATCGCGACGCAGCCGGCCGATTGCCCGCTCGACTTGTGGCGCGACGAGACGACAACATCTCCCAGCCGCTCGTAGAAATCCCCACTCTCAATCCCGTCGGGCGCCTGCCAAACGGTGGCAGAGATCGTCAGAGGCCCGAGATTGGGCCCGTAACCGGCTTCATCAATCCCGATGAGATGCTGCATGGAAACAAGGACAACAAGGGTAAAGGTTCCACGGATAAGGTAGCGGCAAAGCGAAGAATTTGCCAGCGATTGGCCGACTTTTTCCTGCAAAATCTCCGCAGATTCCAAATATCGCAAACATCGCGGATTACCCCGTTTCTCTCCCGGTGCCCGATGGCAGAAGTTCCGTTTCACCATCATCAAGCCGCAACCGCTGGTCGCGCCCAAAACCACCGTCGTGTTCGGCGCGACCAACGGTCGCGGTTTTCCGCAACAGGTACTTATTAGGGTTCGGGCAATGCTATAATATATGTTAACGACAACCCGCAACAGCAGGTATTCTGAATGCCAGGCACCAACATTCCACCGCACCGTCGGGACGATGCTCCACTTGGTTGTGTGATTGTCGGCCTGTTGGCAGCCGTATTCTTGTGCCCGGCTGCGTTTGCCCAGCATCGCGAGCAACAGGATGCCGATCTGGAAGCGGGATTCGTTTCGCCGCCTGCTTCGGCCTATCCGCGGGTCTATTGGCGGTGGCTCGAAAGCGACGTGACCGCCCAAAGCATCACGCAAGACCTTGAGGCGATGAAACGGCAGGGCATCCGCGGCGCGATCCTTTTCGATGCGGGCGTGGGGGACGCCAAGGTGGCGCGGCGCCCGCCGCCGGGACCGCGGTTCCCGGACCCCCAGTGGCGGGCCATGTCCCGCCACGCGGTGGCCGAAGCGGATCGCCTGGAACTGGAGTTGAGCCTGAACCTGGGCAGCGGCTGGAATTGCGGCGGTCCGTGGATCACACCCCGCTTTGCCGCCCAGAAGATCGTCTGGTCGGAGACCGCGGCCGAGGGGCCGTCGAGGTTTTCCGCAAAGGTGCCGATCGCTTCGGCGGTCAAGAAAGACAGGGCCGCCCGACCGGTCTTCTATCGCGACATCGCCGTGCTCGCGGTGAGACCTCCGGCACTGCCGAAACTCGAGCGGCGAGCCGTGCTGCCGAAGATCACCGCCAGCTCATCGCAGAAGAAGCACTCGGTGCCGTTGGCCGCCGACCGCTACCTGATGACGCATTGGACGTCGAAGGGAACGCGGCCGGGCGAGGGCCCCACGGCCGCCTTCCCCGAATGGATCCGCTTCGAGTTCAAGAAACCCTTTTCCATCCGCTCGTTCTACATTGCCCCCGAGCCCGGCCACGGTCCCGAGCAGTGCAGGCTGGAATGGTCCGAGGACGGCGTGAACTATCAGACGCTCCAGAAGTTCGTCATGGCGCCCGACAAGCCGGTGACGTTCACATTTCCGAGTTTCAGTTCGCGGATTTATCGCTTTGTCATCGACACGTCGCACGACAAGGACTCGCCGAAGAAGCCCCGGAACGTGCAGATTCGCGAGGTCGCGATCCTGGCCGACGGCGAGACCCCCAACGTCGTCCCGTTGCCCGAGCCGATCAAGCACTGGGAACTCAAGTCGGTCAACAAGTTGCTGGAGGCCGACGGCCGCTTGGACTTCAAGCCGTACTTCGAGCAGGCCCCGTCCGTCCCCGGAGAAGTCCAGGTCGATAGCCGGTTGACGGTAGACCTTACAGACGCGATTGCAGCCGACGGTTCGCTTACGTGGGAGGTTCCCGAAGGCGAGTGGACGATCCTTCGCTTCGGCCATACGACGACGGGCCGGCGCGTGTCGACGTGCAGCCCCGGCGGCGAAGGGCTCATGCTCGATCCGCTAAGCCGCGAGGCCCTCGATGTCCATTGGAAGGCGATGGCCGAGCCGCTGATCCGCGAGGTCGAAAAGATGGGCGCCGGCAGCCTGAAGTATCTGCACACCGAAGCCTGGGACATCGGACCGGTCAACTGGACCGCCGATTTCCCTGCCGAGTTCAAGAGACGCCGCGGCTATGACCTCTCGCGGTACCTGCCGGTTCTTGCGGGCAGGATCGTCGACGGCCGGGACCTGTCCAACCGCTTTTTGAGCGATTTCCGCAGAACGATCGGCGATTGCATCGCGGAGAACCACTACGGGCGCCTGCGGGATTTTGCCCATCGGCACAAGATCGGCTTGATGGCCGAGTCGGGCGGCCCACGGCCCGCGCCCATCGACGCCCTGGAGTGTCTCGGCAAGAACGACATTCCCATGGGCGAGTTCCGGGCTCCGTCGAAAACCGACCGCGTCGAGGATTACCGGCATTGCTACGTCAAAGGCGCCGCCTCGGCCGCCCGCGTCTACGGCCGCAAACTGACCGCCGCGAAGGGTTTCACGTCGATCGGTCCGCAGTGGGAAAGGGCGCCCGGCGATTTGAAGCCGTTTGCCGACCGCGCATTTTGCGGGGGGGTCAACCGGATCTTCTTTCACGCGTTCACTTCGTCGCCCGCCGGGGCCGGCGAACCGGGAAACGAGTGCTCCGCCGGAACCCATTTCAATCCGAATGTCACGTGGTGGGAACAGTCCCGCCCCTGGAACCGGTACCTTGCCCGGTGCCAATACATGCTCACGCAAGGCCGGCCCGTCGCCGACGTCTGCTGCTACTACGGCGACGGCGTGCCGAACCTGGTGACGCCGGGCCTGTGCGATCCCGCGCCGGGATCCGGCTACGGCTACGACGTCGTCGATCGCGAAACCGTCCTGTCGCGGATGTCGGTCCGCGGGGGGCAAGTCGTGTTGCCCGACGCGACGGCCTATCATGCCCTCGTCCTGCCCGACCGCAAGGCGATTTCTCCCGAGGTCCTCAGACGCGTGGCCGAACTGGTCCGCGAGGGGGCAACCGTCGTCGGCCCAAAACCCTCCCAGGCGCCCGGGCTCGGGAACTACCCCGACTCCGACAAGGAAGTCCGCCGGCTGGCCGATCAGCTTTGGGGGCCTTGCGACGGGAAAGCGATCACCGAACACGGCTTCGGCTTGGGGAAGATTGTCTGGGGGAAACCCCTTCGGCGGGTGATGCTCGCGCGCGGCGTCCCGCCCGATTTCGAGTTCCGCAGCACCCGAAACGACGCGCAGCTCGAGGCCATCCACCGCCGCATCGGCGCGACCGACGTCTTCTTCGTCGCCAACCGCAAGGACCGCTGGGAGGAGACCGCGTGTAAATTCCGCATCGTCGGCAGGACGCCCGAGCTGTGGCGGCCCGACACCGGCGAGATCGAACCGCAGGTCGTCTACGACTACGATGCGATTTCCAAGCAGACCCACGCCCCGTTGCGCCTGGCCCCTCACGGGTCGGTGTTCGTCGTGTTTCGCAGGGAGCCGGATCGTCCGCGGTTGTTTTCGGTCCGCCGCAACGGCAAGGCGATCTTTCCCGTCTCGCCGGGGCACGCCGCCCAACTACCCGTTATCGAGGTCCTCCCCGGCAAGCAGAAGCCCTTCGAGGTGCGAATCTGGACGAAAGGGAAGTATCAGCTTCGGAAGATGCACGGGCGGATCGGCTGGCTCGACGTGACCGTTAAGCCGGTGATGCGCAAGATGTCCGGGCCGTGGGAGGTCCGCTTTCCCAAGGGTTGGGGCGCACCCGAAGCCGTTACCTTCGACGAACTGATCTCCTGGACCGGCCATCCCGATCCCGGCGTCAAGTACTTCTCGGGCACGGCCACCTACCGCAAGGCGTTCGGCGTGCCCGTCTCCCTGCTCGGTGAAGACCGGTACCTTGCGCTCGACCTCGGCGACGTGAGGAACATTGCCGAAGTAACGCTCAACGGCAACGCCCTGGGCACGCTCTGGAAGCCGCCCTTCCGCGTCGACATCACGGGCCTGTTGAAGGAGCAGGACAATCTGCTGGAAATCAAGGTCACGAACCTCTGGCCGAATCGGCTCATCGGCGACCGGCACTTGCCCGAGGACAAACGGTTTACCAGGACGAACGTCACCAAGTTCACAAAAGACTCGCCATTGCTCCCTTCCGGTCTGCTCGGGCCGGTTCACGTTTTCGTGGCCGGCCGCGCAGAGTTGGATTTCTGAGGCACGATGCAACGTTTAGCTTAGCGGGCGGGCTTGCCCGCCGTTGCGGTTGGATGCCAATCGGTAACACTATGGCAACGGCGGGCAAGCCCGCCCGCTAAACGGTCTCGCCCACGAATAATCCGGGTTAGCCGGGGGCGGCCGGACCTTTTTGATGAGGCTCGACCCATCGGCCGTTGCGGAAGAGGCACTTTCGCGGATCGAACTCGGTGATGGTTTCGAGCGAGAGTGAGGGGACCGGACGGTCGCCGCCGAGGGTGAGAATGCGGGACCAGCTCTTCGGGCTGGCCTTCTGTGCCGGGTCGGCGGCGCCCAGCACGTTCGCGGCGTCGGCAACGCCCAGCTCCAGCTCGAGAATGCGGCGGAGCAGGTCTTCGGGGATGCCCGACGGGGGGCGGCGCCGGCAGACCTCGGCGAATTCCCCGTAGGTGACGTGCTGTCCGAACCCCTCGAACGCGTCCTTGACCAAGAAGCCTTGCTGCAAGGCCCTATCGTAGTGCCCCTGCCGGAGCAGGCGCAATGCCGCCATCACCGCTTGCTGCGATTGGGGAGCGGCCGCGGCCGGAAGCTTCACGGTCCGATCGGGCTGCTTCAGCAGTTGCCGGTCGTGCCCGGGGTCGAGAAGATAGGCCATCGCACGGAATTTCTTTTCGTCGTCCGGCGTTTCGGCCAGATCGGCCATGCCCATCAGCGAACTGCGTCCCAACTGCCCCGGTGCGAGATGAGCGGCGATGAGGTAGAGCCGCATGGCAGCCCGTCTTGCGTCGGGATCCCGGCGTTTCTCGGCAAGTTCTTCGGCATAGTCGCGATAGCCCTTGGGGACGTCGGGCCGCAGTTCGCCGAGGCGTTTTGGGGAAACGGTGACGATCAGGTCCTCGATTTGCGAGCGAAGGAGCACCCGTTCGCGGAACTTGCCGCCGGGCAGCGGTTGGCGGATCGTGATCTTGTCGGGGGCCTCCGCGACGAGATAAGCGGCAATCGGCTGGGGGCTGTTCTTGGTGAATATGATTACCCCGTACACCGGCCCGGCCAGCAAGCCGACCAGCAACCAGCCCAGTAGAAGCAGGGTGAGCCCGGGCCTTGCCGGAAAACCCGTACGACGGGCTTGGAAGCCCGTCGTACGGGTTTTGGGACAAGGACTAGTACGTTGTGACAACGGAGATGGTTGGTTGTCGGGTGCCATGCCCACGCTTGCCGTGGGCATGTTTGTGGACGTTGCAGAACATGCCCACGGCAAGCGTGGGCATGGCACCCACAGTTTCCATGGTCGTATGGTACTAGTTTTGCAACTGCTTCCGGTCATTGTTTTGCCTCGTCGAGGAGCATCCACATTTGCAGGATGGCGGCCTCGCCGTCTCGGAGCTGGGTGAGCACGTGCGTTGCCTTGCCGTCGGCGGCCTGGAGTTTTTCGAGGGTTTTTCGAGCTTGTTGCGCGCGGTTGAGGCTCTTTTTTGCCGCGCCGGCGGCCAGCAGCCGTGCCCAAATCCGCTGGAGCAGGACGGTTTTCGCCAGGTCGTTGCCGCCGAGGTATTGCACGGCCGCGAGTTCGTGCGGCAGGGCGTCGAGGTATTTCTTATCGGGCGGGCGGAGACTGGCGGCGGCGAGCTTCGCGGCACGGTGCTTGATCATCGCCTCGATCGCTTCTGCGGGCGAGGCCATTGTCGAATAGACGTCGGGCGGCAGGCCGAGCAGCCGCGCCTGCACGCGGTAGAATTCCGTAAGCTCCCGTTGCGTCGTGTTGAACGCCTCGGCTTGAGTTTCGGACGGCTCGTCGGTTCCCAGCTTGGCGTAGACGTCGCGCAGCAGCAAGAGGCTGAGGATGCGCTGCTGCTGCGGCCAGGGTCCTTTGGCAACGGGAGTGAGAGATTTCCCGAGCACGCCGCCGACGGTGCTGAGCACGCGTTCCCTTTGGATGGCACTGGCACCCTTCATCTTTCCGGCGGCCAGCGCGTCGGCCAGGCCGAGCCGAACCGATTTCCATTGCCCGACCTTGGCAAGATGGCAGATCGTGGCTGCGTGCTCATCCTTCCTTTTCGGCTTCAAGAGGTAAGTGGCGAGTATGGTTCCCTGCTCGGGTGTGAGATCGGCGATGCCGGAGGCAATGCGGGCCAGCTCCGCCAGGCTTCGGACGCGGGCGGTGGCGTTGCCCGTGGGAAGGATGAGGTTGCGGATGGTTCCGTCGACCGACTGGGGCGGCGCACCCGATGGGCGATCCTCCGAAGGAGCCGCGCCGTCGTCCTCGGCGGCCGTTCGCTTTTCGTAGGCGGCAAGGCCCTGATCGAACTCGGCGTGGCCGAGATCGCCCTGGGCAAGCGCGCACCCGAGCGTGGCCAGATGCGCCAGGCGGACGGTCTCGTCGAGCAGGGCCCGGGGCTTGCCGGCCGTCGGGCTCAACGCGCCGAGCAGGCGGGCCGCACGGCTTTCCAGCAGTTGCCGGCGATCCCCCGTGGCCAGCCCGATCTTGTCCTGAACCGCCTTGGTCACGTCTTCGACCGTCATGGATTTCGGCAGGACCCCGAAACGGATGCAGAAGCGTTCGCCCAGGAATGTCTGGAAGTCCTGGTTCGAGGACCGCTGGAAGAGGCGGAACAGTTTGAGCACGTCCGGTTCGGCGCCGGTCAGGATGCGGTGTTCGATGTCGTTCTGATACCTTTTCCACCCCTCCTCGTTCACCGAGAGAAGCGCGACGAGGAAATCGGTATCGAGCGACTGTAGGGCTTCGACGCCCAGGTATGCCCGACCGTGCTTCAACAGCGCCTCGTGCCGTTCCACGGCGAAGACGGGTGCTGACTTGACGGAATCGATCAGGACGCGATACAAGTGGGTGGTCAGAGCGGTCATGCTCTGCCGCAGTCGTTTCGTGGGCGCCAGGCGGCGGTCGAAGTTGGCCTGGAGCCGTTCTCCGATCGCCAGGGCGAGGGCGTCTGCCCGGGTTGGATCGAGCCCCTTGCGTCCCAGGGCGGCCACCGCGGTTTCCATCGCCCAGTAGATCGGGCCGTAGTCGGTCACGTTTTCGGGCGGTCCGTCCGTCTTGGCGGGAACAACCCCCAACAGCGAATCTCGCAACCGGGCGGCGGCTTCGTCCGAAGGATCCAGGGCGTGGCAGCCGACGATGACCTCTCGCAGGAGCCTCGCCTGGCCGTCGTCGTGCAAGACCTTGGCCGTCGGGTCCTTGGTGAAAACCTGCTTGATTAGCTCTTGGTAGGCTTCGGCCCTCAATGCGGGGTCGTTGAAGCGGACGCGTTCGAGTATCGGCCAGAAGTCGGGCAGATTGGCGCGGGCGGTTCCCATCGCGATGGCGAGCGGCACGTCCCACCATTTGTCGTCTTTCTTCTCGGGTTCTTGTTCCTTCGGCGTCGGCGTCGGCGTGGTTGGTTGTTCGGTCGTGCCGGCCTCTTCCGGGCCGTCCGGACCGTTGGAGAGGCCGAAGTAAACGAACAGCAGCACGATGACGAGAACCGCAAGGCCCCCGGCCCCCGGCGCGATCCAATTCGACCAGTCGTGCAAGCGGTTCACGGTTGCCCGCTTGCGGATGATTTCCTCGACCTGTCCGCGCGAGAGCCCCGATTTCTTTCCTTCGCGCCAGATTCTTCGGCGCATGTTGCTGTCGAGGGCGGGGGACTCACCCATGACCTGGCGGATCAACCCCGCGACGTATTGCTGGGCTTCTTCGAGGGTGCTGAAGCGGACGTTTTCTTCGCGGGCGACCTGGTCGATGAGCCGGTCGACGGCGTGCCGGGGCAGCGCGTGCTTTCCCTCGATACCGGCATCGACGAGGTTTTGCCTCTGGCGGAAGGAGAGGATATTGCCGTGCTGGAGCTTGAGGGTTTTGCGAAGGCGTTTGAGGAAACGCTTCTCGCGGCGTTCCCGTTCGGCGGCCTCGGCCCCGCTCGGCGCCGTGCCTTGCAGCGAAGCGATTGCCTCGTTGAATTGTTCTTCCGAGAGCCCGAGGTTCTGGCTTAGGGCCTTTAGCTTTACGAGACATTCGACGTTGGCAAAACCGCCGCTTTCGCTGAGGATCGGCTTTGCGCGGTCCTGGAACTTCGCGATCGGATCGTTCGGCTTGCCGCCGCTCGGCAGCGGCGGCGGTTCGGCCTTTTCGGACGCCATGGCTACTGTTCCAGAAACGCTTTCTTGAGACCCTCAAACTTCTCCCGCCATGCGGGCGGGCCGAGCTTGGGATGCAACAAGGCAAACTGGTCGAAGACCTTGCGGGCCGCCGGCTTGTCGAGTTCCGCGAGGCACGCAAGCTGGTAGTACTTCGCTTCGTACCAGTCGTCCGACTCCTTGGGCAACCCGGCCAGCAGCGTGCGCCAGTGCTCGACGGATTGCTCGTAGTTCTTGGCGTTGTAATGCGCCAAGCCGGCGCGGCGCAAGTAGCCTTTGTCCTTGGGGTACGCCGCCAGGATTTTTTCCATCCGCTCGGCCGCTTCCGCATAACGGCCCAATATCGTAAGATACCGCGCCAGCTTCGAATTGGCAACCAGGGCGTTTTTCTGCGAGGAGATGGCCTCCGGCGAATCGCCCAGAATCGTCGCCAGCCGCTTGTAGACCGAGCACGCCTTTTCCTCCAGGGGGCGGCGCTGCTGGCCGGCGGCCGACGAGACGGCCGCATCGACGTGCCTGGCCGTCGCCACCAGCGCCGGCAGTTGATAACGGGTCCCTTTCGCATGGTCGACCAGCCACGCGGCGTGTTCGCGGAAACCCTGCTCGTCGCCGGCGATCTTCGCCCATTGGAAGGAGCGGTAGTGGAAGTCGGCGACCAGCGCGGCGGACGCCGGCATTGCCGCGGCGGGGCGGGCCGCCTTGTCCAGAAAAGCCTTCGCACGCCCGGCGTCCGGCGGACTGCCGCCGAGTGCCGCGTCGACCGCCAGCAACAGGCACCGGAGCGTCCGCTCCGGATCGGGGCGCTCCCGTGCTGCGGCCAGGTAGATTTCCACGGCTTGATAGAGTTTGGCGGCAGCGGCCTCCATTTCGGCGCGACCACCGGTCGCGGCTCTACGGGCGTTCGACCACTGCTCGTGGCGGAGCACGCAGATATCGTATCGCGCGGCGGGGTAGTTCGGGTTGTCGCGGGCAACCATGTCCAGCTTGCGAAACACTTCTTCCGGCGACATTTTCGCGCGGCGCAGCTTCGTGATGTAGTAATCGACTTTCTGGGTTTGCGGGTGGTCGGGGAAATCGCGGCGGATGGCCTCCAGCGATTCGATGGCTGAGAAGACGTATCGCTGGTCGTTCTCGGCGAGCCGGCGATAGGATTCGACGGCCTTCCATGCGGCGGCGGCCGCCGTTTCGTCGTCGATCGTCCTGAGAGAGCGGCTTATGTCCTTGAACGCTTTGGCGGCTTTTTCGTGCTCGCCGAGCCGGCTGTGGCACCAGGCAAGCGTGTAGCGGCACTGCTCGACGGAGATTCGATCGGCGTCTTTTCCCGCGGCCATGGCGGCCTCGAGCCCTTCAACGGCCGTCCGATAGTCGTCGGCCCGTTTCGTCTTTTCCGCCGCCGCGAAGAGGTCCTGTCCCTTGAGCCATTGGAGAAGGAAGCTGGTGCGCCGGTCCGGTTCGATCGAATACTCGGCCATCAGGCGCCGGAGGAGGGGGAACTGCCGCAACTTCGCCAGACCGGAAATCCCGAGCATGCCGAGGGCCTTGGCGTCGTCGGTCGGTTCGGTCTTGCCGCCGAAGCCCGTCCGCACCAGCGCGGCGCAAAGGCTTACCTTTCCGGGGGTAGCGGTTCCCGCGAAGGCGTCGACGCGTTTCTCGGCGTGCCGGAGGGCCTCTTTATACTCCTTGGCGTTGATGAGCCCCTGGATCCGCCAGTAGCCGGCCTCGTCGCGGATTTTCAGCGGTACGCGGGGGTCTTCCAGCAGCGTGAACCACCGGCGGGCGGCATCGAGATTGCCGGCGGCGGCCTCGGCCATGCCCAATCCGATGAGCGTACGGGTCTGCCACGCCGATTCGAGGTCGAACGCGCCGGCGTCGAAGTCGTCGGCGTCGCGGTCGTCGTCGGGAATGCCGAGCACGGTGCGGAAGGCGAGCCGGGCCGTCTTGAATTGGGCGGCCGCCGTGGCCGCGTCCGCCATCAGCAGCCCGTGGTAGTAATGGGCCCAGGCGGCGAAATACGTCGCTCGCCGCAACACGCCCTCCAGTTGGGCCAGCTCCTTTTCCTTGGCGGCGCGGACATCGGCGTCCTTGATCTCGTCGATCAGGTCCGCCTGCAGTTCGACGGCGTCCTCAAGCTCCAGCCGGCGGGCTTGAAGCGACGGGACAACGGCCGCAAAAGCGGCTCTTGCCGTGTCGCGGACGGCGGAATTGCCGGGATCGGCAATCCAACGCGACACCTCCAGCTCCGCCTGATCGTAGTCCGCTTGGAGCAACGACACCTTCAGCGCCGGCGTGTTGGCCTCGGGAAACTTCTCGACCAGCGATTCGATACGGTGAAGCCACCGGCGCGACCGGTCCTTGTCCTCGGCGCTGCCGAGCATCAGCGCGGCGTAGAGGTCGGCCAGCCGCCGGGCGATCTCGGCCTTTTTCCGGGGGGGAAGCTCCTTCGCCAGCGCGTTTTCCAGGTGGATCACCTGGAGATCGGTCAATCCCAGGCGGGTGAGAAACTGTTCGACCTTGGCGTCGTCGGCCACAGTAGCAGGCACACTCCGTGTGCCGTCCGCAGCGCGCCCAGGCCGCGCCGCCGCTGCACACCACGCGGCGGCCAAGATCACCACTACGCACAGGTTACAGACCTGTCCCACAGCGGACGGCACACGGAGTGTGCCTGCTACCTTTTTCGCTGCCGCGGCGGCAAGGCACGTCGTTCTAGTTGCCGGAAAGCGGAACATACGAGACTGTCATGAATTTCGCGGACTTGCAAGCTTGGATGGCGGCCGCGGCCATGCGGAAGGGCACGCCGTCGGCCACCCGGACGAAGGCCCCGTCCATCTTGTTGTCGAACCGCTCGAGCACCTCGGTAAGCTCCTCGTCGGAGGTCATTTCGAGCGAGCCGATCTTGTAGACGAACCGGTTGCCGCTGCGCACCACTTCAATGATTGCCGGCTCCATGTCGCTGGCGGCTTGGGAGACCGACTTCTTCTTCACCTTGATCGTCGGCTCGAGCTGCCGTTCCGTCTTGACGAAGCTCGACGACACCATGAAGAAGATCAGCAGCAAAAAGACGACGTCGATCATGCTCGTCATCGACAGCTCGATCTTTCGTTCGCGGTCGATTTTTCGGCTGGATAGCTTCATGGCTCTATGGGCGGCCTCATCAGGGTTCGGGCACCTCGACCGCAATCCGAATACGCTGCAACTGTAGTTGGGCCATCGCCAAGACGATCTCATTGATCTTGGTGGTGGTTCCGCGCTGGTCGGCGCGGACGACCATCGTCAGCCGGTTCGGGTCGCCGCCGAGCTGTTTGATCTGTTCCATCACCAAGTCGACGAACTGGACGATCGAGACTTTATTGCCCGAAACGAGCATGTCGCCGTCTTCGGTCACGTTGACGGTGACGATCGACGATTCCTGGTCGGCGCTGCCGTCGAGTTTTGGCAGGTCGACGTGCTCGCGGTTGATTTTCGATACTTGGGACACGGTCATAAAGAAGATGATCAACAGGAAGACGATGTCGATCATCGGCGTCATGTTTACCGATGGGGTTCCGGTGCGTGGGCGTTTGGAAAGTCTCATTGTCGGCGTCCGTTGGTTTTCTTGAACGACTGCGCCGTTTTCGGTAATGCGGGACGTTTATTTGGACTGCCGGCCGAGCGGCAGCATGACCCTTTCGATCCGGTTGCCGGCCTCGGAGACGATCGAGTCGATTTTGTTTCGGAAGTAGCTGCACGCGATCATGGCGGGTATGGCGACGACCAACCCCATGAGCGTGGTGACGAGCGCCTGGCCGATGCCGCCGGCGAGTTCGTCGGGGCGAGCCATTCCGCCCTTCGTGGCGATTGTGTTGAACGCCTTGATCATACCCAGCACCGTCCCGGTCAGCCCGAGCATCGGTGCGATGGCCCCGATCAGGCTGAGGACTTCCGTTTTCCGGTAGAGCCGGCTGGTTTGCTCTTCGCCCGCCTCCTCGACCGCCGACTTGTATTCGGCGAATCCGAACTGGGCCGTCTTGTAGCGGGTCAGCCCGGCCAGGATCACCGACGAAACGAGCGACTTGCCACCGTCCGACTCGCAGTACGCCATAGCGTCGTCGATTTTTCCATCGGCGATCAGCTCGTCGAGATCGTCGAGCACGCGGTCGGGCATCAAGGCCGACTTGCGGATGCTCATCGAATGTTCGATGATGTAGGCGACCGCAACGAACGAGAGCAGCAGGATCAACAGGCCGACAACGCCGCCTTCCCATACCGTCTGGAACAAGGTCCGTTTTTCGGGCGTTTTGTCGTCGGCTGCGCGCTTTGGCGACGTGCCGGCTGGTGCGGGCGAAGCGGCCGCCGCGCCGGTATCTTCCAGGGCTTCTTCTTCGACGGCCTCGCCGGCGTCCTGGGCGGCGATGCGGGCAACAAGCGCGCTGCCGTACCATGCAAGCCCCACCGCAAACGACAGCATCAACACCCAGCGGGAAAGCGAAGGGGGGCCGTACCCACTGCAATCGGCTGTTTCTTGGCGGGCGGCGCCTGCCCTACATATCGATTTCACGAAGCTACCTCTTCGGCTCAGGCGGTTTTGATTCATGGGCTGAATTTCTCTCGGGAGAATCTTGTTGTTTCCGCGCCTTGTCGGCGTGGTAGGTTTGTCCGTACCGGGCGAGCAATTCGCCGCGGAGCGCGCGGCTGCCGGCCGGGTTGTCTTGTTTCTCGAGTGCCAGCATCGCGCGGTAAAGGCCGGCGGCGGCCAGCGCGGGATGGCTCTTGCCGTAGAGCGCCGGCAGGTGGAGCAGTTGCAGGATGCCTTCCTGCCGCACCCGTTCCTGGCCGGATTGGAGTCTTGCGATCCCCAGCCAGTAGAGGGCCAGCGGCTTGTTGGCGGGCGCCAGTTGATCGAGAGTGAGCACCAGGCGGCGAACGGACTGGCCGGGACGCCCCGCGAGCACCTCGCCCTGGGCTTTGGCAATGTCGCGGAGTTCGGCCAGAGGGCCCTGCCGGTCGTCGACCGCCGCAAGGACCTCCGTTGCGCGGACCGGATCGCCGGCCGCGAAAGCGAGGGTGGCATAATAAACGCGGACGCCTTTGGGCATCGGATGTCGCATCTGCTGCGCGGCCTTGAGCACGCCCGGCATGGCCGCTTTGACCGCGTCGCGGTCGAACCAGACGGGCAGCAGCTCGGGGGTCATACCGGTTGCCGGATCGAACTTCAAGCGGCGGTTTCCCGGCAGCGCGACGGGCCGGCCGCCGAGCCGGCGCGAGTATTCGTAGCAATACAAGTACGGTTCGAGGGCCGCTTCGCGCCGCCCGGCCGCCAGACGCGACCACATGGTTGCCTGCCATACCATGTAGGCCGTCTTGCTGTTGCGGCCGACGTATCGGGGATAGACGGCTTCGGCCGGCGCGGCCAGCTCAACGTAGTCGCCCACCGTCAGCCGGCGCCGGATACGGTAGAGCGATTCGCCCAGGTCCTTGAGCATCTGGTCGAAAGCGGCCTGTTTCTGCGGGGCGACGGTTCCCCGCTCGATTTCATCCCACGGGATGACCATTCCCCCTTGCAGCCGGACTCCGTCTTCGTCGAACGTCTCGACCGGGCGGTCGCGGATGATCTGCAAGTTTCGCAGGACGATTCGCTCGGCGGCCGCCGCCGGCGTGCCGCAAAGCAGCGATGCCGCCACGGCGACCCCCGTTACCAACAACAGAAAGCCGCGACCGCTGGTCGCGCCGAACACGGGTGGCAGCCGTTTTGGGCAACGCTCGGCGCGACCGACGGTCGCGGCTTTATTGGGAGAAAAGCGCCCCGTCTCGCTTCTCGTGTCTCGGCGGGCATTGCCCACCCTACCGGCTGGACAAGTGGACATGCCGATATCGACCTCCTGAGTCCTTCGCGATGGCCCGCATCAGCGGCTCCGAATCCCTGTTGATAAACGAGATCGTGTTGATCACCACTTTCTTGCCGCTGTTGAGCTTGGCCACTTCGTCGACGACCTCTTCGTCGAACAGCCCGTCGGTCATGAAAAAAATAACGTCCGGTTTCGGTTCGAGCTGAAAGGCGATCTTAAACGCCTCGCCCGGTTCCGTCACGCCGCTGGCGTGTACGTCGGACAGCCACTTCTTCAAGGCTTCCTTGTGACGCCGCGGGTGAAGCCAGCCGGAGTCGGGAAAGGGCAGGGCCTCGGTGCTGAAGAAAACCACCTGAAACCGCGCCCTCACGTGCATGGAATTGATCGTTTCGAGGATCTCGCTCTTGACGTACTCCAACGGGCGGGCGACGACCTCGTTGCTTCGTGCGTCAAGGACCTCCGCCATGCTGCCCGAGCAGTCGGCCACGATACAGAAGCGGTGTCCTTCGGCGCGGCTTCCCATAAACGAGGTGCCGGAGCCGATGCTGCTCCCGCCGCCGGAGATGACCGCCATCTCCGGGACGCCGCCGGCCGAACCGCTGGGGGTGAGCATGAAGGCGTCGATCTCCATGGCCGTCTCGTCGGCCGCGGGAACCGGCGGGGCAATCTCCTCGAACGTCTCCTCGAGCTCGGTCTGCTGGTCGACCGGCTCGGCCGCCTCGGCGTCGAGTTCTCCCTCTTCGCGCTCACCCAATTCTTCGGAGGGCATCTCGCCGATGCGCACCTCGCTGCCCATGCCGCCGGGGTCCAAGTGGCTCCAGGTGACCAGCATAAAGAGCGACAAGAGGCAGGCGTGAAACAAAAACGAGATGACGCCGGCAAGACTCGGTTTCCACCAGGAACCGCGATGCTCGATGTATGCACGCCCGCGAGACCGCCCCAATTCGGCCGAGGGAAGGGGAAACTCCTTGCCGCACTTCGGGCAGGTGATCTCGCTGCCGGCGTGGTCGGGTGCGACCTGAGTCTGCTGGTCACAGAAAATGCACGTGACGTTCATCGGTTTTCCTCTCCAGGAGAGCCCATAACGTCAGTATAACCCCCCTAAATTAGGGCGTCAAGGGCCGGGAAACGGTTCGTGCCCGCTCCAGGCGGTCCCCGGTATCCAAATGACGCTCGATTGTGTATTGTTATTGATCCGGATACTGGGTACAGTCAATAGAGGGTCCCGTTACCCTACCGGTATTGCAGTGCAGAACGAATAGTCTGCGAAGGGAGAAAAGCCATGGTTCGCGTTATTCCTGCTGCCAATCGCATCCTGGCCGTCGGCGTTTTGCTCGCGTTGGCCGGTTTGTTCGGCAAGGCCGGGGAGCGAAGGCTCCTTTATGCCCAAGAGGCGGCTGACCCGATAGACACCGAGGCATCCGCTGCACCCGCCACGGACGTGCCCGAGGCCCCCGCTGCACCTGCTACGGACGCGCCCGAAGCAGGAAAAGGTGAAGGCAAGGGCGAAGGAAAAGGCGAGGGTAAAGGCGGTGCAACAGCGACGGCCGATCCGGCCGCACCGGAAAAAGCACTACAAGAAGAAGATTCAAAGATCAGCCTGTACGCCGCGATCATCACAATCCCGGTAGTCGTGCTGATCGCGTTGGTGGTATGGGTCAGTTCGCGCAGCCAGCGGGCAAAGAAGCTGGCCTTTCGGGAGCGGGTGAAAGGCCAACAGTCGTCAGTTTCGTTCGACAATATCTCGGCCGAATCCGAATCGCCGGCGGAAGCCATGGCCAAGCAGGCCACGAAGAAGGCCGCCGCGGCGGCTTCTGCCAAAGAAGCCGCACCCAAAATCGATACGTCGGTGGAAGCAACTGCCGAAAAAACAAAGAAGGAGCCGACCGAAAAGGCCGAAGAGCCGGTCGAAGAAAAAACCGAGGAAGCGCCAGAGGACGAAGGGAAAGCGCCAGAGGACGAAGGGGAATCGCCCGAGGAAGAGGAGAAAACGCCAGAGGACGAAGGGGAAGTGCCAGAAGAAGAGGAGAAAACGCCAATGGAAGAACCCGCCGAAGATGATAAGGAGGAATCGTAGCGGTCCGCTAAATTCGTCGCGGCGGATTCCTCACGCCGGCATGTCTTTACCCCATCTTACGGGTACCGGACCATGTGGCGATGTCCACAGTGCAACGAGTTGATCGACGCGCCGCTGGCGGTCTGTTGGCAGTGCGGCACGGCAAGCGACGGCACGGTGAATCCGTACTTCCACCGGGCAGAACCGGCCGATCCGACCGGGAACGAACCGGATCTCGACATCGAGCCCTTTCAATTCAATCGCACGCTGCTGGCTCTCGTGGCCCTTTGCTTGTTCTTCCTGGCAGTGTGGCAATCTCTCGGCCAATCGATCATTGCCTTCTTGGCACTGATTATTCTCGGGAACATCTTCAGCGCGGCGGTGGGAATCATCGTCACGCTGATTCTGCCGAAGCCGGACGATTCGGGAAATTACCCGTGAACGTCAAGTGACTGACATCGCTCTTCCTCAAGAAAACTGCTCTTGCATTTCTTGAGATGTCCGGTAAGATGCGCAAAATCGGTAAACTTTTACGCGATCCGTGGGCGCATTCTGGCACAGTCTGATGGACAACCACCGCCAGACATTTTGGACGTGGTGGAAGGGCAGCACAAAACGAGTCCAAAAGGGTTGCACCCGAAAGAAGGGAATGACGCCGGCAATCCCGCTGCGATGCCCGCGCGGAAACGTCAATGCGTGCTCTGGAACTTCGGGAAGCCCTTTTGAAACTCGTCGTGGGTGAGATTCCCGTCGCTGTTGGCGTCGAGCTTATTGAACAAGGCGCGCGACGGCGGAACTTGCTGTGGCGACTTGGGCTTTGCCGCGGCGCCTTTCTTGGCGGCCTCCGGGTTGGGGGCGGCGATGATGTGGTCGTCGTGCCGTTCAACGACGTTCGAGCCATACTTGCGGTCGCAGTGAACCTGGTGGACGTCCTTGTGGGGAACGCCGTACGAGGTCCAATACATGCCCGTTTCGTGAATCCAACCGCCGGCCGGATCCGCTATCCAACGGTCGACCTTCCGCAAGGAGCCGGGATCGACCTGGCCGCGATCCGGATCGGCCGCACTGGCCTTCACCTCGGTCCGTTCGGTGTTCTTCGTCCACTGCCCCGTCGCGGGATCGTAGGAGTAGCCCGAGAACAGGTCGCCCGAATCGTAGATCGGCGGATTGTAGCCCGGGTAGGGATACGGGTTGTACGGATATGGATACGGGCAAACGTATGGGTACACATGGGGATAGGGGTGCGGATAGGGTGGGTAGGGATGCGGGTGCGGATGCGGTGGATAGGGGTGCGGATGTGGGTGCGGTGGAAACGGATTGGGCAACGAAACATGGGGAAACCCCGTCCCCGGCCGCGACAGGTTCAGCCCGCCGTGGCCGAACGAACCCCCGAACGAGCCGCCGAACGAACCCATCGGTCCATGGGCGTCGGCCGGCCCGCCGAGCAGGCAAGCGATACAAAACGTCATCCCGATTACGCCGATGCTGCGAAGTCCGAACGTGCGAGAGTTCCCGGTCATTTTCATTACCTCGTGAGTCTGTGTGGGTCTGGTCCTGGTGCTGCACAACGCTTCCCGGCACCGCTATTACCGTATCAGTATAGTCTAGCCAGTCCGCTTTTGCCAGCAATCGGCTCCCCCAGGGCCCAAATGCCGCCCGGCGGTCTACTTTTCGGCATCTTTTGATTCTGCACCCGACGGACGAGTTTCGTCTTCTTTCTTCGGAGGCCGCCAGGCGCTTTGGCCTATTGGCCTTTCCAGCTTGTCACGATTCTCACGCCACCAGGTCCGCCATTTCTCGACTTCCTGCTCTTTCCTTTCCTTCGACCACTTTGGATCAAGGGAATAATGGGTCCCTGGCAGCAAATAAATGGTTCTTCTCCCTTTTCCGGGGTGAATTGAGCCAACGGTAGCCCTATTGTAACT
>CAZJRB010000041.1:0-52647 GCA_964547995.1 uncultured Planctomycetaceae bacterium | reverse complement strand
TACAATAGGGCTACCGTTGGCTCAATTCACCCCGGAAAAGGGAGAAGAACCTAAAAAAAGAGCCACACTAAGTCTTTGGACAGGCACTAGCAAGGCGTTTTGAGTTGCCCCCGCCCGCCCCGCCGCGGGAAATCCCCACAACCAGCTTGGATGTCTTGCAGTGCCTCGTTCTCGTCCGCCTCGCCAGGGGGGCGACGTCAGGATTCTCCCCAACCCGTAACCGGGTTTTCTCCGATAGTGTGCTGTTGTGGCGTGTGGCATCATGAACACATACATATTCGGGCGGGGTGTCTTTCACTGTTCCAGGCCCCCGCCGTTTTTCCCGCCCGTTATCGGTGTCGATCTCCGGCAAACTGCCGAGAAAGGGATTTGCAGAATGTCAATACCCGTAACATGTCCAAACGGCCATAAGCACAAAGTCAAGAATCGCTTTGCGGGGAAAGTGGGCCTCTGTCCCGTCTGCCTATCGCCCATTCATGTCCCCCGCCGGAGGCCGAGACGTAGGGCCCGCGTAGCCAACATCGGCCCGGCCGTGCGGCAACAAATCGCAGCCTTCCCCATCACGACCTCGCCCGCTCCCAAATGAATTGGCGCCCATTGCGGCGAAATTCGTCAAGTATACTTCAGTCGCAGGGGAAAAACACGATGAGGAAAACGAGGGTATTCAGAAACCCTGACGCGAAGAAGTTCAGCGTCCGGGTATTCGAGAGAAACGGGGAGAAAATGTGGTATATCCGCTTGTGGTTTTTCTGTGTCGTGTATCATTCCTCGGCAGTTTGAGCGCCGACCCGGCCCGATCGTAGCGAGGGGCTTCCAGCCGCCGCCCGCAGCAAGACGTTTTGAGTTTGAAGCCAACTTCCCTCACACACCAACAGCGTGTGCCGGATACTGGTGATGGGCAAGCCCCGACCTACTTGACCAGTTCGAAAAATGTTACGCCGCCGCCGGCGGCGGTGAGACCTTTGAGGCTGGGGCCCAGGGCCTTCATGTGGGGCGTTTGGCCGTGTTTCTTCAGGGCGTCGCGGCTGGCCCAGACTTCGTAGAACATGAACAGCGTCTTGTCGTCGGCCGCCTGCTGGAGGATGTAGTGGATGCAGCCTTTCTCCTTACGGGTGGGGCCGACCATTGCGGCGAGCGCCTTCTTCACCTCCTTCTCTTTGCCCGCCTTGGCCTTCACCCGCGCGGTGAGGATGACGGCGTCCTTGGGGATCGCGTCGTCCGATGCGTCTGCGGCAAATGCCGTGCCACCGAGCAGTGGCCACGCGGCGGCGGCGGCACCGCCGGCTAACAGGGTGCGTCGATTGAGTTCCATGATTGTCTCCTTGGGGTGGGTTGTGAACATCTCCAGGATACACAACCTGGCGGTGGGTGCAAGTCGCAGGAAGGGCTGCTGGTGATGGGTGGGAAGTTGCTTGGTTGTGAAATGCCGGATGCCGGTGATGGAAAGCTGCTATGGGCAATGTGCAGGTTCGGTTCCGAAGCCAGCCGGCCGCCCGTAGCAAGGCGTTTTCAGTTGCCCCCGCCCGCCCCGCCGTGGTAGAATCCGGCTATGAGTGAAGAATCCCAACCCGAGCCGAAACCCAAACTCCGCTGGTATCAGTACAGGCTGTGGCATTTGTTCGTGCTGACAGCGGTGATTGCCGTTGTTTGCAGTTGGTTTGCGTGCAAGATGGTGGCGGCCAATAAACGGAAAGCAGCCGTCAATGCGATTGAAGCCTTGGGCGGAAGTGTCACCTATGACTATCAGCTCGATGCCAGTGGTGGCGAGATACCAAATGCAAAACCGCCGGGACCGGAATGGTTCCGCAACCTGGTCGGCCTGGATTTCCTGGCGGATGTAGTCTGCGTTCGGATCGGTAGTTATAGTGACTGGCACTCTGACCGTTCATATCAGCTAGTCACAGATGATTGGATTCAAGAACACATAATGCGGTTGACTAACCTCCAATCGCTGGGCCTACACGACACGCAAGTCACCGACGCCGGGTTGGAGCACCTCAAAAGGCTGCCCAACCTCAGAGAGTTACATCTAACGCTGAGCGTCTACGACACGTATCTCACTGTTGAGGGTGTGGAGAAACTCCAGCAGGCATTGCCGAACTGCGAGATAGAATATTCTACTTGGAGCTATATGCTCTTCGATGACAACTCTGCACTCCCCGACCACTAGCCAGCCGCCGCCCGTGGCAAGCCACCTTGCTTGCCCCCGCCCACCCCGCCGTGGTAAAATTCGGGTATGAGCGACACACCCCAACCCGAGCCGAAACCCAAACTCCGCTGGTATCAGTACAGGCTGGGATCGCTGTTTGTACTGCTGACGGTGGCTGCAATCGTATGCGGTTGGATACGATCCCAAATTCTGAGAAATAGGCGGCAGAAGGAATCGGCAGAAGCGATTGTAGAATTTGCGAATGACAAATTCGGTGGAGGCGCAATAGGGGTCGTGGTTCAGGACTATTGGTATCGTGGCGAATGTTCATTTGACCCAACAGCACAACCAGATCCATCATGGCTTCAGGACTATTTTGGCGTGGATATCATGCCGGATGTGGTTTGTGTGAACCTCTTCCTGACAGAGGCCACGGATGCGGATCTGGCAAAACTCAGAGAGCACCTGGAAAACCTACCTGAACTCCAAGCGTTGGGCCTCCATGGAACGAGAATCACGGATGTCGGATTACAGCACCTAGAAAACCTAAAGGGTCTTCAATACCTGGAACTCGGAGATACGGAAATCGGGGATGCCGGGCTGAAACATCTTATGGGGATGACTAACCTCGAAAAGCTACGCCTCGACGACACACAAGTCAGCGACGATGGCATCAAAGAACTCCAACAGGCATTACCGAACTGCCGGATTTTCCACTAGCCAGCCGCCGCCAGAAGCAAGGCATCCGTTGCCCCCGCCCGCCCCGCCGTGGTAGAATGCGGGCGGTTTTGTGGCCCGGTTCGTGGCCGCTTGCCCGCGGCCGCCTTGGTGAGATACAATCCGGTTAGGAGTGAGCCATTCTCCACAGGCGATACCCTTTCCAGGAGCCGGTAATGGATAATCGCGACGACCCGTTTTTCGACGTACCTAAGACCGTCGTGCCGACGAGCGAAGGGGACGTCGAGTTGCCCGCCTGTTATTTCGACAGCTCTAACTACGTGGCGTTGTTCCGCGTGAACGCCGCCAAGGCTGCGGAGAAGCTGCGCGACGTCCCGGTGCAGCCGGTGCTCGTTTCGCGCAGGGCGGTCGTGGTGCTGAGCTTCTTCAAGTACCGCGACACGAGCCTCGGGCCCTATCATGAAGTGGGCCTGGCGGTTCTGGTGACACCCGGAGGGGAGCAGCAAACGCTGGGCTCCTTCACCGACCTGATGGAGGAGTCGCGCCGCGAGTCGTTCGGTTCCTACGTGCTCGATCTGCCGGTGACCACTCCGGCGGCCAGGGCGGCCGGTTGCGAAATCTGGGGATACCCGAAGTTCGTCACCGAGTTGCCGATCGAATTCGACGGCGAGCACTTCAAGGGACAGGTGCTCGACCCGGAAGGCAAGCTGATTATGGAGCTTTCCGGCGAACGGGGACACGTCCTGCCGGAGGAAGTGCCCGGCATGGCCGTGGTAACCTACTCGGTGCTCGACGGCCGGTTGTTGCGTACGCGAGTCGAGACGCGTTCCCAATGCGAGACCAGCGGCGGCGGCGCCGTGCGGCTCGCGATCGGGGATTCGCCGCACCGGATGGCGAAGAACCTGCGCGACCTGGGACTCGACTCCCAAACGCCGAAATTGATGCAGACCACCGAGCAGTTCCAGTCGCTGTTGTTCCAGGGAGAGCCGGTGTAGTAGCAGGCACACTCCGAGGCTGTGATTTTTTGTAGGGTGGGACCAGGAGCGAAGCGACGCCGGCCCACCAACGCGAGAAAAACGCGGCGAATATGGTGGGCCGGCTACTTTTACGAAAGCCCCATCATCCGCAGCAGGATCCAGTCGCGGACGCGGTCGGGGATGTGCTTGAAGGCCCAGAAGCCCAGGCGGGTGCGCCACCCGACCGGGTAACGGGTCTTCGGGCGTCTCGCGCATAGCGCGTGGCGCACCTTGCGGACCACGCGGTCGACCGGCATGCCCCTGTCGCCCATTCGGGAGGTCGAGTCCCGCAGCTCTGCGAGATCGTGCTCGTAGAGTCCGCGGATTTCGGGCGGGGTCTCCCGGTCCAACCGGTCCGCGCTTTCTTGCACCTTCTCCCAGATGGGCGTGCTCACGCTGTCGGGTTCCACAATCGAAACGTGGATACCCCATTGGCGCAGCTCGACGCGCAAAACGTCGGTGATTGCTTCCATGGCGAACTTGGAAACCGTGTAGGGTCCCATGTAGGGCGGCGCGATGCGGCCGCTGATGGATCCCATGTTGACGATCCTGCCCGGCCGCAAACGCAGAAGCGGCAGGAATGCCCGGGTGACGGCCAACTGGCCGATCACGTTGACTTCGAGTTGCCGCCGCAAGGCATCGGTAGAGACGAGTTCGAGCGGGCCGGGCACGACGATTCCCGCGTTGTTGACCAGCCCGGCCAGGCCCGACCCTTCCACCGCGGCGCGCACCGTTTCCGCGGCGGCTTGAATGGAGGCCGTATCGGTCACGTCGAGCATCAACGGGGTAAGCCGGCCGGACGCTTCCAGCCGCTCGCCGTCGGCTTCCTTGCGGACGCCTGCAAACACGCGGAACCCGCGGCGGGCCAGGTCCAACGCGCAGGCAGCGCCGATCCCCGTTGACGTTCCGGTAATCACCACCGCCGGCGGACTGCTTCCGGGATCAAGGGCCATGAGCCACCGTTTCGTATCCGTATCTCTTGCTGAACGTTTCCCACCGCCGGCCGATTTCCTCGCGGGTTTCGGGGGTCAGTTCGTAGCGGTTGACCTTGTAGTCCCTGGTCCGCTCGGCATACGCTTCCATGGCGGGGCGCGCGACCTCGAAGTCGCCCAACTGGAGTTGTTCGTAGATGATCCTCATCCGGCCCACGGGATCCGCAACCAGGTCCTCGAAGCGGACTTCGCAGAACCTCGAGGGGTCGACCAGCCTGCGGTCTTCCTCGAACACCTCGTACATGTGGTTGAAGGTCGCAAAGACAAACTCCTCCATGCCTTTGCCGTTCGGCTTCTGCAGCCCGTGAAAGGTAGCCAGCCGATGCCAGGTTCTTATCGTGGAAGGAAAGATCACGTATGGGTCTCGAACGATGTGTACGAAGCGGGCGTCGGGAAAGAGTTCGAGCAGCACGGGGATTCGGCACGTGTGCTGCGGCGACTTGAGCACGATCCGTCTGGGGCTCTGCACGGTCAGGCACTTGAGGAACCGGACGAACGCCCGCTTCCACCGCGCCAGCGCCGCCGCCGGCACGTTTCGCAGATCGAGGTATTCCTGGTACGGCCGGGGGCGGTTGGGAAAGGCCAGCCACAAGTAGGGCGACGGGATGCCCATGTTGCACATCGCCCATTCGTCTTCCTGCGGCCGGTCCCAACTGACGCGCATGTTGTCCATCGGGCGGCGCGAGGGCAGCAAGAACCGCAGCCACCACTTGAAGAGCCAGCCGGAGACCAGGAAATGGTTCGGTGCAAAGCACGCGAATGTGTCCGGGTAGGTGTGCCGCGGATCGGTCACCAGGAGTTCGTGCAATAGCGTTGTCCCCGAGCGCCAGTGTCCGAGCACGAAGACGGGGGCCTCGCACAACTCGGTCTTCTCGATTTTCCGCCCGTAAAGCGCCGTCTGAATCATCCACAGAAGCACGTTGAGCACGCTGAGCACGGCGAGGATCAAAGCCATCCCGATCCGCGTCGGGGTTACCAGGAACCGGTTTCGCCACAAGAGCCGCCACAAGCCGCCGGGAGTCATGCCGCTCCAGATTCGCACTTCCCAGGGGCGGTCCTTGGTATCGCCCGGGGTCTTCTTCGCTTCCGGTTTAATCTTTTTCCTGCTGCTCACGATAGGTTTTCGTCCTTTTCTTCCCCATTTGCCGTCAGGTCCGGGTAGAACCGGCGCCCTGCTGCAGCCATCTCCATGAACAACGGCGTGGGTTCTGCCCTGAGGCCCAGCGTGTCCCGAAAAGGCCGGAGCATCTCGAGGATTCGCCGGGTGCCCAGCGTATCGGCCCAATAGAGCAGCCCGCCTCGGGCGGGCGGAAACCCGAATCCGAAAACCACGGCCAGATCGACGTCCCGCGGATCGTCCAGCCGGCCTTCGGCGAGAATCCTTGTCGCTTCGAGGAGCATCGGCAGAAACAACCTCGCGGTGATGGTTTCGGGGTCTTGCAGCTTCGGCTCCGCGGCCCATCGCTTTAGCATCGGCGCCAGCGCCGGATCGGCCTTGCCATTTGCGTCTTTGGTGCCGTCGGCGGCGTAGCGGAAGAATCCCTCGCCCGATTTTCGCCCGAGCCGTCCGGCTTTGACCATCATCACAAGAAGCGGCGAGGTCGCCATGCGTCCCCCCATCGGATCGGCGAGTGCCCAGGCGCAGTCGAGGACGACGTCCAGGCCGATGTGGTCGATGAGGCTCATCGGCCCCCGGGCCATGCCGAAATCGACGGCCACCTGTTCGACTTGCTCGATCGGGGCGCCTTCGGCCACGAGTTGAAGGCCCTCGCTGAAGTAGAGCATCATCAGGCGGTTGACCAGAAAGGCCGGGCCGTCGGGGACCACCAGGGGCATCTTCCCGAGCGATTGGGCAAACGTTGCAGCGGTCGCCAGCGTCTCGCGCCCGCTGTGCGGGCCAAAAACCACCTCGACCAGAAACTGGCGACGAACCGGCTGGAAGAAGTGAATCCCGCAGAACCGGCCCGGATCGGACAACCGCCCGGCCAGGCGGCCGATCGAAATCGTCGACGTGTTCGACGCCAGGATTGCTCCGGGCGCCAGCTTCCGCTCCAAGTCCAACAATAGGGGTGTTTTTTTGAGGATGTCCTCGACGACCGTTTCAAGGACCAGGTCGCACCGGGCAACCTCGGCCAGGTCGTCAGTGGTCTGCAACAGCGGATCGCCCTCCGGCGGATCTTGCGGCAAAGAGCACTCCCGCTCGCCGGCCAACTCCGCCGCCATCCTCGCCCGAAGCGAGTCCAATGCCTCCTGCCGTATGTCCGTGATCACCACGCGAAGGTTGGAGCTGATGGCGGCTGCTGCAATCGATGTTCCCATGGCCCCGGCCCCGACGATTCCAGCCGAGCGGACCCGCCGTGCTTCGGTCGGCGGATATCGGGCTTCGCTGCGCCGCTGGTTCCACTCGACCAGCGCAGCGATATTCCGCTCGCCGGGCGTTCGCGGCGGTCGGGACGTTTGCGCGTCGAAACGATCGTTCAAGAGCGGATTCCTTTCATCGGGGCCGGCACGGTCGCCGGGCACCACTCGCATTCTTCATAACCACTGTTCGTCATTGTACCAACCGGAGGGCGGGATAGTCCAGGCCGCCTCTGGTCTTTGCCACGGCGGCCGGATGGTACTTTCGGGTGACTTCCTTGCCTGCCCCCTCTCGGATTGCTATATTGGTTGGGTGAATTTGCGGCTACGTGTTGCCTGAACCATCTTTACAAAGGACGCTTGCACAATGAAATGCTGCCTTACGATCAAACCGTGGATACGGGGGGCGTTGACGGTCTGTCTGCTGGCCGGTACGGCGTCGGCCAAGGAAAGCCGCGAGGTGACGTCGGCCAAGAAGATACTCGAAGCAACCGGAATTGAGGGCGGCATCGTCGTACACCTCGGCTGCGGCGACGGGAAATTGACGGCGGCACTGCGTGCCGACGACCGCTATACGGTTCACGGACTCGAAGCGGACGCGGCGAAGGTCGCCGAGGCGAGAAAGCACATTCAACCGCTTGGCATCTACGGTTCTGTCTCCGCCAGCATCTACGGTCCTGTTTCCGTCGAACAGTTTTCCGGTTCTCGGCTGCCGTACACGGACAACCTGATCAACCTGGTTGTCGTCGAGGACGCGGGCAACGTGCCCATGAAAGAAATCATGCGGGTTCTGGCGCCGGAGGGAGCGGCCTACGTTCGGCGCGACGGGCGTTGGGAGAAGACGGTCAAACCCCGGCCGGACAACATCGACGAGTGGTCGCACTTCCTGCACGACGCGGGCAACAACGCCGTTGCCGCGGACACAGTCGTCGGACAGCCACGGTGTCTCCAGTGGGTTGCGCCGCCGCTGTGGCTTCGCAGCCATGAAACGCCGTCGGGGATTCAAGCGGCGGTCTCTGCCGGCGGGCGGCTGTTCTACATCTTCGACGAGGGGCTTGTCGGGATCTGCGACGAGCGCCTGCCGGCACGCTGGTCGCTGGTCTGCCGCGACGCCTTCAACGGCAAGCTGCTCTGGAAGCGGAAGCTCGGCCCCTGGGGCTGGCGCGCGTGGAACCGTTCAAAATGGGAGGGCAAGGACTGGACCAAGATGCGGGCGGGGCGCGTCGACGTGCCGACGGAAAACCAGCGGCGAATCGTCGCCGACGGCGACCGGCTCTACGTGACCCTTGCACACAAGGCCCCCATGTCGATCTTGAATGCGGCAACGGGCGAGACCATTGCTACTATCGACGAAACCGCCGACACGGCCGAAATCCGCGTAAGCGACGGCATCGCCCTTGCCTGCACGCGACAAGCACCGGAAGATACGGCTCAACGAAGGGGCACCCCCAAGCCTTCGGGGGGTGGTTTGATCGCCGTCGACGGAAAGACCGGCAAGGTGCTCTGGAAGAACAAGCAGATCAGTCCCCAGCGTTGGGCCATTGCCGACGGGCGGATCGTCTGCCTGGCCGGAAAGGACCTGGTCGCACTCGACCTGAAAAACGGGAAAGAGTTGTGGAAGGTCCAACCGAAGTCGGCTTCCCCGAGGACGATGGTCGTGGTCGACGGCGTGATCGTCATGCAGGGCGGGCGCAACGCCGCCGCCTTCGATGCCAAAGACGGCAAGCTGCTCTGGGAGAAGAAGAACCTGCCGTCGATCGGCGGCGGCGAGAGCGCCGACCTGTTTGTCGTCGACGGCCTGGTCTACCGCGGGATGATCTACGCGGACAACAGCGGGAAGCCCGGTCGGAAGAGCCCGAATGCCCTGGTCATCGGCTGGGATCTCCGCACGGGAGAGGAGAAGAATCGCATCTTTGTCAAGAACTTGCGAAGCCCCGAACACCACCACCGCTGCTACCGAAACAAGGCGACCTCCCGCTACCTGATCAGTTCGTACGAGGGCGCCGAATTCCTCGATTTTCAGGGGGACGACCACGGCCAGAACAACTGGATCCGCGGGGCCTGCCGCTACGGCATGATGCCTTGCAACGGGATGCTCTATGTGCCGCCCGATCAGTGTTTCTGCCAGCCGGGCGCCATGTTGCGTGGGTTCACGGCGATCAAGGCCAAGCCGAATGTCGCCCTGAAGCCGGTTGCCGACAAAGACAGGCTCGAAAAGGGACCGGCCTTTGGGGAAACCCGAAATGCGAAATCCGAAATGCGAACGGAGGATTGGCCGACGTTCCGGCACGACGCCGCCCGAAGCGGCACAACCACGGTGAGCGTGGCGGCCGGCGCGACGGACGATTGGAAGGTCAAGCTGGGCGGCAAGCTCACGGCCCCCGTCGCCGCCGGTGGCAAGCTCTTTGTCGCACAGCCGGACGCGCATACCGTCTACGCATTGGACATGGCAACCGGCAAGCAACTGTGGCACTTTGTCGCCGGCGGCCGGGTCGATTCGCCACCGACGATCTACAACGGCATGGTCCTGTTCGGATCGAAAGACGGCCGCGTCTATTGCCTTCGGGCGTCCGACGGCGAACTCGCATGGCGGTTCCTGGCGGCTCCGGTTGACGAGCGACTCGGCGCTTTCGATCAGATGGAATCGGTTTGGCCGGTCCACGGAAATGTGCTCGTCGATAAGGGCATCGCGTATTGCACGGCCGGCCGCTCGACCTATCTCGACGGCGGCATCCGCCTCTGGGGACTCGACCCGGCCACCGGGAAAATCCTGCATCGAGGTCTCCTGGAAGGCCCGCACCGCAAGACACCCGACGAGCGCGACGTTGCCTTCTTCATCCTTGGTGCCAATTCGGACGTGCTGGTCGCCGAAGACGGGTATCTCTACATGCGACAAAAGAAGATGACACCCAAGCTGGAAGAGGTCGACGTGAAGGTCCTTTCGAGCAAGGGCGCCCAGGACGTGGGGATGCACGTTTTCTCCACCGCCGGGCTGTTGGACGGCTCCTGGTACAACCGCACGTTCTGGATGTACTCGAAGCGGTGGCCCGGTTACCAATTGGCGAACCAGGCCCCCAAGACCGGGCAGTTGTTGGCGTTCGACGACGAGAAGACCTACGCGATCCGCGCGTTCTACCAGCGAAACTGCCACAGCCCGATGTTCTTCCCGGCCAAGGAAGGCTATCTCCTGTTTGCCGATCTGAACACGAACGAGCCGCAGATCGTCGGTGAGCAAGGATCGCGCACCCCGCTCCCGTGGCTGCCGCTGTCGGACTATTCGCGCGGGCGCGGCAGCGAAATACGCAAGCTGGGCAGCAGCGCCTTCGGGGGCGACAAGGGAATCGGCTACACGCGGGCGGAACCGCCACAGTGGATGACCTGGCTGCCGGTCCGCGTTCGTGCCATGGTAAAAGCGGGCAATACGCTCTTCGTGGCCGGGCCGCCCGATGTACTCGATCCGAAAGATCCCTTCGCCGCCTTCGAAGGCCGCAAGGGCGCCCGGCTCGTGGCCGTCTCGGCCACCGACGGGAAAAAACTCTCGGAAACAAAACTCGAATCCCCGCCCGTGTTCGACGGCATGATCGCGGCCGGCGGACGCCTGTTCGCTTCCTTGCGGGACGGAACGGTCGTGTGCCTGGCCTGCCGTCGCAAAACACCATGACGAGGAACTGCAAATGAAACTTTCCTGCAAAATACCGATGCTTTTTCTGGGTTTATTGCTCCTGCTCGGCTGCAACGGCGGCGATGCCGCAAAACGCGGCAAGAAAAACGACGTCCCTGTCACGAAAAGCAAGGAAACGGGCAGCGAAACGAAAGCCGCCGAACCGGACGACCCCGTTGCCGTGAAGGCGCTCGAATCGCTCGCCACCGAGTTAAAACGCGACGGCGAGGGCTACGTGATCAAGGTGAGCTTCCGCGGCGCCGCCATCGACGACGGGGACTTGTCACACCTGTCCGGGCTCAAGCGGGTGCGGTCCGTGCTGCTCAACGAAACCGAGATCACCGACGCGGGCCTGGCCGCGCTCGCGGGGATTTCCACGCTCAGAAACGTCGATTTGCGCGGCTGCACGATCTCCAACGCGGGGCTCGAACACCTCGCCGGCCTAAAAGACCTGCGGGCCCTGCGGCTTTCCGGCACGGCAACCGTCGACGATCAAGGGCTCGCCGCGGTGGCGGACCTGACGAACCTCAAGGCCCTGGCCCTCGACTGCCCATGGGTCGGCGATGACGGGATCGCCCGGCTCGGTGGACTCAAAAACCTCGAGGAGTTGTATCTCGCGAAATCGTCGGTGGGCGACGAGGCAATGGCCGAACTCGGGCAGTTCACCAAGCTCAAAAAGCTCCGCATCTCCCACACACACGTTACCGACGAGGGCCTGGCGCACCTGGCAAAACTCTCCCAACTCGAAGATCTGGACCTAAGCGAGTGTATCAAGCTTTCGGACGACGGGGTGGCCCATCTGGCCGGACTGACCAACCTCACACGGCTGAATCTCTGGCGGGTCCCGATCACCGACGTCGGCGTGGCCCACCTGGCCGGCATGACGAAGATGCAGTGGCTCAATCTGGACAACACACAGATGACCGACGCCGGTCTGAAACACCTCAAGGGGATGACCGGGTTGACGTTCCTGCACCTCGGCTCCACGGCCGTTTCCGATGCCGGCCTGAAAGATAT
The DNA here is from genome assembly GCA_964547995.1 of uncultured Planctomycetaceae bacterium. GTDB lineage: Bacteria > Planctomycetota > Planctomycetia > Pirellulales > Thermoguttaceae > CAZJRB01. Next base: position 40,776 of record CAZJRB010000041.1, on the reverse strand, counting down.
CGAGCACCTAACGTCGCTGAAAGACCTGAAGGTAACCCGCACCGCCGTGACGGCCGACGGCGTCGAACAGCTCAACGAGAAACTGCCCCAGACCGAGATCCAATTGAAGTACATCGAGGGGCAGTAGGCGGGCCGGCTACCGTTTTTTGATCGTCATGCTGATTCCGAAACTCTCCATCATGATAAACGACGTGTCCAAATCCGGGTTCTTGGTAACAGCCTTGATATAGCGGGGGTCGGGCATCGGACGGTGCATGTCGTGGCCGAGGATCAACCCGCCCGGGCGAACCAGCGGCAACAGCTTTTCGAGGTAGTCGATGTAGCCTTTCTTCTCGGCGTCGAGAAACAGGACGTCGATCGGTTCCTTGTGCTGTTTGACTGTCTCGTGGGCATCACCTTCGATGATGGTGATCAGGTCGTCCACCCCGGCTTTCTTGAAATTTTCACGAGCCATCTCGACTTTCTCGGGATCGATCTCGTGTGTGAAGACCTTCCCACCGACGGCCCGCACTCCCAACGCGAGCCAGATGGTCGAATAGCCGTTCGACGTGCCGATTTCGACGACGCGTTTCGCGCCGAGCGCCTCGGTCAGTTGCCGCAACACGCGCCCTTCTCTGGTGGTGACGTTGAGATGCCACTTGCCCTTGGTCATCTCGTCCAGCGCCGCCAGCGCCTGTTTCTCTTTGTCGTCTTTGGGGAGCGGCGGGCTGTCAAACTCGGGGAATCCCCCGTAGTTAAAGCCGGGGCGGCCCTTGTCGGCCCTGGACCTCTGCGCCGATGACGTCTCGACAACGAAAAACACAACCGCCATCGCGGCGACAACAGAACCGGTCGTCTTCATGGTGGCTCTCCATGGAAAGCGGTTACGCGACTTCCCAGCCTTTGCGGTACTCTTTGCTGATGTACTTGTCGGCCTCGGGGCAGTTGGTGGCTTTGAGCTTATCGGCGTCCCATTCGAGTCGCTTGCCGACGCGGTAGGCAACGTTGCCCAGCAGGACCGCTTCGGTCAGCGCGCCGGAATAGTCGAAGTTGCAGGTGGTGGGCGAGCCGTCCTTGCAGGCCTTGATCCATTCGTTGTGGTGGCCGATCGATTTCGGGATGGTCTGCTCGGGCGGCTTGAAGCTGGTGAACTTCTCGGCCGGGAAGAGCTTGTAGCTGCCGTAGTTGGCAAACATCTTGCCCTCGCTCCCAACGAACATCACGCCGCTGCCGGGCACCTTTTCGCCGGCGACCTCGCGGGGCGTGAGTTTGCCGTCGTACCAGGTAAACTTCACCGGCGGCAGATCGCCGCGCTTGGGGAACTGGTACCGGACGATCAACCCCAACGGGCAGGTCTCCGGGTGGACCGGCGGGCCTTCCGCTTCGCAGGTGATCGGGTGGCGCAGCTTCAGCGCCCAGAACGGCAGGTCCATGTAGTGGCAGGCCATGTCGCCGAGGGTGCCGGTGCCGAAGTCCCACCAGCGCCGCCATTGGCCGGGATGGTAACGGCCGGGTACGTAGGGGCGCATGGGGGCCGGTCCGATCCAGAGGTCCCAACTGAGCGTCGGCGGGGGCTCTTGTCCTTTTTCGGGACGTTCGCCGCCGCCCCAGGCCTTGCCCACCCAGACGTGGACCTCGCCCACCTCGCCGATCGCCCCGGATTGAATCACTTCGACGACGCGCCGGTAGTTGTCGCCCGCGTGGATCTGGGTACCCATCTGTGTTGCAAGGCCCTTCTTCTTGGCGGCCTCGGCCACGATCCTGGCTTCCCGGACGGTATGGGTCAGCGGCTTTTCGCAATAGAGGTGCCAACCGGCGCGGATTGCCCGGATCGATGCCGGGGCGTGATGATGGTCGGCCGTACCGACCACGCAGGCATCGACCTTGTCGCCTTCCTTCTCGATCATTTCCCGGTAGTCGGCGCAGGTTCGGGCGCCGGGGTATTTTTTGGCTGCGCGGTCGAGGTAGTTCTTGTCGACGTCGCACAGGGCGACGATGTTTTCGCTCGCGACGCCGTTGATGTCGGCGGCCGCCCGGTTGGCTGTGCCGATACAGGCAATGTTGAGCTTGCCGTTGGGCGATTTGGATTCGGCTGCGGCCAGCTCGCTCCACACACCGCTCGAAACGGCGGCGGCACCCGCGCCCGAGATTCTGAGAAAATCACGTCGATTGAGGTTCAATTTGCTCTGCATGGTTCCATTCCCAAAGTAAGGGGTTTGACGGTTAGGCCGACGACCGACGGGCGGCTACTGGTAATCCTAACCGATGCGGCCGGGCGGTGCAACCCGCCGCGTCGGCGCGGATGCCTGCGGCCCTTTTCGGCACGACCGGGTAAAGGTTTCTGCCCAGGCCCTACTTCAGATGTGGAATGTCCTGCCACCGCAATCCCAGAAGTTCCGCGCTTCTGCGGTCCACTTCGACCGGGTCGAAACCGGCGAGCAGCTTGTTCACCGGCGGGTCGCAGTGCGCGCCGCCCAAGTGATAGTCGGGCATACCGACCGTTGCGTCCATCAGCGACAGGTCGGGCGTGCGATACGTGTTCAGATCGACGATCGACTCGTGCATCCGACCGTGAAAAACCGCTTTCTTCCATGTGCCGAACCGGCCCGAGTAGTATTTGGGCGGGGCCAGGCCGATCATGTTCTTCAAGGTACCCGTTATCTCCGAGAACGAATGGGCCTTGAGCACGGGCACCGAGATCAGGTAGTGCGACATCGCGATCTCGGGCAGATACATTTCTTGGAAGACCGGACAATCCTTGTCTTCCAATTTCCCAAGCGGTGCATGATTCAGGTCGACCAGTTCGACGCCTTGACGCCGGGCCAGCTCACCGTAGCCCAGGCGGTCGAAGACCTCGTCGGTTTCGATGCTCGGGTCGCCGCAGCCCTCGCCGACGACAATCGCGGCTTTCGAGCAGGACCGAACGTATTCGATAACGGCTTCGACGCACGCAGCCGGCGTCGTAACCGGAAAAGGCGACATGTTGATGAGGTTTGGCTTGATGAGAACCCGCGCCTGCTGTTGAAGGACCACCCCGGCGCCGATGGCATCCAGCGCCTTGGGGACGGACTCGGGATAGGACACATATTCGATTTCAGAAAGACTATTCACGGCAATCTCCAGACACGACTTTTGCCCCATCGTAGGGAAACACCCGTAATGCGGCAAGGGTTGAAAGAGATTAAAAAATTGGTAACACTTCAGCCATCTGCAGTACGATGGCCTTCCAAGACCGTCGCTGCAAACACATTGAGAGATCGCAAGTCCTGCAGGGAACGCCCTCTGTGGCGTCCGAGCGCGACGGCCACTGGCGAACCTGCCGGTAGGCAAGGCTGTTCGCAACCTGCCCGTGATTGCGTGCGATGCTGCGTTGGAGGCGTGGGACGGCTTGGCACAAGCCGTACATTTTCACCGCCGACCGACGGCGGGTTAACCGGCTTATCTGACGGGGCCCTGCTTGCCCTGCCCGCCCTGCCGTGGTAGAATCCGATGGAAAGGCCGGCGATCATTTCCACCCAACAGGGCTATCGAGAAACGCCGGACCAGGATAACAGAGGTTGCTGAAGAAGGAATCAACTATGCCGTTCAAGCCTGTGGCGTCCCCCTTTATTGTCCTTGGCGTCCTGCTGCTGGCGGTTCCGGGGCGGGGCGCCGAACAAATCGAACAGATCAAACCCGGCGATACCGTCGTCGTATCCGTGGATGAAGCAAAGCTTGGTTTTGGCGGCAAGGTGCTTGCCGGCTTGGAGAAAGGCGCCAGGCTCGAAGTCCTGTTCGTCCAAGGGAGCTGGATCGGCGTTTCGGCCGTCGTGGATGGCGACACGCTTAAGGGGTGGGTGAAGAGGGGTGACGTGGAACCGGCAACCAAGAAACTCCGAAGTGAGCGGCCGAAAGAACCCGCAAATCCGGCAATGGGCCAATGGCCCCAGTTTCACGGACCCAATCGCGACAACAAGTCGCCCGACAAGGGGTTGCTGAAAACGTGGCCCGAAGGGGGGCCTTCTCGTATTTGGGAAGCGGCCGGGATTGGCGAGGGGTACTCGACGGTTGCCATCGTCGGCGACAGGATCTACACAACCGGAGCGATCGACGGCGATTGTGTCATTACCGCACTCGACACGGATGGAAAGAAAGTCTGGACCCGAAAAAACGGCAAGCCTTGGGAAGGAAGCTATCCCGGGACCCGCTCTACCCCGACGGTCATCGGAGGGCTGCTCTACCACCTGAGCGGAATCGGAAATCTTATATGTCTCAAGCCGGATAGCGGTGACGTGGTATGGTCCGTGAACATTTTGAAGGAATTCGGCGGCCGCAATATCATGTGGGGGCTGGCGGAATCACCGCTGGTTGTTGGCGACAAGGTGATCTGCACACCGGGCGGCGAAGAGGTCAGCATGGTGGCGCTCGACCGCAAGACGGGTAAGGTTGTCTGGAAGTGCACGGGGGCAGGAGACCGGCCGGGGTATGCCTCCCCGATCCTGATCGAATACCAGGGGCTGAAACAGATCGTCACAGTGATGTCGGAATCGGTAGTCGGGGTTCGCGCCTCGGACGGCAAACTCCTGTGGCGGTATCCGCACAAGGTCTACGCCGACGAGAATATCGCAACGCCGCTTTTTCACGATGGGTTCGTGATTGTTTCCGGCTGTGTCAAGAAAGGGACGACTTCGCTTAAGCTCCGGGTTTCCGGCGACGAATGCTCCGTGGAAAGACATTGGCACAACAGGACGCTCGACGTCAAACAGGGAGGCATCGTTCTGCTGGACGGCAGACTGTACGGTTACGCGGAGACTCAAAGCAGGTCGGAGCCGTGGATGTGCATCGATTTCAAGTCGGGCGGGACGGTCTTCCAATCTGCTCCCGTGAGGTCCTCCTATAAGTACAAGAACGGATGCCTTACGTATGCCGATGGGATGTTCTATCTTTACGCGGATAATGGCAATATGTGCCTGGCAAAACCGACGGATAAGGGTTTTGAGGTCGCCGGCAGACTGAAGATCAAGGATCCGGGAGAGCGCCGGACGTGGGCGCATCCCGTTGTGTTTGGCGGGAGGTTGTACGTCCGGTATGGCGACAAGCTGGGTGTCTATAATGTTGCCGCTGGGAACCGCCCCGGACGGTGATCCCTTTCCCGGAGCCCCGAAAGGGCCGTTCGAGAAATAACTGCCGCATTTGCAGGACGGATCTCCCATCCCGCCCTACGACAGTTGTTTCTCGACCGATCCTAAATGGTTGGCAGGTTTCCCGTGTGGTCTTCCGCACAACACACTGCGATATCCTGCCGAATCGCCTCCACGCATTGTGCCGTTTTCCCCATCGTCCGGCGCGGCCGCCGTTCGCGGCTTTTTGGGAGATCACTTCTTTGTCATATCGGCCACGTACTCTTTGTGCATCTTCTTCAGCCGCCGGACGACCTCGGGGTTTTCGGCAGCGAGGTTTTTCATTTCGGTGATGTCCCGGGCCAAATTGCAGAGGAACAGCTTGTCTTTGGCCGGGGCAAATAAGCGGGGCGTGTCTAATTCAATGAAACAATTGCCGGTCCCATTTATTTACCCTGTGTTACTTCTAGATTCTCGAGCATTTCCAGGGCCACCTTATCGCGGTGTCGTTCTGCATGTTCTTTGAGAAAGGCGCGATGCCGATTCAAGACGTCCTTGAAATCGGGATTGCCGGCCTGATTCACCATTTCGCCCGGGTCCTTCTCCATGTCTACGAGCGACTCTCGGCGCCGGCCTTCACTGTAGAGGCAATATTTGTATCGCCGGCTGCGGACCATGCGGCCCTGCGGCTTGAGATGCTTGCCGTCGACCGGTACGCATTGAACCATGTGGTTCTGTGAGACAACATACTCGCGCTTCCAGTCGGGCGTTCGGCCGAGTGCCGGGGCCATGATGCTCTTGCCGGGCAGGCCGGCAGGCACGGCGATGCCTGCAAAATCGCAAAGGGTCGGGATGACGTCCGTGCCCGTGTTGACCAGGGTGTCCGAAGTGCCTTTTGGTGTCTTGCCTTTCCAACTGATGATCAGCGGGACCCGGGCGGATTCATCATAGAAAACCGTCTTCTGATTCCAATGATGGGCGCCGTGGCAGTCGCCGTGGTCGCTTAGAAAGACGACGACGGTGTCTTTTTCATGTCCGCCTGCACGCAAGGCCTCGAGCACGACCCCGATTGCTTTGTCCACCCTTTCGATCAGGCGATAGTAGCCCCATATATGCCGGCGCCAATCGGCGTCGGTGTAGTTGCCCACGGGGAACCAGCGTGCGGCCTGGTAGGACTTGCGCATGTGGGTCATGATATCGGTCTCATTCTCCGGCGGTTCAAAGTTTTTCCTTAGTGGGGGCCGCTGCTGAAGAGGCGGCGGGTCACCGAGCTGTGCCCCAGGAATCTTCTGTTTGCGTGCCCATTCGCAGATCTCGTGAGGCCCGAGAAAGGACGCCACGGCAAGGAACGGGCGATCGTGCGGCTTCTTGAGGAATTCGGCGGCCGGTTTCGGGTCGAGACGTGCGGTCTTTTCTTCGAATATGTCGAATCCGTGTACTTCCTTTTTCTTGCGGTCGAGAGCAATATGCCATTTGCCGAAGTAGGCGGTTTCATAACCGGCGTCTTTGAAAAGTTTGCCCAGGAATGCAAACTTGGCCGGATCGAGCCGGCGGCCGCCGTTGGTCTGGGCACCGGTCTGATGCGGAAACCGGCCGGTGAACATCGAGGTTCGCATCGGCAGGCACAAGGGATTCGGGGTATACGCCCGCGTGAATCGCACACCACTTGCTGCCAGTGAATCCATATTGGGCGTATGAATCCACTTATCGCCCATGGCACAACTCATCGCATCGGCGAACTGCTGATCGGTCATGATGATCAGAAGATTCGGCTTCTCGGGCAGGGCGGTATCGGCAGCCGGGGCTTGCGTCGCCATCGCCAGAACAATCGCACCGCAGAGTTTCAAAAAGGTTCTTCGTTTCATGGTATGCTGCTTCTCTTTGTCGAGGGGTGCTGGTTAGTGGCAGAATCACCGAACTTGTTCATTCAGACGGAGAACGTCATCGTAAAGCAGCCGAAGCTTCCAAACGTTCTGCTTCTTGCTTGACGCATCGCGTAGGGAGAGGCCCTCTTCGACGTTGATCCTCGCAAGTTCCGCCCGCAGACGCAAACGCACCAGTTCCCGCGGCGAGACGCCCGACGTCTTGCTGTTGAGCAGTTCTGCTTGCTTGAACTCGGTGTCCGCGGCTGCCGCAGCCGCTTTGGCGAGCCGAAGATAGCGTTGAAAACTGTATTCGCCGTCGCTTTCTCGGGCGGCTTTGACCATCTGCTTCGCAACGTCGACGTCCCCTTTCAACTCTTCGATCCTCGAAGCCGGAAAGGTGCCCGGGAAACGCACGTTGGCATCGTGAGCTGTCCGGTACGCGTTCACGGTCAGCTTTAGGTAAGTCTCCGCATGTCGCAGGGCAAAGGAGCCACCCTTTTCATCCGAGGGCTTCTCGGCTCCGAGCAACGGGGTTGCGGCAAACCCCATCGCTACGGACAAAACAATCACGCCCACTCCAAAGTATGGAAAACGTTCCGGAGTAGTCCGGTATTTCATTTCACGACTCCTTCTTTACGAGAGCAGGGGAGACTACTTCTTTTTCATGTCGGCAACGTATTCGTCGTGCAGTTTCTTTAGCCGCCGGACGACTTCGGGGTTGTCGTCGGCGAGGTTTTTCATTTCGGTGATGTCCCGGGCGAGGTTGCAGAGGAACAGCTTGTCTTTGGCCGTGAGCTTGGCCTTGTGGCTGTTGTCCTTGGGATTGCCGAGCAGTTTCCAGTCGCCGTCGCGGACGGCCCATTGGGGGCCGAGCTGCCAGTGGAAGGTTTTATGCGGGCTGGGTGCGTCGGCCGAGAGGATGACCGGGCGGATGTCGCGGCCGTCGAGCTTTCGATCGGGCAGCTTCGCGCCGCAGAAGCCGGCGATGGTCGGCAGCCAGTCGCAGCCGGTGACCATCTGACCGCGGACTTCGCCCCGGGGAATCGTGCCGGGCATCGAGACGATCGAGGGCATTCGGATTCCGCCTTCGAAGAAGCACTCCTTCGCGCCGCGAAAGTGCCCGGCGTTGCCGCCGCCGCCGAAGGTCCGCGTCTCGGTCGAATGGCCGTTGTCCGATTGGAAGATGATCAAGGTGCGGTCGCGGATGCCCAGCTCGTCGACCTTATTGACGACCTGGCCGATCCGCTCGTCGAGCGTCGAGACGAAGGCGGCGTACATTCGCCGCGGGGCGGGCAGGTCCTTGTACTTCTCGCGCCATCTGGCCGTGCCTTGCAGCGGGTAGTGGGGCACGTTGTTCGCCCAGTAGAGGAAGAACGGCTTGTCCTTGTTCTCTTCCAGGAACTTCTCGCACTCTTCGGTCATCAGGTCGGGAAAGAAGCGGCCGTCTTCCCAGATCTCGACGCCGTTGCGCCAGAGGTCGTGGCGGTTGGGGCCGGCCCAGTAGAAGAAATGGGAGTAGTTGTCGATGCAGCCGCCCAAATGGCCGAACGAGTAGTCGAATCCCTGTCCGCCGGGGCCGGTTTCGGGGGTGTAGCCGAGGTGCCATTTGCCGACGTGCCCGGTCGTGTAGCCGGACGCTTTGAGCATGTCGGCAATGGTGACTTCTTCCTGGGGCATGCCGGCGACGCCCTTGGTCGAAGAGCAATTCCAGGGCACGCCCGCCCGGGGCGGAAACCGGCCGGTCAACAGCCCCGCCCGCGACGACGAGCAGATGGCCGAGGGTGCGTACATCTGCGTGAAGCGGACGCCCTGCTTTGCCAGGCGGTCGATGTTGGGCGTAATCAGGTCCTTCGAGCCGTAACAATTGGCGTCGAGCGTGCCCTGGTCGTCGGTGTAGATGATGATGACGTTGGGTTTTTGGGGCGGTTTTGCCGGCGCCGTTCGGCCCGCCACGAAAACGATAGCGACCGTAAGGGTTACGATTGCCGGGACGAGCCGGTTGGCACGGTACGGGTGAAAGGCTGCACTCACGGGGCGTTCCTCCTGTTTATCGAGTTGGCGTAGTCTACTTGGGTTGAACGAAATGTGTCATGCAGAGGCGCGGAGTTCGCAGAGTGCCGGATCGAGAATTGCTTCTCTCTGCGATCTCTGTGCCTCTGCGTGAGCCTCACAAGTTTCCATAAGGTTAGCGGTCGGCTCTTTCCCCGTCAACTCGCGCCGGATCGTCAGGCACTGAGTAAGGTCAGGGGGCGTTGCGTTATTCTGCCGGGCAGGGTAAAATACAGAAAGGCAACGTCCGTTTCCCAACGGTAATCCTCCCGTAAAGTGCCGAATCCGTAGCTGGTCGTTTTGTTGCCCCGGGTCTGCAGGGGCCGTTAGGCGTCAGGCTTACACGAGAAAGAAGGAGCTTGCCATGCCGCAAGCGATCGTCGACCCCGAGGAACTCAGACGCTTCGCCCGGAACCTGAAAAAGTTCAGCACCGACGTGCAAAACGGTTTGACTACGCTGGGCGGCCAGTTGGCTGCCTTGGGGAGCACCTGGCGCGATCAGGAGAACAAGAAGTTCGTCCAGGAATTCGAGCAGCACATGAAAGTGATCGCCCGCTTCATCGAGATGACCGACCAGCACATTCCTTACCTGGTGCGGAAGGCCGAGGCCATCGAGGAGTATTTGCAGCAAGGGTAGAGTGCAAGCATGGGCCCATCCGCCAAAGTAACGTCGATCGATGCAATACAAGCGTTTGCGGCCGCGCTCGAACGTTTTCAAGAAGAGGTGTCCAACGCTTTGGAAGAGCTGGGCTTGCAGGTTCGGCGCGCGAAGGAGTGGGTCCAGGACGACCGGAAACGCTATTGGGACCGGCAAGTACGGCGAGGTTGGGAAAAAGTGACCGAAGCAAAGGTGCAACTCGAAGGCGCCAAGACGTTTCGCCGCATCGCCGACTATCGGCCGTCGTGTATCGACGAGAAGAAAGCGCACGAGGCCGCCAAACGACGGTTGCGGCTCGCGGAGGAGAAGGTCGAGGCGGTCCGGCACTGGTCCCGGGCCGTGGAACACGCGGTCAGCGAGTATCGCGGAGAGACGGGCCCGCTGGCCGCATGGCTCGAGGTCGATGCTCCGCAGGCGGTTGCCACACTGCGGCGACTGACGGATGCGCTCGATACGTACGTGGCAATCAGCTCGTTGCCGGAGAGTACGGCCGCGGCTTCGTTGCCGCAAGGAGAGGGCGGCCGAAACGCCCCCGAGAACGTGCTGCCTTCCGGGAGCGAGGAACCGGATAAAAACCTTTCCGGCGAACGGGTTCCGGGCAACGCCGGGGAGAATACCGGGGAGAATACCGGGGAGCATACCGGGGAAAATGTCGAGGAGCCTTCACGATGAAAACGTGGGATCTCAACTCGGGCGCCGGAAAGATCGAACTGGCCATGGAGGTGTTCCAACGGGCCTGGAGAGACGCCAAAACGCACTGGAACGACGAGACGAGCCGGAAATTCCAAGAGGAGTACCTGGTCCCGCTGGAACCAAAAGTCAAAAGGGCGCTTGACGGGATCCATCGCCTGAGCGAGGTCCTTGCCAACGCGGAACGCGAATGCCGCGACCGTTGACGGCTTAGTCGAGACAACACCAAAGCCGGCACGGAAGTCCAACTGCCGCACGGAAACAGTTATGACCAAATCTCAATCGGCAAGCGGGACCCGAGACCTCCTGGCCGAACTGTGTCGCCTTGTGGCCGACCGGGCCCCGGCCGAGGTCGAAATCCCGTCGAGCTTTGCCCGGCGAAACGAGGCCACGGAAACGCAATTCCAGGATGCGCGGAAACGGACCACCGAACGCTATCGGCGAGAAAAGGCGGCAACGGAGGAAGAGTACGCGGCAGTCCGCCGGGGAATCGTCTCGCAGTTCGAAGCCGACCATGGCGATCTGCAAAAGGAATACGACGACGTCCGCGCCAAGATCCGCACCCGATCCGAGGCCGACGAAAACGCCGCAAAACAAGAGCTGCAAGAAACAAGTTGGGAGGCAACGGCAATCTCCGAGGCCACCAGCGGCGGCTCGGGCCTTGAACTCGACGATATCAAAAAACATCTCGAAACACGCTGGGAAGAGCTTCAGGCAATCCACCGGGAAGCCGTCGAGAAGCTCAAGAAACGCGGCCATTGGCGCGAGTACCGCGACCCCAGACCATCCGTTACGCCGCCGGAACACGACCCCATGCACCGCTTCGCCCAAGCGATCTCTCTGGCGCGGAGCCAGTTGCAGGCATTTCCCGGGCCGGCGATCTTTCGTCTGATCCAGGGGGTGTGGTTGTTCGGGCTTTTTGTGCTACTGTGTTTGGCGGCGATCGTTCCTTCGGGGCTTGCACTTCAATGGCCAAGTTGGCAGTGGGTCACTGCCGGCTGTGTCGGGATGCTTGTCCTGTTGGTGGTAATCGGCACCCGGCTTCGCCGCGTTGCCGGCCGACGATCGGCCCGGGCCTACCTCGGACTTCGGCAGATTTACGTCGATGCCGGCCTTGTCCGCCCAGACACGCTGGAGTTGGCCAGGGAGGAATTCGAATGCCAGTACGCCATTAGCATGCAACGCCGCAACAGCGAATTGCTGGCCGCCAACGACAAGTTTGCCAAGAATATGGCCGACCTGAAGCAGCGTACGGAAAACGACCTGGAACAGGCGGACGAGAACTACCTGCCCCGTCTGGCGAAAATGAGAGAACGCCATGACCGCCAGTTGCAGGAAACCGACGACAAGTACTCGCGAATACTGAGCGACCTCGACAATCGCTACCGGGCCGACTCCGACCGCCTGTTGGACGACTATTCCCGAACGATGTTGCAAAGCGGGCAACGTTTCCAGCAGGAATGGCGCGCCATGGCCGAGCAGTGGGAACAGGGTATGGAGCAGTTCCAGGCGTCGGTCGGCGAGTTGAACCGGACCTGCGACGCCCTGTTTCCCGATTGGAGCGGGCTCGACTGGAGCGATTGGACCCCGCCGGCTGAAATCCCCCCGGCCATCCGCTTCGGGAAACACGAAGTGAAACTGAGCCAACTCAACGGCGGCATGCCCAAGGATGAACGTCTCCTGCCGGCGCAAACCGAATTCACGCTGTCGGCGCTCTTGCCGTTTCCCGAGCGTTCGCTGCTGCTTTTGAAGGCGGAAGGCGATGCCCGCGACAGGGCGATCGACGTCATTCAGTCCGTTATGCTGCGGATGCTGATTTCCCATCCGCCCGGCAAGGTCCGCTTTACCATCATCGACCCGGTCGGCCTGGGTGAGAACTTCTCGGCCTTCATGCACCTGGCCGATTACGACGAGCAGCTCGTTGCGAACCGGATATGGACGGAAAAATCGCACATCGAGCAGCGGCTGACCGACTTGACGGAGCACATGGAGACCGTGATTCAGGTCTACCTCCGCAACGAGTTTCAAACGATCCAGGAATACAACGAATCGGCCGGCGAGCTGGCGGAGCCGTACCGCATTCTCGTGATTGCCAATTTCCCGGCCAATTTTTCGGAGAGCGCTGCGCATCGATTGGCGAGCATCGTCACCAGCGGCGCCCGCTGCGGGGTGTTCACGCTTCTGAGCGTCGACACCCAGATGCCGGCGCCGCGCGGTTTTGAGCTTGCGAACCTGGAACCGCATTCGCTTGCATTGTACTGGCGGAAAGGGCGTTGTCTTTGGAAGCACCCCGATTTCGGCGAGCTGGAACTGCAATTCAACGCCCCGGCGCCCGCCGAACAGTTCACTCGCATTGTGCGTGCGGTCGGAAGCAAGGTCAAGGACGCCGACCGGGTCGAGGTGCCGTTCGAGTGCGCCTTGCCCGAGGACGGCCAGTGGTGGACCGCCGACAGCCGCAGCGGCATCGACGTCCCGCTCGGCCGGGCCGGGGCCATGAAACTCCAGCACCTGAACCTCGGCAAAGGAACGTCCCAACACGTGTTGATCTCCGGAAAGACCGGCTCGGGAAAGTCCACCTTGCTGCACGGGCTGATCACGAACCTCGCCGTGCGGTACAGCCCCGATCAGATCCGGTTCTATCTGGTCGACTTCAAGAAGGGCGTCGAGTTCAAGGGATATGCCAGCGAAGAGCTTCCGCACGCGCGGGTAATCGCCATCGAAAGCGAGCGGGAATTCGGGCTGAGCGTCCTCGAACGGCTCGACCTGGAACTGAAGAATCGCGGCGACCTGTTCCGCAAGCTGGGCGTCCAGGACATTCAAGGCTTTCGCGCAGCAAAGCCCGATGAGCGGCTGCCGCGGGTGCTGCTGATCATCGACGAGTTCCAGGAACTGTTTGTCGAGGACGACCGCATCGCCCAGAACTCGTCGCTGTTGCTGGACCGTCTGGTCCGCCAGGGCCGGGCGTTCGGCATCCACGTCTTTCTCGGCTCCCAGACGCTTGCCGGGGCCTACTCGCTGGCCCGGAGCACCCTGGGACAGATGGCCGTGCGGATCGCGCTGCAGTGCAGCGAGACCGACGCCCACTTGATCCTCAGCGAAGATAACACCGCCGCCCGACTGTTGACCCGGCCCGGCGAGGCCATCTACAACGACGCCAACGGCCTGTTCGAGGGTAACCACCCGTTCCAGGCGGTCTGGCTGCCGGACGATCAACGGGAAGACTATTTGCGGCGGATTCAGGACCTGGCACAAGAGCGGAACTGCACGCTCCCGCCGGCGATCGTCTTCGAGGGGAACGTCCCGGCCGATCCGAGCAAAAATCCGTTGCTGGAGGAAGTTCTGGCGGCGGCGTGGCCCGAACGTTCCCACACGGTTCGGGCGTGGCTCGGCTCGGCGGTGGCCATCAAGGACCCGACGGCCGCCCAGTTCGCCCGCCAGAGCGGCAGCAACCTGCTGATCGTCGGACAGCAGGACGAATCGGCCATGGGTATCCTGGCGATGTGCTTCATCAGTCTGGCCGCGCAGATTGCGCCGTCAAAGTTACCGACCGGCACGCAATTTTATCTCTTCGACGGCGCCCGCCCCGACGCGCCGGAAGCGGGCTATCTCAAGCGCCTGGCGTCGGCCGTTCCCCACGCGGTGAAGGTCATTACTCCGCGCAGGACGCCCGAGGCGATCGCCGAGATTTCCGAGGAGGTTGCGCGTCGTGAAGGGTCGGGCGAAGAGGATGCCCCGCCGATCTACCTCGTCATCTACAACCTGAGCCGGTTCCGCGATCTGCGGAAGGGCGACGACGAGTTCGGCTTCTCCAGCCTCGACGAGGACAAGCCGCCCAGCCCGGCCAAGCAGTTCGACGGCATTCTGCGCGAGGGCCCCGCGTTCGGCGTTCACACCCTGGCATGGTGCGATACGTATAACAACGTGACGCGCATTCTGGACCGCCAGGTATTGCGGGAACTGGAGATGCGGATCGCTTTCCAGATGAATGCGACCGATTCGAGCAACCTGGTTGATTCGCCCGCCGCCAGCCGTCTGGGGCTCCACCGCGGGATCTTCTACGACGAGGGCCAGGGCCAGTTCGAGAAATTCCGTCCGTACGGACTTCCCGCCGACGATTGGCTCGCGCAGGTCAAGAAGCAACTGGGCGGGCGCTGACATTCGGCTCCCCCGTGAATATGCGGGGGCCGCCGGTCAAGATTTCCGTTACTGGACGTTACCGGCCCTTGAATCGACCCGATTGCCGACGCGCTGCTTCTTCAACGCTTTTCACCGGCTATCCCGGATTATTCACGTAGGGTGGGACAAGCGTGCGCGAGCCCTTGGTGGGCCGGCGGAAACGGCGATCTTCCCTAAATCAACGTACCAACGTCGCGGAACGATCGACCGCACGCGCCGGCCCACCAACGAGCCGTTTCCTTGTCCCACCCTACGAGTTCTTCTCCAACGCTTTTCACCGGCTATTGCAGCCAGCGGGCCGCGTCTTTGGCCCAATAAGTAAGGACAATATTCGCGCCGGCCCGGCGGATCGCGGTCAGGGACTCGATGACGACCGACTTTTCGTCGATCCAGCCGCGTTCGGCGGCCGCTTTGACCATGCTGAACTCGCCGGAGACGTTGTAGGCGGCAAGCGGCACGCCGGGGAAGCGGTCGTGGACGAGACGGATGACGTCGAGGTAGGCCAGGGCGGGCTTGACCATGACAATGTCGGCCCCTTCGGCCAGGTCGAGTTCGATTTCGCGAATCGCCTGCCCTGCCGCGGCGGCCGGGTCCATCTGATAGCCTTGCCGGTCACCGAACTTGGGTGCGCTCTCGGCGGCATCGCGAAACGGGCCGTAGAACGCGCTGGCGTACTTCGCCGCGTAGCTCAGAATGGGGATGTGCGAGAACCCCGCTGTGTCGAGGGCCCGGCGAATCGCACCGACCATGCCGTCCATCATTCCGCTTGGTGCGACGATGTCGGCGCCCGCCCGGGCGTGTACCACGGCCTGCTCCGCGAGCAGCTTCAATGTAGCGTCATTGTCCACGTCCATCCGCCCGGTCGAGTCGTTCACCACACCGCACTGTCCATGGTCGGTATATTCGCAACAGCAGATGTCGGTGATGACAGGCAGGCCCCGAGCGACTTGCTTCACCGCGCGGATCGCCTGGGGAATGATTCCCAGGTCGCTGATCGCGTCGCTACCGATGTCATCCTTCTCGGCGGGGATACCGAAGAGGATCACGCCGCCGAGGCCCAGTTCGACGGCTTCCGCCACTTCATCGGCCAGCCGGTCGGGCGCGAGCTGGTAGTTGCCGGGCATCGACGCAATTTCCCGGGGTGTGCCTTCACCCGGCCGCACGAACAGTGGCAGGATCATATTCGCCGGCGAAAGCCGCGTTTCACGGACAAGCTCGCGGATTCCCGGATGGTAGCGGAGCCTCCGCATTCGGGTGGTTGGGAATGCCCGGAATGAGGGGTTTCCTGGGGTCATCATAGTCCTCGGGTTGAAGGATTATGGCCGCGGCTAATATGCAAGTATACCCGGATGGTCGTGCAACTGCGAACGTTCTTTCTCCCAGGGCGCAAAACCCTCCCTTTCGTTTCTGCTGAACCACCATCACACGGCTTGCTTGCTGCGGTAGGAGTTTTGCTCGACCTTCAACCCAGTAGGGGCGAACTAACCAATATCCCCCCACCCGCAGTTGGTGCAACCTTTCGATGTTACATCCCCCCAATTCCGGGGTGTGACGAATTGAAAAACGATACCCGAATGTTGAGATCTTCTCTCATGAAAAGACACATTGCCTCCGGTTTGATTGCCACCGTTGCAGCGTGCTGGATATCTGTTTGGACGTTGGGTGCCTTTGGGCAGACACCTCTTGCTTCCAAGGAAAAGGAAGTTGCTTCCCCCGCCCACGCCTCCCCGGCCGGCGACAAAGATTTGCCCAAGGAGAATCTCCGGGACGAAGCCGGGTCCCTGCTCCACCAACTCGATCTGCACGGTGTGTGGACGGAGAACACGGCGACCGACTGGATGGTATTGTTGGGAGCGATTCTTGCCGGGCTGGTGGCGGGCAACATTGCGGCGGCGGTGCTGGGCTGGATTGCACGACGGCTGAGCACGAGGCAACGCCTGCTGCGGAGTCGCGTGTTTGAAGATGCCATGGGACCCGCCAAGCTCGCCGTGCTGGCCGCGGGGCTGGCCATCGGATTCGCCGCCCTCAAGGGCGTAAGCGAACCGCTTCAGGAATTCGCCGCCAGAACTCTACTGCTGATCTATTCCATCGCCGTCTTCTGGTACATCTTCAATCTGGTCGGCATCGTCGATATCGTGCTGCGGCGGATGATTGCGAAAACCGATTCCTCGCTCGACGAGCAGGTGGTACCGCTGATTCGCAAGAGCCTTCGGATATTTCTCGTGGTAGTCGGCGTGTTGTTCGTCGTCGATTCGGTGTTTCATCAGGACATCGGGGCATGGTTGGCCGGTTTGGGGATTGCCGGGCTGGCCGTTTCGCTGGCCGCGCAGGATTCGTTGAAGAATCTCTTCGGGTCGATCACGATTTTATTCGACCGGCCGTTCCAGGTCGGCGAGCGGATCGTTTATGCGGGCTACGACGGCGTCATCGAGGAGATCGGTTTCCGTTCGACCAAAGTCCGCACGTTGACCGGCCATCTGGTCACGATCCCTAACTCGAGAATCGTCAACGACCCGGTCGAAAACATCGGCCGCCGGCCGTTCATCCGCCGCATGATGGACGTAACAATCACCTACGACACACCGCGGGAGAAAATCGAGCAAGCCGTGCAGATCCTGCAAGACATCCTTGACGAGGAGGGCATCCGCGAGCCCATCCACCCGGCGATCGACGACAACGAGTATCCACCCCGAGTGTACTTCAAGGACTACAGCGCCGACAGCCTGGACCTGCAGGTGATCTACTGGTTTTCGCCGCCGGCATATTGGGACTACATGGACCATGCCCAGCGGCTGAACCTGCGGATTTTCGAGGAGTTCGAGAAGGCGGGCATCGAGTTTGCGTTCCCGACACAAACGCTTTACCTCGCCGGCGACAGCAAGCGCGAATTGGCCGTGCAAATGTTGGGGAAAGACATGTAGTAAGTTGACGGCTGAGGGTTCGGGGTTCAGGCCTCCGAGGACACGTTTGCCGGAAAACCCTGAATCCCGAACCCTGCCCACCAAAGCCTTTTCCTCCCGTTTCAGAAGCCGAAGATCAGTTTCACCAACCACACGGGGAAATCCGGCGGCTCGGGCTGCGGATTCAGAAGCCGCCCCTTCCATTCGGCCGGCCCTTACCTCTTGGATTGCTGCCGCAGTTCGTTCAGCCGCGGATCGTAACGGAGCAAGCGCGTCATGTGGTGGCACCACATCAGCACGACGGTCACGGACAGGTTGACCAAGCATATCCCAATCCACTCCCGCCCCTCCACGGTCAGCGACTCCGGCAACCAGTATTGCTCGAAGGGGATATACGAGAAGGCATGCCCGGAGGCCGACAATACGACCGACAGCACGGTTGCGAGGTAAAGCACGTAGTAGCCCATCGCCCTGCCCTCGAGCAGGCCGATCGCCCCGGTGATGGCAAGTGCCCAGGCGGCCACTTTCGCAGCGAAGCCGAGCCATGCCCCTTCGGATTCCGCATTCCGGAGAACCTTGACGAGTTCTTGGACTACCGCTATCGCATGCCACGTCGCGGCGATCAGAATACAGACGGCGATCAATTTCGCGATGCGTTGGGCGAGTCTCGGGATCATCGGTTACGTTCCCCGGCCGACGATCCTCACCGGCTTTTCGTCGTCATCGACTTGAAGCCGAACCGGGCCGGTCTCCCGGGCGACCTGCGCGTGAAATTCCTTCGGCGTGCGAATCGTCCTCCGGCCGACGTGCTTGATCAGCATCCCGCGGCACAGATCGGCCTTGGCGGCCGGAGAACCTTGTTGCACGTCCGTGACAATCACACCGCTTTCGGGAAACACGCCTCCGTAGCGCTCCGTCGGGAGGACGTCGACAAACGCCGTCGGATGATCGACCCGGAGCCCGCGCCAACTCGGGGCCAGTGTGGTAATGGTCTTCTTGCCCGGGACGGGATACTTCCCCAAGGCGACATTTAAGTTGAGTTTCCGGCGTTCGCGCAACACGTCGAGCTGGGCGACCGATTCGACCGGAAGCTTGCCCACTTCCAGCACGAGACCGTCCGGTTCGTGGATGGGAGTGCCATCGACCGCGGTGATGATGTCGCCGATTTTCAACCCGGTGCGTTCGGCCGGCGTGCCGGGGATGACGTTTTCGACGCGAATGCCCCGTATGCCGGCCATGATGTCCCGGCCGGTCAGGTTGCCCGGCCGGATTCCCAGAAAGCCGTACTCGACCTCGCGTCCCTGCTTGAGCGTATCGACGACACGGCGAAAGGTATCGTCGACGGGAATGGCGTAGCCGGCGGACATTTCGTAGCCGGCGGCCGCCGCCATAGCAACCGTCAACCCGACCATCTCACCCTTGAGGTTCAACAACGGCCCGCCGCTGGTCCCCAGGTTCAACTTGGCGTCGGTCTGGATCAAGGTGCCGAATTGGTGCAAGGTTTTTTCATAGGGACTGCTTTGCCCCGGTAAGGGAGGTGCTTTTCGCGAGAGATTCGAGACAATTCCCCAGCCGGCGCTGACTTGCCCGTCGCGGGCAATGGCATAGGGATTGCCGAGGGTGATAACGATTTGCCCCTTCTTCAACTCCTTGGCATTGCCGAATCGGATCGGCGGCAGGTCGGCGCCCTCAATCCCAAGGACCGCCAGGTCGCTCCGGGGATCGGCCCCTTTGATCAATGCCCGGTAAACCTTCCTCTCATGCGTAGCAACGTAGTACTCGCTGTCGTCGCCCAGTATATGATACGCAGTCAGGATCAGCCTCGGGCCGATGACCACGCCGGTGCCGTATTCGTTGGGTACAAAGTCGGGGTCGGTCGGTTCGGGCTGTGAACCGGGGACCGGACGCCGGCCGAACGGATCGGGGCGAATCTCGTAGTTGCGGGGTTGATCGTGACGGGGATTGCGGACCCGGGCAATGGCGACAACCGATTTCTCCGTTTTGGCAATCGTCTCGACCAGGACCTTCTCGATCGCCGCGGCCGCCTGCAACCCCGTTATCTCCTGGGCGCAAACCGCCTGCACCGCCAAGGCCGCCAGGGCCGGCGATGCGATCGCCAGGATGCGGAGTATACGTAGCATAAGGAGCCAGGGGTGAAAACTGCTCTCGCTCATTTCCATTCTACTTTACCGGCCCGCACGTGGCCATGGCTTGCAGGACCGGCGCGGGGCTATTCTTCTTCCGAGTCCTCCTCGGAATCCTCTTCCGGGGCCCGATCGACAAACCCTTTCGCAGCAAGGACTTTCTGCTTGAGTTCGTCGACGAAATCGGGGTTCTCTTTCAGGTATTCGCGTACTTTTTCCCGCCCCTGGCCGAGCTGTTTTTCGCCGTAGCGGAACCAGGCGCCGGTCCGGGTGATGAGCCGCTGCTCCATGGCCAAATCGAGGATATCACCCTCGTAACTGATGCCATCGGCGTGCATCATGTCGAATTCCGCCACCCGAAATGGGGGGGCCACCTTGTTCTTCACCACCTTTGCTTTTACCCGCTGGCCGACGACCGCTTCGCCGTCTTTGAGTTGGCCGATCCGGCGGATGTCGATCCGGCAGGAGCTGTAGAACTTCAACGCGCGGCCGCCGGGGGTCGTCTCGGGGCTGCCGAACATCACGCCGATCTTCTCGCGGATCTGGTTGATGAAAATCACCGAGGTCTTGCTCTTCGAGATGGCCCCGGTCAGCTTCCGGAGCGACTGGCTCATCAGCCGGGCCTGGAGCCCGACGTGCGTGTCGCCGATCTCTCCTTCGAGTTCCTTGCGGGGAACCAGCGCGGCAACCGAGTCGATGACGATCACATCGACCGCGTTGCTCTTGATGAGCATCTCGGTGATGTGCATTGCTTCCTCCCCGCAACCGGGCTGGCTGACCAGCAGTGTCTCCAACTCGACGCCCAGCTTCTTGGCCCAACTGGGATCCAGGGCGTGCTCGGCGTCGATGAAGGCGGCAATGCCGCCCTTTCTCTGGGCCTGTGCGACTACGTGCAGGGCAAGCGTCGTCTTGCCGCCCGACTCGGGACCGAAGACCTCGACCACCCGTCCGGCCGGAATCCCCTGTCCGCCCAGGGCCATGTCCAGCGAGAGGCTGCCGGTCGAGATCCCCCCGATCTCGCCGTGGCGATCGAATCCCAAGGGCATGATGGCCCCCTTGCCGAACTGCTTCTCGATTTGGGCGACGGTCGTCTTCAGTGTGGGATTGTCGTCCAGCACGGCTTTGCCGGATGACTTACCGGTTGTCTTGATCTTCTTTGCAGTTTTCTTTGCCATGGGCTTTCACGTCTTCGTTTCTCGAGGTTCTGACGTTGAAGTGGTTGGGGCAAGCCGCTCGCAGCCGCCTTGGTATCGATCGGTGGGTAGAAGGGCCCCTGATACTCTGCGTCATCCTACCAGTTCAACAGGTGGCTTGCCGAGGGGGAGCGAGACCGATTTCCCGCGACTTGCTCAAATCCAAGGCACAAATAGGCGGCTTGGAGAGACTGGATAATATAGGCACGAAACTCTTGTGTTGTGTTGATCAGGCCATCGTGCCGCCAATTCGCCACGAGGTGCTCTGGCGAGCGTGGCAACGCCGATTTTCTGCTAATATGAACAGCGATGAGTGATTACGCAATCGGCGAGATTCGGCGTATCAGGCCCCGGATCCAGACGTGAAGTTGCCGGAACGCTCGCGCGTCATTATTGTTGCGTCTGAGGAAACTTGAACATGGGAGTGTATGATGAAAAAGACCCTGCTCGTGTCGATCGGACTACTTCTTGCAATCGGAGCCTTCTCGCAGCTTAATGCGGCGGAGCCGCCCGATTCCCGCATCGCTCTGAAACGCGACGACGCAAAAGGGGAGATGCAGGTCCTCATCGACGGCAAAGAGGCGTTCGTTTACCGCTACGGCGACGACGTTGACTTGCCGCACTTGTATCCGATCCGCAGCCCGGCGGGCAAGTCGATGACTATCCAGCATCCCAATCCGTATCCCCATCACCGCTCGTTCTGGTTCGCCGACAAGGTGCAATTGGCCGGAAAACGGCCTGTCGAATTCTACGGGGCGCTTTATTCGAGCGAGTCCGGTCGGAAAGACCCCAAACCGCCCTTCCGCGACCGGGTCCGCCAGGTCGAGTTCCTGCCGGGCAAGACGACCAAGGACCAGGCCGAGCTGACCAAGAAACTCGTCTGGGAAATGGACGGCGATGTGCCGGTGCTCGACGAGGTCCGCGAGATGCGGATTGTCGCCCTGGGCGACGGCGAGTATTTCCTCGACATCAAGTTCACGCTCGCGGCCGGCTACGGCGACGTGACGTTCGTCAGCGATGCTACTCACTACGCCTGGCCCTACGTCCGCATGAACCCCGATTTCTCCGTCCAAGGCGGCGGGAAGATCACCAACAGCGAGGGCGGCGTCAACCAGAAGGGCACCCACGGCAAGGCCGCCCGTTGGATCGACTACAGCAACACCACCGGCAACAAGAGCGCCGGTCTGGCCGTCTTCAGCCACACCGACAACGAGCACCCGCACAAGTGGCTCACCCGCGACTACGGCACCTTCGGCCCCCGCCGCGCGGATGCCAAGAGCGGCAAGCGGTTTACGCTCAAAAAGGGCGAGTCGATCACCCAACGCGTCGGCATCCTGGTCCATCGCGGCGACGTCGAAAAAGGCAAGGTGGCCGAGCGGTACGAGGAGTACGTAGGGGGCAAGCTGTAGCAGCCGGGCTGATTGCTCAACTGATTGCTCAAGAATGAGTCCGGCAATTGGGGCCATAAAGCCGCGACCGTTGGTCGCGCCCGCGTCACCAAAAGCCGCATCCAGCGTCGCTCGGCGCGACCAGCGGTCGCGGTTTTATAGCATGTGGCATCCATGCTTGCCGAAGTTATTGTTGAGGGCGAGGCGGCGGTTAGTTCGACCGGGCCGGGGGTGTCGGTTTTTGTCAGAAGAAGCCTCCGCCTCCGCTTCCGCCCCTCTCGCCATCGCCGACATGCGTGCCGTCCCCAAAAGGTGTTTCTGGAAGCGGCTTGGGGTCGCAGAGTTCCTGCCGCCGGACATCCTCATCGCGCATTTGCCTCAACCCGGCCAAACATTGCGCGACTTCCTCATGGACTTCTTTCGTCTGCTTAACAATCAGAACGTGGAGACCTGCTTCCCCGAACGGCACAATGGTTCCAGGGCCGCCCACACTGTCCCAGGTTGTTGGCTGGATCGTGCTGTCAATTGACCTTGTGAGTTGGTCGTAGTCCGGCACCACTCTGCCCTCGTGGTTGCGGAAAGACGCAAAATCGGCGACGTCGTAGATTCTGGCGATCAACTCCGTTTCGGCCTCTTCCGGCGTGGTGATCCAGATAGACTCGAACTTGAAGATCCATGTCAAGTCGAATTCTCTGAGGGTCCGATTCAGCAGCGATCGCAGTGCGACATCTTGCCCCTTGAAGGTGACCGGCACATCGGTCGCGACGCCCACGTCGTCCAGCGCGCGGCGATCGATGGCAAAGGGAACGCCGGCCTGTTTCGAGAGGGACTTGACGAGCTGATCGAGGGGTTTCTCGGCCACGTCGAGATTGATCGGCCTATCCAGGGCAAGGCGAAGGTGTTCGGGCGTTTTGTCGAGGGGCTCGACGACTCTGGCCGGATCTTTGTTTGCCCGGACCCTCCGCAAACCGGCCAACAGCAACGCGATTTCCTCGTGGACATCTCGGGTTTGGGTGACGATAATCGCCTTGATTCCGGCCGAGCGAAACCCGATGATCGACCCCGGTCCGCCGACCGAGTCCCACGCTACCGGCTGGACGATGGTGGTAATCAGGTCGGTGAGCGGGCCGAACGTCGCGTCGTAGGATATGGCTCCGCTGCCCCTGCGGATTTCGACAATCTTGTCCTCAACGAGATTCGCGTCGTAGGATATGGTGCCGCTACCCCTGCGGGTTTCGACAAACTTATCCTCAACGAGATCGGCGACATCGTAGACCTTGGTCACGAACATGTACTCCGCCTCTTCGGGCGAGGTGACCAGCACCACGTTGTCCCAGGTCACCCAGGTGAGTTCGAGGGGTCGCAACACCTGTTCCAGCGCAGCACGCGCCGAAACGGGCCCCTGGGGAACGACGACCTGTGAACGCTGGTCGACGCCGACGTCGTCGAGGGCCTTGCGATCGATTTCCACGTCGACGTCCGTCATGCCGCTCAGCGTGTCGCAAAAATCATTGAGTTTGACGGAGGCAAACTCGTTGGGGAATTTCACCGGCTTTGCCAACGCCTTGTATACAGCGCGTTCCCAATTCGACATTTCTGTGGGGCCGTACACGTCCTCCAGATGCGCGCTGCCTGAAAGGAAAATCCAACCGCCCGGCCCCGGAACGCGGTCGGGATCGCCCGCCCAGCGGTACCCCCATCCCGGAACTTCCCCGGGGGGTTGCACGGGTGCTGCCTGTCGAGGTTGATGGGATGGCTTCCCCTTGCGCCAGGCAAAAGGGTTCAATGCCACGACCACGAGAATCAAAACGACCGACAGGCCAAGCACGGCACGGAGCTGAACGGACATGATTACTTTTCCTTTTCGGGCCAGTTCGACAAGATGCTTCTATCCTATCCGAATGGGGGGTGGATCACAAGCTCCTGTGATGAAGGCCACGAGGAATATCTTCCGCCAAAGTGGACGAAGTCAACGGGGGTGGGCCAGACAAGATTCCTGCGTCGGCGGTAACTTCCTTCTGAGAACTGCCTTCATCACGAAGCACCCCCCCCTGTAGAGTTATTGCGGGAGGACGACCGGCCGCCTTGTCAAGCTTGAAACCGACTGCTGCCACCTTTCCGCTGCCACGCGCGGCCCATTTCTCCCTATGGCGTCCCAAGGTTTATTGACTATAATTCTTAGTTCCATTCGGGACAGTTGGACATTCCGGCTTCCTGCGAGGCCGGCTCTTACGCACTCCGGAGTGACCCACGATGAGCAATCAGCCCAACGACGACCAGTCGCCCAGCAATCCACCCGAGAGCACCCAGTCATCTTCTCCCAGTAGGCAACCCGAACGCCCCGTAATGATCGAGGCCCGGGGGTTGTCGAAGTTTTTCGGTTCCTTTGCGGCGGTCCGGGACGTGACGTTCGAGATCCCTCAAGGGCAGGTCACGGCTTTTCTGGGTCCCAACGGGGCTGGCAAGAGCACCACGATGCGGCTTCTGACCGGCTACCTTGCCCCGTCAGAGGGACAGGCCCTGATCGCCGGCCACGACATGGCAACCGACCGGCTGGCCGGCTCGGCCCGGTTGGGCTACCTGCCCGAGAACGGCCCCCTCTACCCCGACATGACGCCGCGCGGCTTGCTCAACTTCTTCGCGAGCGCCCGGGGGCTGGACGGCGTGCGCAAACGCGAGCGGATCCACGAGGTCGTCGAGTTGTGCGCGCTGGAGAGCGTGATCGGCAAACCGATCGGGAAGCTGTCGCGAGGTTACTGCCAGCGGGTGGGAATGGCCCAGGTGCTCTTACACGAACCCGACGTGCTGATCATGGACGAACCGACGGCCGGGTTGGACCCCAACCAGATCCACGAAGTCCGCGAGACGATCCGCCGTCTCGGCAAGAAGAAGACCATCCTGCTTTCCACGCACATTTTACAGGAAGTCGAGGCCATGGCCTCGCGGGTTCTGTTCATCGACGAGGCAAAACTGATCTACGACGGCACGATCAAAGGCCTGATGGCCGACGGCAAGCCGCTGGACATACATTTCCGCGAGTTGACGTCGACTCGCTGAGCAACCCGAGACAAATCCTCGGGCGGCGACCGTTGCGAGCCGCTCGCGGGAAAATATATTGTTGCCCACAACCAACAACCAGGATCTCAAATTCGGTAGCAGTCATGAGCATGAACGTGTTGTTTGCGGTGTTCAAGCGGAACTTCCTCAGCTACTTCACCAACCCGACGGGCTACCTGTTCATCTGCGGGTTTGTCCTTTTCAGTTCGCTGGGAGCATTCTGGCCCAACGAGTTCTTCAATGCCAACCTGTGCAATCTGAACCAGCTCGACAAGTATTTTCCCTTTATCATGCTATTTTTCATTCCAGCCATTACAATGAGCATCTGGGCCGATGAACGGCGGCAGGGGACCGATGAGCTGCTGTTGACGATTCCGGCCGGCGACGGCGACATCGTGCTGGGGAAGTATCTGGCCGCCGTGGCAATCTACACGGTGTCTCTGCTGTTTTCGCTGGTCTGCAATTTCATCGTTCTGAAGACATTGGGGAATCCCGATTTGGGCCTGTTCCTGGCGACGTATTTCGGCTACTGGCTGATCGGGCTTGCCATGCTGTCGATCGGCATGGTGGCCTCTTTCTTGACGAGCAACATCACGATTGCGTTTCTGTTGGGGGGTCTTTTCAATGCACCGCTGGTGTTCGCCGCCAAGGCCGACGTGATCCTCGGCGACAAGATCGCCGCCGTGGTCAAGGAATACAGCATAAGCGGACTATTCGCCGATTTCGGCCGTGGCGTGGTCAGCCTTGCCGGCGTCGCCTACTTCCTGACGATCGTCCTCGTCATGCTGTACTTGAGCATGGTGCTGATCGGCCGCCGGCATTGGTATTCGGGAAGGGACGGCGCCGTGATGGCAGTCCATTACACCACGCGGGCGATACTCCTGGCGTTGATCGCGGTGGGGCTGGTAGTGATCTTCAGCCGCTACAACCCGCAACTCGACATGACCAGGGAGAAACTCAGCTCGCTGTCGCCCGACACGCGAAAGCTGCTGAAGGAGCTGAAGATCGAGCGCCCCGTCCGGATCGAGGCATTCATCAGCCGCAACGTGCCCGACTCGTACGTCGAAACCAAGCTGAACCTGATGACCATGCTGCGGACGCTGAAAGCCTACGGCGGGAACAAGGTCCAGGTGCAGATCCGCGAAACCGAGCCGTTTACGGACATGGCCGCGAGGGCCGAGAAACGATACGGCATCGAACCCCAGCAGATCCCGACGATGAAACGCGGGACCACGTCGGTCGACGCGGTTTTCATGGGCGTGGCCATGTCGTCCGGGCTCCAAAAGGTGATCGTCCCCTTCATCAATCGCGGAATTCCCGTTGAATACGAGTTGGCCCGCTCGCTGGCCACCGTCTGCCAGAAGGAGCGCAAACGCGTCGGCGTGCTCGCGACCGATGCCACAATCTTCGGCCGGTTCAACATGCAAACCATGTCGGTCACTTCCGATTGGCCGATCATCGAGGAGTTGAAGAAGCAGTACGAAGTGGTGCGGGTCGATCCGACCGAGCCGATCACGGAGAAGTACGATGTGCTTCTGGCGGTGCAGCCGTCGTCGCTGGGCCCGCAGGAAATGGATCATTTCATTGCCGCGATCGAGAGCGGGCAGCCGACGGCGATTTTCGAGGACCCGCTTCCGTTTCCCCAGCTTTCGGGCGCTGCCCCGCCCATTCCGGGCACGAGCACCCCACGGCACGCCCCCTCGATGGGGCCGATGGGTATGTTCGGCGGGCGGCAGCCGCCGCCGCCCAAAGGCGACATCGCCAGGCTCTGGCGGATTCTGGGCGTCAAGTTCAAGCCCGATGAAATCATCTGGCAGGACTACAACCCCATCAAGAAAGCCACCCTCTGGCCCAACGAGTTCGTCTTCGTCGACAAAGGCTCCGGGGCCGATCAACCGTTCAACGAGGAAGATCCCATCAGCTCCAAATTGCAGCACATGCTTTTGCCCTACCCCGGCTCCATCCGCGAGGGCAACACGGAACTGGAGGTAACGCCCCTGCTGATCACGGGGCCGAAAACGGGCACCATCGCTTACGGCGACCTGATGCAGCGGTCGATGAGGGGCGAGAGCGTCTCGTTCGCACCCGACCGCAAACAAAAGACAACGAACAAAGAGTACGTCTTGGCGGTGCACATCCGCGGCAGGATCAAGCCGGACCAGTTGATGGCGGACGATGATGCCGCCGCTCCCGCTGAGACGAACGAAGCCACGACTGCCGCTGACGACCCGCCGGAACCCGACAAAGTTGAAACCGCCGGCGACGACGCAGCGACGAAGGACGATTCCGGCGCCGCTGAGGCAGATGCCGCCCCGGAAAACGACACGAAGAAAGACGCTCCCAAGGATGGACCGGCGGAAACCGCCGACGAGGATGCTCCGGTGGAACCCGAATCAGACGCCCCCCCGGCCGGGCACGAGGATGAGCACGAGCACGAGCACGATCATTCTGACGGCGCGCACGAAGCCCCGAAAACCGTGGCGGACGAGCACGCCGGGGACCTTCCGAGGACGGAAGAACCCGCCGAAGAGGCAAAGGAAACCAAGCCGGAGGAAGTCGAGATCAACGTCGTCCTGGTGGCCGACCTCGACATGCTCTCGCCCGGCTTCTTCCTGCTCCGCGAGCAGGGACCGGTCCGCGAAGCCGGTATCGATCTGAAC
The DNA here is from genome assembly GCA_964547995.1 of uncultured Planctomycetaceae bacterium. Lineage (GTDB taxonomy): Bacteria > Planctomycetota > Planctomycetia > Pirellulales > Thermoguttaceae > CAZJRB01. Next base: position 12,918 of record CAZJRB010000041.1, on the reverse strand, counting down.
TTCGACAACGTCACTTTCGTGCTGAACGTTCTCGACGCCCTGGCCGAGGAGGAGCGGTTCCTCGAAATCCGCAAGCGGCGCCCCAAGCACCGCACGCTCACCGGTATCGAGAGAGTGACGAGGGAGGCCACGGAAGAAGCGACGAAGGCGCGCGAGGAGTGCAACGAGGAGTTTGAGGAGGGCCAAGAAGAAGAGCAGAAGAAGCTCAACGAGAAAATCGAGGAGATCGAAAACCGCAAGGGCCGCGATCGGAGGACGGAGGCTGTCGAGAAACTGCTCGCCGAACTGAACGGGAACCGGCGCCTGGCGGTTCAGCGAGAAAAGCTCGAACGAAAACGCGACGAGGAACTTGAACGAATCGAAACCAAGCTCAACTTGGAGATCCGCCGCGCCCAGGACTGGTACAAGTTCTGGGCGGTAGTGTTGCCGCCGATCCCGCCGCTGCTGGTGGCGCTGGGTGTCTTCATCACGCGCCGTCTCCGGGAGCGAGAGGGCGTTTCCAGCAGCCGACTGCGATAACACACCGTCTGAGAAGACACAAAATCGATCAACCAGATAAACAGCCGCACAGGAGGAAACCCGGGATGAACGAGAATGCCAAGACCGCCGTGTTTTTCGGCGTGGCCGCGGTGATTGCGTTGGTGGTTTGGCTCACGGCGCCGCGCCCGCCGGAATCCGTCGTCAACGCCAAATTGAACAATCCGCTCTTCCCCGATTTCAAGGACCCGGAGGCCGCCACCAGCATCGAGATCATCGAGTTCGACGAGGACAGCGCCGATCGCCGGACCTTCGAGGTGGCCAAGACCGACGTCGACGGCAAGGCGATCTGGTCGATCCCCTCGCACGACGACTATCCGGCCGACGCCCAACGCCAGCTTGCCGAAGCGGCTACTTCGTTGATGGACTTGACCGTGCTCGAGATCGCGAGCAAGGATCCGGCTCAGCACGAAACCTATGGCGTGATCGATCCCGATCCCGACCTGCTCAAGAGCGGGGCCACCGGCGTCGGCGACCGCATTACCATGAAAGACAAGAACGCCAAGACTCTTTTGTCGTTGATCGTCGGCAAGAAAGTCCCCGAGAGGCCCAACCCCATTAGGGAAGAAGAGGAACTCCACTATGTCCGGGTCACCGGCGAAGACCCCGTCTACGTTGTGGCCTTGGACACCAAGAAGCTGACCACAAAGTTCAACGAATGGATCGAACCCGACCTGCTGAAGATCAACACCTTGGACATCAAGCAGCTCTGGTTCCGCGACTACGGCGTTGTGCCGGAGCGAGGCGCCCTCGAGTTCCGGGGCGACGTCACGGTGGAGTACGACGAGGCCGGCGATCCAAGCTGGAAGCTCGTAAAGAACATGGTCCTTACGCCGGCCGGCCAGTTGACCGACGAAAAAATGCCCGAGGGCATGGAACTGAACACGGACAGGCTCACCAAGGCAAAAGGCGCGCTCGACGACCTGGAAATCGTCGACGTCCAGCGCAAACCCGAGGGACTCAGCGCCGATCTGAAGGCCGACGAGAATCTCTCGAAGAACCGTGAGGCCCGAAGGGCCCTGGAAGAACGCGGGTTTTACGTTGCCGAGTACGGCGGACGTGTCGAAGTCTTTTCCGACCAGGGTGAGATTCGGTGCCGGATGAAAGACGGGGTCGAGTATGTCCTCCGCTTTGGGAGCATTGCTATCGGGTCGAAGCCCCGCACGGATGAAGAGGAAGAAGACGAGGCGGGCGCGCTCGGGCTGAACCGGTTCCTGTTCGTCACGGCGGGATTCAATCCCGACGCAATCCCCCAGCCGCAGTTCGAAATCCCCCCCGAGGCCCGACCGAAGCCCGAGGGTGACGAGGCCGAAAAGTCGGAAGACGAAAAGAAAAAGGAAGAAGCGGAGATCGAACGCATCAAAACGGCAAACCAGCGAAAGCAGGACACCTACGACGAAACGATCAAGACGGGCAAAGAGCGAGCCAAGGAACTCAACGCCCGGTTCGCCGATTGGTACTTCATCATCTCCGACGACGTCTTCCAGAAGATCCATCTCAGCCCAAGCGATATCTTCAAGAAGAAAGAAGAACCGAAGGAAGACGAAGCCGGGGCCCACGATCACGGCCATGGCCTCCCCGCCCCCTTCCTTCCCGGCGGCCATCCGGCGGTGCCGAAGCCGCCCAAAGACGAACCGAAGAAGTAGGGTGGGGACTTGCACCCGCGCAGATGGCGTGGTGATGTCTCTGGTGCAAATTGTCCGCGTGGGTGTAAACACCCGCCCTACAGATATTCAGTCCACCCCTTTTCTTCGAGCAGCTTGACGATCTTGCGGATCGATTCCTCGTCGTGCTTGCTGGCAACCAGCGTGGCGTCGGGGGTGTGGACGATGATGAGGTTGTTGAGGCCGAGGGTGACGATCAGATGGTCGTCCCCGCTGCGGATGATCGTGCCGGCGGTGTCGAGGCCGAGATGCTTTGCGGCGACCGTGTTGCCGTCGGGGTCGGCGCCCAGCAGCCGGGCGAGCGATTGCCAGCTTCCGAGGTCGTCCCAGTCGAACGGGGCCTCGACCATCACGACGTCGGTCGCGTGTTCCATGACCGCGTAGTCGATCGAGACGCCTTCGATGGCCGTGAATTCACGGACGAGGACTTCCCGGGCCTCAGGCGTGCCGGCCACCTCGGCGATGCGGCGGAGGCGGCCGTACATTTCCGGTTGATGTTTTTCAAGGGCATCGAGAATGGTGCGGGCCTTCCAGACGAAGATGCCGGAGTTCCAGTAGAACGTCCCCCGGTCGAGATACTCGGCGGCGGTCGCGGCGTCGGGCTTCTCGCGGAACTGTTCGACGCGATAGGCCGCGGCCGGGGGCGACGGGTCGCGCGGCGCGATCGCCTCCGCCCGTTCGATGTAGCCGAACGACTCGGCCGGATACGTCGGGCGGATGCCGAAGGTGACGATCCGCTCGGGTTGCTGTTCGACCAGTTCGGCCGCGAAACGAATCGCCGCCCGGAACGTTTCGTCGGGCGAGATGACGTGGTCGGCCGGCATGACGGCCATCGTGGCGTCGGGGTCGTTTCGGCTGCAATAGAAAGCGGCCAGGCCGATGCAGGGAGCCGTGTCCCGCTTGCACGGCTCGGCGAGGATCGAGCCGGGCGGAAGCCCCGGCAACTCGGCGGCAATCTTTTCGGCCAGCAGGGCGGTGGTGGCTATCACGACCCGATCGGGCGGGACCAGATCGCCGAGTCGCTCGACGGTTGCGCGGACCATGCTCCGGCCGCCGACCATGGTCAACAGTTGTTTCGGCCGGTCGGCGCGGCTTTCGGGCCAGAAACGGGTGCCGGTTCCGCCGGCCATGATGACGGCGTGGAGCATGTTCGGGTTCAGGGGTTAGGGTCTTACGGCATAACTTCTTCGCACCGTGCGCGCATGTTCGGCGCAGCTCATTGCCGTGAAGCAGCTTAGCGAAGGAATTGCAAATTGCAGACTGCAAATTGAAAATTGAAAATTGAAGAGCCGCGACGGGTGACCCAAATCGTGGGAGAGTTGGCTTCCCCGAAGGGCAGACAGCTCTTCTTGCGGGGAGCCACGGCGGCGCGGAGTCGAGCCAATTTGCGATTTGCAATTTACAATTTGCATTTTGCAATCTCTTTGGTTGCGGCCGCAAGCCGCGTTGAGGGTTAGGTGTTAGGGTTTTTGGGGCTGGGGTCCCGTTTTCGGCAGAGATAGGTTGGGGCTGTTATCTTGGTGCCAGGTTCGATTTTCTCGCGAAGCTGATCGGGGCCTGTGGCGAACAGCGGGCAGATTTCGACGGGCACGCCGTCGGGTACGTCGGCCCCGGCCTCGATGAGCCAGCGGCGGTGCTCGGCGATCATCTGTGCCCGGACCCACTCGGGCGTATCGATCTCCGCTCCGGGTGCGTTTTTCAACGGTGCGAACCCCCTTGCCGGATCGACCTCGACGACGATGGCGTTTTCGGCCGAGGGAAGCAGGTCGAAGATGAGCCGCTCGAACTTGATCGCGTTCGGCTTTTCGGGCTCGATCAAGTTGCCGCCGGCGTCGAGGTGGTCGACCTTTTTGTGGGCGAAATGGAACGGCAGGACACCGGCGGACGGCACGCGGGACGTGCCTGCTATTTCGGCGGCCATTCGCTGGAGCATAGCAACGTCCATGACGTGTACGGCAATGCTGCCCGCCCAGATCTGCAGCGATCCGTCCTCGTTTCGGCGGTTTGCGATGTCGTCGGGCAGGTCGCTGTATTCGATGATGCGAAGCCGTCCGTCGACCTCGATGACGTTTCCGACGCGTTCCTTGGGATCCGTTTTGGCAACCACCTGGCTGGAGAGTTCAGAGCGGCTGAGCAAGTGGTATCCGAGGAACTCCGGCGAGCAGACGTCGACCAGGGGGTTGTCGACCTGGAAGTAGAAAAGTTGCCGGATGCCGCGTCGGCGGATATCGGCCAGAGCCCCGCTGCGATCGAGCGCGGCGAGCATCCCGCCGTGTCCGTCGGGGCTGACGGCGATCTGCGACGGCGCCGCGAGCAGGATCTTGCCCGTCGCTTCGTCGATTGCCGGCATGGTCCCCTGGCAGAAGACAACAACGTCTTCTTCGGGCAATTGGAAGCGGTCGTTTTTGTCGAAGAACTCGACGGTTTCGTCGTGCGTGGGCGGCGAGGTCATCAGGTAGAGAGGCACGGAGACGCCGTATCGCTTCGCGACGGCGCGGATTTTTTCGACGTGTATTTGAAACAGCGAGCGGCCGGAAACGGGGCCGATCGCGAACATTCCTTTCGGGTGTTCGTACCCGAGGCGGGTTCCCTGCCCTCCGGCGACGAGGATGACGCCGACATGGCCTGCGGCCAGCGCCTCCCGGCCGCGTTCGATTGCCTGCTCGGCCGTGAAGCGGTTGGCGTCGTCGTCGAGGCGGAAGGCGGGCGGGGATCCGGCGCGATCGGCCATCACGTGGATGCCGCGCTGGTCGTTGCGTCGGGCATAGAGCCGGTCGACCATCGCGAAGTCGATCGCCTCGATCTGTTCGGCCAGCGAGCGTCGCCGGGTGTCGTCGAGGCGGTCCCAGAAGGCCAGCAGGTGTTCCTGCCCGTGCGGACTTAACGCCGCTAGGAGTTCTTCTTTCATGGCATCCGGCACCGAGTGTTCGGGGAAGGGCATATTATTCCAAACCCACAAGCAGCCGTAAAGCCCCGTCGCCGCTTTGCGTGAGCGACCCGCTATATGTGTACGCCCAGTTTGGCAGCGAGCCGCTGGAGCGTCGGGCTTGCGTCGTCGGGCGCGAGACGCACCTGGATGAGGCTCATCCCGGTGGTGTCGGCCAGGGCAGCTTGCAGGGCCCGGTCGAACTCGCCCTCGGTGCGAACGTCGTAGCCGGTCCCCCCGTTGAGGACCTCGGGCAGCTTGTGGTACTGCCAGGGATTGATGTCGTTGTAGTCGTAGGGGCCGGGGTGCAACTGGCGCTCGGTGCCGTAGCCGGCGTTGTCCAGCACAATCATGACCGGGGCAAGCCCGCGGCGGACAATGTTCGACAGCTCCATGCCGGTCATTTGGAAGGCCCCGTCGCCGATGACCGCGACCGGCCGCAGGTCGGGGCGGGCGACCATCACGCCGAGCGTTGCCGGCGTGGCGAATCCCATCGACGTGTAATAGGCCGGTGAGAGGAACTCGGTGTGGGCGCGGATGATCAATTCGCTCGAGGCAAACAACGCGTCGCCGATGTCGGCAATCACAACCGTCGAGTCGTCCAGGGCCTCGTCGAGCCGGTCCATCAGCCGCTTGATCGTGATCGGGGCGTCCGGTTGCAATACGAACTCGGTGTCGCCGGCGTCGGGCCGCGGCCGCGCCGGCTGCTGGGGCGTCTTGATCCGCGCGTCGACCAGCCTCGCCATGAAGTCGCGGAACAACACGTCGCGGAAATGGTGGTGGCTGATCTGGAGCGTCTCGCTCGTGGCGTAGATGCAACGGGTCGGATCGAGATTGGCCGAATAGATGCCCATGTTGATGTCGGTAATGAACGTCCCGAGCAGGATGACACAATCGCTTTTCTCGACGTACTCGGTGACCTCCTCGCGCCCCATGGCACCTTCGTAGAGCCCGATGAACAGCGGGTGGGTCTCGCTGATAACGCTCTTGCCGAGCATGGTGGCGGCAATGGGGATACCCGCCCCTTCCGCGAAGGCGAGCAGCTTGTCCTGCAGGCCGAAACGGTGAATCTCGACGCCGGCGATGATGACCGGCCGGGTGCTTTGCCCGATCCGGCGAGTCGCTTCCTCAACGGCTTCGGTCAGCGAATCGGGATCGCTCGACAAATGGGTGGACCGCGGCGAATGGGCGCCTTCCGGGACGACGTTGACCATGTCGCGCGGAAGCTCCAGGTAGCCGGGACGTTTGTAGCGGACGACCGCCTCCAACACCCGGTCGATCTCCCGCAAGGCGGTGTACGAGTCGTCCAGAGCGGCCGCCGCGACGCACAGCCGCCGAAAGACGCTCAACTGGGTGTCGAAATCCTTCACGCGATGGTGCAACAGCGGGTTTTTGAACCGCTCGCGCAGCCCGGGCGAACCGCTGATGACCACGACCGGCGACTTCTCGGCGAATGCCCCGGCGACCGAGTTGCAAAGGCTCAGGCCGCCGACGCAATAGGTAATGCAGACGGCCCCGATGCCGTTGATCCGGGCGTAGGCGTCGGCGGCGAACCCGGCGCAGTCTTCCCGGGTGCAACCGACCACGTTGATCGGGCTCTTCTCCAACTGGGTGTAGAACGCCAGAACATAGTCGCCCGGCAGGCCGAACAGGTCGCGGACGCCGTAGTCCTGCAACCGCTGGATCAGGTATTCCCCGATCGATACGCCCGATACCGGCGGCCCGGGGCGGGTGGTTCCGTTGGTGCTCATGGTGGTTTTCGTCCGTTGAATGTTTTCATTGGCCGAGAGCAAAGCCCGATGATTAAAACGGAGTATACCTGATGCCCCCCGAAATTCCTTCCCCAACCTCAAGACGCCGTGTATTACGGACTCTTGTCTCATCGGATATACTACGGCTGCGGGAATCAGGTTATAATGGGTTGCATCCCGTTGCTGGCCGCCTTATCGCTGTTGGGGTTTTGGGTTCCGAACACCACCGCAACGGGGGGCATGGGGGGGTTGCCCAAGAAAAAGAAACGCCCCAAAAAATGGGGCGTCGGACTGAGGATACTATCCTCAGTGAGGCTATAGAGAATTCTAACATCTGCCCTCCCTGCGTCAAGTACGTTTCTTCCATAATGGTTCGGTTTCTCATGGGCCAAGTCATCGCCTATATTGACGGATTCAACCTCTATTATGGGCTCCGCGAGAAGAAATGGTATCGGTACTACTGGCTCAATCTGTGGGAACTTGCTTTGAAACTGCTGGAAGCTGATGATGAGCTAAGTCAAGTGAAGTACTTTACTGCTCGGGTTTCTGCAAAGAGCGATGTTGGCAAATCAAGGCGACAGAACATCTATATCGAAGCTCTTGAAACCTTGCCTTGCGTTCGGGTTTTCTACGGCCACTACTTGGCTCAGAAAACGACGTGCGGAAAATGTGGCTCGGTGGCCTGGATTCCAAAAGAGAAAATGACGGACGTCAACATAGCCACTGAACTGCTTGTTGATGCTCACCAAGACAGATTCCGTAAAGCCTTGCTCATTTCAGCGGATAGTGATCTAGTTCCACCCGTCAAAGCAATTCGGAACTTATACCCGCATAAGCGTATTGTCGTTGCGTTTCCACCCAAACGGTTCTCCAAAGCCTTATCCCAAGAATCCTCAGCTTACTTTTCTATCGGACGAGGTAAACTCAAGGATAGCCAGCTTCCTGATGAAGTGGAGAAACCCGGCGGCTTCGTCTTGCGCCGCCCAGCTACTTGGGTTTGATGTCCGTTTCCAGAAGTGCTGTGATCCTGGTTATTGGCTAAAACTGAGCATGCACGCGATGCATTACGTCAAGGCTCTAATGATTTCGATGAGGGGCAGAATCATCGCCTCTCTGTATATCCCGAACGAAACGAACACGAGAGCCAGAGCAACATTGTTCACGGTCAGCGTCGCAACCTTGTTTTTCACGAGGAGTTCTTTCGCGACCAACGCCATGGTGAAGATCGCCATTACGGGAATAAAGACAACCGGTTGGACTAGATTGAGAACAACGAGACTGATCGTCGGGATCTTCGCATCAAAATCCTCCAGCACAGCAACCATCGTGGGGGTATTGCGGAGAACTTGGAGAGAAAAGAAACCCGTGAAAAGAATGGTCAAGAAGAGAAGGCTCCAACTAACGATCGACACCCCCGAGACCGACGGCCCCGGTCCGCTGTTTCCGTTAGTGCTCATGGTGATTTTCGTCCGTTAGAGGCCCCCAGAGAACAACATTCCTTGTAACCGAACACAATCAGTCAAACGGATTGCCGGAAACCGGCGCCGGACTCTCGGGCGCCGGTGCGGGGATGTCTGGAGCCGGTGCCGGAGTGCTCGGGGCGCCGAACGGATCGTCAGGCGCCGGCGCCGGTTTTTTCGGAGCCGGGGCCGGGGTGTCGGGAACCGCTGGCGGAGTGCTCGGGGCACCGGGAACCGCCGGCGGAGTGCCCGGGGCGCCGAACGGATTGTCAGGGGCCGGCGCCGGTTTTTTCGGAGCCGGTGCGGGGGCGCCGGGAACCGCCGGCGGCGTGCTCGGGGCCCCGAACGGACTGTCCGGCTTCGTTGGCATCGGCTTGGGAGTGATTTTCTTTGGAGCCGGTCTCTTTGCCGGCTCGCCGAACGGACTTTCCGGCTCCATTATCTTCGGCTCGGGAGCGATTTCCTTTGGAGTCGGCTTGCCGAACGGACTTTCCGGCTCCATTATCTTCGGCTCGGGAGCGAGTTCCTTTGGAGCCGGTCTCTTTGGAACCGGGCCAGGTCGCCCATAGGATCGACCCGGTCGATCATGCACATACGGCGCCTCCTTGCCGTCGTTGCGCATCAGAAATCTCCCGAGCATCTCCGGATCGATGCTCTCAGGAAGCGACTGGACCGAACCGTCGCACATAGTGGCGTTGCAAACGCCGGGCCGTAAACCGAACAGACCGGCGGCCGGATTCTTGGGGTCGAAGGTCAGGTCCTCCGGCTTGGTCCAGGGTACGGCCTTGGTGGATTCAACGACCATGATGGTATTGGAGGTTCCATCCCGGATATCGCCGAGACCGATTCCCTTTCCGGGCGGAAAGGCGGTATCGGGTCCGCAAATCGCCAGGTAGTGCGTCATTCCGGGCGGAGTTTCAATGCCCGGCGACATGTATTCCAGCGGCATCATCTCGATCAGCTTCTTGTTATGGGGGCTGTCCCAGGGCTCGTCGAGGTGGAACGCCTCGTACAGCGGCTTGTTCTCTATGAACGGCAGGATGCGGACTCGCCAGCTCAACAGCGGTTTGCCCTCCTTGTCGACGGAATAGGAGGCCGGGAAACGCCGGAACACACTGTCGTGGTTTTGCATTGCCAGCCCGATCTGCTTGAGATTGTTCAGCGCGTTCGCGCGTTGTGCAGCCGAACGCGCGGCGACCACGGCGGGCACCATCGCCGCGATCGACGTCGGTACGGCCGAACCGATGCTCAGGACCGGATTCGTCCGGCGGGAAATGACTTCGATTCCGGCGTCGGTTCGCCGCACGGCCATCACGTCGGGCCGCAGGTGCTTGCTGATACACCCGGCCGACGGCAGGATCGAGATGTCGAAGTCGATCCCGTCGCGGGCCATCTCGGCCGACGCCACCTGGCCGACGATCGGGATCATCGGATAGACCAACTCGAACAGCGATTTCGTGTCGATATAGGTCAGGAAGCTCGGGGTCGGGGCGGTTTGCAGAAAACCCGAGACCGCCGGCGACGTGGCCAGCGACTTGTAGTCCGCACCGCGGATCAGATATGCCTTGATGTTCTGCGGATAAGGCGCCACGATCAGCTCCTTCTCGGTCAGGCACCACGACGGGGCAAGCGGAAAGTCGTCGTCCCGGGCGTTGAGCATGTAAACCTCGCTGCCGGCGAACCGGAAATGCTCGATGCGCGGCACCCGACGCCTCGGGGCCTCGCTCATTAAGGAAGGCATCTCGGTCTCGCCTCCCTGCTCCCACACAGGCATCTTCGGTTTGCTTTTTACCTTCGGCCGACTTTTTGGTTGCGCGTCGGCGGCGATCTTTAGCAGCTTCGCTTCGACAGCGGCGAGCTTCGCACGATCGTCGACCTTCACCACGAGGGTCAGGCCGGTGACGACCAGCCCTCCTTCGCGGGGCGAGTTGTACACGCACCAGGTATCGCCCAGCGGCGCGAGAATATCCTCGCGGAGGTTGATGCCCAGCTCTTCCTCCATTTCGCCGAGCCCGCCGAGTATCTCGTCCCCGGTTCCCGGCTCGACCTTGTCGGCCACAGCAAGGATGGTGTTGAAGAGCGTAGCGGCGTCGAGCTTTGCGACCATGGCAATCGTGGCGTCGCCGGGGACGGGTGCGAGGTCGTCGGCCGTGAGCTGCCCGCCGATCAGGGCCGCCAGCAGTCCCTGCGGCTCGCCGGCGATTCCCACCAACGTCCGGCTGACGATGCCCTCCTGGTCCAGGCCGGTCACCGACGCCAATGTGTTGATGTTCTTCAGTCCGAGCGCCTCGATCACCGTCGCGGCCTCTTCTCCACCCATCGGGGCAAAGGTCTTGAGGAGGGTCTCCACGTTGATGTATGTCATCGTCGATTGCCGCGACACCTTCAAGCGGGTCCGGATTCCGGTGAGCCATTGCGGCGGCGGCGTGACGGCGCGGTTGAGCATCCCCTCGACCTCGCCTTCCCCCAGACCGACGATCAGGTACGTTCCCTTGATGCCCCAGGTAACGGGCGGGACCGGCGGCGGCATATTGATACGGTAGCAGGCTGTGCCGCTGATCATCACCTGCTCGCACATATCCTTGAGAAACGTCTTCTGGTATTCCTCGATCTTCGCCTTGAGCTGGGCCACATCGTTCCCGACCTTGACCAACATGCCGCCGCGAACGTCGGGACCCTCTTCAGTCATGTCCGCTTTGGAAACGAAGATCGCCGTGGGGCTCGTCAGCAGGCGTTTGCCCCATTTCGACGCGTCCTTGATGACCGGAGCGGCGTCCGGGTCTTGCCCGGCCGATTCCTGCAATCCGGCCATGATCTTTTGCTCGAGCATGGCCAGGAGGTACTTGATTTCCGGTTCGGCCAGAAGCTGCTCGGTCTGGTTCGTGCTCGCGGGATCGGGCGTGGCGGTGCCGGCCCACGTCGTGTAGAAGACACACTCCTCGGGCGCGATCTTCGACATCAAGGCGTCTTCCGGCTGCGGCGGGATCCCCAGCGGAAGCCCAAAGCTGCCGAGGGCTAAAAGAGCGATGATCGGAGCGAAATTGAAGGCGGCCATTCGGTTTCTCCTTGCTACAAGTGGTAGGCAGGTTCGATTTGGCCGCAATTATAGCCGATTTGCCCAAGAGGAGGGACCCCCCCGAATGGCGTAGCCGCAGGCGGACTGGCATAGAGCCGCAACCGGTGGTCGCGCCAAGCGCTACCGCTACGGCCGGTGATTCGGCGCGACGCGGGTTTTCCCCGGGAAATTGTAGGGAACGGCCTCTGTGCCGTTCCGCGAAACGGCCAGGCAACGTTGGTGGCCGTCGCGCTCGGAACGCCACAGAGGGCGTTCCCTACAGGACTTGCGATTTCCGGCTTTATAGTAATCGCCTGTACCCGCGTCTCTCAAACCGGGTGCTTGGCCTTACGGGGGAATCCAAAGTCCTCCAGGGCCCGATAGACCTCTTCGAGGGTTTTCTCGCCGAAGTTGGGGAAACTCAGCAGCCTCTCCGGTGTGCAATTCAGAAGATCCTCGACGGTCAAGACGCCATGGTCTTCGAGGCAATTGACCGTTCGGACCGCCAGGCCGATTTCGGCCGTACTCATCGACAACTGCTCGTCCACAGTCGTAGTCTGCCTTTCCCAGGCAGGAAGTGGAATGCGCGGCATGGGTTCCCTCCCAACGGAAAAGAATGTACTTGATCGACGCTGCCCAAGTGCGGGGTATTATAGCAGCCTTTCCGGATTCCAAAACAGCATCTTGGGGGGCGGGCAAGCCCGCCCGCTGAACGTTGTATAGTGCCATTGGGTGGTGAGATCCCCTGAAGGCCCTACTCGTCCAGGCGCCACGGTGCGCGGGGCTCGTAGCTCAGCAGGGCGCCAGCCTCCGGGGTCGTCGATAATCCGCTCTTTCTCGCCGTCGAAGCGGATTCTTCGGCCGACCCGCCAGGAGATGTTCGCCAGGTTGACGATTTCGCTCGGGCCAGGCTTCGCATCGGCATCAGCGGCGTAGAGCTTCGCCCCGGCCCAACCGGCGGCCGCCACGCCCGTCGTGCCCAAGAACTCCCGTCGGGTTGGCTTGGTACTCATTTTTTCGCTCCCTTTTCGTCGACGGCCTCGAGTTGCCGGTCGCCGGAGCTGTAGACGATGATCGCTTCCATGGGTTCTTTGAAGGTCCTTGCTTTGTGGGGAATGCCTCGCGGAATTCGTATGACGTCGCCCTTCTTCAACATGACGCTTTTGTTGCCGAGCCAGTGCTCGCACGACCCGGAGAGCACGTAGAGCTGCTCTTCGCAGTTGGGATGGACGTGCATCGGGTTCATCTCGCCGGCGTTGAGCCGGACGATGCCGAAGGTCATTTCGGCCTTCGGGTCGTGCTTCGAACTCATCAGCCAGCGGATCCAGCCCCACGAGAACTCCAGCTTTTCGACCTTGTCGAAGTGTTGGACCATCTTCTCCAGGGCTTTCGCGTCAATCTTGGGAGCCTTGGCCGGCTTCTTGCCGGCGGCAGTCACGGAACTACCGGTCGCAAAAACCAGCAGGCCACCTAAGTTCGAGTTTTGCACTTTTTAGGGCGATTTTGCTATTTCTGAAAATGCGGC
>CAZJRB010000040.1:0-53537 GCA_964547995.1 uncultured Planctomycetaceae bacterium | reverse complement strand
GCTTTCGCCCGCTTCCTGACGCCAAATCAGCCTTTTTCCGACTGGCACTAGCTATGGGGAAAATTTCACCTGCCGCTACGGCGCCTGATCCGGAACACGCTCACGCTTTTCCTATATTGTCCATCTTTCCTTGCCCGTAAAGGTGACATAATGCTCAAGAATACTCAAACCCCTACCCGATAGAACCGTTGAGCGGGCGATATTGGGTCCGCCGTGCGCGTTTGCGCTGAAGAACAATTGTCGATTTGCCGGAACATCTGTCGTTCGGGTATTTCGGTTTCCCGGCTGCTGCGGCTGCCACATGAGAAAGGGATTTGGGTATGCGTTATCCTGAAGAGGATCGGGTTTCGAGGGGCGAAGGGGTATTCGACCGGGAAGCAATTGCGGGAACGGTGCCGACCGCGATCCCCTCGGGCGGGACGCACGCGAAGGTGTTGGCGCAGGTCCCCGATGTCGATGAGGCGGAAACTTCACGCCCCTCGCGTTGGAGAGACTTGCGGCGCGGCGACGGCCGCATCATCAGCCGACCGCTTGCGATCAAGCTGCTGATTGGCGGGGGCGCGCTCCTTCTGTTGGTGGCAGTTGCCTCGTTCGTGCTCCGCAAACCGAGAATAGAGGGTGACAAAGTGCTCGCACCCAAGGCCCCGGAGGCCCCGGTGTTCGACCCCAACGCCACGCCGCACGTAGTCGCCCCGACCATGGCGACTCCACCGGCGGAGTTGAATTTCGAGATTCCGGGCGGACCGAATCTCGCGATTCCCGACACGGGTGGCTCCGGCCCGGTGCAGCACGAAGTCGCCGCCCCGACACCCGCCTGGATGCTACCGCAAAGTGCCCCGGCGTCGACGGCCCCCAACGAGACATCCGGCTATAGCGGTCCGTATGAAGTCGAGCCGCCGATGCCCGGTTACGGCGAACAATATCAACCGCCGCCGGACGTCATGCCGGTTCCACCGGACCGGAACGCGATTCCCGAACCGGCCGAGCCGACCTCGCCTCGAACGACTTACGATTATCCTGTTCGCCAGCCGCAATACCAGGCCCGATCCGATTACCGCCGCCACGCGACAGCACCGGCAACAGAGTACCCGACGGCAGCACCGGCGACACGATACCCGGCAACATCGTATCCGGCGACGGGGCCGGGCGCATCCTACCCGTCGAGCATCTCGTATCCGGCAGCGTCGTATCCTCCGGCGTCGTCGTATCCGGCGGCGTATCCTCCGGCCGCGTCGTATCCGGGCGCCGAATCAGGCGGCGCCCGGCTGGAAGGCATCATCACCAACCCCTCCGTCAGGACGACCCATGAGCGTGCCCGGTCAAACAGATATTAGGCCCTACAGACCGCCGGAGCCAAGTCCGCCACCGGCGCCGAGCCCTCCGCCGGGGCCGGAATCGCCGCCTGCCCCGAGGTTGATTCCTTTGGCTTCCGCGATCCGGCGTCGGGTTTTGGAGCGGCCCGTCGATTCTCCACCCGACCCGCACGACCTGTTTGGGATCTACCACCCGGTGGACGAGAAGACGGCGTCCGAACCGGCCTCGGAGCTTGCGGCGGCGATCATTCCCGGACCGTTTTTGAACAACGCCTCGACACTCGACGGCAGTGTGAAGGCGGCATCGAATCTCCCGCCCGTCGAAGAGTCGCCCGACGTCGGGCCGGCCGCGGAGCCGTTTCGGCCCCTATTGGAGGTCTATCGTTTTGACTGGCCGGTCATCTGTCGCCGGCTCAACGAGGATGCCTACGAGGAAATCGACCATGTGGCCGATGCGCTGATGGATGGGATGCGCCAAGGACAAACGGCAGTCGGAATGGCCGGTTGCCGCAGGGGCGAGGGGAGCACCACGTTGCTCCTGTCGGTCGCCCGGCAACTCGGTGAACGAAGATTACGAGTCGCGCTGGTCGATGCCCACCTCACCCGTCCCGATCTCGCCAGACGCCTTAGGCTCTTGCCGGAACGCGGCTGGGAAGGTGTGCTCGCCGGCCGATTGTCCCTGGCGACAGTCGCGATCCGATCGGTCCAAGATCGACTCACCGTCGTTCCGCTTCGCCAGCCGATCAGCCGTGCGGAAGCGGACGCCGAAGTCGAGAGTGATCAACCGTCGATCGTAGAAACCCGAATGCTCGGGGCCATCGATACGCTGGCCGATCATTACGATCTGGTGCTGCTCGACATGGGGCCCCTAGACGATTTGACGGCGTTGGGCGGAGTGCTCGCCGGCCGGCTCGACACCATGGTGCTGGTTCACAACCCGAACGTCACGAGCGAAAATCAACTGGCGGAAACTCAGCAGCATCTCGCCCGAGTCCAAATCGCACAGGCGGGAATCGTCCGCAACTTCTGTCGCGTGCGGGCAATCGCGTGCGGGTAGCCTCGACAATCGCGAGTTGTAGGACGGGGCTCCCGACCCGAGAAAACCGCCCCGTCATTCCCGGGAAGACCGCATGAATGCGGTCACTACAAACGGTCAACACGTTTTCCAACGGCTGCCAACCTGGCCCACTTCACCCGGGACCCGCTAGCTGGGGGTTAGGCACACACCTCTACGGAGGCATCCTCCGGGGGAAACATGCCAAAGAAACTCACCCCGATATTGAGGGGCGTTGCCAGATGGAGAAAAAGGCTTTATAATAACGACGTCTTTATTGTAGCCTCCCGTCTCTTCGTACTCTCCCGATTTCGGAGAAGAGAAAATGCCGAAGCCTGTCCGACCTCCCAAAACGGCCGGTTTTACACTCGTCGAACTACTGGTCGTTATTACAATCATCGCCATTCTGATTGCCTTGTTGTTGCCGGCGGTCCAAAACGCCCGGGAAGCAGCGCGGCGGTGCAAGTGCAAGAATAACCTGAAGCAAATCGCGATGGCCGCCCTGCACCACGAATCCGCGATCGGACATTTTCCAACCGGCGGTTGGGGCCCCGGCTGGGTCGGCGATCCCGATTTGGGGACGGATATCGACCAGCCGGGCGGATTCTTCTACAACTGCCTGCCTTATATGGAACAAAAGCAGTTGCACGATTTGGGCCTGGGCATGGGCCCGGGTACGAGTTCGAGTTCCAACGACAAGGGGGTGGAAGGGTTGGCGATGATCCAAACGTCGCTGCCGATGTTGACTTGCCCGACGCGGCGCCGGTCGATGGTCTACGCCAACCTCGGCAGCGATTGGATGGTGAACACGGCGCAGCCGGCGACGCTGGAATGCTACCGGTCCGATTACTCGGTCAACGGAGGATCGGTACTATGGGACTGGGCCGCGGCGCCGGGGCCGACTAGCTGGCCTTCGTCGTTGCCCTTGCCGGGGCCTTTCAACCCGGACACGGCCCAGACTCAAAACGGCCTCTGTTTCCAGCAGAGCATGATCCGCCAATCGCATCTCCAAGACGGTGATTCGTTTACCTACCTCGCCGGCGAGAAGTACCTCAATCCCAATCACTACTTTACCGGGCTCGACGACACCGACGACGAACCCGCCCTGGGCTCGGGCGACTACGACTTGTACAGTTGGACGTACGAGACCCCGATGCAGGACGATCCCGACGTCGACTCGCAGACTCGCTTCGGCAGCGCCCACTCCGCAGGTTTTCACATGGCGATGTGTGACGGATCGGTCCGCAAAATGGACTACAATATCGACGGCTACCTTCACCTGTCGCTGGGGCACCGCAAAGACGAGAAACCGACTGATCTGTTCGGGTTCTGAGTGTTATCGCCCGTCAAAATACCCCGTCAATCCGTAGGCGTTGGAGTTTAACTGCCGCATCTGCTCGACCAGCGGCGCGTACGGCTCGAAGGCGGCCGAGACCATGCCCTTGTTCGACGGGAACTTGGACTCCCCCCGGCCGTCGTCGCGGTACTTGAACCAGTGCCATCCGACGCAGTGCTTCGATTGCAGGAGCGTCAGGGTCCAATTCTGGTAGAATCGTCCGCGGTCGGCCTGGGTGCGAACGATCCATCCGGCGCCGGCCTCGTTTTCCAGGCCCGTGTCTTCGCCCTTGACGTACCATTCGGTAATCAGAAACGGTTTGCGGCCGGCCCCGGCCCACATCTTCATCCACTCGCGGCTCGGCGTCCAGTGGCCGTAGTAGTTGATCGAGATCACGTCGAGGTGGCTTCCGGCGGCCCGAATGACCTCGGGGATCGCCTTGCCGCCACCGTGAATCCGCGAGCCGAGGCAGAGGTGGTTCGGGTCGTGGCGGCGGATCGCCCGGGTCGTGACCTCGTAGTACCGGTCCATCACGCGGCCGAGCCAGGCGAGGTTGTCTTCGGCGGTTGCACCGGCCGCTCTTGCGTCGTTTCCCTTTCGGTTGCGGAACCACTTCCATGCCGCCTCGCGATTGTATTTCAACGCAGGGTGGTCCGGGTCGATCTGCAACGTGGTCGTCAGGAGTCTGCGCGTGTCTGGCAATTCGTTGTCGCTGAAGTGGCCCAGGAGATACGGGTCGTCCCTGGTCTTCGCCAGCGGCCCGGCATATTCGTCGCACCACCTCTCGAAATCCGGATGAAAGACCGGGATATTGCTTTCGGCGAACTTGGCATGGCCGTAGCCCGGCGTGGTGAGCCCAAGCTTTTTCGCGAAGTCCGTGACGAAGTACATGGAAGTTGTGTAGGGCAACCGCCGTTCGGCCTTTCCCAGCGCGTCGTTGTCGGACCAGTTCCCGGTGGTGTTGAAACCGTTCTGCCGGAGGAACTCGGTGGTCGCGTCCGCCCAGCCGGTCCGGCCGCCGAACTTCTCGACCATGGCCTGATAGGCCGGTCCGGGGCGCCGCGGGGGGCGGACGCTGTTGACGCCGATGCTGAGAAACAAGTAGCCCTCGGGATCGACGAGTACCCGGCGGTCGCCGGCCTTTCGCGTATGGAAAAATCCGGTCGCGTCGAAACGTTTGCTGCGAAGCCCGCCGTAGCGGCCCAGTTCCGGCGGCTTGTCGGCCGGCTGGAAATCGGGCAGGTGATCGAGAATGCGGGTCGCGTACGTCTTCCAGGGTCCCCGCGGTTTCACCCGGGCTTCGATCTGCAACGGTTCCGGCCGCCGGGCCCCTGCCGCGACGACGACGGTCAGAAAGATTGCGAAAGAAGAACGACTTTGTGTTGAGAATGGCATGGATGTCCCCAACATTCAACAATCACTATTCTAAGGGCCCGGCGTTGCGCCTGCAACGATCTTTCCGGAAGCGATCGCCGGACACGGACTAGCAGCCCGTTGAAAAAGGGAGGCACTGGCGTCTCGCCAGTGCCTGAGTTGGGAGCTGCAATGAGGCATGGCCGCTGAGCACTGGCGAGACGCCAGTGCCACCCAAATCAACAGGGACTCACTTTTTCAACGGGCAGGCAGACCTTTCTCGCATGGAACCTCCTTGACAGCCGCGGCGCGATACGCTCTGCTCTAATACTATGGAGGCGACCTCCTGCGTACGAGTGCGAATCCAACGAAACGGCGCGAGAAGACCACCGATGCCGACTACTTCCGCCATACTGAGTCCCGAGTTGCTCACGCAGCTCGAAAAGATGGAGCTGATCAGCCGGAAGATTTTCCGGGGCCGGCTGAAAGGCGAGCGCCGCAGCCCTCGGAAGGGGCAAAGCGTCGAGTTCGCCGACTTCCGCAACTACGTCCCCGGCGACGACCTGCGATTCGTCGACTGGAACACGTTTGCCCGGCTCGAGAAACTCTTTCTCAAGCTGTTCCTCGAAGAGGAAGACCTGCACTTCTACGCCCTGATCGACGCCAGCGAGTCGATGAATTTCGGCGAGCCGACGAAGCTGGCCTACGCCGTCCAGTTGGCGGCCGCGCTCGGGTTCGTCGGCCTGATCCGCGGCGACCGGGTGAAGATCGAGACCTTGGCGCAATCGGTCCGTCAGCCGGCGCCCGTCTTCCGCGGACGCCGGAGCATGTGGCGAATGCTCGATCACGTCGAGGGCATCGAGCCCGGCGAATCGATCACGCTCGCCGAAGGAATCAAGAACTTCTGCCTGCGCAACTCCGGCAAGGGCATTATCGTCCTGCTGACCGACCTGATGGACAAGAGCGGCTACGAGGACGCCCTGAAATACCTTCTCTCGCGCGACATGGACGTCTACGTGGTCCAGATTCTCTCGGCCGAGGAAGTCGATCCGGCGGTGGAGGGCGACCTGCGGCTGGTCGATTGCGAGGACGGCGACGTCGCCGAGATCACCGTCAGCGGGCCGCTGATGAAGCGTTACCAGAAGACCCTGGCCGCGTTCGTCGATCGGGCGCGCGACTTCTGCACGCGCCGCGGCATGATCTACCTGCTTGCCCGGAACGAGGTTCCCGTCGAGGACCTGATCTCCGGCTACCTTCGCACCAGGGGGCTCGTTCGCTGATGTGGCCCGGTTTTCTCAACGCGCTTACGTGGTGGCAGTGGGTTATCCTGGCGGCCGTTCCCCCGGCGATTATCCTGCTCTATTTTCTGAAGCTCAAGCGCCAGCCGATCGAAGTCCCCAGCACCTACCTTTGGCACAAGTCGATCGAAGACCTGCACGTCAACTCGATCTGGCAGCGGTTGCGTAACAACCTTCTTTTGTGGCTGCAATTGCTGCTGTTGCTGCTGCTGATGCTGGCGCTGTTGCGGCCGTACTGGCACGGCAAGCAGCTTTCCGGCGAACGGTTCATCTTTCTGATCGACAATTCGGCCAGCATGAAGGCGACCGACGCCGGGCCGTCGCGGCTCGACGAGACGAAACGCCGCGTGGGCGAGCTGATCGACCAAATGACCTCCGGCGAGGCGGCCATGATCATCAGTTTCGCCGACAGCGCCAAGGTCGAGCAGCCGTTTACCGACAACCGCCGCCAGTTGAAACGCAGCCTCGCGGCCATCGAACCGACACGGCGCACGACCGACCTGGCCGAGGCGCTGAAAGTGGCTTCCGGACTGGCCAACCCGGGACGCAGCGCCGAGGACACCAGAGATTACCAGGTGGCCGAGGCGATGCCCGCAACACTCTACATCTTCAGCGACGGGAACTTCAAGGACGTGACGGACTTCAGGCTCGGGCATCTCGATCCGGTCTATGTCGCGATCGGGAACAGCGACGCCGCGAACGTGGCCATCACCTCGTTCAACGTCCGGCCCAAGGAATCGAACTCCGCGGAACTACAGGCGTTTGCGCAACTGAGGAATTTCGGCCGGGAAGACGTCAACGTGGCGGCGGAGCTTTACCTCGACAAGCGGCTCATCGACGCCGGGCGGTTTCAGATCGACGCCGAATGGATCGGCCTCGACTGCGTTACCCCGGATGACGCCTCCCGGGCACGGCTCGACGTCCCCGGGAACCAAGGTTTGCTGGTCGACGGCGTCGCGTCCGGCAGCCCCGCCGGAAAGGCGGGAATCCAACCGAACGACGTCCTGCTGAAGGCCGGCGACATCACGCTCTCGAAAGTCAACGACTTGCTGAACCTTTGGCTTTGCGGACGGCACGGAAAGTCGATTGCCGTCGAGCTGCTGCGCGACGGGAAGAAAAGAACGGTCGAGGTCCTGCTCCCGAGACGGGGGCGCGGCGTGACCTTCGATATCGGGGAGGTCGAGTCGGGGGTGCTGATGCTGGAACTCGCCGCGGGCGACGATTTCGCGTTGGACAACGTGGCCTACCGGGTGATCAACCCGCCGCAGCCGGCCAACGTGCTGCTGGTCACGCCCGGCAACGAGCCGCTCGTATTCGCCTTGATCACCGAGTCGACCGAGAAGATCGCCGAGGTCCGGGTCGAGTCGCCGGCCTATTTGAAAACGAAGGACTATCTCGAGGCGGCGGCCGGGGGGGCCTGGCACATGATTATCTACGACCGGTGCAGCCCCCAAGTGATGCCCCGGGCGAACACGCTCCTGATCGGAAGCCTGCCGCCCGGCGGGCAGTGGTCGGCCGGGGAAGAAGTCGGCTGGCCCGCCGATCCCGAGGAAGCCAAACGGCATCAGGGTCCGGCGATCATCGACATCGAGGCGGCCCATCCGCTCATGCAGTGGATCGACCTGGGCGACGTGCTGATCCAGTCGGCCACCCCGTTGAAGCCGCCGCCGGCAGCGACCGTCTTGATCGATACCGTCGTCGGGCCGGTTATGGCGATCGCCCCCCGGGGGCAATTCGAAGACACCGTGACGGGCTTCACCATCATCAACGAGGTGGAGGGCGCCGATGGCAAGACCCAGCGCTACATCGGCACGAACTGGATGACCCGGCCGAGTTTTCCCGTCTTCGTGCTGAATCTGTTCGATTACCTCGGCGGCGCCCGCGACCTGGCCGAAGCTGGCAACCTGCGGCCGGGAAAGGCGATCGCCCTGGAAGCCCCAAAATCGAAAGCACGCCTCCGGGTTCGCACACCCGCCGGAAAAACGACAACCGTTCAAACCGACGAGCTGGGCAAGACGGACTTCACACAGACGGACGAGCTGGGTGTCTACAAGGTCCAATCCGGCAACGAAACCCTCCGGCAATTCACCGTCAACCTGTTCGACGGCCGGGAAAGCGACATCCGCCCGAGGGATTTCACCATCGGCAACGTCGACGTCGAGAGACAGCAGACCTGGGAAGCCACCCGATGCGAAGGCTGGAAGTGGATACTCTTGATCGGCCTCGGCGTGTTGTTGCTGGAATGGTACGTCTACAACCGCCGGGTGTCGTTGTAAGCGCACGAGACAACCATGGAGAACCGTCTCTCACAAGAAACGGCAGGGCATAAGATCCTACCGGCCGTTCTGCCGCCTTATGCCCTGCCGTGCGAATCGGGATACTTAGTGTAACAACGTCCGACGTGCGATTGCAAGACAATTCAATCGTTTACGTCAATTTTTTCCCGGCGCTCTTGTCGACACGGCGAGAGTCGCGTGTCGACACCCGTCGAGTGAGGCAATAAACTCGCGTTAGCCATGGAACAGCGAGAAGCGGACGGTGCCGACAGGCGAGTTGAAGAGGAAGAAACCCGACATGGCAGAAATGCTCGCTACGCAGGTTATGCGAGATCGGCCGGGGGCGGGTGCCCCCTGCTTTGTTCTGTCATGTTTCAGCATGGCGCGAGGCGGGCAATGCGAGAACTCACGCGGTGTTATGCCAAAGCATAACGTACGCGGCTACGGGCATCGGGTATACGGGCATCGGGTGTGGGAAACCCGGCAGCCCGGCAACGCCTGCTGAAGTTCCTTGACACCATCTTCGGTAACGAGCGTACTCCAAAGTCGCAACTCTTTGAGCCCGGTCAGCCCCCGCAGGTGCATCAGGCCGTCGTCGGTGACTTGTGTGCCGCTGAGCCCCAGGCTTTTGAGCCTGGTCAGCCGCTTGAGATGCACCAGGCCGTCGTCGGTAACGAACGTGTCATCGAGCCACAGATTTTCGAGCGTGGTGAGCCCCCACAGATGTTCCAGACCGGCGTCGGTTACCTGGGTGTCGCAAAGGCACAGCGTCCGAAGGTTGGTCAACTCCTGAAGATGCGCGAGCGCATCGTCGTTGATTTGCGGGGTATCAAGCCGGACTTCGGCCACATCACCGAGCAAAACCGGCCCGAGGAAGTTACGCAACCATCCGCCGTCGCCATCGGATTGGTAGTCGTGGTGTACCCGCCCGCCGAGACCCTGAATCACCTCCACCACTTCCCTCTGCCGGTCGGCCTCGACCATCTTGCACCGAAACCAGGCACACCCAATCGCAACGACGGCCACCAGCACGAACAGGTGCCAGAGGTAGAACTGATACCACCGGCGTTTGGGTCTGTCATCGGGTTGGAAGGATTCGGACATAACCGGATTATATCACGGGGGATGGTCGCGGACAAACGATACGGCCGCTATAATCTATGGACCGTGTGCCGACCCGAGCGGGGTGAGGCACATCCGACGTGCAACAGGGGACCGAATGACCGCACCGCAGGAAAACGACGACCATTTCCCCACGGCGCCGGACAGCGAGGACGACACCTACGGGACTAGCGGGCCGGCCGAGCGTGCCCCGCTGCCCATCAATGTCGAGAAACTGATGCGCGACGCGGAAAAGCCGCGTGTCGTGGAGGCCGAGCCTCCACCGCCGCCCGAATGGCCCATGTTCTCCGGCGTCTTCAACTTCCCCTGGTACATGGATTCGGTGGGCTACTGGGCGGTCATTTCGTTGGGGTTCGTGTTGACGTTTCTTCTGCTGGGATTCATGTTCTACGCCGCGGCGCACGTAGGATTGATCGCGTTCCGGGCGCTCGCGCTCCCCACGATCGCGCTGAGTCTTCTCACCACGGCGTATGCCTTTGCCTGCTGCCTGAAGGTGATCGAAGAGACGGCCTGCGGATGGGATTCCGTCGATATCGAGGTGGGCATCGACTGGAAGGAATGGGGATGGTGCTGGCTCTATGTCATGGTTCTGCTCACGGAGGCGGCGTTGATCGGGGCCCTCGTATGGGTTCCTTTTTCCTGGCTGTCGTCGGTCAACCCCGTTACGGCGCCGCTCGTGTCGGCCGTGGGAACGCTCGTTTCGGTCTTCGTAGCGCTTGTGATATTTCCCATCTTTCTGTTGTCGGCGATGGCGGCGGGCTCGGCTTGGCTGCCGCTGGCGATTTCCAAGGTGACGGGGACCATGGGAGCGCAATGGCTGGTGTGGCTCCTCTTCTACCTCGAAACCGGCGCGATAACCGTGGCGTGGTGTGCCGTTACGGTTGCCAGCGATTTCGTGCCGTGGTTGGCCCCGTTCGTTTCCGGACCGGCGCTTGCCGCGGCAATGCTGATCTACGCTCGCTTGTTGGGCCGGCTTGCTTTGTGCATCGGAGAGGACATCCTGGCGGAAGAGAAGGCATCGAAGGAGAAACGTCGTTGAAGGGCGTTTCAAGGATCCCTTGTCGAATCTTTCCTTTTCACAGCCACCCGTGCTTTCGATACCACTCGGCCGTCTGGCGCAACCTTTCGGTCAAAGGGGCGCCGACGGCGAAGCCCAACTCGTCGACCGCCCGCTGCGGCGAGCAGACCCAGGAACCGGCGGTCACTTCGCGGGTCTTGTCGAGGTTCAGGTAAAACGGCCGGCCGCGGGCTCGCCCTGCTGCTTCAAATACGCCCGACACCATCCAGACCAGCGGCGTCGAGATGTACAGGCTGTACACGAGACGATGCCCGAGCGCCCGGCCGATCATGCGGCCGAGATCGGCGTAGTTGGGATGCTCCTCGGCGGCGGCGAAGTAATATCCTTGTGCCGGCGAGGCATCGCGGTCTTCCGGCGCAGGCAGTCGCTTGCCGCGCCCGGCCACCAGGATCAGCAACCGGGCCAGGTCGGCGACATGGATCACGGAGAACCGATACCGGGCGATTCCCGGCGACATGTGGATGCGGAACCGGTCGATTGCCCAGAACACGGCGAGCCCCAACCGATCCCCTTCGCCGAGGATGATCGGCGGGCGAACGATGGTGACGGGTACCTGTCCGGCGAACTGTTCGGCCACGCGTTCTCCCAGCCGCTTGCTGCGGCCGTAGTGCGAGACGGGCTTCGGCGGGTCCAATTCCGTCCGCATTCGCCCCGTTCGTCCATTCACCGCCAGTCCCGCCGCCGTCAAGGACGAAACCATGACAACGGCCGGCGGCGTTGTCTGCCGGGCACAAGCCCAAAGCACGTTGCCCGTTCCATATCCGTTTACCCGATAATACTCCTCCGCGCGAACCGCCCTGGTACACCCCGCCACGTGATAGACGAGTTCCGTACCGGCGATTGCCGAGAGCACGCTGCTGCGGTCGGTTACGTCACCGTACGCCAGATTTACGTCGAGCGTCTCGATCATTTCCAGCGACGAAGTCCGGCGGACAAGGCAGGTGACGTCATCCCCCCGCGCTATCAACGTCCGGATCAATTGCGATCCGACAAATCCATTTGCGCCGGTAACCAGGATTTTGGCCATGAGTCCGAGGAGAAAGGTCAGAGTCGACGCGCCCAAAGCTCGCCGAACTTCATGAAGTAATAGTCCAACAACGGTTTGCGGACCTCGACGTGAAAACCGTGCGATTCCATCAGCGAGACCAATTCGGAATAGCGGTTACCGGGTTCGAGTTCGTGGAATTCCATGGCGATTCGTTCGATCCGCTGCCAATGCTCGGGAGCGAGGTTTCTGAAAATTTCGTACTCGCCTCCCTCGCAGTCGATCTTCAGGTAGTTGACCGTCTGAAGGTCGAGATCATCCATGATCGTTCCCAGCGACACGCAAGGCGCTTTCATCCGCACCGGATCCGCCCGATACCTGAAGAACAGCAGGCCGATCAGTAGCCGGGTGGTCCAGGCCGGCCGAACCCCGATCTTGTGGGAGACAATGTTGAAGCCCGGATAGTCGATGAACTCCAGCTCTTCGCCGTCCTTGCCGACGGCGGCCTGGAGCACGGTGACGTTCTTCAGGTCATTGAGCCGGACGTTCAGGTCCATGCTGTCGACCACGTCCATCGGTTCAATGGCGACGATGCGTCCTCGGGGAGCCTGGGGCGCCGCCCACATCACGAACATCCCCATATTCGCCCCGATATCGATAATCGTATCCTCAGGGCGAATCTCGAACCCCGAGCGATAGTAGCGTTGGCGGCCGAAAATCTCCTTGCGCAGAAACTTGATCGCGCCCAGCATTCGGCGGGAAGCGAGATAGAACGTCAGTCCGTTGGAAAGTGCGATCTGGCGGGCAAAGGGGCCGTCTTTGGTCTCGTCCTGCCGGACGCGCCCCTTGGGTGCCAGCCGTTCGGCAAGTCCTCCTGATTCGCCGGTCACCATGCAGTTCTCCTGGGGGGGTGCGAGGCCACGGTGCGGGCCTTGCCGAAAATGCTTCTCAATAACCCGGGTTGCGCTGCCCTTTGGCCCCCATTAGAACGGACCCGTTTCCAGTGTCAACAACCCTGGTCGCTGGAAAACGTCGCGAACGTTTATCTAACCCGGATTATTCGTGGGTGCCGTACCAGGCAGGTCTCCCCGAAGTGGGCCCCGTTGGCGTTTTGGTTGGCCTTACCTGGGGAAACAGGGCGAATATTGTTTACAGCGAGGTGATTGTGTCTGGAAACAGGATTGACAAGTTTGCGAGCACGCCCCTCCAGCGGGTTGGTGGCTTGGATTCTACTGATGCGAAACCCTCCCCTTGCGCGGCTCAGGAGGCCTGCCGGCCGGTTACCATGTCCGAAGTAACTGTTAGACGAGTAGTCACGCGTCGCCAACGGAAGCAATTCTTGCAGTTTCCTTGGACCTTGTACCGGAACGACCCGAACTGGATCCCTCCGCTGCGGGGCAATCAGAAGGAGTTGGTCGGTTACCGTCCCCATCCATTCTACGAAAGGAACTGCTGCCAGACGTTTCTGGCCTTCCGCGGCCGGGAGGTCTGTGGCCGGATCGCGGCGATACTCAATCACGGCCACAACCAATACCACCGGGAACGTCGCGGGTTTTTTGGATTCTTCGAGTGTGTGGACGATCAGCAGGCGGCCAACGCCTTGTTCGACGCAGTGGCCGGGTGGCTTGCCGACCAGGACATCCACCGTCTGCGCGGGCCGGTCAACCCGTCGCAGACCTACGAGTTGGGTTTGTTGATCGACGGGTTCGACTCCCCGCCTACCTTCATGATGACCTACAACCCGTCGTACTACGTCCGGCTGATCGAAGGTTATGGCTTCCGCAAGACGCAGGACTTGTACGCTTATTGGGGACGCCGGGAAATGCTGCCGAAGATCCAGGCGAAGCTGAAACCGGTCGCCGAGCAGATCATCGAGCATTACGGTGTCTGCTTGCGCCCGCTGGATACCTCCCATTTTCTGAGAGACGTGGAAGCGTTCTTGTCGATTTACAATCGCTCGCTGGTCAACTCCTGGGGGTTTGTGCCGATGTCGAAGGCCGAGGTGTCGCACATTGCCCGGGGACTCCGCCACCTGATCGTGCCGCAACTGGCCGTGGGAGCCGAGATTGACGGGAAAATGATCGGCGCGTGCTTCGGCATGCCCGACTACAACCCGCGCATCCGGCAAATCGACGGCCGCCTGTTCCCCTTCGGCTTCCTGCGATTGCTGCGCAATAAGAAAGCGATCAAGAAAATCCGCCTGATCAGCACCAACGTGATCCCCGAGTACCAGCGGTTGGGGATGGGACTCTGTCTGATGCACGGACTGGTTCCGATGGCCCTGAAATGGGACCTCGAGGAAGCCGAATTTTCCTGGGTGATGGAATCCAACGCCCTGTCCAAGGGAAGCCTGGAAAAAGGCGGCGCGAAGCGGATTAAGACCTACCGCCTGTACGACCTGGATTACGAACAACCCCGAGAGGACGCGTTGTCCGAAAGCGGAACGGCGGACAAGACTGAGCCGCAAGAGAGAACCGCAATCACCGCGCCCGGACGCCGGCCCCTCGTTGTTCGCGCGACGCCGCCCCCCAAGGGAACGCTTGAAGTACACGGAGTCCGCACGCGGGCCGACCTCGAACGCTTCATTCGACTCCCGTGGCAAATCTACGCCGAGGACCCGCAATGGGTTCCGCCGCTGTTGACCGATATCAAGGAATTTCTGAATTCCAAAAAGCACCCGTTCTACAAGCACGGCGACGCAACGCTGTTTCTTGCCACGCGAGGCGGTACGCCGGTCGGACGAATCCTCGCCAGCGACGACCCGCGTTACA
Source organism: uncultured Planctomycetaceae bacterium (assembly GCA_964547995.1). Taxonomy (GTDB): domain Bacteria; phylum Planctomycetota; class Planctomycetia; order Pirellulales; family Thermoguttaceae; genus CAZJRB01. The sequence continues at coordinate 38,951 of CAZJRB010000040.1, read as the reverse complement.
ATGAGCAGAACAACGCGAACGTGGGTTGCTTCGGGATGTTCGAGTGCTTCGACGACGAAGAATCGGCCGGCGCCTTGTTGGATGCCGCCGCCGATTGGCTTCGTCGGCGCGGGCGCTCGGCCATCATGGGACCGATCGACTACTCGACCAACTACCCTTGCGGATTGCTGGTCAACGGGTTCGACACGCCGCCCCGCGTCATCATGAACCATCATCGCCCTTACTATGCCGGCTTGCTCCAATCGTGGGGACTGACCAAGATCAAGGACCTGTACGCCTGGTGGTTCGACGATCCACACGACATGCTCACCAAGTGGCGCCGCAGGGCCGAGCGGCTGGCCAAGCGCGGCGGGGTGACCGTCCGGCCGTTTCGCAAAAAGGAATTCGCCACCGAGGTGCAACACCTCCAGGAACTCTACAACCAATCGATGTGCAAACACTGGGGCTTCGTCAAGCTCACGGACGCCGAGTTCCACTACCTGGCAAAACGCCTCTCGCAGATCGCCGTTCCTCAACTCATCCTTCTGGCCGAGATCGACGGCAATCCGGTCGGTGGCTCGATCACCCTGCCCGACCTCAACGAGGCCATTCGCCCACTCAACGGCCGCCTGACAACCTGCGGTTTCCCAATCGGGTTGGTCCGGCTGGCTCGGCGCATGCGGCGTGTCAAGACCGCCCGAATGGTCGTCCTCAATGTCCTCGAAGAATACCGCCGCCGTGGAATCGCCGAATTGTTGATCCTCGAAACACTTGACTTCGGAAAAAACGTGCTCGGCTACACCGGCGCGGAACTCGGTTGGACCGACGAGAACAACTACCTGGTCAACCGCACCATCGAAGCCGTCGGCGGGAGGCGACACAAGACCTACAGAATCTACGAAAAGCCCATCGGCAGGTAGTCTCCCGCTCCCCCGTTTCCCCGCTCTCCCGTTCCCCCTTGCAGGGTCGGGAAGGCAAAGCTAGGATTGATGGTTGAGGATTCTTGCCCGCACCGCAGGTTGTAGAGCATGGCGCCGAAACAGGAAATCGTTATCACCGGAACCGGGGTTGCCAGCCCGATCGGCATCGAGACCGAGGATTTTTGGGCCTCGCTCTCCGAGGGACGAAGCGGCGTGGGCCGCCTCGAGTGCTACGGCGATCTCTACGATCGAGACGCTGCGGTCCCGGTGGGAGCCAGCATCGACGATTTCGACCCCAAGCAGTACGTCCGCCCTCGAAAAAGCCTCAAAGTGATGAGCCGCGACATCCAACTCGCGTTCACGGCCGCCGACCTGGCCTGCGCCGAGGCGGGATTCCACGATCGGGCAATCGACCCCGAGCGGCTCGGGATCGTCTTTGGTTCCGAATTGATCGCCTGCGAGCTGTCCGAACTGGTCGACGTCTACCGCGGTTGCATCACGGACGGGAAATTCAACTTCGACCGTTGGGGTGAAACGGCCATGGCCGAAATGTATCCGCTTTGGATGCTGAAATACCTCCCGAACATGCCGGCCTGCCACATCGGCATCGCCCAGGATGCCCGGGGCCCCAACAACTCGCTTACGCTCGGCGACGTCTCCAGCCTCTCGGCGGTGGCCGAGGCGGTCCGAGTTATCGAACGCAACGCAGCCGACGCAATGATAGCCGGCGGTGGCGGCACCCATATCAACCCCACGTTCTGGGCCCGTTACCGCACGTTCGGAATGTCCGAGCGCTACGACAACCCGGCCGGCGCCTGTCGGCCGTTCGACGCCGATCGCGACGGCATGGTCGGCGGCGAAGGCGCCGGCGCGTTTGTCCTCGAAACCCGGCGCCATGCCGAAGCACGCGGCGCCGCCGTCCTGGCAAGCATCCTGGGATATGCCAGCACGTTCGAGCCGATCCGCAACGGACAACCGCTGCGAGGAGATGCCATCCGTCATGCCATCACCGGCGCGCTGGCCGATGCCGGCCTTGAACCCGCCGACATCGGACACGTCAACGCCCACGGCGCCGGCACCATCCACGGCGACCGCATCGAAGCGGCGGCCATTCGCGACACCCTGGGCGACGTGCCCGTCACCGCCCCGAAGAGCTTCTTCGGACACCTCGGCGCCGGAAGCGGCGCCGTCGAAATGGCCGTCAGCGTTCTCGCGATCGGGCGGGGGCAGGTCCCGCACACACTCAACTACGAAACCCCCGATCCCGCCTGCCCGGTCAACGTCATCCGCGACCGCCCCATGAAGATCGAAAAACCGACCGCAATGCTCCTGAACCACACTCCCTTCGGTCAGGCGATGGCGATTGTCATTTCGAAATAGCGGGATGCTATCCGCGGCTCGCCGGGAGTTCCACTACGAAACACGTCATCTCCCCCCGTCGGTGCCAGTTGATCGTACCGTCGTGGGCTTCGGCGATCTGGCGGGCGACGTAGAGACCCAATCCGGTGCCGTCGGGCTTCTCGGTGATAAACGGTTCGAAGAGCTGGTCCTTCGCTTCGGCGGCGGGGCCGGGCCCCGTATCGAGCACCCGCAATACGGCACTCGGGTGGGTCTTTTCCAGTTCGACGATCACCCGGCCGGGCGAGTCGCCTCGGGCGGCCGTCTCGCTATGGCGCTCGGCCGCTTCGACCGCGTTGAGAACGATGTTGACCAACAACTGCCGCAACGATTCGCCGTCGCCCTGAACGTGGATCGGCTCGGCCGGTTTCTCGAGCACAAGCTCGATCTTCGCGTGTTTGCAGGCCGGCCCCACCAACTCGGCAACGTCGTCGACCACTTCCTGCAAGCAGACCTTCTCGTGCGGCGCCGGTCGCGAACGGCCCAGCGTGAGGAAACGTTGCAGGTACGACTCCATGAGCTTCAATTGCCGCGCGGCGACGTCGATCGATTCGGAATCGCCGGCCACGGGGCACTCGCGGCCGTGCAGTTCGATCGCCATGGAAGCCCCCGCCGCGGCGTTCCGCAACTGGTGGGCCATACCTGCGCCGAGCTGCCCGAGCGTGCGCAGCCGTTCGCTGCGGCGGACTTCGCTCTCGTACCGGCTGAGCTTCTCGGTCATGCTGTTGATCGAGACGGCCAGATCGCGGATTTCGTCGTCGCGGCTCGAAACGGCGACGGGTGTGAAATCGCCGTCGGCCACCGCGGCCGCCTGATCGCCCAGCCGCCGGATCGGCCGGACGATCCGCTGCGCCAGCACGGCGGTTACCAGCATGACCACGATCGCCATAACGGCCCCCGCTCCCAGCACCGGCAGCGCGGCCTGGGTGATTGTCGCCCACCAGCGGTCCTCCGGATAAAGCACCACCAGCGAGGCGGTCCGGCCGGAAGCGAGCCGGCGGGCCACCGGCACCCGATCGCAAAAGTAGGTTCGCCCGGCAAGCTCGATCGGCGAAGAAGCCGAGAACCGCTCCGAGGGCTGCCGCAGACGCAGACGCCGAATCGGCTCCCACCCGTCGTCCGCAAGCAGCAGCGTGCTGCCTTGGACCTCGCCCTGCGAGTCGAGCAGAACGAACTCGGCGTCGGAGAGACCGCTCATCTGCTCCAAGACGCTTTCGGTCAACGGGAACGAGCCGTGGGTGAGCGTATCGACCGTGCGGCCCAGATTGCGCTGCTGGCGTGCGCGTGCCCGCGCCGCCTGCCACCACGCGACTGCCCCGCTGACCAGCACAATCGTCAGCACAACGATCGAGAGCATCGGCAGGGTCAACTGAATTCGGATGGGCCACCGCATGGATATCTTTCTTGGATTGATTATCGCTGGAGGTTACCCGTCGCAATCTTCGACAGACGTGTCGAAACGACCGACACGCCGGCGAGTTGCGAAACATAAAATCGCTGCAAGCACCCTTATGCCAGTTTCTGTTGCGGGAACCCTGATTGGCGGGTTCCACAGCAGATTCATACTAACAGAAACCCCGCCGTACGGTTACCCCAGAAGCGATTGGCATGGGAAATGCAGTCTCGCTGAGTAGTGGACCTCTCCCGCGAGACAACCTCTCTCCAGGCCTGTCCTACGGAGAAAACGCACAACTCCAGACAAAACCAAGAAAGGAGGGTGCCCAGAAGCACGGGAACAACAAGACGGATGCCCATCGATTCCGTGGACCTGGAAAACCGGTATCCGTTCGGTTTCGCGTTTTCTCCGCAGGACGGGCCTGGGGAAAATTGTTTTTGTTTTTTGAAGAACCTCTGTCGATAGTCCGGGCCGGAAGACCGGGGATGTGCTGTCCGCCAAGAGGCGTCGCACTGATTTTTGCTCGACCCGATCGTGCCGTCGTCGAGTAGGTCCAGGCGTCCCCGGCTCTTCCGCTCGGGCTGTCTTTACGCAAGAAAAGTAGCAGGCACACTCCGTGTGCCGTCCGCGGTCCTATCGTAATGTTCGGAACACTTTCCTGCAAAGCCGCGACCACTGAGGCTGTGACTTTTTGGCGTTTGACACGTTCAGTCTGTAGGGAACGCCCTCTGTGGCGTTCCGGGAAGCAGCAACGAGCGTGTTTTCCGGGTTTCGGAACGCCACAGAGGGCGTTCCCTACAAAAAGTCACAGCCTCACTGGTCGCGGAGAAGCGGGGCCAGGGTTTGCGGAACAAAAAAGCCGACGCCACAATCTCCGCCGCGAAACAGGATGAGTTGGGAAACTTTACCAGGGGTTCCCGCGACCACTGGTCGCGGCTTTGTATCAATTTCTTCCGGAGGACATACGATGAAATATTCGCGAAAAAAAGTGGTTGCTGTTGTCGTTGCGTCCTTCCTTGTAGTCGGGGTAATCTGCTCCGCCGCTGCCGAAGCGGCCGGCCGGCTCGGACCCGATCCGAAAATCTTCCGGCAGACCGTCGACCGGGGAATCGACTACCTTCGCACCCGGGGACAAGATGAAAACGGGGCGTACAGCAAGGAGACCGGTATCGGTGTGACCGCCCTGGCCACCACCGCCATCCTGCGGCACGGCCGCAGCCCGAGTGATCCGCTCGTGGCGAAAAGCCTTCGGTATCTGGAGCGCTCGATACGGCCGGACGGCGGGATCCATGCCCCCGGCACCTTTCTTCGCAACTACGAGACCTGCCTGGCCCTGATCTGTTTCCAGGAAGCCAACCGCGGCGGCCGCTACGACAAGACCATCCGCCGGGCGGAGACGTTTCTCAAAGGGCTCCAGTGGGATGAAGGCGAAGGCAAGGAGCTGTCCGATCTCTCCTTCGGCGGGGCTGGATACGGAGAGCATGAGCGGCCTGATCTGTCGAATACGGCCTTCCTGATCGACGCCCTGCGGGCCTGCGGCAACGGAGCCGACGACGAAACAATGATCAAGGCATTGGTCTTCATCTCGCGATGCCAGAATCTCGAAACCGAATACAACACGACGCCCTTTGCTCCCAAGAACCCCGACGGCGGGTTCTACTACACGTGCGCAGCCGGCGGCGGCAGCAAAAGCGGCGAAACGCCTGACGGCGGGCTGAGAAGCTACCCCAGCATGACCTACGCCGGCCTGAAGAGCATGATCTACGCGGGGCTCGGGCCGGACGATCCGCGGGTGAAGGCCGCCCATCAATGGATCCGCAAGAACTACGACCTGAAACACAACGGCGGGCTGGGTACCGCGGGGTTGTATTACTACTACCACACGATGGCCAAGACGTTCGACGCGATGGCCATCGACTACTTCGTCGACGCCCGCGACGTGAAACACGATTGGCGCCGCGAGCTGGCCGAAGAACTCGCCTCGCGGCAACGACCCGACGGCTCCTGGGTCAACGAAAACACCCGCTGGCTCGAAGGCGACCCGAAGCTGGTGACCAGTTACGCCCTGTTGGCCCTGTCGTATTGCCGGCCGAAGCGGTAGTGAGTGGTGAGTGGTGAGTGGTGGATAGTGGATAGAAAAGCCCCTGCACTGCGTGCGGGGTCACATAAAGCTGCGACCGTTGGTCGCGCCCGAGCCGCCTTTCGCGAACCATGGACGAACGATCGAGTGACGAGCAACGGGACGAGGAATTGCCCGGCGACCGGGACCCGCGTCCCCCGATCTACCATTCTTCGGAACTGTTCCGAGGCCACGGGGAGCTGTGGATCGAGCACGCTGGCGAGATGTACCGGCTGCGAAAGACCGCCCGCGGGAAGCTCTACTTGACGAAATGACGCTGTCGTCTATCCTCAATGCACCACACTCAACCCAAGGGAGAACGACTCATGAAATCGAAGGTGCTAATTGCCATGGCGGTTTTGGGGATTTTTGCGACCACGGCGCAGGCACAGCGCCCGGGCCGCTTCCACCCGCTGATCTCGCTGTTCGACGCCGACGGAGACGGAGTTCTCACGAAAGACGAGATCGACGGCGCCGCGGCGAAGCTGAAAGAAGCGGACAAGGACAAGGACGGCAAGCTTACGGCCGAGGAGCTGCGCCCGCCGGGATTTGGCCCGGGCGGTCCGCCGCGTGGTCCCGGAAGGCGGGGCCCGGGGCGTTTCGGGCCGGCGGCCAGCGAGTACGAGAACCCGCTGCTGCCCAAAGACGACGTGGAAAAAAAGATTCTCGCAGGGCTCGACGAGATGCGCAAGGGACCTCGTCATGCCAACGTCTCGACCAACGATGGACGCCTGCTCAGGCAACTCACCGAAGCAGTCGATGCGAAACGGGTGGTCGAGATCGGCACCTCGACCGGTGAATCGGCCGTCTGGTTTGCCATGGCGCTGCGGAAGACCGGCGGAAAGCTATATACGCACGAGATCAGTCCCGAAATGGTCAAGATCGCCAGCAAGAACTTCAAGAAGGCCGGCGTGGATGACATCATCACCATTATTGAAGGAGACGCCCACAAAACGGTCAGCCGGCACAAAGAGCCGATCGACATTCTGTTTCTCGATGCCGATAAATCTGGCTACATCGACTACCTGGAGAAGCTGTTACCGCTGGTCCGTCCCGGCGGCTTGATCATCGCCCACAACATGCGCGGCCCGGCCCCAGACCCGCGTTACATCAAGGCGATCACCCAGGACCCGAAGCTGGAGACGTCGTTTCTCCTGATGGAAGGGGCCGGTGTCGGGGTCACACTGAAGAAAAGGTAGCCGCAGGAGTCGTTCGACGATGTCTCGAAAAATGGTTGCGGCCGTTACGGCATGTTTTGGCGTGGCGGTCATTCTGAGCGGGCTCTACCGCTATTTCATGGAGCCGGGCGGAACGAGCGGGTTGTGGTTCGGGTTGGTCATGGGCGCGGCGGCGCTGGTGGCTTCCCTGCTGCAAACCACCCGAATTTCGCTAGTGGGGGACTTGCTCGCCATGGTCGTCGCTTGTTTCGTCGGCGGCTGGTTCTGCTACGAGAATTTCGCAAAAGGAAAACACGAACTCCGCATGTACCTGATGATCGCTGTCTCCGCGGCGGAACTCGCGATGCTCATGGTTTGTTGGGTGCGGCGGAAGCGTTAACCCGTCAGTTGCAGAAAAGGAATCGTAGGACGGATTGGCAATCCGTGTTAAGATGGGGCGTCTGGCGAGGCTTTTCTGGCAGTTCGGCTTTACCTAACCCGCATAATGGTTACGACCCGATTATTCGGACAATCGCGATCTTTCGGCATATTCCGGTCTAGCCTTGGGCAACGACCGTGTGGCCGATTCGGGGGAGTCCGAACCCATGATGTTTTCCAGGAGGGCGTTTGTTGTTGCGCCGATCGTGTGCGCATTGTTTGTGAGTTTGGCGGTTGCCCAGGAAGAGCTCGAGGATCTGGTGCTTCCGGCGGATGATGCTCCGGCGCCCCCGCGGGCGGGGGAACCGCCGCTGATGCCGGAGGTCCTGGTGCAGCCGGACGAGCCGCCGATCATCGACGAAGTCGAAGTACGCCCGGCACGCAACCCGTACAACGTTCCGGGCAGCTACCCCAATCTGATGCAGCAGGAGTACGAGGGACTTTCCTCGGCATTGCGCGGGACGCAATCGGTCTTCGAGAGTTCCCAGGCGACGACGATCGTCACGCCGCAGGACCTGATGGAGCGGCAGCCCCGCACCCCGATCGAGGCCATCGAGCGCGAGGTGGGGATCATGGTGCAGCGGACGGGCGCCGGCCAGGCCTCGCCGTTTATCCGCGGCCTGACCGGGCCGCAGACGCTGATCCTCATCGACGGCATCCGGTTGAACAACTCGACGTTCCGGTACGGGCCGAACCAGTACTTCGGCACGATCGATCCCGGCATGATCGAGCGAATCGAGGTCGTCCGCGGGCCGCAGAGCGTCCTTTGGGGCTCCGACGCCATCGGCGGCGTGATCAACGTCGTCACCCGAAAAACCGACCCGCGGTTCTACCAGTCCCTGGGCGGGCAGTTCATCGAGCGCTACGCGACGGCCGACAACGGGAGCTACACCCGATTGAACGTCACCCGGTCGAGCGACGGCTGGGGGATGTTCAGCGGCGGCAGCTACGGCAACTTCAACGATCTCTACCGCGGCGGCGGCCGCGGCGTCCAGCCGTTTACCGACTACAGCCAGTATGCGGGCGACATCCGCCTCGACCACCTGATCGCCGACAACCAGTTGCTGACCATCTCGCTACAGCACTTCGAGCAGATGAACGTGCCGCGGACCGACAAGTGGCCGGGGGAAGCCCGGCGGTTCGATCCGCAGCAACGCGACCTCGCCTACCTACGCTACCAGGCGACCGATCTGAGCGGCACCTTCGACACGATCGAGTTCACCGCATCCTACAACCGCCAGAAGGAGTTCACAAAACGACTCAAACCGACGTGGACGGCCGTGCGGCGAGCCGAATTCAACGTCAATACGGTCGGGATGAACGTGGTGGGCGCCCGCGACCTGGGTCTGCTGGGACAGATCACCACCGGCGTCGATTGGTACCACGACCACGTCACCGCCTGGAAGGACGTCGGCCCGCCGCAATTCCCCCCCGGCAGTTACTACGAACGGCTGGGGGCGTTTCTCCAGTGGGAAGTCGACCTGACCCGGCGGCTCCGCGCAACCACCGGAGTGCGATATACGAATATCGGCGCCGGGTCGCTGGTGCAGACTGTCACAATCAACCCGTTTCCGCCGCCGCCCCTGATCTACACCCCGTTGCAGATCTATCCCACTTTCCAGAACTGGTCGGGCATGGTCGGCTTCAGTTACGAGATCCGCCCGGACCTGCGGTTCGTCTGTTCGGTGGCCGAAGGGTTCCGGGCGCCGAACCTCGACGAGCTGACGAGTATCTCCGACAACGTCAACGAGGGGATCGACATCCCGAATCCCAACTTGGCCCCCGAGACGAGCTACGGGTATGAAGTGGGGTTGAAATTCGATTACGATCGGCTCCGGATGCAGACGTTCTACTTCTGGACGATGCTCGACGACCTGATCGTCCGGAACGAGGTGGGCACGATTCCCAATCCGAGCCCTCCGCCCGCAACGATCCGCATCCTTCAACGCCAGAACGTCGCCTCGGCCGGGCTGCAGGGCGTCGAGCTGGCCGCCGAGTACCTGGCCACGCCCGAGTGGAGCATCTTCGGCAACTACACCTACATCTATGGCCAGGACTACACGAAGGGCGAGCCGATGAGCCGGATTCCACCCGCCCAAGGGGTGATCGGACTGCGGTGGCGCGACCGCGAGATGCGGAACTGGTTCGACATTTACGGCTGGATCGCCGGGCGGCAGAGTCGCCTCAGCCAGCGCGACATTCGCGACTCGCGGATTCCGCCCGGCGGAACCCCCGCGTACGGTATCGTCAACGTCAACTTCGGAATGCGGCTCCGCGAGAACGAGCAGATTGCCCTCGGCGTCGAGAATATCTTCAACGAGTGGTACCGGGTCCACGGGTCGGGCGTCGACGGAGCGGGGACTTCCGGCCACTTCGGCTACGAACGGTTTTTCTGAGTCGAGCGTCCAGTGAGAGCAAAAGCCCTGGCACTGCGTGCCAGGGTTCTCCGGGACGACGACCGGGAAACCACCCATCCGGGAATATTCCCCCCTCAATTCGCGAGTTGATAGGGTGGGGGTAGAGTGATCCCGACCCCCAGATCAAGGTATCGGTAAATACCGCCCTGACTGCGAACGGCACGGGATTCGCACGGGTTGCATACCCGGGGCCATTCCGGCATAATAATGGAGGTCGCCGCCAGGCAAAGCGGCCCCCGGTTGTCCTCGATACTCGCGATTGACGCACTCGACCATGCACGGCTTCGTCAACAACCTGCTCCGCATCGGCGCAACCCACCCGCACACAACGAGTTGGGGCGGTTCGTTCGTGGTCCACGTGATGGGTGCGGTGGTGGCAACCACCTGGTTCGGGGCGATATTTTTCGAGTCACCGCGATTGCCCGGGCAACAAACGCTGGCCCGAGTAGAGTTGGCGTCGAGTTGGACGCGGCCGGAACCGCCGATGCCCGCCGTGAGGATCGTGCAACCGGAACCCAAGGTCATCGTTCTGCCCGACCGGGTCTATGTCCCTCCCGAGACGATGTACACGCAGTCGCCGACCGATGTTTCCGAGGCGACGACGGACGAGTTGGCGATGGCCGATCGTCTGATGCCTGCTCCGTCGGAAGCGGTTTCGCGCCGCGTGCCGCTTTCCTTGCCGCGTGCCGAGAAGCCGCCGGCTCGCGAGATTTCACGGGAATCCCGATCGGCCGCCGTTCCGGTCGTTTCGATCCCGCGGCAAGAGTCAGTCGGCACCAGTGCCGACACGCTGCCGGAGATGCTGGACAACCGCCCGCCCAGCTATCCGCACCGCGCGTACGTCGAGCGGCTGGAAGGCACGGTGATCCTGCAAATCCTGGTCACGGCGGAAGGGAAGGTCGGCAGTCTGGAGATTTCGACTTCGAGCGGCCATCCCATTCTGGATGCGGAGGCGATGCAGGCGATCCGGAGTTGGCGTTTTGCACCCGCCCGGCGCTTCGGCCGCCCGATCCCGTACACCGTCCGCCTGCCGGTCCGGTTCATGCTGAACTGAGCCCGAGCAGATAGAGTGATGCGATGGCGCGACCCCTACTGATTCCGGGCTCGAATCGACGCTCCGTCCCCGTGGACCGCCAATACAGCAAACCTGTTCACAGAGAGTGGACCTACCCCCTTTTTTCTTTTTTGCGTACGATCGAGATTCCTGGCAGTGCGATGGGATTAGCAGTTGTGGCTTTACTCAGTATCGGTAGCTTCCATGAACCGTGACCAGTTACCTTCGCCGGGCAAGCCGGACGACGCTCAGGTCGTTGAGGCGGAACCGATCGTCGGATACCGACTGGCGATCAAGCCGTCCTTTGTGAAAACCATGGTCGTGATGAGTTGGGTGATTCCGCTGCTGGTGGTCCCGTGCCTGATTCTGCTGATCATGCCTCTTCCGGAATTCGAAGCGGCAAGATGGTCCCTGGTGGGTTATGGGGTAGCATTGATCGCAGCCTTTGTGTTCGCCATCGTCGGAATATGTCACCGTCGCAGCGTGCCGGGCGCGATAGCTCATGCCGTAGTTGGAATGGTTCTCTGCTTGTTGGGTTCTTGTGTTCTCCTATTAGTCGGCTCCACTCTATATCTCCTTCCGGACATCAGGCGGGCAATTGAGGAAGAAAAGCAGCGTCAGATTATTGAACTACGATCCGGCGGGATCCCAACGGCCGTACCCGGATATGAACCTCCACCGATGCAATCCTCGATCGCACTGGAAGTCGAGGAGGCGACCTTCGACACGTCGAATCGGTGGATCAGCAAAAGAAGTACTCTCCACGGCACGGAGATGCATGAATCGGCCGGGGCCACCTTCACGCAATTGAGGATGGGGCCGTTTCGCGAGAGAGTCCGCTCCGTCGAGGTTGGATGCAATCCACGTGAAGTTCTGCTATTGAACGACTCGTCAGGCTACCAGCCCGAGACCCTCAATCTCGGCACAGGAAAAAGCACACCCTTCGGGCCAACGGATGCGGTCTGCATAGTCCGATGCAGCGAAGGAATCGCCCTCGTGCGCGACGGTGGATCGCTTGTCGTCTACGACCCGCAAGACTTGACGGTCGGCCGACAGATGCGTGTGCCCGAAGCGGAGCGCCATCGTCTGGCTGGCAGCTATAAGACTGGTGAAGATCGGCTCCGTGCGACATGGGCTTTCGCTTCTCCCGCCGCGCCCCTGGTCATCATTCAGCAATGGAAACCTAAGGCGTGGTGGGTGTTCGACGTCAAGCAGGGCAAGCTGGTGGCACACACGACGAAAAAACGTCTCGACAATCTCCTCGGTTGCGTTCTCTCGCCGCTTCAGATTGGTCACGACGGAAAAAGTCTGATTACCGGCGCAGGCAACCGGTTGGTGCGGTTGGAGATGCGCGGCCACTCGTTCCAACCGGTCGAAATCGGTCCGGCACATCCGTTACATCCGCGCGACGGGAGGGTCAAACCTGGTTTTATGTTTTCCACGCCATCGGGTTGGCGAATGATTGTTTCACGCGGGCTCAGTCCGGAGGCCATCGACGCTGGAGAGACGAGGCACATCATCGTTGACCCTTACGACCTGGCGGCCCCGGCACAAAGCCTGCCTGAGTTGCAATGTCCAAGGGGGGCAACCGTGGACGACCCTCGTGGTCTTTTCATTGTTTGTGACGAACATTTCAGTCGAGACAAGGAAGAACTCATTGTCTATTCCACCGCACGGATGCAGGTCGAGGCAACCATCCCCCTGCCGGATGCTCAATATCACGGGGCCTGCCACATGGAACCCTTGCCCTGTGGGAGCCTGCTAATGATCTGGGGACGCAAGATGTATCTGATCGACTTGCCGGAGACTAAAGAGGACGTCAGCCGTTAATCCTATGAGAATCTGCAACGCGACCAACATTCAACGCATTTTCCTTACTGCGGTCGTTGCCTTCGTTTTAGGCTGCCTGTTGCGACAGACGTTTGCCGCCGACAAACCCAATATCATCTATATCCTTGCCGATGACCTTGGGTATGGTGACCTGGGGTGTTACGGCCAGCAGCGGATCAAGACACCGAGACTCGACCGGATGGCGGCCGAAGGGATGCGTTTCACCGACCACTATTCAGGCAGCACGGTATGCGCCCCGTCCCGTTGCAGCCTCATGACGGGACATCACACCGGCCACACCTACATCCGCGGCAATAACGAGGTGAAACCCGAGGGGCAGAAACCGATCCCCGCCGATTCCGTTACGATCCCCAAACTCATGAAGAAGGCCGGTTACACGACCGGCGCACGGGTGCCACTGTTGGCTTGTCCAACAGTGCTTGCCGCGTCGCTCGAACAACACTGCTGGACAAGCCAGCAGTGCCACCCCGCCGCTCTCGGCTAACTTCTTATTCTACCCAAAATCTCCATTTGCCGGGTGCCACCCAACGCCGTTAACCCTTTCTTGCAGGGGATTACCTATTTTCCGCGGTTTTCGCATTCGACGAACGTGTGGCAAAATGCACGTCCTCACATCGGAAACACGGATTTGACGGAAAACACGATATCGCAACGAGTTGCGAAAAGGGTTAACGGCGTTGAGTGGCACCCGTGCGAACCCCCGGCCGCCGAGGGTACCGATGTCAAGCACCAGAATATCTGGAGTCCGCGTTACATCGATTCGCTGATCCTCCGCGACGCGGACGCTGACGACAACTCCGAAACCGGCGACCTCGGCGGAACCGGCGTACCCGTTGCCGTCGGGTGACGCTCCCCCCAACCCCGCCAAACAAGATCACCCGCCGCCCGCTGCCCGCAGCAGGCGTCGTTGTTTGGTTGTGGAACGAACGTCGTAAGCGTATAGGAAGTTTCCGTGGCGCAGGTAGAGTCGGCCGCCGTTGACGACCGGGTGGGCCCATGCGGGACCCTCGCCCCCGGCGGGTAGTGTGAAACGGCTGATAATTCTGAAATCGCCGGGATCCGGCGGCATTAGCGCGACCGTCCCCATGTCGCTCAGAAGGTAGAGCATGCCGTCGGCGCAGGTCAGCGTGCCGGAGCGCTTTCCCGGCAGACCTTTTACGCTGTACATCGTCTTGCCGGTCCTCCAATCCAGACACGCCCAATGGCGGTCCCGGTGATTGCCGTCGGCCTGGCCGTAGAGGTAGCCGCCGACCAGCACCACGCCGCCGTGTTCGTTGTCGAGCTCTTCGGTGCGCCAGACTTCCTCCACGTCGCACCCGCCGCCGCGGACGTTGAGTTTGAGGAGGGTCGCGCCGCGGCCCCAGGTGCCGAACAGCGCGATGTGCCCGTCGTGATAGGTTGGTGTGTTGACGTTCACGTCATAAGCGACCTTGTGTTTGTACTTCCAAAGGAGCTTGCCCGACTCGGCCGCGATGCCGACCGCCGATGCCGACATGATGGTGACGATTTGGCGCAGCCCGGCGTAGTCGACAATCCTCGGCGAGACGTAGCCGGGCCGGTCGCCCGGGCCGGTGCAGGTCCAGACAGTCCTGCCGGTTTCCTTGTTCAACGCCGCCACGCCGATCTTCTCGCCGCCCGGGGTGCAAATCACCCGGTCGCCGTCGACCAGCAGCGACTCGGCCAGCCCCCACCGGATGTTCCGGCCGTCGAACTTCTCGAGCATGTTCAAGCCCCAGACGCGTTTGCCGGTCGCCGCGTCGAGGCAAACAATGTCGCCGTCGCCGTTGAGATGGTACAGCTTGCCGTCGGCGATGGTCGGCGTTGCCCGGGCGCCGGGGAACGACCGGTCGTACGCCAGACCGTTGCGGGCCTGCCACAAGATCTTCCCGGACGTGTCCATGGCCGTAACAACCGTGTCGTCCCCGATGTTTCCCGCCGTATAGATCTTGCCGCCGGTGATGGCCACCGTCGCATAGCCCTTTCCGATGCCTTCGGTGCGCCAAATCAGCTTGGGGCCCCCGTCGGGCCATTGCTTCAGCAATCCGGTGTCGGCCGAACGGTTGTCGCGCCGCGGTCCGTGAAACTGCGGCCAGTCCTCGGCCGGTGCGCACGAGGCGACCAGCCCCACAACAACCATCGCCCGGCAGATGTACTTCGGCCAGTTCACCGCATCCCCCGGATCGCTCACTTGGCATCGAGTTCGTAGAGGAAGGCATGATCGTCGAGCGGGCGAACCCAGACGTTGCGGAAGCGGCTCGGGTTGTGGTGGTCCTGCAAGAAGACGGGCCCGGTCATCGTCTTCTTCTGCCGGGTCCAGATGTCCTTCAGATAGGGCGTGGCGTGGTATCGGTAGGGGTGATACGTCGACCGCGGTTCGCCGAATCTGAAGTTGTCCTGCACCTTTTGGCCGTTGAGCCATGCGGTGATCGCCCCTTCCTCGACGATTTTGCCGCTCTCGTCGCGCCGCGGGGCGCGGTAACGGATGTCGTACACCTGCCACTCGCCCGGTTTGCGGCATGCATTAACCAGTGGTTTCGCAAAGCCGTAGATCGCGCCCGCATCGCCCGATCCCGGATTCTTCTTTCCGGAGGAATTGATCACCTGGAGTTCGTAATTGCCGTGGATGTAGACGCCGCTGTTGCCGCTTCCCTTTTCCGGCAGCATGAATTCGACGTGGATGTCGGCATCGCGGAAGTGGAGTTTGGAGACGATGTGGTTGGCCCGCCGGCTGCCCTTGGACGAGACGAGTGCACCGTCTTCGATCGGCCAGTCGATCTCGCCGCCCTCCTTGTTCAGGAAGAGATTTTGCTTCTTGCCGTCGAACAAGACGATCGCGTTCTTGGGCGGGGCCACGGGCAGATCGGTCTGCTTCGGCGTGAATTCCTCGCTCCCTTTCCCGTTCGGCGGCGGATCGTCCGCCGCGAGAGACGCCCCGCCAAACAAAAACAGTACGGCAAACACCGTCGCCGAGCGTGATTTCCAAATCATGGAGTGTACCTCTTGGTGATTGGTAAAGGTTTCGTGTACGTCAACCAGGCGAAGTTATTTTTGAGCCAGCATTCTTAAAGGTCAATATGGCAGTGTGGCATCACTTCCTTGAGTGCCGCGGCGCGTTCCTTGGTGACTTTCGTGCCTTTGAGCCCCAGATATCTGAGGTAGGGTAACCCCTTGAGGTGCTCCAACCCGGCGTCCGTGACTTGCGTGTTGCCGAGGTGCAGCAAGGTGAGGTTGGTCATTCTCTTGAGATGTTCCAGGCCGGCGTCGCCGACTTGCGTGCCGTTGAGCCTCAGCCTTTTGAGGTTGATCCCCCGGAGATGTTCCAGCCCGCTGTTGCCGACATTTGTGCACCTAAGGTGCAACTCTTCGAGGTTGGTCATCCCCTTGAGATGTTCCAACCCGGCATCGCTGATTTGCGTGTAGCCGAGGTGCAGCCTTTTGAGTCTGGTCATCCCCTGAAAATGTTCCAGCCCGGCGTCGCCAAGAGAAGTATTGATAAGGTGCAGCACTTCGACGTCGGCCAGCGCCTTGAGGGGTTCCAGCCGGGCATTTCTAAGGGGAGTATTCGAGAGATCCACCTCGACCACCGGCATCAGCGTGCCCGCCGGCGTCCCTTTGGGCGCTCGCGATCGCTCGAAACGGCCTCCGAGCTTCTTGATCTCGGCAAGGGCGCGTTTTTCTTCGGGGCTTGCCGCAACAAGTTCCGGTTTCTTGGGCTTCACCTTTGCCTTGCCGCATCCCCAGGAAGCCAACATCCCCGCGGCCAACACAACCAACCACCCAATGCGCGGAATGTTCACAATTCACCTCCCTTTTTCTGAGTTGTTGAGGACCGGATTCTATCACACCGGGACGGGCGGATTCTCCGAGGGCTGACGGTCAAGCTCACCGGCGCAGCTTGTCCGCGTCCGCTGCAGCGTCTGGTTGTGCCGAATGACTCTTCATGCCAGCCGGCTTGAATGAATTGAACACAATTGCCTGTCCTGTCGGCAAGGCTAAAGGCTTCTCCAGTCTCTCTCGAAAAAAACCGTCTACCGCTTCTCTTGCACCGGGACACGTAGGGAAACCGTAGTCGTCAAACACCATGAATCCGCCATGGACCAATCTTGGAACAATGAACTCGCAGCAATCCGTTACCGATTGCCAAATATCCACGTCAATATGCGCAAACGCGATATGCGATTCCTCGAAACCGGCAAAGCTGTCCGGAACAAGACCCTCATGAAAGGAGACCACGTCCTCTCTGCCGACCCGCTCCCGAACAGCACGCAAACTTGTATCTGCAAAGTCTCCTCTCTTGTGCAAGTCCTTCTTCGGATCAGTTCCCGGCATGCCCTGGAAGGTATCAAAAAGGTGCAGTCTCGTTCTTGCCGGTTGCGTTGTTGCGACAACCTCGGCGAGAAGCACTGCGGTTCCTCCCTGATAGACGCCGCATTCCCAAAAGTCACCCTCCAACGACACGGCCTGACGAGCAAGCGTGTAGAGAACATAACAGCGGTCTACAGAGACCAGCGTATGCGGCTTGACCCGATCGAACAGTTTCTCAAACGGACCAGACCCGAGCCATGGACTATACAGCGGAGCATACAACTCGCGATCAGCACCACTGCCGCCAGCAGGCGATACCTTTGTGAGATCGTACCCCAAATTGTTAAGCAGCCTCTTTATGATCGCCTTCATTCATCCTTGACCTCGCAGATGGTGGAATGCCGATTCCGTTGAATGACGGCACAACATAGGATTCACAAGTTCCCGGTAAGTCCGTAGACGCGCGTTTTGGGGAGGCCGTGCAACCCTCAAAATCACCGCCATGTTTCGTCGTAAGCTATTGGGAGCCAAACGCTTCCGAGACGGACCCGGACTTGGCACGGGGGTCTTATCAGGCGCAGTATAAGCGATCCCCCCAAAAAGTCAAAGGATATCGGCGGGGCTTTCAAGGCCCGCCTGCCCCACGTAATCGGATGTAAATCGGGGGCGCCTTCCACTTCAGCCCCTAACCCCTAGGCTAGTGCTCTGTCAGATTTTGAAATTGGGGTCGCCACGGTCGCCAGACCGTGGGAATCCCACGCTCTGGCGACCGTGGCGACCCCAAAATTAAGACTTGACAAACCCCTAGCACCTTGTGACAACTGAGATTGTGGGTTGTCGGGTGCCATGCCCACGCTTGCCGTGGGCATGTTTGTGGGCGTTGCAGAACATGCCCACGGCAAGCGTGGGCATGGCACCCGCCGCCCGGCGAAGTGTGAAGATTGCTCGCCGACAAGCCCGTATTTTACTTGTCTTCAGCAATCTCGATTGCGTTGAGAATGGCGGCGTATTTGCTCTTTGCCGACGGGACAAGACCGATGGAGATCGTGTCCGACGCGCGGATCCCCTCGATCTCTTTGGTCAGTGCTCTTCGGCGCCCGCCGGCTTCGGAGACAACATCCAATCCTTGGATCACGGTTTTGTCCTGGATCTTGACGTCGAAGATCCGCCGGCCGGGTTTCAACTCCTCCGGTTCGGCAAAATGCAGACGGATCGTGTAGCTTCGAGGTTTCGGCGCTGCCGTGGGCCGTTCGAAAACCAAATCGGCTTCGCCCCCGGTCACAAACCAGCGACGCCACGAACGGAACTTGTAGAAGGTTCGCTCCGGTCCCACGCCGGTCCGGTTGAAGCTTTCGAGAAAGATCTTCAGGCCCTTGCGGGCCTTGGCCGGGATCGCGATTTCCGCCGACCATGCTTCGGGCGTCGTGTACACAGCCGTCCGCCACGAGTGCGTCTTGGCCGGCTTGATGGTCATCGCACGGCCTCCTTGCCCGGTGAATTTTGCACCGGATGCCGACAGGAACAGATAGGAGAAGGGGTCGGCGCCGGTGAGAAATCGAACCTTCAGGCTGTCGTCCTGCCAGGCCGGGGCGCCGTCGCCTTCGGTGTTCGTCGTCCAAGGAACCAGCTTTCCGTCTTTGTGCGACGCCTCGCGGCGGAAGCCGATGTAGATGTTCTCCGCATCGTGACGCAGCCACGCCCGGATTCGGGCGTCAACACGCCGGGAGTCGTCGACGAACTCGATCGGTTCGGCCCCGTCCCAGCACGGATCGTCGAGCCGGCCGTCGAGCTTCGGCGGTCGTTCGGCTTTGGGAACCACGGCGGGCTGGGTCAGGTCCAAATCCAATGTGGCCGATGTCATGCCCTCGACGCCGCAACTGTACAACCACGGCCGGTCGGTCCCGGCAATCGAAATCTCATCGGCGTTTTCTCGATAATACTCGGCCCCGGCGCATGTCTCGAAGGGGACCTTCAGCGCCTGGGGCGAGAAGGGCCGCGGAAAGCCCAGCCAGAGTTGCCCGGCCTTGTCGCGTTTGTCCCCGACGGCGCCGAAATTCAACGATACGTTCTTCAGTCGCGAGCCCTGCTTCGGCGGCTCGCAGGTGTAGACGCCCCATTCCTCGTGGCGCGTGTCCGGCACCAGGGCGATCGACGTCTGGAAGCTGTAGGCACACGTACAACTGCTGGCTCCTTCGGGCATGAGCACCATTCCGCCGGCCGGCAGCGTGTTGATCCAGCAGCCGGGCCTGATCTGGCCCAGCCAGTGCATGCCCGTTTCGCCGGCCATGTCGTAGATCCCCAGCGATCCGGACCGCAGGAACATGAGCGCCGGACAGGCGGAGTAGGTGCCGCACCCGCCGTTTCCGACGCCAAACGGCAGGAGCTGGTCACCGCTGAGCGGGCCGGCAAGGTGCTTCTGTTGGCCCGTCTTCAAATCGAACGCCCGAGGCGGCGCAAGAATCTGCCCGCCCACGATCATCGGCGGGACCACGGGGAAGTCCCGCAGCGCAACTCCCCAGCGATAGTGATCGACTCCCGCGCCGTAGGTGTCGTAGAGTGCGAAGGGGACGTTGTTCGACCATCGCAACTTCCCCGAGTCGGCGTCAAAGACGGTGTACCCCGTGCCGGCCGCCACAAGACAGTTGTCCGCCAGCAGCAGTTCCCATCGATCCTTGATGGGATGGCTCCAGACGACCGAACCGGTATTGATGTCGAGGGCCTTGAGCGTTGCCTCGCCGATCTTTCCACGTTCGTTTTGCTGGTCCAACAGGTAAACGCGCCGGCCGTCGGCCACGATGCACTTCGGCGTCACGGCATGCTCCGACTCGTAGACCCAAAGCGTCTTGCCGTTCTTCTTGTCGAGCGCGAAGAGATACTCCCCGCGCGGGGCGGCAATCGGCCAGTTGGCAAACGACTTGCGAACCTGTGCGGCACCGACGGTGCCAAGGATGGCCTTGTCGGTCACGGCAAGGTAGTTCCATTCGACTTCGTTGAAGACAAACGCGGTCCGGCTCTTCTTACCCTTCTTGCCCTTTGGTTGTTTTGGGGTTTCTTCCGCCGGTTGTTGCGGCAACTTCAATTCGGCCGGCGGCCGATAGGTCTGCAAGGTCTTGCCGGTGTCTCCGTCGAGTTGCAGGCAGGTCAGGCCGTGGGGGACGTAGACGCACCGGTCGTCGGCCACGACGCTTGCCCCGCGGTCCTGGCCCGGGAAGCGGCCGACGTCGGGCAATTCCCGCGACCACATCTCCCGGCCGTTGTAGGCGTCGACGCCGATGACGCAGTGCTGCCCCGCGATGAATAAGCGTCCGTTCGCATAGACCGGGATGGGCGGGTAGCGGTGCCGGTCGACCATGCGCGCCGGCCCCGGGCCGCCGAACCAGAGCGTTTTCAACGGTAGCCGCACCAGCTCATCCCGGCTGGCCGAGGTCCGCCCGGCGTTGGCAAACGGATGGCTCCAGGAGCCCGCCCCCGGAAGAGGACCGCGCCGCCGGACTTTCTCAACTTTACCCCCGGACACAGTTACCAACACGCCGCCGCACGGGCGGAGACATCGATCAACAGCCTTTGCATCACCCGACAACGGCTTGCCGACAACAATGAGATTCGCAAAGTACGGCGGGTAGTGGAGCGTCTCGAAATCGCCCTGATGAATCGCAATCCGCACGCCGTAATAGCCGAGCTGATCGAATCGGCGGCGTGCCTTTGCGGTTTTCTCCTCGTCCTTTTCGAGCACGATGACGTCGAGGTCCGATTGCTGAATCAGCCCCAACGGCAAGTCTGGATCATCCGGCCCCAGGACCAGACAATATCCCGCCCGGACGCCGGATTTGTCGAGAATTTCTTTCGCGCGCCTGGTCTGTTCCGGCGGAGCGGGATCTTTCTTCCGCTGGCGCTCGTCCATCACTACCGGTTGGCCGACCTTCTGTTGGCCGAAGCAATAGATCCGGCCGGTCGACGTACTAACCAGCAGGCGTCCGTCGGCGACGGCCAACGCCCGCGCCTGCCCTTCGACGTCGGCCTTCCATAGTTCCTTGCCGCTTTGGGCGTCGAGAACGCGGACCGTGCCGGCGCCTCCGGCGATCAGGACATCGCCGCTCTTGATCAGTTCGTAGATGCGTCCGGTGGGCGTCTGCCACCTTGCTTGTTGGGTGATCGTCATCGGTTTTGCGCCCGCACCTTCGTGGCCGAGCGTGTGGGGCGCCACGATCTGGGCGCCCTTGGGGAGTTTCGCGAAATCGACCGCCATCACGGTGCCGTCGCCCTTGCCGGAGTAGCCGCCGCCGGTCAGGTAAAGCGTGTCGCCGGAAAGCAGTACACGGTAGACATTCTCCAAGGCGAACACGGCCCGGCCCGTGTGCAGATCCCACGCCATGAGCCCCTCGGGCCTGAGGCGGCTGTTCTCTCCCAGCGACGACTCCGGCAGCCCGGTTGTTCTTCGGCGTGCCCCGAAAAAGATGCCCTTTGCGATCATGGTCCACGCCGAGCCGGGGCGGTGGTGTTTGCCCCACGCGATTCTCCACGGCATGAGTTTGCCGGTGGCCGCATCGAACCTGGCCGGCATTGCCCGCCCGGTCGGCACCACCAAGACGCCGTCGCCCAGCGCGAGATACCCTTGCGGCGAGACGCCCGAGATTCCCTCGTAGTTGTTGTGCGGCAGCATCATGTATTGGTGATTGGCCGTGTTGTTCTTCCAGATGACCGAGCCGTCCTTTGTTCGCAATGCATAGACATAGACCCCGTCCGGCCCCCACATTCCGGCGGTGAAATAGGCCGTCTCCCCGTCGACCAGGACCCCGGAACGCGCCGGCCAGCGGGAGATCATCTGCTCGTTTCCCAAGAGTCGCTCATCGCGAGGCCCACCGCGGAACCGCCAGATCAGTTTCCCATCGGAACTGTTCAGGCAATACAAGCAGCCGTCGTCGCCGGCGACATACACATGATCGCCCACCACACAGGGAGCAAACCGCACCGGCCCTTCCGTGAAGAAGCTCCGCAGCTCCTTGCCGCTGCTCAAATCGAGCGCATACACCTTGTGGTCTGCGGAAGAACCGTAGAAGACGCGCCCGCCGGTCGATGCGATCTGATAGGCATAGTCGAATGCCATGCGGTGGACTTCCTTGCCCGGCTCCGGCCAGGCCGGGCGGGGGGGATGTGCCGACACATGCGCCCACTGCAGGAACAGCGGTGTGCTCAATGTCTGCTTCGCACACCCGCTCCGTGCGTTGTCGCCGCGATACATCGGCCAAGAGACTTCCGAGCCGGTCTCTTGAGGCGCTTTGCCGCCATCGGACTGTGCTTCTGCACTGTGCGGACAGGGCATCGTTGCCGCGGCTGCCATCACCCCAAGGCACAACACCAGAAGTCTGCTGTAAACGTTCCCGATATCCGTGCCGCCTTTCATCTTGATGCCTTCCTTTCGCGGGTTCCGACTTCATGAGTGCGCGACGTCCACCGACCAGCCACCCCCGTCATGATACCGCTGCTCCAAGGAAAGTCAACCGATGAGTTACCCCGGGCAACGGCCGGCGCCGGTTATCGCAGTCGGGATGCATCAAGGCGAAACAGGTGCGGCCGGATGTCCCGCTCGAAACTCGGCGGCCAAAGCAGCACGGCTACTTTGTGGACCGGGTCGTACTCCAAGGCCACTTCGTGAACGGTGTACCGGGGTGTCTTGATTGACAAGGGCACCCAGCGGTTCGTTTCGCACAAGTAGACACGCGTCCAAACCGGATCGTCCTTCGTCGCCGGACCGTAGGCCAACACGGCGTCCTGGTCGGGCACGTACACGGCCTCGCGGGTGCTGACGCCGCCGGCGGGCTGTTTCGGGTTCTTCACCCAGCGGCGGTCCTTCATGCCGAAGAACCACATCTCGGGTTTCTTGGTTTTCCGATCGTGGCTCAAGAAGATCAGCCGGTCTCGCTTCCGGTCGTAGACGATTGTCATGAACTCCCGCTGGTACGGGCGGTCGGGGCCGACGATCTCGATCTGCTCCCATCCCCAGGTTTCCGGCTTGCCCGGCTCACCGACGAACCGGTACATCTCGCCGCTGTCTTCCCAGATGCGGCCCTTGGCGTGTTGATAGACGATAACACCTTTCGGCGTGGGCACGGCAATCGGCGAAACCGATCCGCCGCCGGGGAAGGGTTGTCCGATCGGCTCCAGCCATTGGCGCCGGACCGGATCGTACAGCCACGTGTGTTTGACCACCGTGTCGGCGTCGCGGTCGTACCATTCGGAGCCGCCGGCGTCGGCAAACACGCCCAGCTTGCGTATTTCGTCGTATGCGCAGGTGTGCCGCATGTGTCGGGTCCAGGGCTGGTTAAAGAACGTGCGGCCGCACGGCCGGCGCGCCCAGCGGTCGAACGGCTCGGGCGTGAAGGCGGGCGTCCGGTCGATCGAAAAACGGTCGGCCGCCACGTCGTAGAAGGCCATGTCGGTCCCCTGGTAGCCGCTGTGGCCGCCGCCCCATTTCATGGCGATTCCCCGGTCGGTATCGAAGATGGCCGAGCCCCAGGTGCGGCCCCGGGTCGACTTCGGCGGTTTCATCTCCACCCACTTGTTTACCGGAAGCGAGGCGAGCATTTTGACGTGCTGTTCGGGACCGGCGGGCGGGACGTCCTCGTACCACGCTTGGGTCCGCTCGGTCTTCAACGCAACGGTGCCTGGGGAAATGCCTTCGATATCGGCAGCCGGTGCGTTAGGGTCGTAACGGAAACGGTACGTCCGCTGGCTGTGGTCGTACTTTGACGAGACGACCAGAATCACCTCGTCGGTGCCCGGGATGTTCTCCATGCAGCACCACTCCTGCCCGCGGATTTCGGGGAGTTCTGCATCGACCGGTGTCCACGTGTTGGCGGCGGCATCGTAGACCCAAACCTGGTTGGAGAGCTTCTTCTCCTCGCGATAGTCGGCGACCGCGCGGCCGCCGACCAAGAGCACCCGGCCCGACTTCTCGAGCGGGGCCATGGCGTGGCAATGGCGTGGGTGGGGACTCTTGGGCGGTTTCCGCTCCTGCCACTGCTGCTTCGCAACGTCGAAGCCCCAGGTGTCGGCCAGCCCGCTGTCCTGGGCGTCGCCGCCGAAGAGCACAATCAGCTTGTTCTTCTTATCGTAGACCATCCGCGAGTTGCAGCGGGCGGGCGGCTCGACCTCCAGATCGAGCTTCCGCCATCGGTCGGTCGTGACGTCGAGCGCCCAGGTGTGCGGCCGCCCGTCCGCTCGATTGACGCCGCCCCCGCCGAACAGGATCACCTGTTTGTTCACCGGGTCGTAACAGAGCGAACTCCACAGCAAAAGCGCCGGCGGCTGCTCTTTCTCCGAGCGGTCGTGGATCAGCTTCCACTCGCGCCGCACCGGTTCGTAGCTGAACGTCATCGACGCGACGTAGAACACGAGCCGCCGGTTGTGGTCGTCCCAACAGACCTGGTAGAAGCTGCTGGTCGGCCGCGGCATTTTCACGCCGTCGCGTTCGTAGAATGTGCCGGCCGTCTCGCAGATGTCCCAGTCGCCCCATTGCTTGGGTTTCCCGGCCCAATCCTTTTCCTTCTCCGGCGGAAACGCGTCGATCCACCGGTTTTCGCCGATGAGGAAATGCCGCGTCTCGTGCGTGCGGATCGGGTGGTGATGCGTCTGGGTTCCCCACGAGACGAGGGCCTTGGCCGTCGGTGCGTAGACGACCTGGCTGAAGAAATGCCCGCCGGTCTCGAGCGAAGCGACCTCGACAAACCGGTTTGCCGGGATCCCTGCCGCCACGGCCAGACCCGGGAAGTCGATGATCGCGAACGACACGGCAAGAACACGTGCAATTCGGCAATTCATGGTCACACCGACCCTACTTGAAGACCCACGGATGCAGTTCCGGCTCGCTCAGTCCGTGGTCCCACGAGTTGTGGCCGCCTTTCTTGTACTCTGTGTATCGGATGTTTCCATCCGGGGAGGAACGAACGATCTTCTGATCATCCTCGCGGACGACGGGTTTCCGGTCTTTCGCCTTCATCAGGGCCTGAAACATGTCGCGGGACCCTTGCACCGGGACGGTGTTGTCGTCGGCACTGTGGAAGATCCATATCTTCATGTCCTTGATCACCGGGGCCTTCCGGGGATCACCTCCGCCGCAGATGGGTATGGCCGAGGCAAACTTTTCCGGGTGCCGGGCAATCAAGTCCCACGTACCGTATCCGCCCATCGACGCACCGACGACGTGGATGCCGGCGGGATCGACGGGGTTCTCCTTGAGGACCTTAGCGAGCAATTCGAGCAACACGGCAATCGACGGAGCGGGCTTCTCCGGCTGCACGTGGCTCCCCGTACCGGCCCCGCGCGGCGATACCCAGTTCTTTCCCTTGACTGCTACGGGCCGAAGCACCAAGCAAGGCTGCTCCTTCTGATGGGTATCTTTGTAAAATGCGCCGGTCGGCATGTTTGGGCCCCCGACCCCGTTCGACTTCAGCCCGCCGTGCAACCAGATCACCAGCGGATATTTCTTTTGACGGTCGACGTTTTTCGGCGTGAAAAGGTAGTAATGGATCGTATCGCCCGTGCTCCCGACGAAAGGCCGTCGCTCGGTCCAATCGCCGAGCGCCAACGGCGAACGGGTGCCGAGCGTTGTCCAGAGCACGAGCAAGAAAACGGCACTGATCTTGCGCATAGTCCTAACTTTCGAGGGAAGTCTTCCGCACCAAGCCGGCGTTCTCGGCCACCTGGTCCGGATCATCCTTCGGCAACATGCCTACGCAGATCCCGTCCTTGCGGCGCAGGTGTTTGAAAGCGAAGGCAAAGCCTTCCTTGGCCGGTATCCGGCCCGCCGCAAGGACCTTGTAGCCCATCACCGGCTTGTCGAGCTTTTTGATCGCGGCGATTGCCAGGTCGCGGACCTCTTTGCTGTAGTTTTCCGGCTGGAAGAAACATTGATGGTAGAAATCGGTGGGCAGGCCCTTCTCTTCGGCCGCGAGATGGACGTCGGGCCGGTGAGAAGCCATGCCTGCCGGCAGATGGAAGCTGTGGATGTGATCCAGCCAACCGCGGAGCACGTCCCACTTGCCGGCGCGAAACTGGGCGTCGACCTTTTCGCCCTGGATGCAGATTGCCTTGGCGCCGTTCTTGGCGGCAGCCGTGATGTGCTGTTTCATGAGCTCGGGGTTCGGGTCGGGCTGGCCGATCCATATCCGCAGCTTGCCGCCGCGTTTCCGGTACTTGTTCCACAGGCGAATCCAGTGGTCATAGGCGGGCGTCCAGACGGCCGTGATCCCCTGCTCGGCCGCTTCGTCCATCACCGCCATGATCCGCTCTTCGGTATAGTACTTTTTCATTTCCTCGCCGGACGCCTGGGGATTGCCGTGGGCGAACCCGAAGAACGGGTTGCTGCCGAGTATCAGCCGGGAGACTTCGAGTGTGCCGAGCTTGACCTTCGGCAATTTGCCCGGCGCGGCTACGGCCGCATTGACTCCACCCGCTCGCATGGCAGCGGCGGCCGCGCCGATCAGAGCGGTTTCCTTCAGGAACTCCCGTCTTGTACAGTCTCGTTTCATCGCGGTCTCCTCGGGCTGGGTGGAGCCGTTGGGCTTGGTGAGAGCCTAACGGACAGACGACGGACGACCGGTTTCAGAGCTACCGGGTCCGCGTTTGCGGGTTCGATATTGTGGTACGGGCAAACGCTCGCCGTCACGCAGTGCCGACTGGTGGGCGACGATGCCGGGCACGGTCATGGCCAACGCCTCGTAGACGTCGATCAGCGGGTCGCGGTCCTCGATAATCGCGGTGACGAACTCGTCCATCAAGAGGCCGTGCGAGCCCCCGTGGCCACCGCCGGGAACCCCGGGCGGAAGCGGCGGCCGGGCCAAATCGGGCAGCTTCTTCGCGAGGCCGCGGTATTGCGTGCCGTTCATGCAACCACTGCGTCCGAACACCCGCCCGCATTCGCCATAGATCGATTTCATCGACCACGAAACCGACATCCGGCTGCTTGCACCCTCGCTCGTCTCGAACAACGCGGTTTCGGTCGAAAACGGATTCTTGTAAGGGTTGGCGTCCGGCTTGTGGTAGGGCAAATGGCCTTCGGTCCCGATGCACGAAACGCTCGTGAAGCGCTCGCCGGTTACGCCCGGGTAGTAGGCCGTTGCGTGGGTCGGATACCACATGGGCGGCACACCCCGCCGCCAATCCTTGTACGACGGTGTCGGCTGCTTCGAGGCGTGATAGTGGTGATACTCCCCTTCCGAGTAGTGCAGGTTGCCGAATGCCCCGGCGTGGAACGCGGTTCGCATCGCGTGGCAATCCGCCCGGAAACAGCTCGTTTCAAACATCATGTATTTCAGGCCCGCTTTCTCGACCGTTTCCAGAAGCCGCTGGCCGTCTTCGACCGAGCCGAACGTGGCCGGAACGGCCGTGGCGGCGTGCTTGCCGTGCTTGAGGACCTCGATGCTATGCCGGGCGTGACTGGGCGCGTCGGTTGCCGTAAACACGGCCTCGATCGAGTCGTCTTTGACCAGTTCCTCGAGTGACGGATAGGATTTCTCGCACCGGCACGCCTGCATCAGTCCGCGGCAGCGATCGGGAAAGAGGTCGCTGACGGCCACGATCTCGACGTTCGGGTGGTTCTGAAACCCGAAGGCCGCTCCGAACTTGCAGTAGCCGTAGCCGACAATACCGACCCGCACCTTTCGGTCGGACTTGGGTTGTTTCTCTCGGGTTTCGGCCGCCCGTCCGGCGCCGGCGAGACCGGCCGAGGCGACTCCCCCTAGGGCGCCGGCCGCCGCCAAACGGCCGAAGAACGTGCGGCGGTAGATGCGTTCGTCGTGCATGAGTGGTCTCCTTTGTGTGTTTGCCGATGTCACCCAAGTTCAGGGCATGCCGATATACAACGTGTAATTGTACAGCGGCTTGGTCTGTGGACGTTTTTGCGGATGTTTCGCGCCGGCCCACGGAGCGCCGTTTTTGTAGATGTAGATGTCTTTTTCGTTCGAGACGACGATCTCCTCCCTGTCGTCCCCGCAAATGTCGGCGTGCTGCGCAAAATGCTGGTTTTCGGGATTCGGGAAAGGGAACACCGCAACCGGCTTGCCATGGCCGTCGTAGAGTGTCGGGGGCGTGCTGCCGCCTCTCCGGTAGCCGAGGATGAGATCGCCGGGGGCGCCGTCCCAATTCTCCACCTTGGTGATGATGGAGATCCACCGGTTCTTGCCCGGATCGGTTCGTTTTTCGTGCCAGAGTAGTCTGCCGCCGGCAGAATACAACACCATGGCGTCAACGCCCGTGGCAGACCGGTTGTTTCCGCGGTCCAGACAACAGACTTCCTTGCCGGGAACGTCCGGGCGAAAATCTCCGATGATGATGTGCTGGGAATGCCCGCACGGATGCCGCCAAAGAAAACCGCCCTTCTCGTTGAGCAGGGCAAACGTATTGCCGCCGCAGCAGGCCAGGGCAATTTCCTTCCCGTTCGACCGGTCGACGTCGACGTCTCCGATGGCGACCCCGTCGGCATGGCCGGGCAGTTTCGCTTCCCATTTCTTTTTCCCATTGTGATCCAGAAGCGTAAAGCCGCACATGAGTTCGTCGCGTCCGTCACCGTCGAAATCATACGGCCAAGGGTAGTGGCCTGTGTTCCCGGCGTAGCTCCAGATGGTCCGGAGATTTCGATCGAGAGCCCACACTTTCCGGTACCGGTTCTTGATCAGAATGTCTTGCGGGCGGTCGTTGCCCGAAAAGTTGGCAAACGCAATGCAGTCGCGGGCGTCGCTCGACGGCAGGGGGGCCTCGCGCTCAACGGCGCCGTCTTTTCCGTTGAGGATTTTCAGGTTGCCGTCCATGACGCAGACGACTTCGTTCGTACCGTCGAGATCGATGTCGTAGATTTGAACGGGCAGATCAGAGCTTGCCTTGTGGTCCCCGGCTTCCGGCTTGCCGACTTGCCAGAGACGCTGCCCGTCGATATCGGTGGCCGTAAGGCAGGTGACGTTCTGGTTCCGGTGCCGTGCAAGGAGCACGTCCAATTGACCGTTGCCGTTGAGGTCGCCCAGGCGAAGGC
Organism: uncultured Planctomycetaceae bacterium; assembly: GCA_964547995.1. Classification (GTDB taxonomy): domain Bacteria; phylum Planctomycetota; class Planctomycetia; order Pirellulales; family Thermoguttaceae; genus CAZJRB01. The sequence goes on along the minus strand of CAZJRB010000040.1, from coordinate 9,895 downwards.
CGCACCACGTGCCGAATCCGCTCACGTCGATTTTCTTCAGCAGAGCGACTTTGCCGAGCGGTTTGTTTGCGGTCTTTGCAGGCGGATTCTCTCTGCTGTCGGCACCCAAGAGGAGCGTTGCCGTTAGAGAAACGACAAAACCCATGGTTGGCAGAACACGATACTTGCCCATAACGGTTCCTCGTTCTTGAAATGCCCGCCGGCGAAACACTTCGTACGATGGCCTTCCAAGGCCGTCGTACTACAGGCCACGGAACTGTTACGAAGATTCTACCACGTTTGTGCCGCGGAGAATAGTCCCGGGCTGTCTATTGGACAGTCGGCCGCTTGTCCACCCGTGCTGATTGCGGTAGGATAGCAGCAGATCCGTCCGTCCCCATGTCGCTGCTGGCCGAACATCCCAACGTCCAGTTCAACTACTACCGGCACGGACTTGGCGTCGTCGAGGCGGAGATGCACTGACCATGACACCCCGACAACGATGGCTCGCCCTGCTGGACGGCAAACCGCCGGACCGGATTTCGACGGATTACCAGGCGACCGCCGAGGTGACCGACCGCCTGATGGCGGACTTGGACTGCGGCGACGAGGAGTCGCTCTGGCGGAAGCTGCACATCGACGCCCGGCGTTTCATCGAGCCGCAGTGGAACCGGCCCGACGGCTGCGATCCGGCGGCCGATATGTGGGGCATCCGCTACCGTTCGGTCGACTACGGCTCGGGCGCTTACGACGAGCCGGAGTTCATGCCGCTGGCCGATGCGGCGAGTGTTGCCGAGGTACATGCCCATCGCTGGCCCAATCCCGAGGAGTTCGACTACAGCCCCGTTGCCGCGGCACTCGATGCCGATGACGGCTACCGGCCGATCCATGCCGGGTGTTACGAGCCGTTCCTGCTGTACGGCTACCTGCGGGGGCTGGAGCGTGCCTTCGAAGATCTCATGCTCAATCCCGATATCACCGGCGCCGTCCTCGGGCACATCTTCGACTTCTATCATGAGCACCACCGGCGGATTTTCGAGGCGGGCGGGGGCCGGATCGACCTGACCTGGGTGGCCGAGGATCTCGGCTCGCAGACCGGCCCGTTGATGAGCCTGGAGATGTACCGGCGGTTTCTGCTGCCGAACCAGATCAAGATGGCCGACCTGGCCCGCTCACACGGCGTCCACGTCATGTACCACACGGACGGGGCCGCCCGAGTCTTCCTGCCCGATCTGATCGACAAGGTCGGCATCGAGATCCTCAACCCGATCCAGTGGCGGTGTCCCGGCATGGAGCGGGAAGGGCTCGTCCGCGACTTCGGCGACCGGCTCATCTTCCACGGCTCAATCGACAACCAGCAGACCTTGCCGTTCGGCACGCCCGACGACGTTGCCCGGGAGGTCCGCGAGAGCGTCGAGATTTACCGCGGCGCCCGGTGGATTTGCGGCCCGTGCCACAATATCCAGCCGGTCAGCCCGACCGAGAACATCGTCCGGCTGTACGAAACGATCCGTGAAACCGGGAGTTCTGCCACATGACCGTATCACCAATCGACTGGGCGATCATCGTTATCTATCTGCTCGGATGTATCGTGGCGGGTGTGTGGATGCGTCGCTACATCCGCGGCGTGGAGGACTTCGCCGTCGCGGGGCGCGAGATGGACGTCAACCTCGGCATCGCCTCGCTGGCGGCCACCGAAATGGGCCTGGTCACCGTCATGTACACGGCGGAGATGGGCTTCAGCAGCGGTCCGGCCGGAGCCACGGTCGGCGTGCTCATGGCCGCGGCCATGCTGGTGGTCGGCATGACCGGCTTTGTGATCAAGCCGCTCCGCGACACCGGCGTGATCACCATCCCCGAACTCTTCGAAAAACGCTTCGGCAAACGTATCCGCTGGCTGGCCGGCCTGGTCGTCATCCTGGGCGGCGTGCTGAACATGGGTATTTTTCTCCGACTAGGCGGTGACTTCCTAGTTCATATCACCGGGATGAACCCTGACTACCTCCAGTGGATGATGACCTTCCTATTGGGCATCGTTTTGCTTTACACCGTCCTGGGCGGGATGCTTTCGGTCCTGGTCACCGACTATCTTCAGTTCCTGGTTATGGGCCTGGGGCTGGTCGTGACCTCCGTGCTGGTGATCTGGGGTATCAACCGGGCCACATTCGAGCCGAGATTCATCTGGCCCGAGATGAAGCAGGAGTTCATTGAAGCAAACGACGTGGGGAAACGGTTTGATAAGGAACGAGCAAAACAGTTTAAGGAAGAACAAGAAGAATGGGCAAAGGAAGTGAATGAGAGTGCAAAGACTATCAAAGAGGATAAAGGAACCCAGGCAGCCGAGCAATTTGTAGCCGCAAAGCAGAAAGAGAGAATCGAGGTTTTCAAGGATATTGAAAGGGAATTAGCCAGCGAGTACGTTCTGGTTTCGAAGGAGAAACCCAAGGAGGGCCAAACCAAAGTTTCCGCGGCAGAAGCCCACACGATGGGCAATCCGTTCAACCCGTTTACATCCAAGAAATTGGGATGGGGCTACGTGATCTGGATGGCAATCACGCAGATCGCTGTGGTAACCACCTGGCAAACGATGATTTCGCGTGTCCTCAGCGCAAAGGACTCGAAGACGGCGGGCAAAGTGTATCGCCGTACCGCGTTCTATTTTGTAGGCCGCTTCGCGTTGCCGGGACTCTGGGGTGCCGCTGCGTTCCTTTACTTCTGTAATCAAGGCGGATTGCCCCCGGGTATCGACGGCCTCAAGGCAATGCCGGCATTCCTGAATACCGTGTTGCCCGTAGGCCTCTTGGGGCTCTTGATCGCCGCCATGCTGGCCGCTGAAATGTCGACCGACAGCGGATACCTGCTGACCTGGGCGACGGTTATCTACAACGACCTGATCAGCCCCTGCCTGCGGCGGCCGCTCTCGCCGAAGGGCAAGCTGTTCACCATCCGCGCCATGGTGCTGGCGATTGGGCTGTTCCTGCTCTTCTGGGGACTCTGGTACGAGATTCCCGGCCGGGCGTGGGACTACCTGGCCGTGACCGGCAATATCTATCTGGCCAGCCTGTTCACGCTCCTGGTCGGGGCCCTGTACTGGCGAGGCGCGAACCGTTGGGGCGCCGGCACCGCCATCATTCTCGGCACCCTGGGACCCACTACGTTTCTCATTGTCAATGCGATTGTGAAGGACCCTGCGAGACAGATCAAACCCGAGATCGCCGGCTTCGCCGCTTTTGGCTTGGCGTTTGCCGGCATGATCGTCGGATCGCTGTTGGGTCGGGCGCTGGGTCGGGCCGGTACAAATGAAAACACAGTCGAGGAGACCACACAATGACAGACTTCTTCATCTGGTTTTGGACGGTGATGATCTTCGCGTCGATTGCATGGTACGCGCTGTTGCTCTTCTATGTGGGGATCAAGGGCGGGTACGAAATCATCGTCATGGCGAGAACGCTTTCCAAGAGATCCGACGCCGAAGATTCCTCGGCCCCGTCCGAACCGTAACCGGGCTTAGAGCCTTCTGCCCCACTTAGGATATGAATTCATCCACGAACAAGGTAACGGACAAGGTGGTTGTGCTCGCTCGGGGGCTGGGCACGCGGATGCGGCGGGGGGATGAGTTCGTTGTGCTCGATCCGCGCCAGGCGGAGGTGGCCGCGACCGGCGTAAAAGCGCTGATCCCCATGGGCCGGCCCTTTCTCGACTACATCCTCTCGGCCGTGGCTGCCGCCGGTCCTTGCCGGGTCTGCCTGATCGTGGGGCCCGAGCACGACGCCGTCCGCTGCTACTACGAGCAGGAAGCACGCCCGCGCCGGCTGAAGATCGAATTCGCCATCCAGCCGGAAGCCAAGGGCACGGCCGACGCCGTGCTCGCCGCTAAGCCGTTCGCGGCTGGCGACTCGTTTCTGGTAATCAACTCTGACAACTACTATCCGGCCGACGCGTTGCACCGCTTGGCCGAACAAGAGGGTTCTGCCGTTGCCCTGTGCGATCGGGAGAGCATGATCGCGGGGAGCAACGTTTCGGCCGAGCGGATCGAGGCGTTTGCCGTCGGCAAGGTCAACGACGCGGGCTATCTCGAACAGATCATCGAGAAGCCGGAGGCCACCGTCGTGGAATCGTTGCCGCGTCCGATTTGGGTGAGCATGAACTGCTGGCGTTTCGGGCCGGCGATTTTCGAGGCGTGCCGAGCGATCGCCCCGTCGCCACGCGGCGAATTGGAAATCCCGGCCGCGGTGCAATACGCGATCGACACCCTCGGCGAGTCCTTCCGGGCGCTGACTCTCCACGACGCCGTATTGGACCTCTCCAGCCGGGAGGACATCGGCCCGGTGACGGCGAGACTCAAGAGCATGGAGGTCGATTATTGAAGAACTTCGATTACCAAAGCGACCTGGGCAATTCGAGTGCGCTCGGTGAATGCCTGGCGGCAGCGGGGCTTGGCTGGGATGCCTGCCGGAAAAAGGCCGAGTTGTTTGCTGCCGCCGCCGGTGCTTTGCACGTGGGGCAGGCTTCCGGCCTGCCTGGCAGGCAGAATGCCCGCCCCACGGCTTTCTTCGTACCCGGTCGAATCGAAGTCCTTGGCAAACACACCGACTACGCCGGCGGCCGAAGCATGATCGCCGCCGCCGAACGGGGGTTTTGCCTCGTGGCCGCACCGCGCGACGATCGTCTCATCACGGTCGTCGATGCGGCCACGGGCGACCGCATTTGCTTCACGCTCGATCCGCCGCCTGAGCCGCCGCCCGGTCACTGGTCGAACTACCCCATGACCGTCGCCCGGCGCATCGCGAGGAATTTCCCCGGAGCGAACCGCGGGGTCGACATCGCACTGGCCGGCGACCTGCCGCCGGCGGCCGGCATGAGCAGTTCCAGCGCCTTGATCGTCGGGATCTTCCTTGTGCTGGCTGACGTCAACCAGTTGTCCGGGCGGCCCGAGTACCGCGACAATATCCACACGGAAACCGATCTGGCCAGCTATCTCGGCACGGTCGAGAACGGCCAGGGCTTCGGGTCGCTGGAAGGCGACCGTGGCGTGGGCACTTTCGGCGGCAGTGAAGACCACACGGCGATACTGCGTGCCGAGGCGGGACACGTCAGCCAGTACGCCTACTGCCCCGTGCGGTTCGAACGTTCGGTTCCCATTTCTTCCGGCTACACGTTCGCGATCGGCTCCAGCGGCGTCGTTGCGGAGAAGACCGGGGCAGCCCAGCAACAGTACAACCGCGCCTCGCGGTTGGCTTCGGCGGTGGCCGAACTCTGGCGGGAGGCGACCGGCCGTGACGATTTGCACCTGGCAGCGGTGTTGGCCAGCTCGCCGCATGCTGCCGACAAATTGCGAGAGATCATCAAGACATCGTCTTCGGGCGCATTCGCCCCCCCTGCCCTCTCCGCGCGATTCGAGCATTTCCTTACGGAAAACGAGGAGATCGTTCCCGCCGCCGGGGATGCCTTGGCCGATGGAGATATTGCCGCATTCGGCCGCCTTGTCGACGCGTCGCAGCACGCGGCCGAGGAACTGCTGGGCAACCAGGTGCCGCAGACGGTCTACCTGGCGACCAGTGCCCGGCAGCATGGGGCTGTGGCCGCGTCGGCGTTCGGCGCCGGTTTCGGCGGCAGCGTCTGGGCGATAGTGGAGACCGGCCGGGCCGATTCATTTCTGGCGGCGTGGTCAGAAGCCTACCGCGGCAAGTTTCCCGAAAACTCCCCCGCCGGCAACTTCTTTCTCACCGGTGCCGGCCCGGCGGCGTTTCGGATCTGGTAGCGGGTAGTCAACCACATCATAAAGCCGCGACCGGTGGTCGCGCCGGCGGCCGCGAGCAGCGCCGCCATGTTTTCGCCGTGTTGTCGACGAGCACACGGATCGTTGGAATGGTTTGCGAACGCCGTACCGTATGTCAACACTTGTCGCCACGCGGGGCGCGACCACCGGTCGCGGCTTTATGGCCTGACGGATCGTCAGATACGATACGCCCGGACCTTTTCCATGCACTGGTTTGCCGCCGCAACGTTGGGAACTCCCTTGACCTGGTAGAGGACGCCGCTGGGGAGTGTGTGTCGGTCGAGGCGATCGATGAACTCGTCGAACGGGGCAAACACGCTGATCGGTACATCGCCGGTTCGCGCGTTGAGTTCTTCAACAACGTCGAAGGCCTTCGGGGACCCCTGGTCGTCTAACAGAAGAATGGCTTTGAGGTCTTGGAGCGTGGCCGCCGCTTCCAGCAGGTGGCGGCCGTTGCCGTGGATGTGGATCACGCCGCCGTCGAACGCGCCGAGGATTCGCTCCGCCGGTTCGCGCCCCCACTGCTCGAAATACTCGACCGAGGTCATGTGAAAGGGATCGAGACTTTCGGAGACGATCCGGCCGGGAAGCCACTGCGCAAAGTTGCTAAAGGTGCCACCCTGCAATACCGGCACGCTATCGAAGAACGCCTGTTGCACTTTGACGTTCAGATCGAACGCAAAATCGATCGCGCGGCGAACCATTTCCGGTTGCTCGTCAACGCTCAGGTAGGTCTCGGTTGCCCCGATCAGCTCGAAGACGAAGTTCAGCCCGTCGATCAGGATGAAGTGGCTGATCCCCCACTTGCCCCTGCTCTTCTCCGCAAAAACGGCCATCTCGTTCAGATACCGCTTCCACCATGCGTGTAAAGAGTCGAACCGCAGGGCATCGAACTGCGACCAACCCTCCAGAAGCGGCGGGACCATGGAAGAGATCCAGCCGTTTTCCGGGTGGGGCATGAAGCGGACCTCCCCGCCGAGCAACCCGCCGTACAGCCCCTGATCGAATTCACTGAGATAGGCGGCCGGCATCGAGTCGTCCTCGACCGCCGTACGTTCGCCGTGGAGCTTGTCCCAGAAATCGGCCCGCTCGGCCGGGTCGGGATAATCACAGACCGCGCCGCAGTACCGCCGCCCGAACGCGGCAATCGCTTCGCTGGGGACCCCCATCGTCGCAAAGATCCGGTCCCCGGCACACCGCTCGTACAGCGAGCGAAGCCGCTCCACCACCTCGGAAGCGCCGGGTTTATAGGCAAGGCCGTTGAGCCCGCCCGGATCGTTGGAGTAGTGCATTCTGGTCCTGTCCACCGAGTGATTCCGAGGAAGTGTTCAGTTTCTCCCGCACGGCACGCGACTGCGCATCAAACAACAGGTTATCCGGAACCATGGGTAAGAACAAGGGACACGGGCGGTGCCTTCGTTTACCTGTCGGCCTGTTTGTGGTATCATGTTGACATGGGTGGCCCCCCCGACCCCGCCGGCTCAAGGCCGCCGAGGAGTCGGAAAAGAAGAATCTCGAAGTCGGCGTTGGTTTCATTTTCATGTGGCGTCACTCAAAAGCGCGTGAGGAGGTGATCAAGCGGATCCACGACGGGGCCATCGGCGATGTGAACGTGCTGCGGATCTACCGCGTCCACGGCCCGGTCCGATGCCCGGCCGTTGCCGACAAACCCACCGGGCCGTATGTCAAGTGCAAAGACAACCCGCTGATCGGCGGGCACACCGTCTGTATCTGGCCGCACCGCGAAGGTCTCGCCGCGCTGATCGACGCTGCCGGGCCGGAGCGTTTTACCGTGCAGTGGTCGGCGGACGGAATTCATTTCAAGCGCGCCGCCAAAGTGCCGCGCGTGCATACCGGATGCGGTCCGTTCGACGCGGATGCGTTTACAAACGCCCGATACGGCCGGGGGATCGCGTGGGGAGTCGCACAAAACCATGAGAAAGGCACGCTGTGCATCGTGCGATTCGACGTCGATCTCAGGGCGCCGAAAAAGGCCCGGCCGTAGGCGTGTGTTGCAGTCACGTCCTGCAGTCGTTACACTGAGGGCAACCGCCGTTGGCCGTTCTCTTGTCGGCCCGCGTGGCCCGGCCGTGAACGAAGCAAATTTCCACTGCACGAAGGAGTCCGTCATGAACACGTTCAGTCGCAATCCGGTTTCCAGTTCCAAATCGCGCCGTGAATTTCTGAAACTGACGGGCCGCGCGGCGGCGGCCTCGGCGCTGGCCGGCGTTACGGTTCCCCGCTGCCACGCCGCGGAAGACTCGACGATCAAGCTGGCCCTGGTCGGCTGCGGGGGGCGCGGCACCGGCGCCGTGGGCAACGCGTTTTCGACCACCGGCGGACCGGTCAAGCTCTATGCCATGGCCGACCTGTTCGAGAACCGGCTCAAGGGCAGCCTCGGACGCCTCAAGGGACACAAGGACAAGGTCGATGTCCCGCCCGAGCGGCAGTTCGTCGGCTTCGACGCATACAAGAAGGCAATCGACTGCCTCGGCCCCGGCGACGTCGTGCTGCTGACCACGCACGCCGCCTTCCGGCCGTTGATGCTCGAGTACGCGGTGAACAAGGGGGTGAACGTCTTCGCGGAGAAGTCGTTTGCGACCGACGGCCCCAACACCCGCCGCTGGCTCAAGGCCGCCGAGGAGTCGGAAAAGAAGAATCTCAAAGTCGGCGTTGGTTTCATGTGGCGCCACTCAAAAGCGCGTGAGGAGGTGATCAAGCGGATCCACGACGGGGCCATCGGGGAGGTGAACATGCTGCGGATTTACCGGGTCCACGGCCCGGTCCGATGCCCGGCCGTCCCCAAGGACGCCAACGAGCTGGTCTTCCAGCTTCAGCACCCGAACAGCTTCACCTGGGTGTCGTCGGGCTTCTTCATCGACTGGCACTGCCACAACGTCGACGTGGCCTGCTGGGCCAAGGGCGCCTGGCCCGTCTCGGCCCAGGCGTTCGGCGGCCGGTGTTACGAGTCGGCGGGCAACCAGTTCGACCACTTTACGGTCGAGTACACCTTCGCCGACGGCGCAAAGCTGTTGGCCTTCTCGCGGCACATGAGCGGCTGCTGGAACACCTATGCCGACTACGCCCACGGCTCGAAGGGCTCGGCCACAATCATGGCGAGCCTGGGCGATCCGAAACCGCGAATCTACAAGGGCCAGAACATCGCCAAGGAGGACATCGTTTGGAACTACGGCCGGCGGGACGTGAACCCCTACGTTGTCGAATGGCAATTGCTCTTGGACGCGATCCGCCAGGACAAGCCGCACAACGAGGCCCGCCGGGCCGGCGAAGCGGAGATCGCCGCACTGATGGGCCGCACCGCCGCACACACCGGCCAGTACGTCACCTGGGACCAGATGAAAGGCTCCAACTTCCAGTTCGTCAAGGACATCGACAACATGACGATGGAGACCGAGGCCCCGATCCACGCGGGCCCCAACGGCATCTACGCACCCCCACAACCCGGGATTACGAAGGAGTGCTGACCGGGACTCGCCGGCTACGTCGGCTGCGGCCGAAGCGAGGCGAGCACGTCCGCACGATCCACTTCCCCGACCAGCTCTACCTTGCCCAGCTCGCAGGGCAAGGTGAAACGCAGCTTGCCGTGGGCAACTTTCTTGTCGTGCGACATGGCCTCGAGGATTTTTTCGTGGTCGAGCACCGGCACGTTCGTCGGCAGACCGAGCCCTTCGAGCAGCTTCTGCTGCCGGCCGGTAAACACCGCGTCGACGCGCCCCAGCCGCTCGGCCAACCGCGATGCACAGAGCATCCCGATCGAAACCGCCTCGCCGTGCAGCATCTCGCCGTAGCCGGAAAGCGTCTCGAAGGCGTGGGCGAACGTGTGCCCGTAGTTGAGCACCGCGCGGAGGCCCGTCTGCTCCGTTTCGTCCTTCTCGACCACGTCGGCCTTCAGCCGGCAGCAGCGGGTAACGACCTGCGCGAGCGTGTCGTGGTCGCGGCGGTTCAGCTCCTCGGCGTGGGCTTCCAGGAATTCGAAGAACTCCGCATCGAGAATGACGCCGTACTTGACCACTTCCCCCAATCCGGCCCGGTACTCGCGCTCCTCGAGCGTTTCCAGCGTCGCGGTGTCGATCAGCACGCCGAGCGGCTGCTTGAACGCGCCGACCATGTTCTTGG
>CAZJRB010000039.1:0-55852 GCA_964547995.1 uncultured Planctomycetaceae bacterium | reverse complement strand
GAAGCACCTTCCCGACTTCGGCTATGACTACATGCAGTTCGACAACTGCTACCAGATCGGCAACGGCAGTTGTCCTCAAAACTGGTTGACTTGGAACGAGAAGAAATACCCTGGCGGCTGGAAGTACGCCATCGAGGCCATCCGCAAAGCCGGGATGAAGCCCGGAATCTGGGTGCACCGCATCCACCGTCCCAGCGACCCGCACGTGAAGAAGATCGGGGAGGAACACCCCGACTGGTTCGTGCGGAAACCTGACGGTTCGCTCTTCACGCACCGCGGATTCTACGTGCTCAACACGACCAATGAGGAAGCGGTCGATAACATGGTCCGCAAACTCTATAGTGCGCTGAAGGAGCAGGGCTGGGACTACGTGAAGATCGACGGGACCGGGGACCTGCTTCGTGCATACCAAAACAAGGAATGCGAAGACTTCTTTAAGAAGCACCCCACGACACCGGAGGAGTCGCTGCGCAAGTGGGACATTGTTGCCCGCGAGGAATTGGGACCGGAGATCTACATACTCGCTTGCCACACCGTCGGGAACGCCCGGCACGTGATTGGCTTGGTGGACGGCGGTCGGCTGAGCAACGACGGCTTCCAACCTCGCACATTGGCACAGTATAACGAGTTGGAAGGCGTGGTCTGGCGGGGCGATCCCGACCACTGCGATGTCATGGGGATGTGGCTTATGGATGAGGATGCCATGATGCCGGTCTTCGGCCGCAACGAGCCGGTTCCGGCGCGAACGGTCATTCGGCCGGCCATTTGCACCATGGCTGGCGCCGTGCTCATGCTCAGCGATAAGGTGGAGGTCTATCAGGACGACGGGAACATCGAGGGTATGAAGCGCAGTGCGCCCGTGCTGTTCACCGTTCCCGGGCAGCTCTACAGTTGCGGCCGTCAAACGGCTCCTTGGTGGCTGCAGGAGATCGACCGGCCCTTCGACCACTGGTCGGTGTTGGCGCGGATCCAGTGGGGAGAACAGACTCAACAGGAGAAGAAACGCTTGTGGGAGTTGAAGGGCGCGCCGGAGCAGGAGGTCAAATTCGCGGACCTGGGCCTCCCGGCCGACCGCGAGTACCTGGTCTTCGAATTCTGGAACCAGAAGTTCCTCGGCAAATTCAAGGGTTCGTTCACTGCTCCCGCGATGGACGAAAACACCGGAATGGACGTCTTCGCCATCCGCGAGGCACGCGAGCACCCATGGGTCATCTCGACCACACGGCACCTCTCCCAGGGCGGTGTGAGCCTGCTCGACGAGAAATGGGACCCCAGCGCCAACGTCCTCTCCGGCAAAAGTAAGGTGGTCATCGACGACCCGTACGTGCTGACGGTCCATCTGCCCGAAGGTTTTCGTTTGAAGACCGCCGAGGCCGACGGCAAGAAGGTCCAAACCGACGACCTGGGCCGTGCGGTTACGGTCCGGATCACCCCGTCGGAAACCAAAACGGTAAACTGGAAATTGGCGTTTACCAGGGCGGCCGTGGCGGCAGCCCGACAATAGGCGCATGCACCGGCCGGCAAAGACCTCAACGCGACGGGCGTGGTGTCAGCGGACCGGCTTGCCCCAGGCTTCGACCTCGGCGAAAGCGGCGTACCCGCCCTCCCTCCGATCGATCAGCTTGGTAAACTTCATCCACTTGACGGTGCGTTTCTCGATGGGGAACGCCTGCCGCTCGCCGTTGTATTTCGGATTGATCTTGACCTCGGACCCGTCCGAAAACCGGACCGTCGCCTCCTTCCAGTGGTTGTTCTGGTAGGGGTTGTAGCGAACGACGACGGCCAGTTTGTCGATCTCGACAGGGCGGCCGAAGTCGACCTTCAACGCCGCACCGGGGCGAGCTTCACCTCCGGCATTACCGTAGGGTCCCCAATTCTGCCTGGGCCAACCGTGATGGTTGCCGGTGCTGTCGACGTGCCCGTCAATGGCGTTTCGTGCGGCATAGATGCAGGAGTGACGCCATTCGCTGTTGGAACAGGCGTGCGGATACATGTCGTCGGCAATCTTCTCCGGCCACTCTCTGCCGCCGGCATCCGTCTCCGGATCGCGCCGGTCCCGCTTGTCCATCGTGTTGCACGCGACGTTGCGGTAGGAGTAGACCTCCTTTTCGGTGGGAATCCGCGCGGTGATAACGTGCTTCTCGCCCAGGAAGGCCTGTGGCGCCGGCCGGCGTGGATAGGGAGTATATTTCGTGGGGTTGCTGCCGTACGCGCCCTGTGCCCACGATGGGATCGGATAAGTTATCTTCTTCTTGGGAGAATAGATGATCGCCTCGAGCATGCGCGGGTCGACGCGGACGGCCATGTTCTCGGCGCCGGTTACGACGATCCGGTCGCCTTTGACATACTTGCGGTCGACTTCCAAGGTGCCGGTGGTCGATTCGGCGACGGTCTTGCCGTCGGCGTCGACCACGGCAATTGTGAGGGCGCCCGGGGAGGCCGGTTTCGACTCCGGTGGTTCCTCCGTCGCCGCCTCGGCGACTTTCGCTCCCTCTTGAGCAATGGACTTGCAAGTCCGGAAGCCCGTTGAGTAGTAGCTGCTGCCCGGCAGATAGCTGAGCGAAAAACCAACCCTGCAGTTGGCGGTGTGCAGATCCCAACTGCTGCCGCGAATTACGCGGTGCGAGCCGGGCCACTTGGGGTGCCAGCTCCAGCACCACTCTTGCAAATTGCCGGCCGTGTCGTACACACCGTAGGCGCTCTTCCCTTCCTCGAACGATCCGACCGGACTGGTGAAGGGCGATGCGTTTTTTGTTGCGTATTTCGGATGATACCGCGTTCCGCCGCTTTCATCGTACTCGGGTTTGATATAGGCGCAGTAGTTCGCCTTGTCATGACTGATCGTATCCCCCCACGAAAAACGCTTGCCGGACAGTCCGCCCCGCGCGGCGTATTCCCACTCGTCGGTTGTCGGCAGGCGGTAGCCGGTGCTCCAGTCGACGCAGTCGTCCTCGATATTCAGCTCGCCCTTCTTGTAGACGGTCTTCCTCGTCGGCGACGTGTAATACGCCGGTTTCAGGCCCTCTTTCTGGCTCCGCGCGTTGCACCACTTCACGGCTTCGTACCATGAGACCATGTAAACGGGATGGTCGTCGGCCTTGCCGGAAGCGCTGTCGGGGCCGATGTCGTAGCCATGGTCCTTGGCCCACGAAGCGACCTCGTCCCACTGCGCCTTGGTCACCTCGTACTTGTCCATGTAGAAGGACGACACCTTCAGGTCGTACTTTTCCGGATATCCGTCTGAATAGATTTCCCCTTCGGCAAGAGGATTGGTGCCGCTGTTGGTTCCGCCGGGTATCAGCACCATGCCCTCGGGCGGCTTCTGTGCAAACGCCGTCGCCGCCGCCACAAACACCAGTCCACACAACGCCAGGTTTCTTAGGTTCATCTCACAGCATCCTCTCATGGACGATTCAAGAATAACTTCAGCAGCCGTCCACGGTCTGGCGACCGTGGCTACTACCGTTCTTGCCCTGGCCTGTTTTCGGCATTTCGTTTGCCTGGCAGCCGATAGCGCCAATCAACGCGGTCGGTGTGACAGAACACTTCGGCAATCAGCTTGGCCAAATCCGGGTCGTACTTTTCCAGCTCTTCCCGCGTATTCACCTGGTTGTGCCCGGCGCAGTCCTGGAGGTTGGCATCGAACCATGACTGAACGCCCTCGGCCCAGTACTCCTCGTGGTTGCTGGCCGCGAGCGTGTCTTTCCAAAGCCCTTTTCCCAGGGCGTTTTTGTAAAGCTGCTTTAACTTGTCGTCAAAACGCTTGTCGATTGGTTTGACTCCAATTTTGGACCTCAATATGCGGACTGAGGAGCGTCGCTTGCGGTCGACGGTTTTGTACGCTTCCAGCGCTTTCTCCAATTCTTCGTCGACGGGCCTGTGTCCCGTCATGACATGAAGGGCGCGGGCAAGCTCCCGGACCAGGATACTTTCGCCGGCATGGGGATCGCCGGCGCGGTTCAACAGGTTCTCCTCGCCGCAGGCAACCATCTTTCGCTCCGGCGTGCATGCGAGAACCCGAAGTGGCTTGCCGCCGGCCGCATCCGGACCTTTGTACTCCGGGATGTCTGCGATCTTCTCCTTTTCGCCGACCACCACAAGGCGCAGGCCGCCGTCGATCATATCCGAAAAAACGTCGTGCCGGTAAGCAAACACGTGCCTGGCAATATGGTTTGCTTCCAACAGCGCGGCATCCGAAACCCCCGCGGAACTGAGAACCGGCAGCCCCCGTGCCCAGACCTCCTTCTTATAGAAGGGATCGCATTGGAGCGATTCCGCCGGCGGAGTAACTTGGGGCCGCCGCACAAGCGGCTCGTATCGCCAATCGGTCTTGTCCGTAAGGCGGAATGTTTCCTCAATCAGTTGGGCCAGGTCCGGGTCGTACGCCTTCAGCTCCTCTCGCGTATTGACGTGATTGTGCTTGCAGTTGTTCTGGTTGTTGGCATCGAAATAGTCCTGCACGCCCTCGGCCCAGTACTCCCTGTAGTTCACCGCTGCGTACATTTCCTTATAAGGACAATGCCACAGTTTCTTCGCAAGGGCCTTCTCATAGATCTCCTTCAACTTCTTGTCAAACTTCCTGTCTTTGTCCATGAGGTTGAGCGTTTCGTGCATGGTATGGCCAAACTCGTGGATGATGATGTTCTCTTCCTCGTAGGTGTCTTCCGGAAGGCAAAGCAGATTTTCCTCTGCCACGCTGGTATGAATCTTCCCGTAGCTCCCCCCGAAACCCCGCGATCGCTTGTTCCAGAATTCCTTCGGCTTCATCCACGCGTATTCCGGGAGGTCGGTGATCCCCTCTTTTGCGCCGACGATCATGACGCGCCCGCCTTTTTCTATCATCGCTTTTCGAATATCCGGGCGCCCGGCCAGCATTTTGTCAACCAGCTTGGCGGCCTCGAACAAAGCGGCGTCCGAAACCTTGTCGGAACTGACTATCGGCAGCCCTCCGCAATCGACGTGCTTTTTGTAGAACGAAGGGATCTTACGTGATTCGGGTGGAGCCGTCACTTTTGGTTGTTCCGCTGCGTTCGTTGCTTGTCCGCCGGCGCCACAGAAGCTCATCAGTACAGCAACGGTTAGCACGCACAAATTTCTCTTCCCACAATACATGCACCAAACCATAACATGCACCTTCTCTCTCCATTATCGCAACCGTTCAAGGGTCTCGGAACCATCTTGAGGCAGTCGTCCGCTGAACGGTGTAGACGGCATTTTCCACGAAGCTGTTTGTGCTGTCAAGAATCTTGCTCCGCACCGCGGATGGTAGTATCGCCCCGCACCATGAAACTGCCGGGAACGAACGAATGCCCGAACTGTAAGCCAATGACCCGGCTTCGGACGAGACATCCCGAGAAAAAGGTTGGCGTTATCCCAACGAATCTGTTACCAGGCAGCGGGTTGGGTGGGTTCGCGAACGGTAGGTGGCCGCCAGCGATGGGAGCAAGCCACACCGCAACGAAAAACCGGTGGATCAGCACAGCGGAACGCATTGCAATCCGTGCCGAAGGCGGCATAATAACCAGATTCCACTTTTCCATGGAGGAGACGGAAACCATGCATGAAAAACTTGTTCAATATCAGGGCCTCACCTTCGATGATGTACTCCTGGAGCCGCGCCACAGCGATATAGTGCCGTCCAAGGTCGATCTCAGCACACGGCTCACCAAGCAAATCGGTCTGAATATCCCTATCCTGAGTTCCCCGATGGATACGGTTACCGAGGCGGAGATGGCCATCGCTCTAGCCCAAGAGGGTGGTTTGGGCATACTCCATAAGAACCTCTCTGTTGAGGAGCAGGCCGAAGAGGTCGAGAAGGTCAAGCGTAGTGCCAACGCCATCATTGCCAATCCTGCGACCCTTTCCCCCAATGATACGGTCGACCGCGCCCAGGAGATCATGGACCAGCACAACGTCTCGGGATTGCCTATTACGGACAAGGATGGGCATTTGGAGGGGATCCTCACCCGGCGGGATCTCCGATTTCTGGAGGACAAAAAGGTACCCATTGATGACGTAATGACCAAGAATCAACTTGTAACCGCTACGGGAACTGTGACGCTTGAGGAAGCTGAGAAGGTTTTAATGGAAAAAAAGGTGGAGAAGCTTTTGCTGGTTGACGAAAATTGCAAACTGACGGGGCTTATTACGATTAAGGATATCGACATGCTGGGGAGGTTCCCTAGTGCATGTAAAGATGGGCAAGGCAGGTTGAGAGTAGGAGCAGCCGTTGGTGTTTTCGACGACGACCGAGTCGAAGCACTCATCGAACAAGACGTGGATGTATTGGTGGTCGACAGTGCCCACGGGCACTCGGCCAATGTTATCGAGAGCGTCAAGAGAATAAAGGCGAAATGGGATATTGATGTCGTCGCCGGAAACGTGGCGACTGCCGAGGGGTGCCGGGACCTGATTGCCGCTGGAGCAGACGCAATTAAGGTCGGAATTGGACCGGGCTCCATCTGCACAACACGGGTGATTTCCGGCGTCGGGGTTCCCCAGATTACCGCGATTTTCAACGTGGCGCAAGTCGCCGGGCAAAGCGGCGTTCCCGTCATCGCCGACGGGGGAATCCGCTACTCGGGCGATGTCACCAAGGCAATCGCGGCAGGGGCCCACGTCGTTATGATTGGAGGACTCCTGGCCGGCTTGGAGGAAAGCCCGGGCGCCAGGATCCTCTACCATGGACGAACATTCAAGGTGTACCGCGGAATGGGCTCCTTGGGCGCCATGGTCAAGGGTTCGAGCGAACGCTACCGTCAAAGCGGAGCGGCGGCCGGACCCGACAAACTCGTTCCCGAGGGCGTCGAAGGAAGGGTACCTTACAAAGGACACTTAGGATCGTTCGTTTATCAGCTTGTTGGGGGGTTGCGAGCTGGTATGGGATATTGTGGAACTCGGACTATCGAGGAGTTGCGCACGGATGCGCGATTCCTTCAAGTCTCACCAGCCAGTGTGCGGGAGAGTCACCCTCATGACATCAGCATTACGCAGGAAGCGCCAAACTACTCGATGGAGTACTCGAGCAACGAGGAGTTGTAGCACCTCCGCTCTCACCTCTCAACTCACCAGGTCACTTATCAGATTTCTTGCCGCCGGTGTTCTGGCCGGTTTTGTGATCTCGATCTGGTCGGCGACGGCCCCTGCCAGCGAATCGTGGAACCGACGAACCGCAGGCAAACGACCTCGCCACACCGACGGTTCCAACGGAAGCAAGCTGACGTGGCTTCCCTACCGGCCGACGATTCCGCGCCAAACGGACAAGGTGGTCGCCGCACAACATGTGGTGACGTCGACCTCCACTTCAGTCTCCCGGCGACGTGTCGTTCAGCGCAATTCTTCCAGCCCGTTCAACGATCCGTTCGGCGATCGCAGCGGACGGGACATGGCGCAACAACCACCGATTGCCGGCAGCGGCGTGTCCGATAAGTCGACACAACGGCCGGCAGCCGATGAAACGGTTCCCGGCACATTGCCGCGGAAATCACTGCCGCCGATCAAGGATTCTCCGGTCCTGCCACCGGATACCACCACACCGGATGATCTGGAACTCCCGGACGATTCGGATCTGGACATTATCGAGCGAGACACATTGCAGGAATCGTTGGCCCAAGGCCATGTCGATCTGAGGGCAGGCTGTCCTTCGGTAGACGATTTGAAAAGAATCAGTGAATTGGACGTCAACATCAGCGCCGAGGCCGGAGACTTCCCCGAAGAGTGTACGCTGGGCAAGAAGCGATTCGCACCCCGCAACTGGAACCCGGTCACGTTCACTTGGAAGGCCTCGGGCCTGTGCCACAATCCGCTCTACTTCGAGGACGTACACCTCGAGCGGTACGGCCATTCGTGGGGGCCGTACTTGCAGCCGTTCATGTCCGGCGGGCATTTCTTCCTTACGGTACCGATCCTGCCGTACAAGATGGGCCTGCAAACGCCGCACGAATGCGTGTATACACTGGGCTACTACCGCCCGGGAAACTGCGCTCCGTACATGCTTGATCCGATTCCGCTGAGCGTTCGGGCAGCATTGTTCGAAGCCGGCGCCTGGGTGAGCGGCGTAGCGGTCATCCCGTAAGGCATATCGGCAACCGCTCATTTACTGTGTGACCACGAGCAAAACCCCCGGCCAACGCCGGGGGTTTTTTCGTTTCCGAGTTCGTAACACTTCGTACGACGGCCTTCCAAGGCCGTCGAGGGGTTGCGATGTCGCAGCGACGGCCTTGCAAGGCCGTCGTACTGCAGACGGCTGAAGTAGTACCCGAGTTCTATTCGGGCCGTTTTCGCCGCCCGAACCGCGGTTTCAAGACGGCCAGGACAACGATGATCGGGATTGCGATCAGAAGCAGCTTGGGCTTCCATGCCGCAAGGACCAGCACGATAATGATGTAAACCCAAAGCCACGCGGGCACGCGCTCGACCTGCGGAAACGCAAGCCAGAGAATGATCAACAGCGGTCCCAACCGCCAACAGCCCGCTCTTATCTGCGTCCCCCAGGCGCTGTCCGGCTCCCAATTCCACGTTACCAGCACCCCGAGAAGCAACAGCAGACCGAGGATTCCAATGAGGTGACGGCGCATGGAGGTTTGGAATTCGGGATTTGCGATTGGGGGGGTGGTTTGGGGGTGATCAGATTCGATCGAGAGTATCGATCCAACGGGCCAGTTCGCTTAGTTCGTCATCGTTCAAATCACGGGGCTTCTTGCCGAGGTCTTTTTCGGTGACCGGGAATTTCTTCTCCCGCAACGCGGTAATCGACCGCTCGATCTGTTTCGCTTTGTCGGAACCGGCCGCCTTGGCCACGTAGACGGCCAGCCGCTTCAGCGGTTCGTTTTCTCCCGGAGGACCGGCGAGCGGAGCATCGATCAACGCCAGCCCGCGGACCAGCTCGCGATTGCGGAACGCCGCCAACGAGGCCAGCGTTCCACCCCCTTCGCGGCCGACGACGACCACCCGAGCCGGGTCGATCGTATACGTCGATCCGATCTCGTCGAGCAGCTTGCGGACGAGCGTCAATTCGGCGGGCGTCCACCGCTTCGGGTCGGCCGACTTCGGCGCCAGGAAGATCAACTCTCCCGCGTCGCAATGCGGCTGCCACCGCGAAAGCGACTTGTCCCAATCGAACGCGTCGGGGGCATGGAGCCAAACCACTACCCCGTGCGGCGCCTTGGGATTGTAGATGCCGGGCACATACGCCCAGGCGTCGTTCTTCAACTCCGGGATCTTCAGCGGGACGACTCCCACGGCCGGGCGCTCGCCTTCGAACGGCTTGACGGTTTTGCGGGCGGGTGAAAGTTTTTCGGGCGGAAGCGATTCCGGCTGCGGGGCGAGCGCCGGCTTGACTTTGCGTATCTTCTTTCCGCGCCGAAGCTGCAACTCGATTTCGTCGCCCGGCTGGAACGCGTCGATTCGCCGCAACAGTTCGTCGCGGTCTTCAATCGGCTTGCCGCCAAGCGAAACGAGCACGTCGCCGGCCTCGATCCCGGCCTTTGCCGCCGGGCTGTCGGGGTAGACGTAACGAACCGTCACGCCGGGACCCGGGGCATCCCGCATCGGCAGAATGCCCAGGAAGGGATGCTCGTACGGCTCCAGCCTGGCAACCAGCTCGAGTTCGCGGGTGATCCGCTTGTCGTTGCGGAGCAGGACAAGGCGGACCTTGTCGCCGGCGTAGTGTCGGCCGAACTGCCGCTTCAAATCGGCAATGCGGACGATCTTGCAGCCATCGATCTCGACAATCTTGTCGCCCTCTTTCAATCCGGCGTCGTAGGCGGGTGAATTGGGACGGACGGCCATGATGACCGCCTCGCCGAGCGCCGGATTTCCGGCGCGGAGGTTGATACCGATCACGCCGGGATAGAGATCCTCGCCCTTGCGAAGTCGCGGCACGATGCCGAGAATCTGCTCCGCCGGAACGGCAAACCCAATGCCCGAATCGTACCACTCGTAGCCGGCGATCTCCTTGGCCGAATGGGGCGAAAGGGGAACGAGCACGCCGAGCACGCGGCCGCGGACGTCGACCAGCGGCCCTCCGTAGTTGTTGGGCGAGACGGCCGCATCGGTCTGCAGGGCCTTTCCCCAAATACGGCCCACGGCGCTAACGATCCCCACGGCCACGTTCGTGCGTTTGACGTCGAAGGTCCGGCCCACCGCGATGGCCCATTGTCCCACGCGGATATCCTTTTCGGCGGCCGTTTCGGGCACCGGCAGCGGGCCGTCGGGCTTGATCTTCAAGAGCACCACCATTCGGCTGTGGTCGGTGGCGATCAGCTCGGCCGGTTTGCGGGTTCCGTCGGGCAAGCGGACAAGGATCGAGTCGGGGCGGTGCAGAAAGGCGAATGCGCTCGAAACAATATGGCCGTCGGCGCCCACGACCAGCCCCGTCGTCGGGCCGGTGCCGGTCAGCAGCTTGCCGATCCGCTGCAACCCACCGACGGTTTCGATCTGAACAACCGACGGTGCCACGCGGTCGACGGCCGCCCGGAAGGCCCGTTGTTCGAGCAGATCCGTGTCGTCGGCTCGTGTGGCATGAATACCAATCAGCGTCGCAAGAACGAATCCAAAGTAGCAGGCACACTCCGTGTGCCGTCCGCGGAACCTGGGAAGAGTCATCCACCCGTGCTGCAAAGCCGCGACCAGTGGTCGCGAAAATCCGCGGCAAACGCATCTGATGTGAGCGTGCAGAGTCGGTCCGGGGGGTTGTCTGTTGACCATTTCGTTTCTCTGTATTCGGGGCGCTGCGGACGGCACACGGAGTGTGCCTGCTACTATTCTTGCTTGGCCGTGTATTGGACCGTTATCTCGTGGAACTCCTGCCCTCGGAGCACGGTGAGCTTGACAGGGTCCTCGAAGTCGATCATCCCCAACTCTTCCTGCAACGCCTTGCACGACTGTATCAGGCGGTCGCCGACCAGAAGGATCAAGTCGTCGGGGCGAATTCCGGCTTCCGCGGCGGGGGAACCCGGACGGACCAGGTCGACATACGGCGGCGTTCGCTCCAAGACATCGGGCACCAGCACGATTCCCAAGAGCGACAATTCCAGCGGGCGGGCCGGTTTGCCCGCCGGCTCTTCCGGCCGCTCGGCAACGAACCGGCCGGCACGGATGGCCTCGACCGACTCCCGCAACTGGCCGATGGGCATGGCGTAGTTGAGCCAGGTGTTGTTCTGCGAGTTTCGGAGTTCCTTGCCGAGAATTCCCACCAGCCGGCCGCGCCGGGTGACCAGTGCCCCACCGGCCGCACCGGGATTGTTCGTCACCGCGTCGAGCACGTAGACCTCCCCGCGATAGACGGAAGAAAACACGCCGCGCCGGGCGTGAAGCGGTGTCTTGACCGACACGACCCCGTGCTGCACGCTGGCCGCCTCGTTGCCGGTGGCCACGCCGAACAGGTTGCTGAAAGCCAGCACTCGGGCGCCGCTTTCGATCTCGGCGGCCTCGGCCAGATCGAAACAGGGTAGCCCCTCGGCTTCGATCTTCAACACGGCGATCTCCAATCGGGGATCGGCCCCGAGCAGCTTGGCGTCGAACTTGCGCCCGTCGCTGAGCGTCGCGGTGATTTCGTCCGTGTCGAGAACGTAACTCCAGACGGTAAGGATGTGCCCTTCGCCGGAGACGAGGATCCCGCTCTGGTACGGTTCCATCCCGCGGAACCCCCCTGCCCCGTAGATCTTGACGACCTTTGGTTGAGTTTGTTCAAGGGCATCGGCAGGCGGAACTTGTGCAAATACCGGCGCGGCGACGCTCAGCGTCGGGATAATCGCAGTCAGGAGGAGTCGCATCATGGATCTGCACACAGATGGTCAATCGGGTCATAAAGCCGCGACCGGTGGTCGCGCCTGGCGGTTGCAAGCAGCGCCGTCGTGTCTTCGTTTGTCCCTACGCGGGGCGCGACCACCGGTCGCGGCTTTATAAGTCTTGCTATTCCTTTTTGGTTTTGTCGTTGGTTTTGTCAAATGTAAAGTCGTCGGCCTTGAGCACCGCGTACGGATCGTCGCCCACCCGGACTTCCATCCGGCCCGGCAACGAACGGCCGTCCGCCTCGCGGTAATCACTAAAGAGTATCTCGCACGGATCAACGTCTTCGGCGGGGAAGAACTCCAAAGCGAGCAGTTGCGCGGAATCGGCGTCGAAGTAGTAGCGGCACTCCACGCCCTTGTGCGACCCGACCAGGACGTCGACGGGCTTTTTGTGGCCGGCCAGCGGGACGGTGCCGAGGTAGTAAAGGTCGCCGAAACGCTCGGGCCCTTCGACGGCCAACCGCCGCCAGAGATAAAGCGCCGCGAGCAATCCACCGCTTTGCGGCGGGGCCAGCGACGCGGCAAGATCGCTCCCGGCCGTCCATTTGTACTCGTTGTTGGGTGTTTTCAGCAAGGCGCCGTCGTCGGTCAATTCCAGATGATAGTCTCCGCCGCCGGCGAGCTTGCCGTCGATCGTCCACGCTTCTACATTGGCTCGTCCGCCGGAAGGAGTCCATGCCTCGTAGACCCGATCGCGGTTGAGCTTGTTGAAGTAGTAGTTGGCGTACCCGCGTTTCTTCTCGAAATGCTTCTTGACAACCTCCGGCATGGGGGGCGTCTTGGCGTGGAACTGTTTCGCTTTCGGACGACCGTCGCGGCCGGGTATGGGAATTCCATCAGGTATGGGGATTTCGCGGGGGATGATCTTGGGCCGTTTTGGTTTTTCGCCGGGCCCGGGTTTCTCGTCCTTCGGCTTATCGCCCGGCTTGGGAATCGGCATCGGGATCATCTTCGGCCGCCCGGCCGCTTTCTTCAGCAGCTCCTCCTCACTGTGAACTCCCCGAAGCCGGACAAGAATGTCGTATCGCTTGCCGTCGCGGCGGAAACTCAGCGGAACCCGCCATCCCTTGGGAAAGATCCCCAGCACGTTCTTGAATGCGTTGGGAGTGGCGATCCGGCGACCGCCGAACTCGATAATCTCGTCGTCGTAGCGCAGCCCGCGGCGATAGGCGTCGCTGTCCTCGATAATATCGTTGACCACCACGCGCCGGTCTTCGTCCCAGCCGACGGTTGCCCCGAGTGTGGCGTGGTCGACGATCCGTCCGCTGCGCAGATGTCCCATGAAGTTCTTGATCTGGTTGATCGAGACGGCATAGGCAATGCCGACGTTGACGCGGCCTCGCTTCTCGAACGACGCGCGGCCGTTGATGCCGATCAGCCGCCCGGCGGCGTCGAACAGCGGCCCGCCCGAGTTGCCCGGGTTGATCGAGGCATCGGTCTGGATGCAATCGGCGTATTCGAGCAGCGTGCCCGCCGGATACTGATAGCGGTGTACGCCGGATACGATTCCGTAGGTGACCGTCGGCTGGAAGTCGGTGGCCAGCAGGAAGGGATTGCCCATGGCGAAGCACCAGTCACCCGGGCGGAGTTCGTCACTGTCGGCCAGTTCGGCGTGGGGGAAATCGTCGCGCCCGAACAGCTTTACCAGCGCAATGTCGCCGGTGGGATCGACGCCGACGATCACGGCGTCGTAGAGTTTTCCGTCGGCCATGCCGCACTTCATCGCGTTGCCGCACGGCTTGGCAACGTGGAAGTTGGTCAGACCGTATCCGTCGGGGGAGATGACCACGCCGGAACCGCCGCCGGGGGCGCCCGACGGTGGAAAGATCGCCAGCACGGCATCCTTGGCCTTGTCCATCACGGCGATTCGCTCGGCCTCGGCGTCGAGCACGGCCTGGGCCGGCGACGGCGGCTGCGCCGCCGGGCAATCCGCCGAAGCCCACGCAAGGGCCGCGGCCGCGAGTAAAGCCGTTGCGGCAAGAATCGTTGCCTGTCTCATTTGACCACCCTCGCGTTGCACAGGTCGAGATGATCGGATACGTCGAGTTCTTCGCCGAAATCGACCAGCAGTGTGAGCCGGCGGACGCCGGTTATGGGAACATCGATCTTTACCGGGTACTCGGGAAGGAGCAACGGCGAGGTGAAATACGGCTGGAATTTCGCGTCCAACCCGGTCTCAAAGGGAGGATTGGCCGGCTTGGCTTCAAGGGGATTCTCTCCCAGCTTCATCCTGACGGGCTTATCGCCGGGGGAGCCGGTGATCGTGGCTTCCAGTAGCATTCTATCGTCGCCGATGATTACCAACCGGACGTTGCCGTGTGGCCGAACGCTGTCGTCAATGCCGGCCAGCGCGCGAAACCAGCGAAACCGGCCCGGCAAACGGTAGATGATTTCCGTCCGGCTGTGGATCGAAATTCCCTTCTTGTAATCCTCTCCGGCGATTCGCAGGGGCTCCGAATGGAGGTTCGTGTCTTTGCGCGGCGCAAGGAACCGGTCCAGCAGCGGCATGCCCTTTTTCGTGCCGAAGTACGGTGTGAAGGTGGCCGACTCCCAGTTCAGGTCGCTGAGATAGACCACCTTGCCCTGCGAGAAGTCGATGCTCGCAACATTCGCCAGCGGCCGGGTCACCGTCGCACCAGCGGGCGTGGTCCACCGCAATTTCTCCTTCTGGGGTGTGGTCAACGAAGAAACCGACCAATGGGAACGGGCGGTATCGCCGAGCACACAGATCGAGTCGGGCAGTGCATTGCTTAAACGCCGATAGTAGATCAGACCGTGTACCTTCGATCGCTTGACCGATAGGACCTCCCCGTCGATTTCGAACTGAACGGCCGCGTCGGTCACGTCGCGCAGCACGCCGCGGTGGTAATCCAGGACTTCGTCTTTCCGGGTCACCAGCACGTCACTGTCGAACTTGGTCTGGCGGATGCGAGCCCACTCGGCAGCCGTCGCCCCGGACTGATCCTGGAGCCGAACGACGGCGATCATGGCCACCGGCAACTCGATCGCCTCCTCGTCGGAGAAAATCAGTCGGCCGCGCTGGTCGTCGACCGCATAATCGCCGGCGACGACCACCGAGCCGTCGACCAGTTCGATCCACGCACCGCCTTCTTCATCGGAGAACTTGGGCGGGTCTTCCGGCACCAGACGGATCAACTTGCCGATCTCCACGGACTTCGGCCCGTCGTCCGTCTCGAGTGTTACATGTTTCGAATCAAGCTGGATGACGGGGCCGCGGAAATCCTCACCATCGAGCGTCTCGGCCGAAAACGGCGGCGCAGCGGCGGTAATCAGGACGGCTAGCAAACAGGCGTTCATCATCGGTTGATCCGGTTGTACTGGTTCTCACACTGGCTGGGAAGCTGCAAGCGGTCGTCTCACTACTCCTTTTCCGCCGCGAGGCTACGAAAGTATTGCTCAATAACGTCGCGGTAGTGAGCGGGAAAATCCCGTCCGATCTGCTGGAGGGCTTCCTCACGCTCTTTCGGGGGCAGGTCCCCCCACCCGCTCCCGGAACCGATTCGCCGCTTGGTCACCTCTCCAGGGCCTTTCCCGCCCATCGGAGTGCTGTCCTGGGCCGGGCGAGTCGACTGGATATTGTTCGACTGCGAGCATGAGCATTGTTGTTTTTTCTGCTGCTCTTCGATTTTCTTGATCAGCTTGTCGAGCGACTCGATCACACCGTCTTCAACTTTGCGGACCTTCTTGCCCGCACGCCCCAGGTCAAGCCGCCGGCGGATGTCGTCCATCCTCCGGGCGATGTGGTCGAGCGTGTCGTCTTCCAGCCGGTTGAGGTCCTCCTGCATCAGCCGGGCCACGGCCACGTAGCGTCGGGGGCTTAGCTCGGCGCCGTCGAGCAACTGTTCGATGGCGGAGAGCCCCTCCTTCTTTTGCAGCAAGGTGTGTGAAACCACGCCTTGGTAGAACAACAGCAAGGCCGGGGCGACCACGCCGTCCGGCTTCAGCCCGGAAAGCTGCCCGGCGGCTTCGTCGAACAGTTGTTGCTGGGTAAGCCAACGGCCGTAGAGCAGGCGCATGTTGGCGGCCACCACCGGCGGCGTTTTCTCGTCGACAAGCCAATCCTGCTTCGCGAGGATCGGTTTGCTTTCCGGTTGCGAACAGAGTTCCACGAGCTTTGCCGCGTCGGCATCAACCAGGGCGAATGTATCGGCGACCCGGGCAAGCAACTCGGCCCCGGCCGGCTCGCCCGGGAGATTCGACCAGAGCTTATCCGCGGCGGTCCGGGTCCCCTCGTCCACCTTCTGTTTTTCAAGCCACGCGAACACCCGGGCCTTGACCTCCGCGGCACGCGGCGGTTGCCACGTCGGGGCCTTTTCCAATGGGTCGGGCGTTTGCGAGACGTCCGCGGCCACCGTCGCACAAAGCAAGGCTGCGAGTATCGGGACCGTGATCAACATGCTTGTTTGAAGTTTCATTTGTTCCTCCCCATTTCAAGGTCCCGCGTAACGCGGTGGATTCGCTTCTCGCGTTCGGCGAGCCGCCGGAGGGCCTCGAGCAAGTCGGGCTCGTCGGCCTGCTCGCCGTCGATCAGTTTCGAGTAACGTCCCGTACGGCGGTTGACTCGCATTTGCAGCGCGCGGATCATCCGCAACTCGGCCAGGACGTCGATCAGGGCGGGGTCTTGAGGCGGGCCCTGCTGCCCCGGCCGCGGCTTGTTCTTGTTCTCCTCCATCTCCTTCTGGGCCTTCTTCAAGGCCTCGATCATTTCCTCCAGGGCCGCAATGATATCTTCCTCGATCGCTTGGGTAATTTTGCCGACCTGGGTCCGGGCCAGCCGGTGGTCCACCTGCCTCATGTCCTCGAGCATCTGTTCGACCGCCTCGGGAAAGGCAACGGCGGTACCATCCTCGCGGAGCAACATCAGGGCCTTGTCGGCCTCGACAATGATAACCCGCTCTTTTGTGCTGAGGCGGCCGGCCTCGATCTCATGGCTGGCCGAACGCTGCGGCCCGGGGACCTTGTCGAGGCGTACGGTGCCGTCGTAGACTTCGCGTTGCAGCAGGAGCATCTTGCGGAACCGTGCTTCGAGCATGGCGAGCATCCTTGCGATTTCTTCCTCGCGAAGTTGGCGGAGGATTTCTTCGAGATCGGCCTTGGCCTGTTCCAACTCGCGGATGGCTTCCTCCTGTTTTTCGACGGCCCCTTCGCGTTGTGCCTTTTCAAGTTTTTCCCGGGCCTCTTCCATGCGTTGTTCGGCGGCTTCGAGGCGTTTCCTGGCGGGATTGGCACCCTGATCCTGAGATTGGCTTTGTTGCTGGCCCTGTCCTTGCCCCTGTCCTTGGCCTTGCCCCTGGCCCTGCCCTTTCCCTTCACCTTTGCCTTCACCTTTCCCTTCACCTTTGCCTTCACCTTTGCCTTCACCTTTGCCCTCACCTTTGCCTTCGCCTTTTCCTTCGCCTTTCCCTTCGCCTTTTCCTTCGCCTTTTCCTTCGCCTTCACCTTTTCCTTGCCCTTGCAAGCCGTCTTCGTCTTCTTCGTTTTGTTTGATGTCTTTTGCCAGGCCGCCGGTCTCTTTGGCGATTTTGTCTTGTTCTCCGGCCAGGCCCTTCTGATTGCCGCCGCCGGCAGTCCGGGCCTGAACGTCCTTTTCTTTCTTGATGATGCGATTGAGGCGTTTCAGGTACTCGCGGATTCGTGCCTTTTCCGCCTTGATCCGCTTCTCGCGGTTCTCGCTCATCAGGAGTTCGAGGAGCATCCTAAGGTCTTTGTTAAGGTCCGTCTGCCGGTCCATGGCTTTGGAGAGCTGGTCCCTTTCGAGCTCTTCAATGAGGCGTTCGAACTGGGTCGGGATGAACTGCTCGCGGCTTTGGAGCAGGACCTTTCGCAGCAGGGCAGCCCGGCGGGGATCAGTACCCTTCGTCAGTTTTTCCATCCGCACGAGGATGGTTTCGAAGTGCCGGTACTTGTCGGCGATGCGTTGTTGTTCGGCCGAGAGCTTGTCGGCGGCGGTGGTCTCGGGTTTGTCCGGCGTCGCGTCTTCCGCACCGGAATCCGGCTCCGGCAAACCGGCTTTGATCTGAGCCGATAGCGGAGACACCGCAAGGACGACCGCCAGCCAGCAAATGCAGGCCGCGGAACCATGCCTCTGGAAAGGTCGCATCGCTAGTCCTCCAATAACTCGCGGAGTTTCTGTTTGTGGCGTTGTTTGGTCTGCTCGTCAAGCTGTCCCTGGAGCTTGATAATCGTGCGGAGCAGCTCGACTGCCTCGTTGAAGTCCTCCAGTTCGATGATTCGGTCGAGGACCTTTCGCATTGCCAGCAGGATCTCATCGGCCTGCTGCCTGGCCAGCTCGGCCTGCTGCGGGCCGAGCTGCTTGTCGTCGAGTATCTTCTGAAGACCAACCAGCCGGCGTTCCAGCTCGGGGAACATCTCTCCGGCAATCCGGTTCAGCGGGGCGACGATGCCCTCGGCCAGTCGGATCTTCAATTCCTCCGTGTCAATCCGGTTGTTGATGAGTTGTTTACGGATATTGTCGAAGGCGTCGGCAACGCCTTGGGTTTCGTGGGTGGTCTTCCTCGCGTTCGTCAGCGCCCTCTGGACCCGCAGGGTACGGCGCGAGAGCTGCTGCATGGGGGAAACGGCTTCCGGCTCGTCGCCCGGCTCATCCCCCGGCTCACCCCCGACGCCCCCCTCTTTATTATTATCCACTTTTTTGTCCCCGAAATCAAGACGTAGAAGCAGGTCGCGAGTCTCGGTAACTTCCTCCAGGATGGCCTCCAGCCGCTGCCGCAGCACGAGTTCGCGGGCCTCGAGCATCGCCCGTAGTTGCTCGGCCGTGACCACATCGAGAAGCCAGCGTTCGCTGGCGCCGACGTTCGGCCTCTTGTCCTCCCCCAGGTTGTAGTAGTCGGAGGCCTTCACGCTGACCAACAGTTTCTGGCCGGGGACCAGCCCAAGCCGGTCCACTTCCAAGGCCGTGTCGGGCGGCAGGTCGGGCGGTTTTCCGGTGGAGGCGGTGACGCGCGGGTAAGCAACGGGATGCCGCGCCGGCTTCTCGTCGTTGATCATCGTCTCGAACCAGACGTCGGCGACCGCCCAATCGTCGGTAATTCGCCCCACCACCGGTATTGTCGCAACGGGCGTGATCGCCTGGCCGATGCCGTCGAGCCGGGCGGAAACTTCGGGCGCCGCATCGACGACCGTCACCAGCGACAAGCGCACCGGCTCGCGAGCCGTAATGCCATCGGTATCCGAAAGCGTAAACAGCAGCGTCGTGTCACGATCGAGCGACGGGATCGTGTGGCGGAAATCGCGAACCGGGCTCTTCCACTCGAGCACCTTCGCCGGCTGCAAGTCCTCCTCCGTTACCGTGTCGATCTGCACGCCGGTAATTTCCTTGTTTGCACGGGCGCGGATTGTAACCTTCGTCCCTTGCGGAACCTGCATCACGCCGGAGACGGGCAACGTCCGCGGCAGACGCTCCGTGTACGGCGGGTACTCGCAATCGAGCCACATCTCGGCGACCGTCGGGCTGTCGACCACCTCGATTTGCAGGTTACGAATCCGCGCGTCGCCGCCGATCAGGTCAAACCGGATGGGGGTCAAGATCCCGCGAATCGCGTACGAGTAGACCTGGAAGGGATCCTTCGCCGGGTCGGCGGTTCCCTCGCGGCTCATGGTCTTATTTTTACGACCCCGCGTACGGTACCGGATCTGGACCGTTTTGGGGATGATTTCGTAGGAGGTATCGGCCTTGGCAATGAGTTCGAAATCGGCGCCGCGGGCGACCTTGACCACACCGTTGTCGCACCGGTCAGGCTCGGGACAGACAAACCCTTCAACCGTCAGGCACGATTTCCGCGGCCAGAGTTCATCACGAAACAATAGCGCGCGCCGGGCCCAAACCCCTGAAGCGGCCGGCAGAAACGCGACGAAGGCGGCAACGCTGGCCAGCAGCAACACGGCGGCGATGCTGCTCCGCATCAACGGTGCGGGATTGAAAACCTCTCCGAGCCGGATGCCCCCGATCCGATTCGACGCCTCGCGGCACGTTCGGGCAAGCATGACGGGATTGCACTCCTCCGGATCGGTCTCGTGACCGGTCAACAACACCGCCGTCAGAAGACCGTCGTCAAGCTGCGGGAACCGCCGCTCGAGCAGGGTGGCCATGTTGCTGTCGCTGAGGCGAACAAAGGCGCGACGGCCGATCAGGTAGAACAGTACCGACAACAGCCCCAACCCGATCGCCCCGAGCAGAACGCCGCGGACCGCCGCCGGCGGTTCGAAAAACCAGTCGATCCCGAGGCTGAGCCAGAACGCTGCGCCCAGCCATGCCGCCGCCATGGTGAGCCCCTCGACCCACACGTACCAGCGGATGCGGCCGCGCAGCGCGCCCAGCACCGTGCGAACGGCGGGGGTCAGTTGCGGTCGTGTTTCGAGGGTGGCGGCCATGGCTTGCGGTCGTTTCACGTTCTCTTATTATTCTATCGTTTCACGCTCTCCGATTATTGCCTACGCCAGCTTGAACAATCTGCGGATCAACCATTCCAGACACAACAGGCTGCACAAGGCAATCATCATCCAGCGCATCCATTCTTCTTCCCACGCCGGGTCGGGATCGTCGGGCTCAATCGTGGTCCTGGTGCAGTCTTTCAACAGACCCGTAATCGGTTCCGTTGCACTGAGCAATTCCGCCAGACCGACGTAATACTTTCCGCCGGTCCGTTCGGCAATCCGGCTCAACAAGGGATCGTTACGTTGCGTGTTCTTGCTTTCCAGGTTCGGCAAGGTCACGTTGATGCGCCGGGTGAGATGCTCGTCTGCGCTCTCGGGGACGGGCATTTCCAGCCGGTAATCGCCCTCCTGCAATACCGGAAACCGGCCCGCGAAGGCGCCGAGGCGATCCGGGACCGGTTCCAGACGGACCGACTGCACGCTACGGTCGGGAAGGACGACTTGCAGATCGACGCTCGGGGCATCGAGCGGCTTGAACTGCGAGTCGGTCAACTCGGCGCGGACCTCGACCGTGTCGCCCAGCAGGTATCGATCCTGCGCGACCAGCAACGCTCCCCGCCGGGAACCACGCAACAAGCGGCCTTGCGAGACGTGCCGAATCAGCTTGGTGTAGAGCTTCTCGAAATACGTATCGTCGAGTTTCCGCAGCCGCCACATTTCGCCGCTTCCGATGTAGAACACGCGTCCGAAGCCGTAAAACTGGGAGGCAAAGAAGACGGCCGATTCCTCACCCAGGTCCGGATCAGCCGCCCGGGCCAGGACGGTTGCCCCCGGCTTGGGGCGACGTACGGGACAAAAGCTGTAAACACCCGGAAATCCCGCCCAGGCCGCCCGGCCTGCCGCTCCCGTATCATCGAGCCACAGATATGGGGCTTCGAGCCCTTCACGGCTGAACTCCAACGGCAACGGCTCCGTGCCGATGATCATTCCTTCGTCGCGCATGGAGATAGTGCGGTGGAACTCGACCGGATAAAGATTGCGGATTTTCCCCATGCGGCGATCTTCGACCCAGCCGGTAACGGTCCTCCCGGTGAAGACGGGCCCGGCCACGACAATCAGCCCCCCCCCCTGCTCCGCCACCCACGTCTCCAGCAAATCGATCTGCTCCCGGCTGAGTGCCTGCCAATCGGGGTCGAAGGCCACGACGCAATCGTACTCGAACATCTCTTCCCGGGTGACGGGAAAGTCGTCGAGCAATTTGTCGGCATCCTGCGAAATTCCGGGCCGGGCCGATTGCAGCAACACGTCGACCGTGGTCGAGCGATCGCGGTAAAGGAGATTGCGAAGGAACCGATACTCGCGCATCGGTCCGCCGGCGAGCATCATAACGCGGTTTTTCCGGTCCACAATTTCGACGTCGTCCTCGCGGAAGTTATCGTTGAGGTTGGAGTCGTTTTTGGGCGGCTGGATCCGGATACAGAGCGTCATGCGGCCGGGTGTTTCGGGCGGTAACTCGAACTTGACCGGCACGATCTCGCCGTCGCTACCCAAGGTGACCTGCCGGCGGTCTTCGAGGTGGCCCGTCCCGGCATCCGAATCGTCACCGCCGGTGGCAGCCTCGCGCGAAAGCAATTGCACCTGGACCACCTCACCGGCCATACCCCGGGCCTGGAGGAAACCGGTAATGGCGTATTGATCGCCCGGGTAGGCCCGCTTGGGAACCACCAGGTCGGCAACACGCACGTTCACCGGGATCTTGTCGGAGCCGAGGCCGACGGTATAAAGCGGGACATTTTCCCGGCAGGCCAGTTCGATTGCCGCATCCGGCGCAACTCCGGCATTCTGCCCGCCGTCGCTGAAGACGATCACTGCCGAAAGCGGCTTGCCGCTCTCGTTATTGAGCAGTTGCAACAAGGCCTGGCCGAGCCGCGTCTCGCTGCCGCGGGGCGCCAGCAGCTTGCTCCACGCAATCCCCTTCTCGGCCGTCTCGGCGGCGGAGTCGTCGTCGGGCAAGTCTTCCGGCTCCGGCGGCAACTTCTTCCGGGACACAAGCGGATCGCCGTCCAACTCGTCGTTGAACTGGTAGACGAACACGTCGTGCGTCCGGCGAAGATCGTCGAGCAAGGTGCTTTCGTTCAGCGCGATTGCCACCTCGTGTACCCGGCTCTCGGCACGCCCGCTTGACGTCGAATCGGTGTCGCTGAGCCCCATGCTGATGCTCGTGTCGACCAGCAACAACGCCCGGGAGTTGAGTTCTGTTTCCCGCTCCACCCGCCACTGGGGCTGCAAGTAGAGGATCAGCAATCCGACGAGCGCCAGGGTGCGCAGCAGCGTGAGAAACCAACCGAGCACGGGGTGCCAGTCTTCGGCGTCGCGGCGGTACATCCACCGGACAAACAGCACGATCAGCACAAGAGCGACGATCGGCAGAATCCAGTCGTTATTCGATTGGATGCGCCGCCACTCGAACGTGGTCCGGGTGAGCCCGTCGGCCAGCAGCAGGATGGAAGTCATGCCACTCCTCCTTCGGCCAGGGCCCGGCGGTGCGCGGGCGGGTGGTAGCTTGCCGACCAGGCAAGGATCTGCTCGCAAATCAGCAATACGACGAGGAAAACGAGCAACCATTGGCTCAGGTTTCCGCCACCGGCTTCGCCCACTTCGTATTGGAAGTCGGCCGCCCGATGGTAGTCGTACTTCACCCCGGAAAGCCGTTGAGCCAGGTTACGGCCGGCAAGCGCTTCGAGGTCTCCTTCCGATGGTTCCACATTGAACGCAAAACGGCGAGATTCTTCGGCGCCGTTGGTTTTCGTGAGGATCACTTCGTAGATACCGCCGGCGCCGGTCTCCGAAAACGAAACCGCCAGCGGACCTGCACCGGTGGGAACGGCGTCGACCATGACCCGTAACGCGGCGTCGCCCGGCGGCACGAAGCGAACCTGCGGCCGGTACTCGGCCGGATCGAGTTCCAACGCCAGCTTCGAGCCGACCGGAAGCGATGCTTCCTCGCCGCTGCGACATGCCAGGTACGCCTGCAAATCCTGAATGGCGACGACGAAACTCGGATTACGGGCCCAGTTGTTCCAGACGGGTGCGGCCGTGGTCAAGAACGCCAGCACGCGGCCCGCCCCGAAGCTCCGCTCCACAACCAGGGGCGCCCCGTTGCGCAACCGGGCGATCACCCTGACCGTCGAGTCGGGATCGGCCTGCCAGCCCTCCGGCACGGCGAAATAGCGTTCCACGGCCACCGTGTCCAGGAAGTTGTTCCGCTTGCTTCCGAAGATACGGAAGATGAAATGATCGTCCACGGACACGTCGGGAGCCCTGTCGAGCCGGTCGACGAGCAGTTCTTCCTGCCCGGCCAGCGGGACGGGGAAGAGCCCCTCGCCGTTACGGTAGAGTTCCTCGTTGATGAATCGGCTTCGCGACCTCTCGCCGAGGAAGAAGACGGCGCCGCCGCCCGCTTCGACAAAGGACTCGAGGGCGTCGATGGCCGAGCGGTCGAGGCGTCCGACATTCGCCAGGTTGATGGCACGAAACTCGTCGAGCGGCCGAAAGCTCAGGAATTCCGGGGTTTCGATCCGGGGCCGCAAGCCGGTTGTGATGGAACCCCCGGGTGAGGAAGCAATGCTGAGAAACTTCCCGTCGCGGGCCCCGGGATCGCCGTCGACCATCAACACCGGGACGTCGGCCGGAAGGTCGAGCGCGGCATAGCGGAAGTTGTCGGCCTTGATTGCGTCGCTTTCGAGCCGGGCTTTGAGCTCGTGCTTGCCATCGGTCGGGAATCGAACCTGGAAACGTTCGGCCACGGCACGCCCGGGCGGAATCTCGCGAATCGTCACCGCCGGACGGCTGTGGCCGTCTTCCTCCAACAGCACCGAGACATCACGGGCAACGGTCTTGCCGAAGTTCTCGACGGTGACTTCCATGAACCAGGGCACCCCGGCCGTGCGGACGCCTTCGGTCGGGACAAGCGAAGTGACGGCGATATTCGGGCGTGCCGCCTCGACGCAGTTGATCAGATGGATTTCGGCCCCCGCCGCGTTGAGTTCCAGGAGTTGTTGTTTCAGATCGGTCGGGTCGTCCCACTGCCGCGTGCGAAAATCAGAGACGAGGTAGACGATATCGCGGTCGCTCTGCGAGTCGGCGAGCAGTTGGGGAATCCTCTGCAAGGGCTCACCCGGCGCGGCCGCGGTCTCGGAAACCTCCATCTTTTCAAGCAGTCCGTCGAGTTTTTTGTCGAATTCGCTGTTGACCGGCTGGTCTTGCATGTCGAGTCGCGTTCCCCGGTCGCCGTGCGCGACCCGCGAGAACCTCAGTAGTGTAAACGACTGTGGCTGGTTCTGCCGGATGGCTTCGTCGGCGATGTGCCGCACGACCGTCTTTCCCTGGTCGAAGGCACTGGTCCCTTCCCAGCGATCCGACATCGAGAAGCTGTCGTCCAAGAGCACGAAGTGATGGGTCTTTGCGCCGCCGAGCAACCGGCCGAGGCGGTCGGGCAACCTCGGCTTGGCCACGATCAGAACCACGATCGCAACAGCCAGCATCCGCATCAACAGCAGCAGGAGTTGTTTGAGGATGATCCAGGTGCGATGCTTTTTCTGACTTTGCAGCAGAAACTCCATCGCCGCCCATTCGACACGCCGATGGCGCAGCATGTTGATCAAGTGGATCAACACGGGAACGCCGACGATCAACATTCCCCAAAGCAGCGCTGGATGGACGAAGTAGGACATCAGTGTGGTTTGCGTTCAACTCCTGCGATACATTCCCATTCGGTTACTCAAGAAAGCCGCCAGCGCCGCATCCAGCGGCTGGCTGGTACGCAGCAGCCGGTAATCGACGGCGTGCCGCACACAGCCTCGGCGGACCTCTTCCAGGTAGTTTCTCAGCGCCGCCAAATATCCTTCCCGCAACGCCCGGGGGTTGCAGCGGAGAAACTCGGGCAACTCCAACCCCTCGAAACGCGTCGGGCCCGTGAAAGGAAAATCCAACTCGTCGTCGTCGAGCACATGAAATACCAGCACGTCGTGCTCCCGGCTCTGAAGCAGCTTCAATCCCTTGAAAAGCCCTGCCCGATCGACCAGCAGATCGGAGACCATCACCATCAGTCCGCGGCGCGGGTGGCTTTCGGTCACCTCGCGGAGGATCCGGTAGATATCGGTCTTGTCCTTCGGTTCGCTGACGTCGAGTGCCTGGACGATCGCATCGAGATGGTTCCGCCGGGTCCGCTGAGGGACGGTCATTCGGGCCGAATCGTCGAACGCGACGCAGCCGACCGCGTCTTGCTGGCGCAGCAGCAGGTAGGCAAGGCATGCCGCGATGGTGCAGCCGTATTCGTACTTGTTCATCGCCCCGTTGCCGTAGCGCATGCTGCCGGACACGTCGCACAGCAGCGTGCAACGGAGGTTCGTTTCTTCCTCGTGCTGCTTCACGTAGTAGCGGTCCTGCTTTGCCCAGACCTTCCAATCGACGTCGCGCAGATCGTCACCCCGGGTATACTCGCGGTGCTGGAGGAACTCGACCGACTGGCCGAAGTAGGGGCTGTGGTGCATCCCCGAAAGAAAACCTTCGACCGCGTGTCGGGCACGCAATTCCAGCCGGGCGATCCGCTTGATCGCCTCAGGATGCAAAAATCTTTTGGAATCGGGCATCGGCAGTCAGTTCGTCTTCTTTGCTGGGAGTAACTTCTAAGATTCTTTCGACGACGTCGTCGGCCGTAACGCCCTCGCTCTCGGCCGTGAAACTCATTACCAGGCGGTGCCGCAGGACCGGCCGGGCGAGTGCCTGGATGTCTTCGCAGGTAACGTGCGTGCGCCCCCGGAGCAGGGCCCGGGCCTTTCCCCCGAGAACCAGGAACTGCACCGCCCGGGGGCCCGCTCCCCAACTCAATTGGTCCTCGACGA
Source organism: uncultured Planctomycetaceae bacterium (assembly GCA_964547995.1). Taxonomy (GTDB): domain Bacteria; phylum Planctomycetota; class Planctomycetia; order Pirellulales; family Thermoguttaceae; genus CAZJRB01. The sequence continues at coordinate 29,742 of CAZJRB010000039.1, read as the reverse complement.
AGTCGGGTACGCCCGCCTCGCGGACGCGCGTTTGCCGGACAAGAGAAAGGGTGTAGCGGACGACGTGGTCCGAGACCGGAACCTCCCGCACCATCCGCTGCAAGTCGATAATGTCCCCGGCCGTCAGCACGGGCTTGACCAGATCCACCACCGTCGTAGTGGTGCGCTGGGCCACCTCGAACTCCTCCTCGAAATTCGGGTACTTGACGAAGACCTTGAACATGAATCGGTCCTGTTGTGCCTCGGGCAAGGGATACGTTCCTTCCTGCTCGATCGGGTTCTGGGTCGCCAGGACGAAGAACGGATCGGCAAGCTTGTGCCGCGTGCGTCCGACGGTGACCTGCCGTTCCTGCATGGCTTCGAGCAAGGCGGCCTGGGTCTTCGGCGGCGTGCGGTTGATCTCGTCGGCCAGGATGACGTTGCTGAACAGGGGCCCCTCGATGAAACGGAAATCGCGGCTCCCCGTGCTGCGGTTCTCCTCGATCACATCGGTCCCGGTGATATCGGCCGGCATCAGGTCGGGAGTGAATTGGATCCGGCTGAACGACAGGTTCAGCGTACGGCTGAGCGTGCTGATCATCAGCGTCTTCGCCAGCCCCGGCACGCCTTCCAACAGGCAATGACCCCGGCTGAACAGCGATATCAATAACTCCTCGATCACATGGGTCTGGCCGACGATGACCTGGCCCAACTGATCCATGATCTTCTCTTGTGCGCCTCGAAGCTTCTCGATGGCTGTGCTATCTTGGGTGTTGAGTCCTTCTTTGCTCATGGAGGATTCCTTGGAGTGGAGTTGTGGATGGATTTACAAGGGGGCCGTTTTCCGGGCTCAGCGCTGATAAATCGGCAGTGCGCCATCCTCAAGTTGCAGGATAGTAAGGTTGATCGCGGTGGTGTAGACCGGGCCGATGTATCCCTGAGACCAGGACCCGTCGGGGCCGACCTCGGAAAGAATCCGTTTTTGGATACCGTCGCGATACTGTTCCCAGGTTTTGCCCCCCTCGCGGTACATGACTTGCGAATAATAGTAGTGGGCATAGTGCCAATGGCCGAATCCCCGATTTGAGAGGTTGTCGAGCTTCCCCTTGCAGTATTCTAATTGCTTGGGAACATACTTGCTATCGTACTCGCCGGCGTTGTAGAGGCAAGCGATCGCGGCGGCGGTAATCGCCGGTCGCCCTCCGCCGCTCTTGGAGCTATACTTCACCCCGCCGTCCGGGCCGGTACAATCGTGGATGTACTTGATCGCCTTGTCGATAATTTCCCTGGGAACGGGCACTCCGGCATTGCGGCATCCGCGAAGCCCCTGGATTTGCGTGATGGTCGTCGAGCCCTCATCGAAGCCACGGCCGTCCTTGGCGCTGACATACCCCCAGCCCCCGGCCTCGGTCTGTGCCCTGCCGGTAAAAATGGCTGCACGAGTGAGCACGTCGACCAGCTCTTCCCGCCGCTCCGCATCTTCCTCCTCGCCGAGCACCTGCGAAAGGAAGAGCATGGCGAATCCGTGACCGTACGTGTAGCGCTCGTCGCGGAGCGGATCACCGATCAGGCCGTTTGTGCGGCTGCGTGCCGTCAAGTAGTCGACGGCGAGCTGGATGTTTCGGGCGTACTTGCCCTGCGTGGTAGTCGATCCTTCGCACAGCAAGGCGTTGCCGGCCAAGGCCGTCATGGCGGTGGGGTATTTGCCGCCGTTGCCCGACCAGTAACCCTGCCTGGAATTCTGCCTGGCCGCCAGCCACTGAAGTCCGCGATCGACGGCGCGGCGCACGTCGGCATCGTCCGCCGAGGCGGGTGAGCCGATCGCGGGCGCCAGCACCACGGCAATTGCCGAGATGATCCAGATTTTCCGGAGCACATACATTTGGAGGGGCCTCATGATCGGACGATTCGGAGGATGTGAAGTTACAATGCGGTAGTTATTCGCTGTCCACGCCTTCCAACTCTTCCCGCACTTGTTCCTCAACTACCTTCTGCAAGGCCTTGAACAAACCCTCTGCCGCGCCGGGGCTCACGCTCGAATCGTCGGTAAAAGTCAAGTGGATGGTGCTGGTATTCGTGGTGATGTCGACCGTTTTCTTCTCGGGATCGCCGACAACGTTCAGGAGACTCGTATTTTTGAACGGCTTCTCAGGGTAGGCAACCCGGCCGGTCCGCTTGTCGAGATATATAACGGACAATTCATACCCTCGCGAACCCGATTTGGCCGGCCTCACCACCAGGCACGCGAAGGTCAAGATCGGCAGCCGGCTCGGCTGATCGAGCAACAAGTGTTGTTCCTTCAGCTCGAAGGGCTTCGGCCAGAGCTTGCCGCCCCGGGCATCGAGCATGTAGACCCGGCCTCGCACGATCTGCTTGGACAAGGTGGTGGGGACCGGGCGGATCGAAGCCGCTCGCGGGTTATCTGCCGGCGTGTGCGTCACCAGCGCATACCCGTCCCCGGAACGGAGTACGGAAAAATCGGTCAGCCCCTTTGCCGGCTCGAGTTCCGTCTCGAACCGCGTTTTTCCGTCGGGAAGCGAGACCAGTACGAACCGGCCGCCTTTATCATCGTGCAACCCCAACCCCAGCGGATCGAGCTCCTCGTCGCCCGGTTCGAGCACTCCCACCGCTTCGTGGCCGATCATGCACATCTTGGCGCCCTTGGCAAACTTGCGCGGCGGCCACGCATCTTCCTGCTTCCAGACATCGAAAAGCCTCAGCACCGGCTGCACGCCGCTCTCCTTCCAAAGCAGAATGCACGAACCGATCGTGGCAACGCTCGATTGACTGAACGGAAGCAGCGTAGTCTGCTTCTTGCCGGCAAAATCGTAGTTGATTCGTTCGCTCCGTGGAACCTTGCGCTCTCCCAGCAGTTTTCCATCCAACGCCCGAAACACCGTTGCCACGTCTTTTTGGGGGGGCACCACGAACACAAATCGGTCGTCCCCGAACAACGTGCTCGCCGGCTCGATGTCGTCCTGAATCCAGAGGGGCTCTCCACTAAGGGGATCGACCGCCACCAGGTTCCGGAAACGCTGGAAGCAGATATACCGGCTGGTAACCGGCCCCAGCAGCGTCGTCTGCCGGTAGCCACCCAAGTTCGGTACCCTGCCGAACGGGTTGGGTAAACCGGCGGGGAACCGGCCGAACCGGATCGCGTCGAGGCTGGCATCCGTCGGGTCCTTGTTCCAGAGCAACTTGGGCGATTTCCCCGAGTTGCTCAAGGTGTCCACGGCGGCAATCCTGTGTCCCATCGAAACCAGCAGCAGATGGCCGCAGGCCAGGCCGTGGGTGACTGAGCGGTTGAATCCGGGAACACTATGGGACGAGCTGGAGGCGGTCAGCAGAACCTGCCAACACTCCCGGCCAAAGGCATCGTACCCCAGCACCCGACGGCCGCTTGCATCGAACCTGAGACTCGTTTCGCGGAAGAACGGACCGGTGTTGCCGCGGAACTGCATCGCGTAGCGACCATAGGTGGGTGGGCGAGACCTCTTGGACGTATCCAGCCGTCGTCGGATTCTGCCCGTCGGCCATGGATCGTCACGCGACAGAAACGGCTGGACGGGGTCGGAATCCGCTAAGGCGTCGAAAAGCTCCTGTCCCGTCTTCCCCCGACGGCAAACCGCCTCGGCAAGCTCGTCGGCCAGCCGACGGTAGCAAACGGCAGCGTCGTTGTTGCGGCCGGCCTTGTGAAGCATTTCAGCCAGCTCCGCCGTCGCGACCCCGGCCAGCGCCGGATCGGACGATTGATAATCCTGCCACAACACCATCTCGGCTTCCAGCAGGCGATCGGCTTCGCTCAGCTTTTCGACCAGTCGGCGCCGGGCTTGCCTCGCGGCCGGATGGTTGCCGAAATAATCGAGAAACCGCTTCAGCGAGTTGATATCGTCCTTTTCCAACGCAGCTCTCAACCGGCCTTCGATCCGTTCGTCGAGCAATGCGACATCTGTTACGACCTCGCGCAACGACGCCAGCTCCGCCTGAATCCAGCGGTCGCGGCGGACCATGCGCGATTTGCTGAGCGTTTCGATGGGGAGCTTATCGGGATCCAGGTCAACCAGCTCGAGGTAGCGATCGAGCGCCGCCTGCCACTCTCCCGCCTGTTTCAGCCCCATGGCCGTCAGCCGCAGATATTGGGCTCGTTGCTCCGCGCTGTCGAGCAAGTCTTCGATTTCCTTACCACGGTTGCGATGAGCGGCGAAATCCGCGCGTAGACCGTCTAGCAACGCATCTCGCAGCAAGTCGCGGCTCCGCGGCATGTCGTCGCTTTGGGCCTTCTTGCCTGCTTCATAAGCCTTGCGGAAACAGGCGATTGCTTCCGAGTGTTTTCCCTCGTCCAGGAGAATCTCGCCGCTAAGCCGCAGGACTTTTGGGCTGTCGGGATCGGCCGCCAACCCCGAAGTCACCTCCCGGCGCGCCGACTCCAATTGATAGAAGATCTCCACATTCTCGTATCCCTGCGAGATCACCCGGCCCTTGTAGCAGACCAAATTACCCGGCACGATGCCGGCACGCGATTTCGATCGGTGAACGATCCGTCCGGTTTCCAAATCGAGTGCAACGACCTCCGCCGTGCTCAGGGGCACGAAATAGTGCCCGTTTCCGAAGAATCCCCGCCCGCTGGGAACCGCGCCCTCGGGGAATTCGATTGCGCGACCGTCCCATGCCGGTTTCGGGCGGATGACCTTCTTGCCGGGTTGGTTCCCGGCGGCTTCGTCTTTCTTCGCCGGGACGGCGGCAGGCACGGCAAAAGGATCCCTGCCAAGAGCAGCGTTTCTCGCGGCAGCCGATTCATCCGACTCGGCGATCTCCTCTACCTCGATGGTCTCCGACAGGCTGAACGCCCGGACTTCCCGCCGGCCGACCAGCACGGCGTTGTCTTTGTAGACGTGGGCAAGATAGAGGTTGTCCCCGCGAGGTTGTTTCCAGAGCAACTCGCCGGTTCGAAGATCGACACAGTGCAATTCGTCCGATTCCACGGGAGTCAGCAACACGCGGCCGTCGGCGATCACCGCACAGCCGTCGGCCCAACCTTGGCGAGGCCAACGTATGGCACGGGGGTTGAACGGCATGCCGAAGGGGTGCGACCCGTAGGAATAGTCATTGCGCCGCGGATACCGATATCCCCAGACCAGCGACCGGGAGGCCATATCCACGGCAACCGCTGCTCCGACCGAGGTTGGACAGACCAGAATCCCGTCGGCGTAGGAGGGCGAAACGCCGGCCAGCCGGCGCACCGGGTCCCTCTGAATCGTCTGCTCAGTGGTGGCCAGTTTCTGCTCCCAAACCAGCTCGCCTTTTCTTTCGGGATCGAGCACCATCAACCGGATCTCACCCTCGGTTTCTCCCAGCACGTAAAGCCGGCCCATCAACGGAAGCGGTGGCCCCAGGAAGAACGTCTTCGCCTGACGCAACGCAAATTGATCGTCTGCACCACCGAGGTCCCACTTCAGTTTTCCCGTCCAGATTTCGCGTGCCGCGAGACGGTTGTACTGCCTGTTGCCGGGCGCGTTCACCCGGCGATTATTGATGATCACCGTCCGTGACGGCGGCGATACTTGCAGGGGCAAATCTTCGATGCTGAACACCAGCCGGCCGTCGCTGCTGAGCGTGCCGTAGGTGACATCCTGCCACACGCGACGCGCCAATTCCTCCGCCAAATGGGGTGATTGCCGCAGCAACACTCCTGCCTCGCTGCCGCCCAGCACTTTCTCGATCGGATCGTCAACCGGAACCTCCCAAAGCCGCTTGCCGGTGGCAAAATCGACCGCCAGAAGGTTGCGGCACGTGCGCATCAGAACGAAGTCATCTACGGCCAACGGGTGCAGCCCCGGCAGGATCACGTGACCCTGCTTCTGGTAGTGCTGGCGACGTTGCTTCAAGAGGCCCTCGACGTTAGGGTCGTTGGCGAGAAGGACTTTCCAGCAGAGATTCAGCAGCGGGGTACTGCCGGCGCTAGGCGCGTTCCTTGCCGCATTTCCGCGGAACATGCTCCAGGAGTCCAGTGCCTTTCGTTCGAGCACGGCCTGCGTGCCCACTATCTCCGCAAGCCACTCCAGCCTTTCGGCCCGCCGATCGGGGTGCATTACCCGTGCGCCGCCAAGCTCGACGACCATTTCCGGATGTTGCTTGTACAACGCCACCAGGGCGCCCGCGGCCTCGTCGCGCATACCAACCCGGAGCCAGCAGGTGGCCAGCGCCAACGACAAAGCAGGCTCGAACGGTCGAGTGTCGTCCATGGTTTTCCGCAACCGTTGCAGGGTGAGCGCTCCGGCCAGGGGTTCCGCATGGTCGAGATGGTAAAGTCCCAGCAGCAGGGTCGCTTCCCTGCCCGCCCTGGTGTGGAAGTAACATCGGGCGACCCTTGCCAGGCCGGCCCGGTTCCCCAACGCCACCGCCTCGTTCAGGATTCGTCGGGCTTCGCTGCCGAATTGCATCTCGTACTGCTGAAGCCCCTCCGGCGGCATCTCGCCGATCAGACGCTGCGCTTCGCGTTTCAGGCTCCGGTGGATCTCCGGCGTCCGCAGCTTATCGGGCTGAAAGAAGTAGTCCTCTACCGGCCCCCCGTCCTCCCGGTCTTTCAGAAGGCGGCCCAGTTTGGCAACGGCCTCCCCGTATCGCTCCTGCTCGAGCAGCGCACGAGCCTTGATCATTTGACCAAGGACCCTTCGGTCGGGCATAAGGAAAACGTTATCGGTGCCGCCTATCGAGACTTGCGCCGACAACACCTCCGGTCGCAGGGATACGGATACGGCCACCATGAGGCTCAATATCGCCAGCACACCGTTTGGAGATTTCCACGCGAATGGCGGGCACACACCCGGCGTGTTATGTAGTGGCCGCGGCCAGGTCGAGAAATTCCATCTCCAAGGAACGTCCATGGTATGTGCCTCTCGTTCCAGATGCGTAACCCAACAACCTGTGCCCGACGGCGGCCGGCCTGTTCAGCCTATCCTTAGTCGGTTCCAGGCAGCAAGAAGTTCGCGCGTATTGGCGGGCCCTTGCCGGCTAGGCGCACACCACGACCTCCACCGTCGCGTATCGCGTCATCCTGCCACGGTGGAAAATACGTAACCTTTTGCTACTTAATATCTTAGACGATTTAGAGTGCCTTGGCAAGAAACGGGAATGGGAACGGCCGGTTGTAGCTATTATAGGGGGATCGTCTCACGGACTCCGTAGCGACCGGGCATTTTTTGCCTGGAAAAGCAACCCGCAGACGCATTTCGCCCGAAAAGTGCCCATTCGCGTCGGTTCCACCATGCACGCTTTCGAGCAGTTCTCCCCACTCTCTACCTTAAAATAGGGTGCAGACTCGTTTCTACGTACCGAAAAACAAGGCTTTTTGACTCGCCACTGCCGTTGAGACACTAAATCGATTCGTGTTTGTTGGGAGACAGTGCTCGCAAAACCAGCAAAATTAACGAAAAACGCCAAACTGAGGCCTTTAGACAAAGTGGGGAACGTAGAAACGAGCCCGCACCCTTAAAATAGACGGTGGGAGCCCGGCTTTGCTCCCACCAGATGGGCTTTCCGCCCCCATTTTTTTGCAGTTCTCGCTCAAAATACGGCACCTGGAGGGCCGAAATCGTCCGGAACGCACGAAATCCGGGGGAAAAACCCTTCCAGACGCCCTTTTTTGGGCTTTTTCCCGGGTTTTAGGGCGTTTTCGTCTTGCAATTTTCGGAAAACAGACTTTAATCATCGGGTCTACTTAACGGACGCGCAGTTTGTTACCCCAACATAAACCTCGCATGGAGGGTAGGAATCATGACAGTGAAACCGAAGAAGACCCCAACCAAGACGGAAATTCTCAACAACATCGCCGAAAAAACGGAGTTGAGCAAGAAGGAAGTGGGCGCCGTCTTGGAAGCCTTGACAAACGAGATCAAGAAGAGTCTCGGCCCCCGCGGACCTGGCGTGTTCAGCATCCCCGGGTTGGTGAAGATCGAGAAGAAGAAGGTCCCAGCCAGGCCGGCCGAGAAGAACTGGAGAAACCCGTTTACGGGCGAGATCCAGGAGAGGCCCGCCAAACCGGCCTCTGTGAAGGTCAAGGTTCGCCCCTTGAAGAACCTGAAAGACATGGTGCAGTAAACAGTAGCGGCGCTTGGCAGGACATTCGTCGAAAGCCGCTCGTCGATGGTTCCACCCGTTGTGCCTTGCATGGATGGAGTATCGGCGAGCGGCTTTCTTGCAGGATGTTTGAAGGTCTAAGGTCTTTATCAATGAGGTGGATCGCGGCTGAGCATTTCGGCCAGGAGTTCCATCGGTAGTCCTACCACATTTGACTCGCTGCCTTCGACGATGTGGACCCAGCCGAGACGGTCCTGGTATCCGAACGCACCGGCTTTCCCCCGCCAGGCGCCGCTTGCCAAGTACTCGTCGAGTTGTCCGGGGTCGAGGCGGTCCATGCACAGCGAGGTCACCGCGGTACGGATGTTGGGCTGGCCGCCGGGGACTTTCCAGAGGCACAACCCGCTGAAGACCCGGTGTTCGCGTCCGCTGAGCAACTGGAGAATCGTCCTGGCATGGGCTTCGGCGTTCGGTTTGCCAAGGATCCGGCCGTCGCACTCGACGACCGTGTCGCAGGCCAGGATCAATCCCTTGTCGATTCGTTGGGCAACGTCGGCGGCTTTTTGACGGGCGAGCCGCGCCACCAGCTCGGCCGGCGTCTCTTGGAAATGCTCTCCGCTCTCGGCCGTGTCGTGCGGCGGGACAACCTCGAACGCGTAGCCCGCCGATGCAAGGAGTTCCCGGCGGCGCGGCGACCGGCTGGCAAGAATCAATCTTTGCGGCTGTTCGGGCATGTCGTCGAAAACCGGACCATCTGGTACGATGGATTGCAGCTCCCGACAGTATACGGCTTCGGCGCTCCCCTTGATACCCTCTTGTAGAAGTGCGGTATGAATCTCGCATCCCTCGACGTTCTTTACGAAGACAACCACCTGTTGGCGGTAAACAAACCGGCAGGCATTCCGACGATGGGCGCGCCGAAGGGAACCCCTACGCTTTTGTCGATTGCCAAAGAACATATCAAAAAGAAATATCGCAAGCCCGGGAACGTCTATCTGGGAGTGGTAAGCCGTTTGGACACGCCGGTGACGGGCATATTACTTCTTGCCCGAACCTCGAAAGCCGCCCGGCGCATGACCGAACAATTCCGCACGCACGCAGTTGAAAAGGTCTACTGGGCATTGGTCGAGGGGATTGTGAAGCCGGCAGCGGGCGAATGTGTAGATTATGTCGCTCCGGACAAACGTCGTCGCCGGATGCACATCGCAGGGGGGGAACCGGCGGGGGCCAAAGAGGCCCGGCTGTCCTACCAGCGATTGCAGGTGATGGGACGCAATTCTTTCCTGGAGGTCATCCTGGAAACAGGGCGGAAACACCAGATCCGCATTCAGATGTCCCACCGCGGCTGGGCAATCGTAGGGGACCGCAAATATGGGAGCCGGTCCTGCTGGCCGTCGGGCATCGCGCTACACGCTCGCCGGCTGGTAATCGCCCACCCCACAAAGGGCGAAACATTACAGCTCGATGCCCCCTTGCCTGCGGGGTGGCAATCTGTTAACTTGGATGGGTGAATCCTGCGCTTGCGGCCCGTCCTGCGCCGGGTTAATGTGGGGAGAATGAGGGTCTATCTCTTCAGTCCGGAATTCACGGTCCTGTGAACGAGCCCGAACGATCCAATTTCGAACGATATGCCTTGGCCAGCGGTCTATTGACCGAGCAACAGCTCGACGCCGCTCGGGCGGGCGGGCGGTGGTCGGAGGGTGACGACGAGTCGGAAGGCCAATCTCCCCCTACTGACGAACAGTTGGCCGGACGCCTGGTCGAGCTGGGCTGGCTCAACCTCTGGCAGTCGAAGCAGTTGCTCGACGGCCGGACCAAGTTCAACCTGGGGCCCTACTGGATTGTCGACTCCATCGGCCAGGGCGGCATGGGCCAGGTATTCAAGGCCGAACACAGCGTGATGGGACGCGTCGTGGCCATCAAGGTCCTGCCGCTGAGCAAATCCACGCCCGAGGCCGTGAGCAACTTCATGCGCGAGATTCGGGTGCTCGCCAGCCTGAACCACCGCAATCTGGTTCGCGCACTCGACTACGGCCAAGATGGAAACGTCCACTATCTGGTCACCGAGTACGTGCCCGGATGCGATCTGCGGAAACTCGTCCGCCGTGGAAACCTCTTGAACATGCAGGGGGCAGCCAACATCATTTACCAGGTGGCTGCGGGGTTGGACCACGCCCATCAGAACGGGCTGATCCACCGCGACGTCAAACCGGGAAATGTTTTGGTCTCGCCAAACGGCGAGGCAAAGCTCTCGGACCTGGGGCTGGCCGGACCGGTGGACGGGGATGCCGAGAGCGATCCTCGCTATGGAAAAATCGTGGGTACGGCCGATTATCTCCCACCGGACCATGTCGAATCGCCGTGGGATCCGACACCCGCCTGGGACGTCTACTCGCTCGGTTGCACGCTTTACTACGCGGTGACGGGTAAAGTGCCTTTTCCGGGGGGGACAACGGCGGATAAAGCCCGGGCGCACTGCAAGCTCCGACCGTTGGATCCTCGCCGGCTGAACAATGGGTTGAGCGATGAATTCGTGGATGCGTTGGCCGACATGATGGCGAAGGACCCGGCACAGCGGATTCCTTCAGCGGCGGCGGTGATGGAGCGATTGCTGCCGTGGGCCGACCTTTCACTGCTTGCACCGTCGATCATCGAAAGCCCTCCGTCACCGTTGCGGTTGGGATCGAACGCAATCGGGACCTCTCCGCCACAGGCGTTGCCGCCCTCCTTGGCGTCACCACCGGTCGCTTCGTCCCCCCCGGGACCGCATTTGGCGATGCCGCCGGTCGCTTCGCCGCCGCCGGGGCCGCATTCGGCAACGCCGCCACCAGCCGGGCCGCCAATAGCTTCCCGGTCGTCGCCGGGTCTGCCTCGCCTCGCCACGCCACCGGTAGCTCCCCGGGTGACAATGCCGCCGAGTTCGGGCGAAATGCCTTCCCTTTCGGCCAGCAACGTCTACACCCACGACACGATTGCCAAGCTGCCGCGGTCCGACGACGATGTCGAGGAGGGAGGTGAAGACGATAGTGCGAGCCTGGAAGTGGCGATGCCTGAGTTACATCCGGGCGGTCAACCGGAACATCCCGCATCATCGATGTTCCCGCCGTTGTTGCTGGTTTTGGCTCCGCTGATGCTGGTCACCGCCGTCATGGTAATCTGGCTGATGCTGAAGTCGCTTCTATGACGCGACTTTCTGCCTGCCTTGGTCTTGAACTCGCAGCCTGCTGCGCAGTCTTTTCAACTTGACTCTTCCCCTTTTCCCTTCTCCGCATTGCTGCGTGCCTGGCGGTATGCGTCCCAGAGTGCCTCGATTTTTTTCCGTCCGAGAAACTGCACGGCTGCCTTTTCCGTATCACCGAAGAGGTCTTCCACCTTTTTGGTTGTGTGCTTGTCGGTCAGTTTCTTAACGATTTTTTCCTTTTCGGTCCTCAGTCTTCGGGAGAAAACGTCGGCTTTCGGAATGCGGTCCAATTCATCAAGAAGCTCCGAGGCTTCGGCGAGAAGAGGCTTCGAAGCTTCTTCATCGGCGAGTTCCACCCTCTCGAGCTTGGTTTTTATGCGTTGCATGAGGATTTCGCGCTGGGTAACCAGATCGACCAGCTCTTCCTGCAACCCGGTAATGATCCCTTCCACCTCGAGTCGCACGTCGTCATCCGGGATCTCCGCGACGAAGGTCGGTTGAAGGCCGGGCACAATCGGCAAGCGGGCCAACAGCGCACCACCGTTCTTGAGCATCAATACACGAATCGGATTCGCTGCGGGCGGCACCGTGACGCGCCCCTTCCAGTCGCTACGGCCGACGAGCGTCGTGGTTGGCGAATCGGGGGGACGCGCATAGACATCGTAGCCCGGGAGCACCTGCTTCTCACGTGTCTGAAGGATCAAGGTGCTCGGCTCGTGCGGCGGGACAACGGCCAGAGCCAGTTGTCGCACCCGCCCGCGGCGGCGGCCCGCCAACGGGCTTCGCAAGCCCGTTATCAACTTGCAGTCGACTTTCCCTCCCGAAACCTTCTCGACCGTCAAATAGCTCCACTGGATCGGCGTGATGTTCTTGGGCCTGCCGTCACGATGCTCGAAACGAATGACCGGCCGAAAGGCGCCCCCTTTCGCGACCAGTTGTACCGAAGGGTCCCGCGGGGGCAAGCTCGAGGCCTTCAACCACAACTTGACCTGACCGGCCTTCACCTGCTCGATGAGTGCCAGCGGGGCAAAGCCGTCCAGAATGGTGTTGAACGCAACGTCGCAAAGCTTGGCCAGTTGCCACGCCTGCTGCGAGACGATCGTGGACCCAAGCTGGGTTTGCGTGTCAAACTCGCGTAACGTTACGCGGCTGGAGTCCGGTTCCCCGGTCACCGTCATCAGGATGATTTTGTCGAACTTTTTGTACAGCTTCTTCGGAAGCGATTCGATCGTGATTGAATCGAGCGCCGCGAGCATCTCACGTGCGAGTTCCGGCGGAATGGCCGGTTGGCCGTTCTGTTGGTTGTTCTGTTGGCCGTTCTGTTGGCCGTCGTCGTCGGGTTCGGTCCGGGCGGGTACAACAGTCATCCGCCAGGCTGCCCCGATTGACGCGTCGGTGCGATTGATCAGACCGGTCATGAAATCATTTTGCAGGCGCGGCGTGAACTCCGGCTCCGGCGCAAAGGCCGTCAAGACCAAGATGCGGTACGGTTTCAAGCCCCAGACCGACTGGCCTGCCGCCGGCGCGCTGCACGAGACAGCCATCCAACCCGCGCAAACCCCCATCCAAAACGCCGGCCCCCACCGACGAATCGTTGATTTCCTGTTGGAGAAATGGTCAATCACAATGCTAAACGATGATCGGATTCTACTGTTCTTCCTCAACTTCCGGATACAGAAACGGGGGGCGCCATTCTTCGACGTGCTGGTACAAGGTAATCGGGTTTCTTCCCATGGTTTCGAAGAAGCCTTTCTCCTCAAGTCCCCTCTTGCCGCCCTCGCGGCAGGCATAGAAATTGACCATCTGCCACAAGGGAATCACGGTGACATCGCGGTAGGCAATACGGTGAATATCCTGTAAGGTTCCCCTGACCGCGGGCCAGTTGGCGGCCTCGTCCAGTTGCCGCAGGGCAAGACTCATGTAGGAGCTGCAACCCCCGGCCAGGCCCCGTTCTCCCAGGAGGCGCCTCGCATCGACCACCGGTTCCCACATCGCCAATTCGGCATAGAGGAAATCGACGTCTTCGGGGATTTGCTGGGGGGCGGGGCCCGGCAGCCGCTTCAACTCTATCGGAATTTCAAGCTTCTGAAGGTACTCCTTAATGGCTTTGCACGTCGTCTCGGCAATTTCGCCACCGGAATAGGCCAGCACAAACCGGGGAATCTCCTTGATTTCTTCCTCGACGGCTCCCGGTTCCCCGGTAATCTCCCTCCTCTTTTTCTCCGCCGCAATCGCTTTGTTCAGGGCAACGTTGGCCAGCAAGAGCGCCATCCGCCAATCGTACTCCCTCGGACGGATTTTGGGGTCGTCGGCGTAGCCCAGACCGTCCTCCAAATCGACACCGGGGGGAAAGGGGCCGCTGATGACCTTGCAGTCCCTCACGGCTTCGTCCTTAAGGAGTTTCTCCAAGATTGCCTGGCGGTCGATCCCGTAAACCAGGGCCCGTCGGAACGAGCGATCCGAGGTGAGCGCCCGGCGGAACCTTCGCTCCAGCGGGATCGGCCCCTCGGCAACCAGTTCGCGCATGTTGGGAACCAGGCAGTGGACCTGCGGCACTCCATACTTGCCGACGCGAATACCGGGTGCGCGGCGGAGTTCGCTGACCGCCCACGGCCCGATCCGGTCGAGCACCTGGACTTCGCCCCGCTTGAGCGCCTCGATGGCCGTGGCTCCATTGGGAAAGTGCCGTTCGACCACTTCCTTCAGATGCCTTTGTTCGAAGTAGTCGTTGTTGGCTTGATAGACGACATCCCGTTCTTTGCGGGATGCGACGATGTACGGGCCGTTGGGTAACGGCGGATGGTCCTTTGCCGCAGGCGTGCCGTAGGGAACAAGCGTAGTCCGTAGCAGGGCGTCGGGGCGGACGAAATTGTACTTTAGATCGGCATTGACCGAATACACTTGATCGACGGACACGCCGCCGAGCAATTTGGCCCACTGGACGCTGTAGACGTCGGACGCGGGATTGGCCACGTCGAGCAGCCGCCGCGCGACGTGGTACCCGCTGAGGGTTGCATCTCCGGAGGACCATTTGATGTCGGGACGAATCTCCCACGCAAGGCGGCGCTGGATGGGAGCGATGCTGAACGAGCCGACGGGGCAGAAGTAGGTCCCGCCCGCCGTTCCAGGTCCGTCGTATTCCATCAGGGTCCGGTAGAGGAGGCGTCCGCTACGTTGTTCCGCCCAACCGTTGAGGCGGCCGGGCAGGGGATCAACGGCCCTGATTTGCACCCCTACGATGGCCCGGGGATAGCGCGTGTGGAGACTCCGGGCCATGGCCCTGGCGCCCGGATATGCGGGGTAGACGTTCTTCACTTCACGCAGGAAATCCCCGGCTTTGGAGTAATCGCCATTCTGCCCGGCGGTCCTTGCCTCGTTGAACAGCACGGTTGCCTGTTGTTTGAGCGTGTTGTCCCACTTGACAAATTCGGGATGGTTGGGATAGGCCTTATTCAGGTTGCGGATCAACCGGCGGACGGACCTGTAATCCTTCTTCGCCAAGTAGTGGGCAACGAGCTTGTCGGTTGCCATGCCCATCGCACGGTCGAGTCCGGGATACTTGGGATTCCGCGGGTGCAACTCCCGCATCATCGCAAGGGCCACGTCGTAGGACTTCTTCTGATACTGGTCCTTGGCTTCCTCGAAAAGGTAGACCTGCATCGACTTATCCAGTTCGGGCAGATCGTCCTTATGATGGTCCAAGAGGTACTTGAAGTAGTCGTACGCTTCGTCCAACTGTCTTGCGGCAACCAGTTTGTTCGCCTCCTTCAAGACCAGTTGCTCGAAGGTCTCGACCTTGTCGATATTGTGCCATTCGATCCTGAATTCCGCCTTGTCGGGGTCGTGAAACAGCTTGACCGTCAGGACGTCGCTCGGGCGGGGGTTTTTCGGCAAGGGCCGCGGCAGCGGCTCCACAAGATACGCCATATTGTTGTTTTTTTCGTCGAGCGTAACAAGGTCGTAGGGCTCGCGTTCATACAGCTTGTCGGCACGAAGGGACGACTGGAGCCCCGACACAATGAGAAGGCAAACAAAGAGTTTCAACAATCGGTCGTGCATGGCCGTTGGTCACATCCGCTCAAGGCTGTTTGGCTGCAGGCTGTTCGGCTACAGGCTGTTCGGCTACAGGCTGTTCGGCTACAGGCTGTTCGGCTACAGGCTGTTTGACTTCGTAGAGGCTTCCGTCGTGGCCGCCGACGATCAGTTTCTCGCCGCTGAGCACGGGCCCGGTCGCCAGGGGGCAACCGGCATCGATCTTCCCCAGCTCCCGGCCTTCGGCTGCATCCACCGTCCAGACGACGCCACCTCGGGCGGTCAGGGTGAAACTGTTCCCGGACGACAGCGGAACGCCGGCCAGACGCCCGTAAGTCAAAGGGATTTCCCAGAGCACTTTCTTTTCATCAAGGCAAAACAGTTTTTCATCGTCGGTCGAAAAGAGGACGTAGTTACCCAGTCGTTGCGGTCCCCAAACGACATGGCCGGCGAGTGGGCGTTGCAGACTCGGGACGAGCGTGGCGGCTCCAAAGCCGGTCAACATCCCCGCCTTGTCCACCATGTAGGCGACGTTGCCGAGCACAGCCGCGCGAGTGACGATCGGTTCCGTCAAATCACCCTCTTCAAGCGCGGTAAGGTAGGGCTTCGGATCCCTGCGAACGCCGAGGCGGTACAGCTTGGAGCGGCCGTCGGTGGCGATTGCCTGGTCTTTTGAAACCCGTGCGGGCCTCAGCCAGGCCAGTTGAGTGTCGCCTCCTACCCGGGGAACAAACGGCTCACAAAGATCCTGCCCCGTCTTCGGGTCCACCACAAACACCTGGCCCGGTCCGGACGGTACCAACAGCCCTGTACCAAACGCGATAGGATGGCACGCCATGACTTCGGGCAGCACGACATGGTGAAACCGCCCCGTAAGCTGGGGATCGAAAACCGGGACCTCCTTGGACCCCTTTCCTGCGCTGATCGCCAGCAGCCCGTCCGGCAGTTGCACCACCTCCGTGAAAGGGTGAAGAACCTGGGCCGGGGGGAGTTCAACGGTCGGGCGGTTGGCGACCATTTGCCCCCGGAGGCTTGCCGCACTGAAACGGAACAAGGAACTCAGCCGGGTTACCGCAGTCACCGTTGAACCCTCTGCGCTAACGATCGGCTCTGCTGCCAGGGGAGTTGCAATACGGGTTTCCCAATAGACACTCGGCTCTTCCATCGCCACCGCCGAGACGATCGCGCCCGGCATCCCCACCCTGCGCCGAACCTGGAAAGTTGCGTTGCCAACCGCCACCGGCGCTTGCAGGAATACGTTGTGCTCGTCGATGGTCCACTTCAGGGCAAGACGTCTGCGGCTCGTCAAGATGGCGTACTTTGTCAGCTCGATGTCGGCGAGCCAGAAGTGCCCGCTTTTCATCATGGCATAGCGGGTAAGATTGGTCTTGCGAGTAGTCGACGTCTTGTCGGCGACCTTTTGGAGCGGTGCTCCGGGGTCTCCGCCGCCGAGGTCGAACACGTAAATCGCGCCCAAGTCGGTTGTCACGAGGACCGTCCGGCCGGCAACCAGCGGCGCCACATCGACATGACCCTTCAGGCGAATCTTCTGTAGCTTCCGGCACAACGGCGTTCCGGGCCCGCCCTGGCCGATTGACAGGACGTGCAAGTTGGAATCTTCCGCCAAATCGTTGACCGCAAGTATCAAATAGCTGCCCGCCACCACCGGCGGCGTGGTGATGGTACCCCGCTCGTGCTCCAAGTAGACGACTTGCTGGCAACTGCCGTCCAGCGAGAGCACGAAGAGGTTGAGTTGCTCGGCCGGTTGAAAAACCAGCTCGCGCCCGCTATCGACTCCCGGGGCCACGTGCAACGCCTGTGGCAACTGCACATATCTCGAAGACTCGCCCGATGCCGCGTCGATAATCACCAGGCGCCCCGAAGGCATGGCAATCAGGATATCGTCGCCGACGACGACCGGGTGTGCGTCAAACGGTCCTCCCATCGGATGGCGCCAGCGAAGCCGGCCCGTCTTCGCCTCTATCCGCAGAACCTCGTTGCGGACCGGGTCCACCAGCAATACGTCGCTTCCCGGCAAATGGCTCAGCGGCGTCGGCGGAAAGGGAACGCCGCGCGCCGTCGTACCCGTTCCGAGAAACCGACGCCAGAGCAGGCGGCCCGTTGCCGCGTCCAGCCCGTGGGCAACACCGTCCACTAGGGCAAAGACCGTTTGCCCTTCTACGTTTGGCACTTTTGCCTTGCTAACCGTCTGGGCCAGACTTACCGTCGTTGATATCAGGCTGGGAGGGAAAGACTTCTCGGCCGGCACTTCCTCAGCGACCAATTCGACCGACGTTTGCAGGGCCTGGGAAATCGTCTCCACCGCTTTGATCAACTCCTCGTTATCCGCAAGCCTGGGAAATTGCCGCAACAGGATCGTGCGAATCTCGTACGCCTTATCGGTGTCACCCCCCTTCACCGCTGCGCGGATATCGGCAACCGCCTTGCGAAGTGCATTAACGCGGTCAATATCGTGCTCGGTTTCGGCAAGCGACGCCTTGATCTCGTTCAACCTGGTCTGCTGCCGGTATTGGGGGGGAACCACTTTCTCCAGCAGGCTTACGGTCTCGTGGGCGTCGCTCACCAGCTTGGGATCGGTGTCTTCGTGGGCATCCTTTGCCAGGTTTTCAGCGATCGCGAGCAGAACATCTCCCACGTCGGCAGCAGAGCCGGGAAATTCCTTCTCCGGGGTGATCTCCGTGAGCACCTCCTTCGCCAGGAGAAGTGCATTGCCGGGGTCGCTGGGGCCCCTTTGGCGCATTTGGGCCACGCCGCGCAGCACCCGGGCACTACTCACGCCGTTATGGTTGGGGAATTTTTTCAGGTACTGCTCGACATTCGAAATCACCTGGGTCCACGACCCGGCACGGTACGCCTCGACGATTTGTCCGAGCGCGTCATCCCCGCTCCCGCGGTGGACCGCCCACCACAGGGCGCCGAACGCAATCACCAGAAACAAAAGGGCCCCGCCACCGATCAACAGCAGCGACGAATCCCAGACGTTTTCTTTCTTGCCGGGTTTTCTCTTTTTTTTCTTCTTCAACAGCCCGGTCAACAGCGCCCAGATTCCTTTTGGCTTTTTCTTCACCGGGGCAAGGATGCCGCTGCCGCCCGCAGCGGCTGCGGAGAGTTCGGAGTCGGACATCAGGCCGTCGAGGGGCCCCAGGCTGGTCGCCCCATCCAGATCGGGAAGTTCCTCATCCAACAAAGAGGTGCCACTGGCCGCTTGTGCCGCTTGGGGTTGCTTAGGCTGCTTCTCCTGCGGTTTCTGCTGGGGCTGTGCCTTCTTCTGCGGTTGTGCTTTCTGCTGGGATTTCTCCTTCTGCGGCGTCGGTTTCTTGGCGACGGGTTTGGTTTTCTTGTCGAGCGGGGCCAGCCCCAAATCCTCCGCCTTCTTGCCCTTGGACGCCGCCTTCTTGCCCCCAAGAGGCGCCAGGCCCAAATCGTCCTCCTTCGCCTTTGAAACATCCGCTTCGGTGTCTTTATAGATCGTCGTGTCGGCCAGCGCAGGTTCCGAAGCGCGGGGCTTTTCGTCGTCCAACGCGCTCAACGCCTCACCTTCCGCCTTCTCGGGACGCTTCTTCTCATCCAGCGGGGCCAACCCGAGATCGTCCTCCTCTGCAGGTTTGGCGGGTTTGGCGGGTTTCTTTTCGCCCTCCAGCGGGGCCAGCCCCAAGTCGTCGTCCTGCGCGGCTTCCGCGGCGGACGACGGCGCCGCCTTGACCGCTTCTTCAGCCGCAGCCAACAGCCGCTTGGCAAGCGCGGGCGTGAGATGGCCGGCGTTGATCAGTGCCTTGGCGACTTTTGCAGCAGAAACGACTTGCTCCGATTCGGTCACCTGCGCGCGCACCTTCTCAATCATACCCGGCGGCAACAGGTCTTTTTCTTCCAGGATATCAACGAACTTTTCGGCAGAACTCATCTTCCTTCCCCGGTGGCCAAGCGAACGTTTTCCATACCAACCGCATTTCCGGCATCGAGCACCATCACCACCGTTTGGTGATGGCACTCCTCGTCGGCCAGGACCAACATGCTCGTGGGCCCCACCGAATCGCTCCCCGGCGCCGGCTCTTTGGCCTCTCGAAGTTTCATCAAGAGTTGCTGCTCGCTCGGGGCCTCGCTATCGTTGACCCAAACGCTGTCGTCTTCCTTGATGCTGACGATCACATAGTCGTCGTTCTCCTCGATCTCTTCGATGGTTTGCGCCTGGCTCGCTTCCTCGTCCTGGTCGGGGGCCGGGGTCTCGAGCGACTTCTGCAGGCTGAATGCCGCGGTCACCATGAAGAAAATCAACAGCAAGAACGTGACGTCGACCATCGGCGTCATGTCAACGTCCTCGTGGCCGCCCGGACGGCGAAAATCGACCGATACCGTTTCCGGCCCTTCTTCAGACGGGAAATTCGCTTGTGACATGATTCACTGGACCTCAAACACGGCCAGATACAAGGGTACGCCCTCTCCTTCGATCCGCCCCGCCGCAGCCGCGATGCGGTTGACGTCACGATGAAGCACCTGCTTACCCGCCTTAATTAGCACCCCCGACTTGCCGCCCTTCATAACTTCATCCTGCACATACTGGATGATTTGGTCATCCAAGACATCCGGATTCTCCGGGTCGTCGGCCAGCGGGTCGTCGCCCGTGCCGTCGTGGAGAAAAACCTGGGATTTTCCCTCCCCGGTTGCCGCGATCGTAATAATGACCGTCGAACGATCGCTCACCCCTTTCCCATAACGGGCAGGCGGCAGGTCCACCGCCGTCGAGGCGTCCGGGACCGACGCCACGAGGAAGAAGATCAACAGCAGAAACGTGATGTCGATCATCGGCGTAATGTCCAGATCGGCCGTGTCCTCGACCGGACGGCGGATCAGGACCGGCCCCTGTTCTTCCTGAAGCTGCATCTCGTAGCCGGCGTGCTCTTCCGCCATAACCTACTCCTCCTCGTAAGGAAAGTGCGTCATCGCTTCCCGGAACGACTCCAGGAACCGGCTAAGCCCGGATGACACCAGGTCTTCCATCTTCCGGATATTCACGTTGATGCTCGCCGTGGCCAGCACCAGCGGAATGGCGATGGCCAGCCCGGCGGCCGTCGTAATCAGCGCCAGACTGATGTTGTCGGCCAGTTGCGTCGGGTCGACGTTCTGGTCGCTGCTGGCCAGCTTGGCGAACGCGCCCATCATGCCTACGACCGTACCCAACAGGCCAACCATCGGAGCGGCCTTGATAACGGTGTAGACCCAACTGAGCCGGTACTCCAGGTCGGAGAGGACGTCGCGTTGAAAATGATCGGGCAGCAGAGTGCGGATTTTCGCGTAACCGAGATGGCGGTTGGTCAAAGCCAGAAGCGCCAACTGCGACATCGCCCGCTGGTCAACGTCGCAGGTCTCCGTCGCAGCCTGGTAGTCTCCCTCCGCAAGGCTTTCATCCACATGCTCGAGAAATTCGTTTTGTTCCTGCTCGGTGCGGAATCGAATTTGTGCCACGCGTCGCAAGACAATGATGACGCAAAACGCACCCCACAAGGCAATCAAGGCCAGGGCCGTGTAAATCACGTAGCCCACGATGTTCGTGATCGCAGAGATGTCCATAGAAAAAGCTTCGGGGTTGGGAGGTTAAGGTTCGTTTGTATTCGCCGGCCACAGAAAAGAAAGTTGCCGCCGCCTTCGTTGTCGTTCAAGTTGCGATTCAAGTTGTCATTCAAGTAACCGGGGGGCAAGGTCCCGCGGAACGGGGCTCCCGCGCGGCGTTGCCCCCCGGTTACTCAACTTCTGTTTGCTCGCCTTCTATTGTACCCGGAATGATCAAATTTGTAACATTTCAGCCGAATGGTGAAACACTTTGTACGACGGCCTTCCAAGGCCGTCGAGGAGTTGCGATGTCGCAGCGACGGCCTTGGAAGGCCGTCGTACTGCAGACGGCTGAAGTAGTACTCAAATTTATGGTCAGGTATATCCGGCTCCCGGTAGTGATCTTACTTGTAGGACTGCTCGATAATATAAAACTCGAACATATCCGTTCCCTCTTCTCGAATACCGAATTCCGTGCGCCGCACGGTATCGGCCTGGCGCTGGTCGATCTGTTGCTTCCGCTCGACGAGCCCCTGTAGCTTGCTCTCGAGTTCCGGGGAGAGGAACTTCAGGATGGGCCGGCCCTGCGACTTGATCTTGGCGTCGTCGAGCAACTGCTCGTCGGCCTTTCTCAAGGTGCCACCCTTCCAAGTCATGTAGTATCTCTTCTCGGCCTTCGACGGCCCCACTTTCGTACTGGGCGTCGAAGCGCTCAGGTTATAGGCGTACTCGACTTTGCCTCCCTTCTGGACGACCCCCAACACGATGCCGAAGAAGTCGAGCGTCTTGGCATACCGGCCCTTGGATTGCCCTCGTGGGAAGCGGAATTCCCATCGCCGCCCCATTCCGGTGCCGAAGCCGTCGCCGGCGGGCATGCGGCCGTCACCCGTACCGCCCGCCTGGTCGCTGCCCGTCAGCCGCGGACTGTCGAGCATGGCCTTCTGCGGCCCGACCGCATCGGCGATCGAGGCAAGCGTTTCGGGCAGCATGGGGGTTATCAGGTCGCTTTCCAGGCCCCAATCCTCGATATCCTCGAGTTCGTCGCCGCCGCCGATCGGCGTATCGCTCTCGCCCAGCTCCACCATCCGGACCGGCACCGCCGCATGACGCAGGAAAATCTGGCTGGTCAACCAGATGATGAACAGGATGAACACGAAGATGCCCAGCAGAATCACCATCGAAAGGAGCATGCTGGAGACCCGATCGTAGTTGGAAACCGGCAGCCGGTAGTCTTCGCCGGAAGAGGTTGTCTTACTGCTGATGCTGCTCATGATGTTTCCCTCACGCCCCTGCCCCATCCGGGCTTCACCGGTCAACCCGAGATTCGTTCGACGAGACCTGGTCCCATGATCCCACGGAACTCATTTCTTGAACTTCGCGTCCGGGCGGACTGCCAGATACCACTCCTTCCAGGCCGCGGCCGCGGCCCTCCGGTCCGCCTCGTCCGGCTGGTCGGGCATTCCGAACCCTTTCGGCTTGCGGGCAAACCGCCGCAGAATATCGCGGGCCTTGCAGGCAACCCTCGTATGCCCGTCCTTCTGCCCGTCGGTCATCAGGACGTAGATCAGGATCGGCACGTAGTCAAAGTCGCGGGTCTTCTCCATCGTCTCCAATGCCGCAAGCCGGGCCTCTCCCAATTGGTGACCAGCCAGTTGGTAAAGCAGGTCCTTGTGTTTCACCGCGATCGCCTGGACTTCGGTCGGCGGCAACTCGGGCAACGCAACCATCATCTGCTCGTAATCATCGATGTCCCGGTCGCCGTCCTCCAAAATCCCGATCAACTCCTGGGCAGGCCCCAGAAGCGGTTTCGTCATAACCTTGCCGTCACGGACGACCACGCGGTCGGTATCATTGGGAATACCTCGGGCGCCCGTACATATGCCTTCGCCGAAGTCGTCGAGTTGATCGATCGACTGAGCCGAAGACCGCAGCATGAACAGCAGGGCGAAGCACGTGCAGGGGATCTTCTCCGCCCTGCCTTCCCAGCAGCCGTTCTCTTTCTGGGTCTTCTGGAGGAAGACGATCCCGTCGTTGTACCAGGACGGCTCGATAACCCGCTCGCTCTTGACTCGCCCTTCGGCCAGCTCGCGGAAACTCTCGTATCGCTCCAAGGCATACAGGTAATAGTACGTCCACTGCGGCGGATCGATCCTGGGGCTGGGACCAAACCAACGATTTCCACGAGTTTGAACGGGGTGGAACAGCCGGGGGGAAAGACGCGAATTCAGTTTCTTTTTATTCCCGTCTTTCTTCTCGGGCTCCTTTTTCACCACCCGTTTCAGGGCCGGGGCGAGGTCTTGCCTTTTGGACGCCTCCACTTTGGATTTCATCCCCAGCATATCCGCGCAAATGTAAACGCTGCCCAACCCTGCCGCCGCCATGCTGTGCCTTACATTGGTTTGCTTCACCGGCGTGTAGGAGCTGGACACGGTGCCCTGGTATCCGAACGCCCCGCTGGGATCCTGGGTCCTCAGCAGCCAATCCGCGACGGCGTCGATCCTTTCGACCGGAATATCATAGCCGTTCTGCATGGCAGTCCAGTAGCCGAGAACGCCGTATTGGGTCATCGACGTATCGCCCGTCCCCCGGTTGTCATATCCCCAGGCCCCGCACTTCTTCTGGCGCAATGCAAGATTCTCCAACATGCACTTGACTTCGGGCGCATATTCCCTCGTCTTTTTCGCCGAATCCAACTCCGTCAGGAAGATAAGCATCAACCCGATGTCATAAATGTTGTCCTTCCCAAGGTGCCTCGGGTCGAGGCCCGACAGGGTGCTCCGAATATGCTTGACGGCATCGAGCACCAGGGGATCCTTCTCATCATGAGTTTGCTTATACTTCACAAGCCCGATGAGCGCAGTTGCCCCCGGTCTGCCCTGCTTGGCGCCTTTTGACTCAAGAAACTTGACGCCCGACGTGACCATCTTTTGGACTTCGGGGCTGTCCGGCCTGAATGCGCTGGCTGGAGGAGCAAAAACCATTGCCAGAATCGCCGCCGACAGCATGGCAGCGAGAGGTTGGTAGCGGATCACAATAGCTTTGTTCATGGGGCTGTTCCTTGCATTCACAGAGTTCACAAGCAGGATAAGAAAAATCCCCTCCCCCTTCCTCGCGGTCGAACGCGGCCATACGAGGAAAACGGGGTTGAGTATACCCATTTCCTAAGGCTAACCGAATTTTAATGCTATCCAATTGGCCTGTCAATAAGCCTGCGGCATATCCGCCCCCCCAAAGTGGCCGCTAAAGAGGTCGTTGAGCGGGACACAAGGACGAAGCACACGGCAGCCTGCTCCCGTTGACAAGAAACACCCTAACCGTATATTTTGATTGGTTTCGCCCCTATAGTGACAGGGTTTTGTCGATACGCGACCCCCGTTTGGGACAGGTAGCTCAGTTGGTAGAGCACTGGACTGAAAATCCAGGTGTCGCCGGTTCAATCCCGGCCCTGTCCACTTAACGTAAGTTCTTGCTGGTCATGGACTTAGAATACCTGCCGGCGTCGGCCCCCGTGCTCTTCTGCGAACGTCTCCGCCACAGTGTTCTGCACGAGGTAGTTGCTCCAGCGGCGACAGAGAACCATGAAAACCGACGTACTACGCGAAAAATACCTGGAATTCTTCGAGACGAAGGGGTGTGTCCGTCGCCCGAGTGACGTGCTGGTACCCCGCGGGGACCCCTCCGTACTGTTCACACCCGCCGGAATGAACCAGTTCAAGGACCACTTTCTCGGCCGGTGCAAGCTCGAATTCACCAGGGCAACCACCTGCCAGAAGTGCCTGCGGACCGGCGACATCGACAACGTCGGCCGGACCGCCTATCACCACACCTTTTTCGAGATGCTGGGAAATTTCAGCTTCGGCGACTATTTCAAGCGGGAAGCCATCCATTGGGCGTGGGAATTCCTGACCGACCCGAAATGGCTCGACATCAACCCCAATCGGCTGTCAGCCACCGTTTATCTCGATGACGACGAGGCGTACGGCATCTGGGAAAAGGACATCCGTCTCCCGCCGGAGCGGATCGAGCGGATCGGCGAGGAGGAGAATTTCTGGCCCGCCAGCGCCCCGAGCAAGGGCCCGGACGGCGTTTGCGGGCCGTGCAGCGAAATCTACTTCCATACCGACCACGGCCAGGTGGAGATATGGAACCTCGTTTTTACCCAATACAACCGGGTGGGCGATCCGCCCGACAACCTCCGTCGTCTCAAGAGCAAGAACATCGACACCGGCATGGGTCTGGAGCGGACGGCCGCCGTCCTGCAAGGGGTCGAGAGCAACTTCCACATCGACATCCTGCGCCCGTTGGTCGAAGCGGCCGCCGAGGTCTGTTCGGCCGGCTACGAGCCGGAAAGCGAGAACGGCCGCCGCCTGCGGCGGATCGCCGACCACGTGCGCGCCTGCGCCTTCGCCATCCACGAGAACGTCTATCCCGGCCCGAACAAGGAGAAGTACGTCATCAAGCGGCTGCTCCGCCGCGCCGTGCTCGACGGTCACCAGATCGGGGTGCGCGAACCCTTCCTGCACAAGCTCGTCGGCAAAGTCGCCGAGCTGATGAACGATCCCTACCCGGAGTTGACCGAGACCGTTGAACGCGTCGCCGGAGTGATCGAGCAGGAAGAAGCGAACTTCATGGGCACGATCGACAACGGGCTTGCCCGGATCGAAAAGGTTTTCGACCAGATGAAAAGCGAACGCCGCGGGATGGTGCCGCCCGTCGAAGCCGCAGACATGTACGATACCTATGGTTTCCCGCCTGAACTGTTCGAAACGCTGGCCGCCGAACACAACTTCACCTTTGACTGGGAAGGATTCCATGAAGAAATGCATCGCCGGCAGCGCGGACCCGAGGACCGCAGAGACCTCTTCAAAAAGCACGATCCTCTGGAAGCCCTGATCAAGGCCCAACACACGTGCCGGTTCCTCGGCCACGAGGCGCTCGAAGTCGCCGATGCCAGGGTAATTGGTATTGTCGCGGCAGATCAGCTTTGCGACAGGTTCGAGGAAAACGACTCCGAGCAGCCGGTCACCCTCGTGCTCGACAAAACACCCTTCTACGGCGAGATGGGCGGACAAGTAGGCGACACCGGCGAGCTGGTTGCCGACGAGTTCCGTTTCGAGGTGACCGACGCCCAAGTGGATCGGGGCTTCACCCTGCACATCGGCCACCTGCGCGAAGGGAAAATCACGCTGAACAGGAAGGTCACTGCAAAGGTAAATACCGATCGGCGCAGCGGAATCCGGCGTGCTCACTCTGCCACGCACCTCTTGCACTACGCCTTGCAAGAGCACCTCGGCAAACACGCCCAGCAGCAGGGCTCGAAGGTCGACAAGGATTGGTTCCGGTTCGATTTCACGAACCCGTCCGCGCTGAGCCGGGAACAAGTGCTCGAAGTAGAGGACGAAGTAAATGCCAAGATCCGCGACGCCGAACCGATCGCCGCGGCGAACATACCGCTGGCCGACGCCAGAAAATCCGGCGCCATGATGCTCTTCGGCGAGAAGTATCCCGACATCGTGCGGATGGTGTCGATCGGCGAATTCAGCAAGGAACTCTGCGGAGGAACCCATCTCCAAAATACCCGGGACGTCGAGTCGTTCGTGATCCTCGCCGAGGAGAACATCGCGGCCGGCACGCGGAGGATCACGGCCACAACAGGCCCCGCGGCCCGGCAGCACCACGAGCGAAGCAAGGAAGCGCTTGCCAAGACCCTCGACCTGCTGAAGGTCGCTAAGGCGGAGCTGCCCGGCCGAGTGGAACAACTCGTCAAACAGGTCCGTCACCTGAAGAAGCAGGTGACCGCCGGGACCGGAACGGGTGAAGCAACAGCAAAGACGGCGCCGTCCCCCGCGGCCGGCGACGACGATGTCCGTGATGAGATGATCCTGTCGCAAACGGCCGGCGCGCTGAAGACCGCGATCGACGAAATCCCCGCCCGCGTCGAGGGATTGCTCAAGGAGATTCAACAACTACAAGAGCAATTGGCCGCCGCAAGCGACGCGGTGACTCCCGAAAGCCTGCTGGAAAACGCCGCCGAGATTGCCGGCGTAAAGACCGTCGTTGCCGAGGTCCCCGGCGCCTCACCCCAGGTCATGCGGAAGCTGATCGACCAGCTCCGCCGCACAGCATCGCCCATCGCCGTCTTGCTGGGCGCCCGTGTGGGAAAGAACAAGGTGACGTTGGTGGCCGGCGTCAGTCGGGAGTTGGTCGAAAAAGGGATCAGCTCGAGCGACTGGGTAAAACAAGCGGCCGCCGTAGTCGGAGGAGGAGGAGGAGGCCGCGCCGACATGGCTCAAGCCGGCGGCAAAATCCCCGAAAAGCTCCCCGATGCACTCCAGAAAGCCCGCGAAGCCATCGGAAAACTCCTCTCCTGATCGAAGCCCGGAACCGGCAGAAATCCGTACGTTTCACAAACAAAAACGCACGGGCGGAGTCTTCGCCGGTTCGGCTACCAACCCCGCCCGTACTTCTCGGGTTCGCCCCGGGCGGTGAGTCGCACCGCTCGGGGACGGGACTTTGTCCTGTTCGGCGGACGTGCTCCACTATCCGTCGAGCTAGGGCCAGTCGGAAGCCCAGGTTGTTGTTCCGGTTGCCGAACCGGTTGTTGTTGCGACTGGCCAGCCGGCAGTTCTCCGGGTGGTTGTTCCAACTGCCGCTACAGTCACGTAGTTGGAAGACTGTCGTTCGGTTCCAACTCGACGACACAATCCTCGCCGTCAAACGTCGCGGTGAAGTAGTCCAAGAAACCTTCATGACCGAGAATGACTGTCTTCTCGTTGTCATCTGGAAAGTCGGCGAAATACAGACGAGTGCGCCAACGAATCACAGCGCCGTCTTGCGACAGCTCAAGAACAACCTCGGCAAAGGACAGTGTGATCTGCTGGCCGCCGAAGGCCGTCGCGCCCGGCCCCTTCCCCTGAGTCGTCTCGATTCCCAGGTCGCGCGCAACCGATAGCGGCAGAATCGAGTTGTCGGCCCCCGTGTCGACCAGAGCAAGCACGTCGGCATGGCCCGCAGGACCGAAGACGCGAATGGGTATTTCGGGGCGCAGCAAGACGACCTGATCACCCGTCTCGATGGACGGTACAATGCTCAAAGTGTAGGGGAACCTCATGTTCCCCCCACGAATGATGTGCCCACAACCCGCTGCATCAGCGGTTCCGGACACCCCGCGACGATCGCTTCAGCGCGGACTTCGCCAAACTTCAGGCCGTGGGCAACAATGTTCGCGCGGTCTTTGCTCCAGGCGACCCACTGCCCGGCGTACTCCAACGGCGCCGGCTGCGGCCCGTCGGGAAACCTTTGCCCGGCTTCTTCAAGCGTCATTTGCATAAGATCTGTTCCCGTACCCCAAATCAGCGAATCCACCCTTTGCATCTTAGCTTCTCGACGCTGCTCGTGCAAAGGCAACTGAATACCAGACGGGTCGGGAGACCCGTCCTACTACCGCGCTCTCGGCGACCAACTCCTTCTGCACGGAGACGACGCGGTGGGAGCGGAGGGACCCTGTACGACGGCCCTCCGAGGCCGTCGATTTCCCCGCTGCTCGACGGCCTTGGAAGGCCGTCGTACATCCTGAATTGCATAGATTGCCCAAATTAACAGCTTGAAAAATTATCGCGACCAGGGCTGCGCCCTGGACCCAGCAGCACCTTGCTTCCCTTTTCGCTCCGGTCCGGACCTGCGGCAGCTTCGGCCCGGCTCCGCTCGGGCCTGCGCATGCCTCCGGTTCGACCTCCGCTCGCTAACCTGCTTGCTCTACTTGCTGGATGCATCCACCCGAACTAGGGCCAGCCGGAAACCCAGGCTGTTGAACCGGTGGCCAGGGCTGTCGTGGCTACGAAACGCTGCCCGGCAGCGCCCCGGCGGGTTGCGCCAGCCGCCGCCGCGATGCACGCGGTACGAGCCTCCTGGCGGCCCCGTCGGATCGTTCGGCGGAGACTTCGCATAATAGTCTCCACCATACCAATCCGAACACCACTCCCATACATTCCCGTGCATATCGTAGAGGCCCCAGGCATTCGGTTTCCCTTGACCCACCGGGTGCGTCTTCCCGCCCGAATTGTCCTTGAACCAACCGTGCTGGGCAAGCAGTGCCGCGTTGTCCCCGAAATAAAATGCCGTCGTCGTGCCCGCACGACACGCATACTCCCAGCCCGCCTCCGTCGGCAACCCAAACACCATCCCTTTCTTTTCAAACGCTGCATTCAACTTCGCCAGGAACGGCTGGATGTCGCCCCAACTCACCTGCTCGACCGGGTGCATCGGGTCCTTGAACTTTGACGGATTGTTCCCCATCACCGCCTGCCATTGGGCCTGCGTCACTTCGTACTTCCCCAAATAGAACGGCCTCGTAATCTTCACCTTGTGCTGCGGTCCCTCCGTGGGTATCCGGTCTTTCTCCCAGCCCTCCGTTGCCTGAGATAGCGCAATTTGCCGCTCCGCCTCCGACGAACCCATCACAAACTCGCCTGCCGGGATCAGCACGAATTCCATCTTCACGCCGCCGGGCAGGTCGATGGCCAGCTCCTTCGGGATTTTCGGCTTTTTCGGCCGTTTGGCTTTCCCGGGCTTCTCGGCGAGAGACTTCTCAATCTTGGCAATCTCCGCCAGCCGGGTTTCCGCTCTGGCCCGGGCAAAGGCCTTCGGCAGTTCCGGCACTGCTTTCTCGTACCACTCGCCGGCGTGGAGCATTAGGGCCTCTTTCTCGCGGCCCTTCACTTTTTCACTGAGCGACCACCAGGTGTCGGCCAGTCCGACTTGCTTCTCCGCATCGCCCGTACGACGGGCTTCCAAGCCCGTCGCTGCCCCGGGTTGTTTCGACGGGCTTGGAAGCCCGTCGTACGTTTCGAGGCGGAGCCTAAGCTCTTCGGCCGCTACGGCCTTCAAAGCGGGACTGCCGCACCGAGCCA
>CAZJRB010000038.1:0-55990 GCA_964547995.1 uncultured Planctomycetaceae bacterium | reverse complement strand
ATATGTCAATCACACTTCCAGGTTATTTGCGGGGCAGGACTTTTTCAACGGGCTGTTAGGGGCCGCTCAGAAATAACTTCGGTATTTCCCTCATAAAGCCGCGACCGGTGGTCGCGCCAAGCGTCACCCAAAACCGCTACGGCCGGTGATTCGGCGCGACCACCGGTCGCGGCTTTATAGTAATCACCATTCAAGATTGCCGAGGTTGTTTCTGAGCGACTCCTTAGAGATTCTCCGGCGGCTCTTCCAGGTCTTCCAGCAGGGGCATGCCGGGGGGCAGGGGGAGCTCTTCCGGCTCGGTCTCTTCGAGCATGACGTCCCGGCGCATCCCCTCCAGGGTGACCGGGCCGGGATCGATCCAGAGCCCGCACTCGTCCAATTCCATCGTCCCCAAGTCGAGGTCGAGGATCATCCGCTGCATTTCGTAGTTGACCCATTCGCCAACGAAGTCGTTCTGGGCGCTGAGCAGTCCCGAGAGGGCTTGGACGAGGTCTCGGGTAGTGGTTGATCCGAACGACTGTTGTTCCGCTCCCGCTTTTGGCGGGCGTTGCAGGCGGAGTTGGGTCAGCTCGACCTGACTGATTGCCACAAGGACGGCTGCCCGCTGCAGCTCGAAGTTGAGTTGTCTCAGCCGAATCGTGCGTAGTGTTGCGCGAAGGCGCTGGCTGACGCGGTCTTCATAGGCATAGTAGGCCCGGCGTGCTTGTTGATAGTTGATAATTGCCTCGCGATAGGCATTCCGCTCGGCCAGGCGCGTCAACGGGGCGTCGAACTCGAGCCCGACCCGAAGCCGTCCGGTGGTGCCGCGGAAGCGGAATGGGTGGTTGCCGTCCGTGTTGATGTCGCCGCTGAAGGTGATGTCTAAATCGCTCTCCAAGTCGTTTGCCGCCACCTCGACCTGCCGCCAGACGTCGACCAGGGCCGCCCGGGCGTTCTTCCAGTCACGGCGATACATTCGGGCGATCTCCAACGCTTCGTCGGAACCCATCTCGATGGGAACGAGCGTAACCGTGTCGAGTCTCGCCCGGGCCTGGATGACCGACATCTCCATCAGCAACCCCGAGAGCCGGGCCAGCAGCGGTACGAGCCGTTCCCGTTCCGGCTCGGCATCGGCCTGTTCGATTGCCGTCAGCTCTGCCAGGATGCCGGTCAACTTCTCGTCGAGCCCGACGGGGTCCTCGTCGGCGCCCGAGAAGAAGTCCTTGTCAATTTCTTTCACTCGTTCATTGAATGCCTGAAGATCGGCGCCGAGATCGACGTCGCCGTCGGCGAATTCCGGGCGCGTTGACAACCGCTGGAGGTTCTCACGGCGCCGTGGCAAGGCTTCGGTCAATCGCTTTAGATCCTGACGGACCGTCTCCTGTACCGCACGGCTCTGCTGGAGCACCAATGCCAGTTCGGGCAGGTATTCCGCCGGCTCGGGTTTCCGCTCCAGGTCGCGCAGTTCGTTCAACAATTTGGCAACCGCTTCTTGCGTGGCGTCCGTCTTGGGGTCGATCAGGTCGAATTGGTGCAACAGCGGATCGTCGATTTGGACCTCCAGTTGCGGTGGTGTGCCCAAGATAATCTTGTATTCATCGAGGCGGTCCTGATAAGAGGCGCGGAGGCCCAATAGGCGACTCTGGGCGTTGTACAGTGCCTGGCGCGCTTGATCGACCTGCAAGTAGTCGATTCGCCCCGCTTCGTTGAGCGCTACGAGCTGGTCAAGACTCTTTTGCAATCCCGACACATTCGCCCGCTGGTTGCGGATCTGCACCTGTTCTTCCATCAACCGGAGCATGCCGCCGACAATACCGGTCGTCGGCAGCGAAAACGCGCTTAGCAGCAGGTTGTTGGGATCGGGGCCCACGCCCGGGGTTCGGCCTGCGATGATCTCGACGTAGAATGCCCGGCGGTAGCGTTCCATCTGCCGGACGTTGGCCAGCAGGGCCCGCTCGGCGTCGGTCAATTCTTCGAGCACGACGGCCCTTCCCCCGGCACGCAACAACGGTTGAACCAGCGAAAAATCGAGGAGCGTGTTCGCCGTGTATTCGTTCGGCCCGGCAAATTGCCAGACGAGCGAGTTCGCCAGCCCGACAACCAGCTCGCCGCCGGTGGCGAACAGTTTCCGCATTTCCAGGTCCGTATCGGTCCGCAGTTCGCTGCCAAGGCTCGCGCCGCGGTCGGGACCGTCGGCGGTGAAGAACGTTGAGTTGCCGCCGAAAAACTGGGCATCGAACCGGAACCGCTCGAAGGTAACCTTCAATGCCGAGAGATACAGGTCCTCCAACTCATGCTGATACTCCCGGGAGTTGAGCCGGGCCATGTACATGGCTCCCCGCCGATCCAGCACGACTTTGCCGTCTTTGTCATAGCAGAGGAACTTCTTCCACACGGGGTTCTCGACAAACGGCGTCTTGCCGTAGCAGCGCCAGTAGGGCCATCCCCGTTTGTGGTCCACATAGTGCATCAACCGGTTCGATGTGGGATCGTCCGGGGGCATCGGCGGCAGGTCGGGGTTGTTCGGGTCGTGCATCCGCGACGCCGGCGACGGCCAGATGTTGTAGTCCTCCAAGGGCGTCCGCGTTTGAAGATTCGCGCGCCCGATCAGGTTGTACACCTCCCGATCGGCCTGGCGTCGATAGAAGCCCCGCCGGCACCCGGTCGCCGGCAAGACCAGGCAGATCGACACCAGGCAAGCTGCCCGGGCCATCCAAGCCCAACGGTTTCGGTGGTGCGGACCGACATGGCGATTCATCAGGCGGCTCCTCGTCGGCTGGCGGGCGCGACCGGTTCATCCGGCGATGCGGCGACGCTGCGGAACGTTTCGCGCAGTCGATCCAACAGTTGGATCAGGCGGCGGATGCCGCCGGTCTTGCTTTTTGCTTCTTCGAGTAGCCACGTTTCAATCCGTTCCGACCGCAATGCCTCGTCGAGTCGTCCGGCCCAATCGGCCAGACCGGCAAGGACGGCTTGGAGCGTGTCCCGCCCCTCGGGAGTCAGTTGCCAGTGTTGGCGCCGCCGGTCGTGGCTCGGCCGGTGCCCTTCGAGCAAGCCTTTGCGCCGAAGACGCTCGACGAGACCACTGACTTGGGCAGGCGAAACGGCGAGCCTGGCGGCCAGTTCGTTCTGTCCAACGCCCGAGGAAGGAATGTCGCGACAGGCCCAAAGCAGCGAAAATTCCGCTTCGCTGAGCTGGTGCCGGCCGGCTTGCCGGGAGATGTGGCCGTGGAGCAGCCGTCCGCAGGCGAGCATCCGCTCGGCCGATTCGACCCATCGAGTCGCCGGATTGCCCTGTTCGAGCCCTGAGATGTCGGCCGGCATCCGTGCCACGTTCAAACCCCCTCCGGCGTTGTCTACGGATGGTTATCTGCGACAACCCCCCCGCATGGGGGACATTGGCGGCGAGCGGACATCTGGCCCCCCACAGACCAATTATTTCAGATAATTAACCATTCGGCCGCAAAACGTTCAGACTTGAAGGATTGCCGCCATGTGGCTGAGTTGGCAGGGTATGAACGGGCGGGAAAAACAGGACTTTTGGGTGGAATGGAGCAGCGTGGCAATCGCTTGACACCCTCCGAGTGCCAGATTATCATCAACTTCAGAAAGAGGATATTGTCGCCCTAGTTCTTTTGCCCCGGCCACGGCGACGCTGTCGGAACAGGCTCCACTTCCAACCAATGGTTTAGGGTAAATATGAGCATCTGGAACAAGATACTCATTGGACTCATCTTCGTCACGGCGGTGGCGTTCTTCTACATGGGGGCGCGGACGCTGAAGACCCACCAGTATTGGCGGGACCTTGCTCGCGATCTCAACGAGCAAATCCGAGAACTCGAGGAAGAGAACGACCAGTTGGTCAACGCGAATCCCGAGGAAGGGGAAGAGGACGAAAACGGTGAGCTTATCGAGATGGGTATCAAGCGTCTCCGCCTCGAGTTGCACAAGCTGCTGCTCGACCGTGGACGCGTATGGTACAACTGCACGCGGGAACGAATCGGTGAGGACGGGAAAGTTGCCGTGAAGACCGATCTACCCAATCCCAACCTGATCAAGCCCAAGACCACCCTCTTTCTCTTCGAGGAAAAGGACATCAAGGACAAAGATGCTCCGGACAAGGGGCAGTATTTGGGCGAGTTCATCGTGACCGGCGTTGCCGACCGGGTGGTCGACATGCGGCCGGTGAAGAAGATGTCGAAGGAAGAAGAGGCCGGCCTATCAAAGAATCCCCCCGGCACATGGTGCATGTACGACATTATGCCCATCGACGTCCGCAGCGTCTTCTCCAAGTTGAGCGATGACGAGAAGAAGGCCATCTTGCCGAGCAACACCGTTACGGAGTATCTCAAGGACGGTAAGCCGGCGGAGCCCGACGATCCCGAGCATCGCGTTCTGGACGGCAAGTATGTGCGGCTTCTGCGCGACTACAAAATCCTTTTCGAGTCGTACCACCGGCGAACGGTGATCCTGGCCGACAAGAAAGCGGAAAACGAACAGGACTGGCAGTACGTCAAGAACACCTATGAAGATGCGATCCGGCAACGGACGTTCCGCCAGGCCGAAGTCGCCCAGCGAAAACAGAACCTGGCCAGGGTCAAGCGGGAGGACGGAGCGATCATACAATTGGGTCGAAGTCTCCAAACGAGGGTCAGGCAGATGCAAGTGGCCATTGCCGACCTGGCCAAGAGGAACCGCATCGCCGCCGCCCGCATCGCGAAGATTCAGCACGAAATCGCTCAGCGGATCAACGCCCGGACCAGGACCATGGCCCAGAGCACGGGCGGGAGTTAGGAACGACTCACCAATAACTTCGGTGTTCGGCCGGTAGCTACGGTCTGGCAAGACCAACGGCCCGCCCAGAAAGTGGGGGGTTGCTCCACCTTCCCCGTCCCACCCTCCATGGCAACCGTTTCTCGCAGGGAATTCCTATTCCATCCAATCCCAAAGTAATCTACGATTCTATGGGTAACCGGCCGCTTCACGGGTGACCGGGCCTCCGAGACCTTCCTCCTGCCGGCTATTTGGGCAGTACGCGGGGAACTATGGGTATCTACGACCGAGATTACTATCGAGAAGAGCAACGGCCCGGCGTGACGCTCCGCGCGCCCCGCAGCATGGTTGTTATCTTGATCCTGATCAACGTGGCGGCCTGGGTGGCCGACGCTGTGTTGACACCCGAGGAGGTGCAGCCCGACGGACACAGGAGCTTGGGAGCCATTACGCAGACTCTGGCCCTCCAGAACGACACGCTGCAACAACCCTGGCTATGGTGGAAATTCCTTACCAACGGATTCGCACACGCGCCCCAGATCGGACACATCCTCTTCAACATGCTGGGGCTGTGGTTTCTGGGGCGCTACGTCGAGCAGCGCTACGGCCGCTGGGAGTTTCTGTCGATCTACCTTGTGATGATTGTCTTGGGGTCGCTGGTGTGGGCGATCACTTCGGCCGTTTTCGAGCCGGGGCAGAAGTACGTTCTGCTCGGCGCATCCGGGGCCGTCTCGGGAGTCGTCATCCTTTTCATATTGAATTTTCCGCGGACGACCCTCATCCTGTTCCCGATTCCGATACCCATCAAGGCGTGGCTTCTCGGGGTCCTTCTGGTCGTGTACAATCTCTTCGGTGCGCTGGGCGGCCCTCAGGTGGAACAGATGGGCCAGACGGCTTTCTCGGTCCACCTGGTGGGCATGGCATTTGCGTTTATGTATTTTTCGGGCAATTGGAACCTAAGCCGGCTGTTTGGGCGGTTCTCGCTTGCCGCACTGAAGCCGAAACCCCGGTTACGCGTTCATCACCCGCCGGAAGAGGACGGCTCGCTGGAAAAGGAGCTTGATCGCATCCTCGCCAAGATCCACGCCCAGGGCGAGAGCAGCCTCACGCGGAAGGAGCGCCGCACGCTGGAGGCCGCCAGCCGGGAATATCGCAAGCGGCGGTAAATCCTTGTTGACCCGCCAGCGGGTCTTGGTAGGATAATGCTGCTTGCCGGGGAGATAGCGGGACGAGACATGCCGTTTCGCCGCCGACGGCGCGTCGGCGAAAACACGGTGCAAACAGGAAGGAATCAAGAACAGATGTCGATTCGCTCGGCGATCGTAGGCGTGGTTCTTCTTGCGGTGGCTGTGCTGGTGACCATTATCGCGGTCGGATCGTCGAATAACGTTGCCAGCGAAGACCGGAACGTCTTGCGGCTGAGCTACGGCAGCGATCCCGACACCCTGAACGTGCTGACCGCCAACGATAGTGCCAGCGAGGCATTCCAGCGGCAAGTCTACGAATGTTTGGCGGACCGGGACTACCCGGATCCCGACACGTGGGTGCCCATGCTGGCAACACACTGGGAATTCGACCAGCAGAAGCTGGAATTCACAATCCATCTTCGCCGCGGGGTCAAGTGGCACCCCATGCAACTACCGAATGGAAAATGGCTTCCCGAGACGGAATTCACCTCCCGGGATGTGAAGTTCACGTTCGATTGCGTCTTGAACAAGCACGTCGAAGCGGCTTCCTTGCGGAGCTACTTCGAAGACCCGAATCCCGAAGACCCCTCTTACCCGTACAAAATCAAGGTCGAGGTGGTCGATCCATACACGGTAAAGGTCCAGTGGAACCAGCCTTACTTCCTGGCGAAGAGCTTCACGCTGGGCATCGCCATCCTCCCGCGGCATGTCTATTCGGTGGACGAGAACGGCGAGCCGATTTCGTTCGATTTCTCCCTGAAAGAGTTCGCCGACGGCTTCAACAACCATTGGGCCAACACCCGAATGTGCGGCACCGGTCCGATGATGTTCAAGGAATGGATTCGCAACCGCCGATTGGTGCTCGTTCGAAACCCGGACTACTGGGGCACGCCGTTCAACTTCCGCAAGGTGACCTACCGTTATATCACCAACCCAAACACCGCCACGCGCAAGTTGCTGCAAAACGAACTCGACTTCGGCGCGATCCAGCGCAAGGACCAATTCCTTAAAGCGAAGGACGACAAGAACGTCAAAGACGGCAAAGTTGTGCTGGCCGAATATGCGTATCCCGGCTATCGCTACATCGGGTACAATTTCCGGAACGATTTCCTCAAGGACCGCAAGGTCCGCTGGGCCCTTTCCCATTCGGTCCCTGTGCAGAAGATCATCGACAACGTATGGAAAGGACTGGCCGTTCCAACGACCGGCCCCTTCCTGCCCGGCAGCAGCGCGTCGGACGACAGCATCCCGCCGGTCCCCTACGATCTGGACAAAGCCAGGCAGTTGTTGGACGAAGCCGGTTGGAAAGACACCGACAACAACGGCATCCGCGACAAGATCATCAACAACCGCAAGGTCGACGCCTCGTATTCGCTGATGATCTACTCGGACGCCCCGCAGTATCTGACCTTGGCGAAGTTCGTCAAGGAGAGCAACCGCAAAGTCGGGGTGAAAGTGAGAATTGAGCCGGCCAAGTGGCCGCTGATGCTCCAGAAACTCCGCAAGAAAACCTTCGACGCCGCAATGCTCGGGTGGGTCCTGTCGTGGAAAGGCGACCCCAAACAGCTCTGGCACAGCAGCCAGGCGGATGTGCCCGACAGCTCGAACGCCATCGGCTACCGCAACCCCGAATTGGACAAGCTGATCGAAGAGCTGCAGGTCACCATGGATGAAAAGAAGCAGATCGAATTGTACCACAAGATTCACCGGATCATTTACGACGATCAGCCCTACACGTTTCTGTTTCAGGACAAGGCGACGGGTGCGTACGATGCGCGAATCAAGAACGTCCATTTCTACAAGATTCGTCCTTGCATCGACGCGCGGGAGTGGTACGTCGGCAAGCCGCCGAAGGAACTGCCGCCGGAGGTCCTGCCGCCCGCGAAGGATGCCGAAGAGGATGCTTCGTCTACCAAAGACTCGGACAAGAACGTTCCCGCCGCCAAGCCCAAAGAGCAGAGGACCACGGACACCCCCTAAGGCGGCCCGAGGCCGCAACCAAAGAGATTGCAAATTGAAAATTGAAAATTGCAAACTGCAAATTGGTTCGACCTTGCGTCTGGTCGGCGGTTCTGCCGCATTCGGTTGCGGATCTCGCCGATCTTCAATTTACAATCTGCAATTTGCAGTTTGCAATTTGCAATATCCCCGCGAGAAAACATGCTCGCACGGCGCGCAGAAGTTGTGACGTAACACTCTAACCCCCCAGCCCCTCGATACCGCCCGTGTGGACCTACGTTCTTCGTCGCCTGCTTGTCATGATCCCCACGCTCTTTGGGGTCACGGTTGTTGCGTTTTGCGTCATGCAGATAGCGCCGGGCGATCCGATGGATAACCTCGGCGCCGCGGGGCTTGCGAGCGAATCGGCTCAAACCCGCGAAGCCTACCTGATTCGCAAGCGCGATCTCAAGCTCGACAAACCGCTGCTGCTGAATTTCAATTACTTCCGCGACTATTCCGAGAAGACCGGCATCGCCGCGTTCTACATGGGCCGGACGAAGAAAGAAGTGGTTGCCGACCTCAACCGCCTGGCCGAGGACCCGGACAGCCCCGAACACGCGGCCCGGCTGAAGTTCCTCCGGTCGCTCGGCATCAAGGACTTCAAGCGACGACTGACCGAACTTAACGAAGACCTTCCGCCGAAAGAGCGGGAAGGAGCGCTGATGGCCGAGCGCGAACGACTCGCCACGGCCATGTGCGGGGCGCAGGAAGAAGGGCTGATGGGCGGCGGGCTCATCCGGGTCTGGTGCGAAGATGCCGGTATGCACGGCGTTACGCCCACCATCGAACTCCTTCACTCGGAATCGGCCGATCAAAAGGAAAAGGTCGGCGCCATCCGCTGTCTCAACTACATGGTCGTCGAACCGTTTCAGTACACCTACTCCCGCGACGCCACCGATGCGGAGACACCGGAGATCGAGGCCGTCTGGCGAACCTGGTGGGAGCGGGCCGAACCGACCTTCCCCAAGCTCGACCCCAAACGCCGGGCATCGCTTGAGAAGCGTTTCGCCCAGATCGTCAAGGCCGATTCCCGCACCGAGTTGTTCGACGGGCTCGACTACTTCGATCCCGAGGAGTTGGAGCCGTTCCAAAGGGCCGACATGCGGTTCTTCGCCGAGAAGCTGCTGGGCCCCTCGTCGTTGAAGGAAAAGGTGGTTGCCTCGCTGGCCCTGCGGTTGTACCGCGGCAATGCTCTGCAAACGAACATCGGACTTCCGCCGACCCCGCCGGAGAAACCTCCGGAAGAATCTCCCAAGAAGGGCGATGCCGCCGAGGGCAAAGAAGAGGAAAAACCTCCGACGCAAGCCGAGCTTCAGCAGCAATACGCCAAGGAAGTCTTGGAGGTATCCGAGAACTGGTCCCTCTACTACGATCTGCACGAAAAGGAGTTCACTCGGGGCGTTGCGGCCAAGGTCTGGTACATCTTTTCCGACACGCAATACGCCCACATGGCGTGGCGGCTCTTGACGTTCAATTTCGGCCGCACGACGCTGAAGACCCGCGAGCCGGTCAGCAAGAAGATCATCGAAGCGGTTTTGGTCTCTGCGCCGATCATGATTCTTTCCCAATTGGTCATCTACTTCGTGGCGGTGCCGCTTGGGATCCTTTGCGCAGTCAATCGCGGCAACTGGGTCGACCGATTGATCTCACTGAAACTGTTTCTGCTCTACTCGATTCCACCCTTCGTGGCCGGGATGTTGTTCCTGTTGTTCTTCTGCTACGGCGATTTTCTGGAATGGTTTCCGATGGAGGGCTTGCACGCCGACGGGGCCGAGGAATTCGGGTTCGTGATGTATTCGATCGACTACCTCTGGCACATCTTCCTGCCGGTCGTCTGCCTGTCGCTGTTCAGCCTGGCGGGCATGGCCATGTACTCGCGCATGAGCATGCTCGACGTGATCGGCCAGGACTACATCCGCACCGCCCGCGCAAAAGGCGTCGACGAGGAAAAGGTCATTCTCAAACACGGGCTCCGCAACTCGCTGATCCCCATCGTCACGCTCTTCTCGAACCTGCTGCCGGCCATGCTCGGCGGGAGCGTGTTGATCGAAGTCATCTTCGGCATTCCCGGGATGGGTATGCTCAGTTGGGGCTCGATCGAGCAGCAGGACTTCCCGACGCTCATGGCTCTGATCTACATCGACGCCATCATCGTGATGATCAGCATCCTCTTGACGGATCTGCTGTACGTGCTGGTTGATCCGCGGATCAGCTTCCAATCGCAAGAGGAGACGGGGTCATGAAGAGCGAAGCCTATTTCGACATCGTCTGGCAGCAGTTCAAGAAGAATAAGTTCGCCCTGTGCTCGTTATGGGTGTTGGCGCCGCTTTTCCTGGTGGCAATTTTCGCCCCGGTGATTGCCTCGAATCAGCCGGTCGTCTTTCACGATATCGAGAAGACATTGGTCTTCCGCGCCGCCGCCGAGACGGCCGTGTTCTACGATCTCGGTCCGGCTCAACTCGGCGAAGAAGCCGCCGCAGCCGTGCCCGACGACGAGGACGGCGTCCAAACGTGGCAACAAGGCAGCCGGCAGTTGAAATACTTCACCCAACAGAAGATTCTCGTCCGCCGGGAAGACGGCGAGACATCGGTCTACCAGAAATCGGACAAACCGATCTTGCTTGCCCCGGGCCAGTCGTTGCTGCTCTCTGCGCTCCACAAGCCCCCGTTGATGCTTGGCGGCGACGAGGAGTTGCCCAAGCTGCTGGAGGACGACGAAACGATCATCGCCTGCCAACAGAGCCAAACGCTCGTTTATCAACACCTGCGGGCGCCGCAGATCCTCACCGAGGGGGTCTCACCGTCGCAGAGCGATCAGACACTCACGTTCAAACACGGCGATCAGACGCTTGTTTACGGCGTTGCCGGCGCCCCCGAGACTCTTAACGCGGAGAATCCCGCCGTGATGCTTCGCCGCACCGCGACCTTATACCCGTGGTTTCGCGCGATATTCAATCCGGAGCAAGCGGTCGATTTTGCGTTCAACATGGCGATGATCGGTTTCTTCCCGTGGGTGTTGGCGGCCATTGCCGCGAATTGGTTCTGGAAGCGAAAGGGGGTGCCGGGACGTCAGCGGGTCGGCCTTGTTGCCGTGCTCTATGTCCTTGTCATTGCAGGGCTCGTTGCGGTATGTTGGAAGTGTCGGCCCGACAACCGCTACGGGCAACGTTCATTTGCCGAAGAGCAGTTCCAATCGAACGACGAGAAGACTGCTCGCTACGTTCCGATTCCCTTCGGTCCGATCGAAGGCGATTTGGTGGCCATCTGCCAGTCGCCGGGTTATCGAAAAACGAAAGTGGAAAACTGGGAAAAAGCCACCGACGGTTTTTCGCGTTTCTTGGGAACCGACGACGCCGGCAGCGACGTGCTCGTGCGGATGATCTACGGGACGCGACTCTCGTTGACGGTCGGCTTCGTTGCCGTGGGGATCTACGTCACCATCGGGATTATCGTGGGCGCCATTGCCGGATACTTCGGCGGCGTGGTCGATATCTGCATCTCCCGGATCATCGAGATCGTCCTGCTGTTCCCGTCGTTCTTCCTGATCCTGACCTTGGTGGCCCTGATCGGCCCGAGTATCTATATCATCATGGTGGTGATCGGGATCACCGGGTGGCCGACCATGGCGCGGCTGATCCGCGGCGAGGTCCTCAAGCAGCGTTCGATCGACTATGTCGCGGCGGCCCGGGCCCTGGGTGTGTCAAACCGCCGAATCATCTTCCGCCATATTCTACCCAACGCCATTACCCCGGCACTGGTTACCGCCCCGTTCGGCATCGCCGGGGCCATCATCACCGAGGCCGGCCTGAGCCTGTTGGGATTTGGCGTAGAACCTCCCGCACCGAGCTGGGGCGCGCTGCTGAAACAGGGAAACGACAACTATAGTTACTGGTGGCTGATTGTCTTTCCCTCGCTGGCCATCTTTTTAACCGTGACCGTCTTCAACCTCGTCGGAAGCGGGCTCCGCGATGCCATGGACCCGAGATTGAGAATGTAGGAAAGCAGAAAGCAGAAAGCGGAAAGCAGAAATCTTATGCCCGATCCGCTCGTTACCATCGACCGGCTCAAGACCTACTTCTACACCGACGACGGTGTGGTCAAGGCGGTCGACGATGTGTCGATGGTCATCCCGAAAGCGAGATCCCTCGGGCTGGTCGGCGAGTCGGGGTGCGGCAAATCGGTCACGGCACTGTCGATCATCCGGTTGATCGCCCCGCCGGGCAAAATCGCCGGCGGGACAATCACCATGCAGGACGACAACGGGGCAACCGAACTTACCGCCCTGACCGAACCCGATATGCGCGAAGTCCGCGGGGCTGAAATCTCCATGATCTTCCAGGAGCCCATGACCTCGCTCAACCCGGTCTTCACCATCGGGAACCAGATCATCGAGGCGATCCGTCTGCACCAGCACGTCGGTAAGGCCGAAGCCCGCCAAATCGCGGTCGAAATGCTCGCCAAGGTCAAAATCCCCGAGCCGGAAAAACGAATTACCGAATACCCCCACCAGTTCTCCGGCGGAATGCGGCAGCGGGCAATGATCGCCATGGCCCTCTCCTGCAACCCGCGCCTGCTGATCGCCGACGAACCGACTACCGCGCTCGATGTGACGATCCAGGCACAGATCCTCGATTTGCTCCGCGAGTTGCAGGCGTCCGAGGGAATGTCGATCCTGATCATCACTCACGACCTGGGCATCATCGCCGAGATGGCCGACGACGTGGTGGTCATGTACGCCTCGAAGGTCGTCGAATATGCCCCCGTCGAGGAACTGTTCGGCAATCCGTTGCATCCCTACACCCACGGCCTGTTCAAATCGAAGCCCCGGATGGGCCAGTCGAAAGAAGAGAAACTCGACACGATCGAGGGG
Source organism: uncultured Planctomycetaceae bacterium (assembly GCA_964547995.1). Taxonomy (GTDB): domain Bacteria; phylum Planctomycetota; class Planctomycetia; order Pirellulales; family Thermoguttaceae; genus CAZJRB01. The sequence goes on along the minus strand of CAZJRB010000038.1, from coordinate 43,180 downwards.
ATGGTTCCCAGCCCGTTGCGATTTCCCAAAGGCTGCAAGTTCCATCCGCGATGCCCCCACTGCCAAGAACGCTGCAAAAAGGAAGAACCGGAACTGCGGGAGATCGCGCCCGGGCATCCGGTCCGATGCCACTTTGCGGGAGAGTTGAAGCTGTGAGCTGGAAGTGTTGTATAAAGCCGCGACCGGTGGTCGCGCCGAGCGACACTGAGAAGGATTTTGACGACGCAGAGTGCGACCAATGGTCGCGGCTTTATGGAACGATGGCCGGCTCGCACTGGTTTGAGAGTTGACCTTATGAGCACCCTGCTAAGCGTGACGAATCTGAAAAAGCACTTCCCGGTGCGGAGGGGGCTCTTCTCGCGCGTCGTCGCGCATGTCAGGGCGGTCGACGACATCAGCTTCCACATCGGCGAAGGCGAAACACTCGGGCTGGTCGGCGAATCGGGATGCGGCAAGACCACCGCCGGCCGGACGCTGCTGCGGCTCATCGAACCGACCGCCGGCGAAATCCAATTCAACGGGACCGACGTCCGCGCCAGCCGCGGCCGGCAACTCCGCGAATTGCGGCAGCACATGCAGATCGTCTTCCAAGACCCCTTCGGCTCGCTCAATCCCCGCATGACGATCAAGGGCATCGTCGAAGAGGGGCTCATCGTCCACCGCCGCGGCAACAAGCAAGAGCGCCTTGAGCTGGTCGAAAAAACCCTGGAACAGGTGGGGCTCGACCCCGGCTACATCAACCGCTATCCGCACGAATTCTCCGGCGGCCAGCGCCAGCGGATTTGCGTGGCCAGGGCCCTGGCCTTAAACCCGCGGTTCATGGTCCTCGACGAGCCGATCTCCGCCCTGGACGTCTCGATCCAGTCGCAGATCATCAACCTGCTGGTCGAGCTGCGCGAAACGTACAAGCTCACCTACCTGTTCATCTCCCACGACCTTTCCGTGGTCGAGTACATTTCCGACCGCGTGGCCGTGATGTACGTCGGCGAGATCGTCGAGACGGCCACGAGCGAGCAGCTCTACGGCAACCCGTTGCACCCCTATACCCGGGCGTTACTCTCTTCGGTTCCGACGATGGACCCCAAAAGCCGGCAGAAGCGGATCATTCTCGAGGGTGACGTCCCCAGCCCGATCAACCCGCCGGCCGGCTGCCGCTTCCACCCGCGGTGTCCCCAGGTAATGGACGTTTGCAAGCGCGAGTGCCCGCGCCAGCTTGACTTCGACGGTCACCTGGTGCGATGCCATTGGGTCGAGCAGCAGCAAGAATCGTAAAGCCGTCGGTCGCGCAAAGCCCTTGAGCGGGTGCCATGCTCACGCTCGCGTGAGCATGTTTCTTCACGATCCGGCATGGCGACAGTTCCACCGAATAGCACAAACCTCATCGCAGTCATGCCGAATCAGTTGCAACGCCCGAAGTGTGCGTAGGCAAGAAATGCTAGCACTGCAAGCACTCGTCTCTCCACCCACCACCCATTACCCATTACACTTCCCTCTTCCCTCTTCCCTCTCCCCTTTTCCTATTGCCCCGTTTGCGTTGTTCTCGTACAATCGCCACACTATGAACATCATACAGAGAAACTTCCGATTCACAATCGTGATTGTCTCGGCGCTGGTCTTAACAATCTGGGCCGTCTTCGCGCTGTCGACCGAACCTAAGGAACCCACCAACCCGAACAAACAGACGCTACCCACGTTGTACATCAGCAGCGACGACGTGCAGTACTTTCCGCCATCTCCGGGTTTCAAGCTTGCGCGAGAAGCGGCTGCCATCAGGCAAGCCGCCGAAGAAGAGGCGTCCCAACAGAAGACCGACGGCGAGGCGGTGCCGCTGATCGTCACGCCGCCGATCATTCAAGAAGAGGAAGAAGAGAAGCCGTGTATTCCGCCGCCGTAGGTTGACGACCGGCAAGCCGCAGTCCCTTATCACCTGTTCTCATGCACAAACCGTCCCTCGTGAATATCGTACGGAAAAACCTCGGGGTGACGATCGTGGTGATTTTAGCTCTGGGACTGACGGTCTCGATCGCCTTGGTGCTGTCGGCCGTAGTGAGCGAATCGACGGAACCCTCGCCGTATATGAGCGAGGACGTACAGTACTTTCCGCCTGGGCCATATCGGATCGGCTCGCCCGATGTCCTCCACATCGAAGCTCGTTCACAAGCGATCACAGGCGATTATCTGGTCGCCCCCGACGGCACGATCAACCTGCGCCAGTACGGCTCGGTCCAAGTAGGAGGCAAGACTGTCGCCGAAGCCAAGGCCGCGGTGGACAATCACCTGGCCGAGTTCCTTGAGTCACCTGACGTTGTTGTCGAAGTCGTCGGCTTCAACAGTAAGGTTTACTATATTGTCGCGCACGGCAAAGAACTTGGAGACAAGGTGATTCGCGTACCGCTGACCGGCGACGAAACGGTGCTCGACGCCGTGGCACAGGTGGGCAGCGGAGAAACGGTCTGGCTCATACGACGCGCTCCGGATAACTGCAGTGATGTAATTCTTCCGGTCGACTTCGACGCCATCGTCCAGGGTGGGTCCACGGCGACCAACTACCAGATCCTGTCGGGTGATCGCGTATTCGTCATCGAGGAGAACGAAGGAGTCGTAACGGGGCTCATCAACAAAGTTGGCAACTTTCTCCAGAGGTTGTTGGGGGACAGTTGACGCGGTCTGGGGTATAGAGCTAGCCGATACAGTTCGGACCCGTAATGTCGGCACAATTCAGCGGCTATTCGGTGATAGGTTACCTACTATGTCCTGGTCCAGAAAAACAATCGGTCTTCTGTTGCTCGGCCTGTTCGCACTCGGGCTGCGTGTGGCGGTGGTCGTGGCCCTTTCGAGCCATCACGCCGCGCCGGTGAGTTACGAGCACGGCCGGATCGCCGAAAACCTGCTGGCCGGCCGCGGCTTCACGATCGAGCTGCTGGGCGTCGAAGGGCCGACCTCGCAACAGGCGCCGTTCTATCCGCTGCTGATGACCGTTGCCTACTGGCTATTCGGCATCGGCTCGCTCGACGCTGTGCTGGCGGTCCAGTTGCTCCAGTGCTTCGCCGGAACGGCACTCGTGTTGGCCGTGGCTTGGCTTGGGTGGTCGCTTCTGCCCGAGCGGCCGAGCATCGGTTGGGTGGCCGCCATCGGCGCCGCCGTCTATCCGACCCACCTCTACATGGTCACGCACCTGCAAGTCGCCCTTTGGGCGGCGCTGGTCTTGACCCTACTGTTGGCGGTTTGCGTCTCGCCACGATGGCGGGCAACCCGCGACGGGGCAATACTGGCCGGGGGCCTCGCCGGGGCCTTGCTCCTGGTCGAACCGATTCTGGCCGTGGCCCTGCCGATCTGCGCACTGGCGTTCTGGATGGCCGAAGGCGACGGTTCCTGGCGGCGGCGGTTTGCCCTTGGGCCGATCGGCCGCGTCGCAATGATGGCCGGCATCGCCGCCGTGATCATCACCCCCTGGACCGCCCGAAACTGGATCGTCCACGGCCGACCCGTCTTCGTCAAATCGACGTTCGGCTACGCCCTTTGGCAAGGCAACAACCCGATAAGCTGGGGAACCGACAAGATTCCCAAGCCGTCGGCCGAAGACCTGCGACGCGATCACGACGGCACGCTGGCCGGTATCGACCGTGCCCTGTGGGAAGCCCGCCATGAGACGCTCTACATCGACGACGTGTTGCTGAAACCAACCGGCTACCGCGAGTTTGAGGGCCTCAGCGAGCCGGAACGATCTGCCCTGCTCGGTTGCCGGGCGTGGGAGTTCATCCGCGAAAACCCGGGCCGGTATTGTCGGCTGTGCCTCAACCGGCTTCGCTATTTTCTCCTGTTCGACGAAACGAACCCCAAGGCGGCCAACCGCGTCTACCGCATGGCCACCGTCACCTGGCTTGTGTTGGCGGTGATCGGTTTGGCGGCCGGGCCGAGTTACTGGCGGCGGCTCTGGCCCACCTTGGCGATCTTCGCGGCGGTAATGCTGTTTCATACCCTGGTCATCGTCTCGGTGCGGTTTCGGATCCCCGTCGAGCCGATGTCGTTTCTCTGGGCATCGCTGGCGATAGCCCCCATCTTCGACCGTTGGCTGCCGGGTTACGTGCGGGTGTATCGGCCCGGCGAGCAGGCACGCGACCCGTTCCAGGGCGATCCCTTGCTGAAGGGCCCGCACTACGACGTCACCAGCCGGCGGCGGGTGGGTTGAGCCTTTGCCGACTTCTCCGCCCCGTGTTGCGGGCCGGCTATTGTGTTGTCTACAAAGGGACGTTTGTTGCTTTTTGGCAACATCGTTCCCTAGGCATTGGCTCTGCCGATGATCTCGCGGTTGTCGCAAGTCGTTGCGGCAACCTGTCTTACAACAAAGGTCCCTTTGAGTACGTGCGGGGATCCCCCTTCGGCATTCCGTTTGCTCCCTAGGTCCGTCCGAATCGCCCGGAGTCGGGAGAGCCCGGGGGTCCTCGGGTTTTCCCGCTTTTCTCCCCTCCACTGAATCTGCTCCCCCAGCTATGCACGCACATGAACTTGTGGAACTGGCCGCGCTGGTCGCTGCCCACGGCTCGGTCCTCGTCCGCCAGGCAGGGCGACTTTCTCCAACGAGCATCGAAGAATATTGGACGGCGTCGAGATGCCGGCTCGATCGCTGGAACCGGAGCCTGAAGGGCTTCTCGGACGACTTGCGATCGGCCGACGCCGATCGGCGCACGGCACCTTGGCCCTTTATCCGCCGGGTGGTCGAAGAGATCCTCGCCGGCGAGGTTCTTACCCGTGTCTGGACGGCCGTGTTGTGTGCCTGCGATGGCGAACGAGGAACCGAAGTTGCCGGGCCGGTTGCCCGCAGTATCATGACCGGCCACCTCGAAGCCCGTCGCCGCGTGCTGACACTTCTAATCGAAGGGGACCGGATCGATAGCGGCACGACGCTCGAACTGAACCGCCTTCGGCGGCGGGCGGAACGATGGTCCGATCTGTTGATTGGTTACCTCCTCGGGATTCACGACGTCAGCGAGTTCGCGATCGACCCTGCCCGGGCAAGAGATTTTGCCGAAGACTTGCGGTATCGGAGCAGCCTGAAGGGTGGGCGCCACGCGTGGCCGCTGATCCTTGCCTCGCTGCGCGCGGCCTTCCAAACGGACCTGTGCGCCGGCACCCCGAATGCCGATCTCAATCACCGGATCGCCGGCTCGATTCTCGCCTGCTTTCAACCGGAGTTGTTCGACTCGACCGGTGTGTTCCACTCCCTCTGGCTGATGCGGCTGACCAACACGACCAACGACGCGGAAGGCCTGGTGGAAGAGCTGCTCGCGATGTAGCCACGGTTGCCAGACCGTGGGTGCAAACACGACCAGCAACGCGGAAAGCCTGGTGGAAGAGCTGTGGGTGCAAACCGTGGATCCGCCGCTCAAACCGCGGACGGGCGACCATGGCTACCGGATTACGGGAAATTCACGTACGTAATCGGCGGCGTTGCACTGGATCCGATAACCGAATCGGCGCGGTGCAGGCCGGCGGCGATCTCGCCGTTGTCGTTGCGGAAGAAGTCGTCGAAGAGATCGTTCGGTTTGGGGGTGGCGACGAACCGGAGCGAACCGTCCTCGAACAGGACGTTTTGCCCCTTACCGCCATGGTTATCGGTCTGCAAACGGGACCGGGCAAGGCCGGGGGCGTCGGCCATCAACGCAAAGCTGCTACGCCCGAGGTTCTTCGTCCCCGAATATCGCTCCCCCTCCATGTGCCCGAGGCTGTAGCCGTAGCTTCCGCCCATCCGGCGCCGCAGATCGGCCAGCTCTTCGCGCCCGGCTGCTTGAATCTCTTCGACCGGCGGGATGCGAAAGCCGTCCTTGTCGGCCAACGGCGAGTCGGGGCAAACGAGCCGTTCCGGTTCGGTCAGGTAGCCGTCACGTGCGAGCACCGGGGCGTAGATCCCCGCTGCCGCCAGCTTTCCTTCGGGCGGAACGAAGGGAAAGTACCCTTGATTGTTGTCGCTGTACTGGTTCATCGCCATACCGAGCTGGCGGAGGTTGTCCTGGCAGGCAGCCTTTCGGGCGTTGAACCGCGCAGCCTGAATCGCCGGGATCGTCAGGAAAGCCGCCACACAAAAGACACTTAACGCCATCACGACGTCAGCCCAACGGATCCGGCTGATCCAACTCGGCGAGTTCGTCTCCGGGGTCATCGGCATCCGCGCCGACTTGCTCCGCGGAACCGGGCGGTCGTCCGCTCGCGGTTCGGGTTCTGGAACGGGATCGGCCTGATCGATCGCCGCCGCAACAAAGGCACACGCTCTTTCCGCCAGGCCGGGCGGAACGGGGAACTGCTCGCGCGCCGCCTCCAGCGGCGCCACTTGACGCTGAAGGCGATCGAGCTCCTGACGGAATTGCGGGTCGGATTTCAGCCGATCGGCAACCGATTTCGCCTCGTCGTCGTCCAACGCGCCGAGCAGATGGCCGAGCAGTTGCTGTTGAAGTGGGTCTGTCATCTTGGAAGGTGGGTGCGGGTTAGCGCTTCGTTGAGCTTGCCGATCGCGGCGTGCAGGCGGCTCTTGACCGTGCCGACCGGGATGTCGAGCACCTCGGCCGCTTCACGATATTTCAAGCCTTGGAAATAGACCAACACGACGACTTGCCCAACTGGTTCTGGTAGGTCACGGACGGCCTGACGAACTCGCTCTCGCTGCTCGGTTGCCTCGGCCTTCTCGACGGGATCCGCTTCGGAGCTGTCGAGCAGGTCGACCAGGGTGCCTGTCTCGTTTTCCCTCTTGCTTCCCATGCGCCGGTCAAGGCTGACCATGCGGTGCCGCCGGTTGCGGCGCTGGAAATCGATGGCCTGGTTCGTGGCCACCGCATACAACCAAGGTCGAACCTTTCGGCCCGGCTCGAACTTCTCGCACTTCAAATGTACCTGAAGGAACGTCTGCTGAAAGACGTCTTCGGCCATCTCGGCGTCGCCCAAATAGTGCCGCAGATACCCGTAAAGTTCACCCTCGTATCGGTGGACGAGTTCGTTAAACGTCTCTCGGTCTCCCGTCGAGCGGTACTCCAGCAGGAGTTCCTCGTCGGTCCAGTCTTTCGGAGAGTTCGAGGCACTCAAGTGCATTTGTTCGATCGTGCCGTTCATGTCTGATACGCTCGCTCGTGGAAAAGGGTTCGACCCGAAAGGGAAATCGATCGGCCGCCGGGCATCCGGTCCGTGGCGAGAAGCCTCTCCCACCTCCGTATCCTACCAGTTTTTTTGCGGCGATAGCGCCAAAACCCCACCTTCCGGGGTAGAAAAGGTGCCGACGCTCCGCTGCGTCGGACAATTCATCAAAAAGCAACTTGCGTGCCCAATCGATAGGAACCGCGAGAAAAACGAGCCCAACCGCTCTCCGCAATCGTTGCAAAACCTTTTCTGACAGTAGCTTAGGCGTCCTTTTCTGCAACGTGTAACGCCCGTTTTTCCCCAAACAGTCCGGACGATTCTCTGAAATATCTGCTTTTGTTTGCACGGATTGTCCGGGGGGTGGTGAAATAGCCCATAATCCTGTGGCAGTTTGCTACTCGCCAACCGGACCCATTGTGACGGGAAACTGCCAAAATGGCAGGGCAATGAGGGATTGGGGTGGCGAATAGCCGGAACAGCTTGTTGTGGAATGCTCCGCGGGACGTTGTCCCCGACTATTGTGAAAACCTGCCCAGGCACTTCCGCATATATTCGATGCTCTCGCGAGCCAAGCGTTCGATGCCGGGGGTGTAATCGAAGACCTCGACGGAAACCCAGCCGGCGTACTCGATGTTGTGAAGTGCCTTCAGAATCGGCACGAAATCGAGATCGCCGAACCCCGGGCCCTGGAGGTTCGGGTCGTTCGCGTGAAAGTGGGCCAGGTGTTGGCGGTTGTCGGCGATCAGTTGGGGAATGGGGGTCGATTCGCTCGACATCGCCTTGCAGTCGAGATGGAGCCGCACCTGCGGTGAGCCGATCCGCTCGGCCAAGGCGACTGCATCGGCGGCGGTTAGCATGAAATCGGTCTCTTTCGGCGCCAGCGGCTCCAACGCGAGCACCACGCCGGTTTCTTCCAACGCCGGCACGACCGCCTGAAACACCTCGGCCGCGTAGCCGGTTGCTTCTTCGTGCGTGACGCCCGGCAGCAGGTTCCGCTGTTGGGGTGAGCCGCAGACCATGACCTTGCCGCCCAGCTCGGCACACAGCCGCGCCAACTCGGCGAAGTAGCCGGCTGTCTTCTTTCGCACATCCGCGTCGGGGCTGGTCATGTAGAAGCCCTCGGTCTTGGCCAGCAGCCAGTGGAGCCCGACGACCTCGAGCCCCGCGGCCTCGGCCTGCTTTCGCACTTCGGCCCTGCGGGCCGGGGAGATGTCGGTGACATACTCCGTGATCGTAAACGGCGCGATTTCGACGCCCGCGTATCCGCACTCGGCCGCGAACACAAAGGCCTTTTCAAACGGCCAATCCTGAAAAGTCTCGTTGCAGACGGCGAATTTCATAACGGGGGTTCCTGTCGCGGATTGTTGCGGATGGCGAATTTCATGGTCAGAACTGCGGGAACGTTTTCTGCTGCGACGAGACGGTCTTCTTTTTCTTCTTGGGCGACCTTTTCACGTCTTCCAGCTTTCGCCCTTCGGCCGTGCTCGGCACGCTTGTCAGCGGTTCCGCCGCCCCGTCGAGCGGATCGCCCGGGCGGACGGCTTGCAGGCGTTTCTTGGCTTGCGCGACGTACTCCTCCGAAAGCTCGAACCCGAGGTGCTTCCGCTTCAACTTCTTGGCCACCACCAAGGTACTACCGGTGCCGGCCAGGGGATCGAGCACCAGTTCGCCCTCGTTGCTGCACGAGCGGATAATCCGCCCCAGCAATTGCTCGGGCATCTGGCAGCCGTGGAACCCGGTCCGCTCCTTGAAGGTGCCGCAGACGCGCGGGAAGTACCACGTGTCTTCGTTCGCCTGGAAGCTGTCGGGGATATCCTGCGGGCGGAGAATCCACGTATCGTCGGGCAGGCGGCCCTTGGGGTTCGCCCGTCGGTCGCTGTAGACCAACTGCCGGGCCGACGGGATGCGGATATCCGGGTCGTCGGCGTTGAACGTGAACCTGTCCGGGTCCTTGACCATGTAGAGCAGGTGCGTGTGTGAGCGGCTGAACTTGTGCGTGCAGTTCACGCCGAACGTGTAGTACCAGATGACCCAGCTTCGGCAGTGCAGGCCGTGCTCCTGTTGGAGCATCACCTTCAGCTCGGCCGCGTAGTCGTCGCCGATGGCCAGCCAGAGGGTGCCGTCAGGCTTCAACACCCGGGCGACCTCGGCGGTCCACCGGCGGCTCCAATCGAGATACTCGTCGCTCGCGCGGCGGTCGTCGTATTTGTCATACTCATAGCCGATGTTATACGGCGGGTCGGCAAACGCCAGATCGACAACGCCGTCGTCGAGTTTCTTCATCCCGGCGACACAGTCGCAATTGCGAAGCGTATTCAGGCGCGGCGGCACGGCGAGGTCCCTCCGTGAGTTTCACACAAGTTTCAGACAGCGTTTCAGCCAGCGGTCATGTTAGCATGATTTGCCGGTGCAACAAGCCCCCCACTGTGTGGAGGGGGTTCGCGGGAATGCGCCTGTGACGACGCTGGCCTTTTGCGCCGATTCCTGGTAGATTGGAATGATGGGAATTCCGGGGGGCAGCAACCGGCAAACAGAGACGGGATGAATCCAATGGCACAACCCTCTCTTCCACCTGAGATTCGCGATCTACCGGTGCCGGAACGCATCGCGCTGGTCGAACGAATCTGGGACAGCATTGTCGAGGACGAAGGCGAGTTCGAGCTAACCGAGGCCCAGAAGGCGGAACTGGACCGCCGCCTTGCCAGACGCGAGTCGTCGCCCGGACAAGGATCGTCCTGGAAGGAAGTCAAGGAAAGACTCCAGGGCGAGTCATGACCTATCACGATCCAGCCGGAGGCCGAGTTGGATTTGACTGCTGCCTTCCAGTGGTACGAAGGTGAGCGTCCCGGCTTGGGACGCGCGTTTGTGCAATGCGTGGAATAGGTGTTTCAGCGAATCTGCGAGACGCCTGAACTACACGCCGTGACTCATAAGGGGGTGCGCCAGACACTTGTGAGACGATTTCCCTACGTGGTCTGCTACGTACTCGAGGCCGATTGCGTCGATGTCATTGTTGTGTTCCACGGACACCGCGATCCGAATGCCTGGCAATCTCGTGTGCCGTGAGTTCACGCCAGGCCACTAAGGCTTATCGCCAAAGGGATCGAAAGCCGGATCCGGATCGGGACCAAAGGGATCGGGTTCGGACGGGTCCGGTTTGGGGAGATAGTGCTCTTCTGACATAAGCATGCGGTTTCCCGAAACCACCGCTTTCCATTGTTTGCCCTCTCGTTTGAAGGAACCCCACTTCTCCTCCAGCGAGGTCTTTCTGATGATCTCCATATAGAAGGTTCCTCTCCGCAGATCGCAGACGAATGGCCCGATCGTTGCCATTCCTTTTCTGAGTGCCACGATGCCAGGCACGGGCTTCGCCGGAAGGAGCGATTCGACCAAGGCCGTGCGGGCTTGTTCCGGTGTGAGAAGCAACCCGGTGCCGAGAATGTTCTTCGGATCGTCCTCTCCCTTCACGACACCAACGCGCCAGCGGGCGGCTTTCTTGGCGTCATCCTTGGCCGGAACATCGGCGATGGCGTAGTCGACCCAGAGCCGCCACTTTTCCCGCTTCTTTATTTTCAACACGTAGACAACCGAAGGCGCGTTGTTCTTGCGAGCGAAGTAAACTTCCCCCTCGGTCACCAGCAGCGACGAGCCCTTCTTCCAACAGTCGCCAAACGCCGCTGCACGCTGCGGGGTGTCGTTGAGGTAGAACTTCACCGCCTGGAGCTTCGTCAGGTCGACCTGGTCGATCTCGGTGGCCGTCGAGGGCGCGAATTCCCAACGCGCCGACTTCTCTTTGGAATGCGGAACGTAGCAGTAAATCCAGCCCGCCTTCCCGGGGCCTGTGCTCCACTCCATCAATTCCGAATCGAGTTTCAGGCAGGTGATGTGTCCCGACTGCCGATCGGTGGCACAAGTGGTATGGATCTTCTTCGGCTTGTCCTCTTTCTCGCCAGTCTCCTTAGGCGCGGCGGCGCAACAGAGCCCCGTTGCAAAGAGAACGACCACAACACTTGCCGTGTTCAACCGCAAGCGTCTCTTCATTTCTTGCTCCCTTATCTTGGCTGGCGTATTCTTCATGCGGTTACTCTACCCGCTACCACACTGCTGGACAAGCCAGCAGTGGCACTCGGCGGCGGCGCTTGCGGGGGCGTTTGCAGGATTACTTCTTTCCTGCCGGCTTTTTCTGTGCCGGTCTTCGGCCCTGGTAGGGGACCTTGTCGAAGAAATCGGTTTCGCCTTTCGCCCGGGGGGCGGCCTTTTCGGCCATCCATTTGTCCAGCTCGACGCGGAGTTTCTTCTTGACGTCGGCGTACTCCGCCTCGGCGGCGACGTTGCGGATCTGGTCGGGGTCCTTCTTCAGGTCGAACAACTCCTCCTCCGGGCGTTTGGCGAACGATAGATCGAAAAACGGGGCGATCTCCGGCTCGGCGCGGCGCTTGAGAATCTCCGTCTTCGACGGCGAACCGTCGCAGTCGCGGAACACGTCCGGGTCGCCGATCGGCCAGAGGTTCGGCCGGAGATTGCGGATGTAGAAGAAATCCTTCGTGCGGATGGCGCGGACCGGGTAGCTTTGCCCGTTCGGGCGGCAAACGGTGTGCCGCTCGCGCTCGACGAAGACCTTGTCGCGGGCCGGGTCGATCCAGCAGGATTTGTCGGAGGTCAACAGGTTCATGAAGCTGCGGCCGGTCATATCCTTCGGCGGTTTGATACCGGCGGCGGCGAGAAACGTCGGGGCAAAGTCGCAGAAGCTGACGAAATCGTCGACCACCCGGCCCGGCTTGATCTCGGCCGGCCTTTTTGAGCTGTTCGAGCCGCTGGCCGATGTCGCGGTCGAACCGTTGGACCTCGAAGTGATGCACTCCTTGAGGTTGGGTTCCGTGTTTGGCAAGAAAAGTAGCAGGCACACTCCGTGTGCCGTCCGCTGAATCTGGCAGGAGTCGTCCACTCGTGCTGTAAAGCCGCGACCAGTGGTCGCGGAGAAGCGGGGAGCGGGCGGCTGACGGATAATCTGCCATACGTGCGCGCGCACGAATAGGAGAATCGCAACCCATGTGGCGATCAGAAGAATAATGAACGCGACATTTCCCAACTGCCACCAGCGTTTCTCTTTCTGGCAGATTGCCGTTCCCATGAGGATTGCGATGCTGACGCTGACAGGAATGAGCGCGAACGCTGCTGCAAGCAAAAATTCGACGCCATCGATGGATTCGTACACGAAAGCCACGCCCTGCAAGGCAAGAAGCTCGGCGCCGAAGAAGAAGAAAAGAACGGCCATCAGATGCGCATAGGCATATCGAGCCATCAGCCATGCGATCAAGGCAGTCACGCCCATTGCTGCAAGAGACGGCGAACCGCACCACTTCGCCAACCCGCACACCAAAGCGAAAAGCCCCACGAGCACATGCAGTTCGGCCAGGGTGTAGCGAAAGCCTTTCTTGTGGGCGTTCGTCGAGAGGCTGGTCCAACCCCCGTGCTTTGACAGACGATAGGTCGGCCTCGACTGCCTGGTCCCGTTACTTCGATCTTCGGACATTCTACGATTGTATCAGATACTTCGCCGCAGTTTCCACGACCACTGGTCCCGGCTTTGTCGTTTCATTCCCGCCCCATGGCAATTTCGTAGCTTGTCCGAAGCCGGTCGCCGACCTCGCCGAGCGTGTCACAGAACCGGTCGACGAGATCTTCGAGCCCGAGCCAGTCGACCGACTCGAAGCGGAACGTCAAGGCCGGTTCGGTCACGGATGGCCGGATCAGCCCCCAGCCGGCGGGCGTGTCGATGCGGATACCGTCGAGCGTTTTCTGGGGATAATCGGACCACGCCGCGCGGACCCGCTCGATCGTCTCCTGCTGCGCCGCCACGTCGAGCGGCACGCGCAAGTCGGGCGTCATGAAAATCTCGGGGCACTCGCGGCGCAGGTCGAGCAGCGTTTGACCGGTCCCGGTCAGAAAGGCGATCATCCGGCAGGCGGCCAACAGCCCGTCGTCGCCGCCGCCGAGTTCACCGAAAAAATAGTGGCCGCTGACCTCGGCCCCGAACGGGGCTTCCGATTCCTGCATCCGGGTGCGGATAAAGGCGTGGCCGCTCCGCTCGACCAGCGGTTCGGCGCCGAGTCGCCGGGCCGTTTCAGGGATTCGATCGGAGAATTTCTGGTCGTAGACAAACGGCTTCCCTTGGAGTTCCTGACCATAGGTTTGCAGCAAGGCCCAGGTGGTTTCCTCGCCGGTCAGGGCGTCGCCGTTTCCGTCGACCAGCGCCACGCGGTCCCCGTCGCCGTCGAAGGCGATCCCCAGGTCGGCCCGCTCGCGGTAGACGGCCTCGCCGAGTTCCAGGAGGTTCTCCCGCCGGGAGCAGTCGGGCAGGCGGCCGCCGAACTGCTTGTCGGGCTCGTCGTGGAGCGCCGTGAAGAAACACTGCGGGAAGATGGCGTGGAGATAGCGCCGTGCTTTGGCCGACCAGCAACCGTACAGCGGATCGAGCACGACATGGCAACGTGCGGAAAGGGAATCGACAAAGGTCTCCTGCAACCAGGCGACGTAGTCGAACGTGACGTCGAGCCTGCGCGCTTCGGTCGGCTCGCGGTCGCAGCAGGGCGGCGATTGGGCCGCTTCTTCCAGGGCCGCAACGTCCGCCGGCGTCGGTGGTTTGCCGCCGATGGTCCACTTCAGCCCGTTGATGTCGGCCGGATTGTGCGAGGCGGTCACGATCGCCGCGGCCGCTGCATGGATGCGTCGCCGGGCATGGTAGATCATCGGGGTGGGCAACCGGCCGAGGTTCACGACACTCACCCCGGCCTCGCACAGCCCGTCGACCAGCGAGGCGAGAAACGCCGGCGTTGATTCGCGGACGTCACCGCCGACAATGAACTTCTCGCCCGGCGGGACTTGAAGCCCCAAGGCAATCCCCCACCTTCGATACAGGTGGATTGTCAGTTCGCCGGTAACGTTCCCGCGGATATCGCACGGCTTGTAGATGCTCACAGGTATCCTCGGTTGCTGAGTTCTTGGCGGAACCGGCCGAAAAGGTCGTCGTATCTCTTTGTGAATTCAAGACGGGGTGCGAACGCGGTCTCCAGCCGGATCATGCTTTCGGCGGCCTCGCGAAGCCCCGAAAAACAGGTCCCCGCCGCGGCGAGCACCGCCGAGCCGAATGCCGACTGGCCGCACCCCGGGCGGTGGAACACCCGCCCTGCGACGTCCGAGCGGCACTGCATCCAGATGTCGCTCTTGCTGCCGCCGCCGGTGCTGAAGACCTCGCCGCCGCCGGCGACGATTGCTTCGTCCAGTATCTCATAACCGAGCCGTTCAACCAAGGCCGTTCCTTGCAGGCAGGCGGCGTAGCGGTCCCGCTCGTCCTCCGGTTCGGAAAGGAAGAAGCCCTTGGCCGCCTTGGACAGAAAGGGAAACCGTTCGCCCTTTCGTACCAGGGGATAGGCGAGACAATCGCACGGCAGCCGCGGGCCGGCGTCGGTGTCCATCGCCCCGACATCGGCCCCGGGAAACATGCCGTCGATCCATTCGCAACCGACGTTACCCGCCGCCCCGGGCAACCAGAGCCCGCCGGGGAGTTTGTGGCTGTAGATCAGGCCGTCCCCTTGGCGGCAGATCCGCTTGCTGATCCCTTTGAACACCAGGGTGGTGCCGAGCGTGGTGTTGTAGTCGCCGGGATTTCGGGCGCCGGAGGCCAGCAGCGCGGCCGTGCCGTCGGTTGCCCCGGTGACGACCGGCAATCCCTCCGGCAAGCCGGTCTGCTCCGCCGCGGCGGATGAGATGGTCCCCACTTTTGTGCCCGGCGCAACGACGGGCGGCAATCGATCGACGACGCCGAGCTGCCGGTCGATCCACGCGGGCCAGCACTCCTCGATCAGGTCGTAGCCGGTCTTCAGGGCGTTGCTGTAGTCGCTGGTGGCCGGTTTGCCGGTCAGTTGCTCTTGGATGTAGTCGGCCTGGTGGACGAACCGGGCGGCCTTGCCGAAGATTTCGGGTTCGTTGTTCGCAAGCCATGCGATCTTGGCCAAGGCGAACGACGCGGCAAACCGGTAGCCGAGCTTCGCGCAGAACTCGCCGGCGAGGGCGTTGAGTTGCTCGGCTTCGGCCGCCGCGCGGGGATCGTTGTACATAATGGCCGGCCGCAACGGCTCGCCGGTTTCGTCCACCGCGACCAACGTGCCGGATGTGCCGTCGACTGCCACGGCGGCAAGTCGCTCCGGCTTGTCGATCTGCTGCAACGTCTCGGCCAGCGCGCGCCGGACGGCCTGCCACCATGCCGCCGGCGGTTGTTCGTGCCGGTCTTGTCGGGGTGTGAGAACAGCCGCATCGAGCGGCGCGGATGCCCCGGCGGCCACGTTACCCGCTTCGGTCACGGCCAATACACGGACGCCGCCGGTGCCCACGTCAATGCCGAGAACGACTGGTCCTTTCTGGCTCATGAACGTAAAGTATCACAAACTGCCCGGCGAAAGAAGACTTTTTGTCTGGCCATTGCCGGCGGATAGTCGCAAAGGCCCAAAGGCGAACCTTCCTCCGGCAGCGATTGTCCCAAGGAGAACGCGGAGAAACGGGGGGACGGGGCGCCTTTGCCCAGCGATTTCAGGTTATCCTTCCCCCCAAGAATTGCCCTTGCCTTTCCGGCCGATTCTGCAATGATAGATACAGAGGTCGTGCGGCACGCGGCACGACGGACCAGAAGCCCGCGAGGTGGTCGGAACTGGCAACCGGCCGAAGCGGGAGGGCCCTGTAGAAAGGAGGTGATCCAGTGGAATATAACTGTACAAGCCAGCGAGGTGGCTCCGCCTAGGGATCACCGGCGGGTTGTCCTTCGGGCAGCCACCAGCTCGTACGGATCCATGCGATCTGAAAACGAGTCAAAACGAGGCCCGGTCTTCGCCGTGAAGGCCGGGCCTTCCTGTTTCCTCGGCTTCCGGCTACAAAGCCGCGACCGTTGGTCGCGCCCGGCGATGTCGGAGACCGCTGCGATTTGTGTTGGCCGCGACCGACGGTCGCAGCTTTATGGGGAAATGACAAAGTGTTGGGGCCCGCACTTGCCGGAGTTGCACCGGGCGGGGAACATCTGCTAGAATAGTGGAAGTGGCACTCGGCCTGAAGTCTCGGGAGTTCGTACGATGAAGGTTGTAATTCCGGACGATTCATCCGGGGTTGGAAGTTCCTGAAAGTCCTCGTGGTCAATCCGCCGGTGTGGAACTGCCGCCCCGAAGTACGCGCGCCTTCACCATGGTCGCCAGCCAGCAACCCAAGGTGCGGTTGGGCAACGGTCTACTTCCCGATCACGGTGAACATCACGTGCCATCCGCTGCCGCCGCACATCGTGCCGGGTTTCTTTTCGGCGGTGTCCACCGGGCCGATCTCGCCGGCGTTGTAGCAGCCGAACAGCGGGATCTCCTTGCCGATGGCCGATTGGATGGCGACCAGCTCGTCCTCCATTTTCTTGAGCTTGCTGCGTCGTCCGGCGCAGTTGTACGCCAATACGGCGATCGGTTTGGCCTTCTTCATGCCCTTGATGGCCTCGGCGGCCCCGTCTTTGGCCGTCTTGATAACCGCGTCGTTTTCCTTGGCCTTGCGCCCGGCCAAGGCGACCTTGAACTTGCCGGAGAGCATTACGGCCACCGCGGCGTCGGTGTGCATCTTGCCTTGGAAGTAGACGAACGTTTGGCCGGCGTTCTTGTTGACCGACCCACCGGTGACGGGAAACTTCGGGGAGACGGCCTTCTGGACGCCCTCGACCAGGTAGGTGTTCTTCGGCGAGTGGGCATCCGGAATGAGGATCAGCAGTTGATCCTTCTTCGACTTGGGTACTTTCTTGGCGAGTTTCTCGCCGCCGGCGTGGAGCCGTTTCTCGATCTCGGCAAGCTGGTCGTCAAGGCTGAGCTTCGAGGCGCCCAGATCCGTGACCAACGCGGCTGAAACACCGATCCCGTCGCCGCCGATTCCCAACAGGCAGACCGAGTCGAAATCGGTGCAGCTCTTCTGCGTGAACGAGCCGTAGGTGGCGCCGCCGAAGATGATGTCCTTGGGCAGGACCGAGCAGACGCCCTCGAGCAGCTTCTCCTTGTTTTCTTTGTCTTCAAAGCACTCGGAGACGATGACGGCCTTCAGCGGCACGTCGCCCATGGCTTTCTTGAGAGCTTCGGCGGCGGCTTTTCCGGCGGCGGCCGGTTTCTCGTCCTCGTCCTCGACCATGACGACCTGCAAGACGATCGGCCCGCCGGCTTTCGCGGCAGGGCACTTGTAGACGTCGTCGGCAGCAAGTGCGGCGGAAGTGAGGTGGGCAACGATGCCAAATGCGATAACAGATAATGCAAAGCGGTTCATGATGGTTTCTCCTGTGAGTTTTCCTGGAGGACAGGTTACAAACCTGTCCTACAAAGATCTGTAGGGTGGGACAAGCGCAGCGCCGGCCCACCATCTCCGGTGGCTTTGGGGCTGGTGGGCCAGCGCTGCGCTTGTCCCACCGTACGTCTACTTTCAATATTGCGAGCTACAAAGCCCCCATTCTACTTTATTGTCGAACGGCGGTTTCTCGCCCCAACGGGCCCCTTTCCACTTGCTCCACGCCAGCGGATTGCGTTGGCACGGCCACAAGCCGGCGGCCTGGCCCCAGTCGCGGATGCCGGTCCCGTCGGGGTCATGGACCAGGACCGAGAGCCTGAACTCGCGGCCTTCGCTTGGCCGGATCCGGTCGCGCATCGGGCGGAACGGGATCGCGCATTCGTAATAGGTCACCCCGTCCTTGCGGCTGACGGCCACGTCGGCATCCTCGTAAGCAAACGTGCCAAGCGATCTCGGCTTCGCCGCTTCGGCCAGTTTCATACCCGGCGCGGCGAGCTGGAAACATTTCCCCTTGCCACCTTCGCCGGCAAGGAAGAGGAACTCAAACCGCTCGGCTTCATCGTTGGGCGAAGTGCCGGTGGCGGCATCTGCCGGCGAGACGGCCAGTTGCACGGCGTCGAACACCTGGGCCTGATCGGCTCGGACCAACCTGTCTTCTTCCACGGCAACCAGGATCGCAAACTGCCGGCGGTTCCAGTAGGTGCTGATCGTTGTTTTTTTGCCGCCGGTTTCAAACGTGACGGGAATGGCGTCCTTCCAATCCTTCACGTTGCCGTCGATCGCCGGCTTGAAGTAGGGGGCACTGGCCACGACGACGTCTTGCCGGCGTGTAACCGTCCGGCCGCCGCCGGTGGCGGAGACTTCGACCGGATAGCGGTTGCCGGGCGTGTTGCGGCCCTCCTCCACCGCGAAGGTCACCCGGGCGACCTCACCGGGTTTCAGCGAGACCTCGCGATACTCCGGCGTAATTTTCCAGCCCTCGGGCCCCTTCATGCCGATCTTACCCTGATACGGCACGTCTTGCAGATTCTTGACGTCGACCGAGACCAGCGGCCCGGTCGACGGCGGAACCAGAAAACTTTCCGCCCGCAGGCCGACCGGCTCGCCGGCAGCCAATTTGCCGGCAACGATCGACAGCCACACAAGCAGCCAAACAGGCGTTCTCATTGTTGCTTCCTGCGAAGTTCAAGGTTGCGGGCAGGCACATATTTGAGGGTGTCCGGGAATTGCAGACCGAAATCACTGTAGGAGAACGGCCTCTGTGCCGTTCCTTTTGGGCAACGATCCATCTGCGGAACGCCACAGAGGGCGTTCCCTACAGGGTCGAATTCCCGGACGGCCTCACATATTTTGAACGGTGGATACGTTGCCGTCAATACCCGCGCCCCCCGGAAAAGGTGGTTTCTGCGGAAAGCACCACAAGGGCAAGCAAACACCACCCTTTGCTCCCTTGCACGGAACCGGATATACGATCATACTGGGCAGGCAGCTTGGCCGTGTAGCAGGGGGTTCTCATGAAACGGAAAGAAGGAAGCGGACAATGAACATCGAGACACCGGACCTGATCATTATTATCGCCTATCTGGTCGGGATCGTCGGCTTGGGGTGCTGGGCTGGGATGCGGCAACGAAAGGGCGCCGCTGCCGGCAAGGACTACTTTCTCGCCGGGGGAACGCTTACTTGGCCCGTGATCGGATTGGCACTCTTTTCGACGAACATTTCGACCATTCACCTGGTCGGTTTCGCCCAGAACGGCTACAAGTCCGGCCTGGCATTCGGCAATTTCGAGTGGATGGCCCCTTTTACGCTGATCATCACGGCGTTGTTTTTTGCCCCGTTCTACATCCGCTCGCGCGTGGCGACGCTGCCCGACTTTCTCGAAATGCGGTACAACCGTCCCTGCCGCGACTGGCTCGCGGTGCTCTCGATCGTCGCCGCCATCTTTCTACACATCGGGTTTTCGCTCTACATGGGCGCGGTGCTGCTGCAGGGCATGTTCGGTCTCGACCTGATGGTGAGCATCGTGGCGACGGCGGTTTTGACGGGCCTCTATACCATCATCGGCGGTTTACTGGCGGTGGTTATCACCGAGTCGATCCAAACGGTAATCCTCATTGTGGGCGCCGTTATCATTACCGCGATCTCGTACTACCGTCTCGACGGCGGCTTTGCCGGAATGGCCCAAACGCTCGAGGCCGCGGGCAAAGAGGAGATGTTCACGATCCTTCGGCCGGCCAACGATCCGTCGGGCCTGTCGTGGTACGCCATCTTTCTCGGCTACCCCATTATCGGCATCTGGTACTGGTGCGCCGACCAGACGATTGTGCAACGTGTCCTCGGTGCGAAGGACGAGAACCACGCCCGGACCGGCCCGCTGTTCTGCGGATTCCTCAAGATCCTGCCGGTTTTCCTCTTCGTGTTGCCCGGCCTGATGTGCTTCGTCCTGGTGCAGCAGGGCGAACTCAATGCCGACAAGATGGGCACTTTGCCCCTGGGTAAGAAGGTCACCGTCGATGGAAAGCCCGTGACCGTTACCGATGGTTCCTTCAGTCTTTCAGGGGGGAAGTTGACCGTCAAGGGGCAAGGCATTGCGATTACAGGCAAGGAGGTGCGCGTCAAGGACCGCGTCCTTTACATCGACGGCGAGGCCCAAAAAATTTCCAGTCCCACCAAAGACGCCTACGGGTTCATGATGCGCGAACTCTTGCCGGTCGGTGTGCGAGGTATCGTTACCGCTGCGCTTCTGGCTGCGCTGATGGGGACCGTTTCGGGTGCGCTGAACTCCATCGCCACCCTGTTCAGCTACGACATCGTCAAACGATGGCGGCCGCAGACCGGCGACCGGACGCTCGTGACCATTGGGCGGATTACGACCTTCGTCGCCATGGTCCTGGCCATTATGTGGTCCCCGCTTATCGACAGGTTCGAGAGCATGTTTCAGGGCATCACCGCCATGATTTGTTACATCGCACCGCCGATTACCGCCGTGTTTCTCTTGGGGGTATTATGGCGGCGTGCGTCGGGCATCGCGGCGCAGTTGACATTGTACATCGGCTCGGCCCTGGGCTTTACCGTCTTCTTGCTCGACTGGTTCAAAGTCCAGTTTCCGGGTTCCGTGCAGGTGGTCCTCCGTTCCATAGGGCTCTTGCGGCTTCCCGAAGGAGAAACCGAGTGGGCCATCGTCTATATGATGGCCTCGTTCTACCTGTTCGTAACTTGTGTGGTCGTACAGATACTGATCTCGCTGGCGTATCCCCATCGCCATACGCCCGAGAGCGAGAAACTGGTCTGGGCCAATCCGCTGGAGTGCGTGCGCCGCCCGGGCTGGCCGGGTCTGGGCGACTACAGGATCCTGGCCGCACTGTTATTCGTGACGATGGTTGTGTTGTACGTCGTCTTTGCGTGAGGCTGTAGGGAACGCCCTCTGTGGCGTTCCGGGAAACGGCAAAGAGCGCGTTCCGCACGTCTCGGAACGCCACAGAGGGCGTTCCCTACTTGGCCCGCATCGCCGCGAGCAGCTTCTCGTAGGTCTCGCGCTGCTTTTCCAGGCCGTTCTTCTTGCAGAACGCGATGAGTTTTTCGTAGCGTTTTTCCGGATCGGCCCCGGTGGCGTAGCAGAGCTTGGCCAGGCAGTGCGGGCACAATGCGATCGGCCGGCGGTCCGACTCCGCGCGGTGGTTGCAGCCGCACATGTTGCACTCGTAGAGGATGCAGTGCTGCATCGAGAACATGTGGCCCGTCTCGTGCGTGGCCGTCTGTATGGTCCGCAGCAGACACAGTTTGAATGCATCGTCGCTCTCGTCCGGATCGCCGTTGCGGTAGATCGACCAGACGCCCACCCGGTTGCGGAGCGAGGCCTGGCCGAAGACGAAGTTCCAACCCCGGCCCGGCCAGAGATCGGAGGTGGTAAAGGCAATGTACGCACACGTGTCCTTGGGTAAACGTGGCTTCAGGACCTTGTCGAGCACGTAGGTCGAGAGGATCTGATCCATCCCCCAACTCGGATGCTTGCGCCGGGCTTCGGCCGGTATGATCGACAGCGGCAGGTCGTCAAGGACTTTCACCGGCAGCTCGAAATAGATGCCCATGAACTCGGCCGTCCGGTCGATGATTTTCCGCTGGGTTTCGTTGAACTTGCCGAGCGGCTGCACGTAGATCACGCCCCGCTCCTTGGTCGGTTTGACGGGCCGGCATCGGGTGTACTGCGTGTAGGTTTGCCCCGGCTCGTCGTGCTGGTCGAGCCAGTCGCCCGGCCCCGGCTTGCCGAGTTTGGTGTGCAGCGGCAGCAGCTTCTTGAACTTCGCCGGCAGGCGTTCCCGCTCGGTGCGGCTGACCTCGGGGGCGCTGCCGTCGGACGTGCTGCACGAAGTCGCGACCGTCAGCATCGCAAAACAACCGGCAAACGTGACGGAGAATCTGCGGAACATGATGTTTCGTCCTTGCTCATGAGAGGAGTCGGGAGATGGGCCTTTGCTCCCTTGTCTATAGGGAAATCGCGGTTCTGTCAAGCTCTTATTCCCCACGGGGTTTTAGGCTCCGTCTCAAAACCCGTACGACGGGCTTCCAAGCCCGTCGAGAAGTAACGTTTTGATGGAACCGACGGGCTTGGAAGCCCGTCGTACGCTCCATTCGGACACGTTTTGAGACAAAGCCTAGAACTCCACCTGCATCAGGTCTTCGCCCAGTTCCGTTGCCGGGAAGATGGTTCGGGCGGCGTCGAGCCCGATCGGATCGTCTTCGGTGGCGGCCGGGTTCACGTGGACCAGCACCAGCCGGCCGACGGCGGCCTTGCGGGCGACTTCGGCCACCGGCGTGGTGTGACTGTGGCCGGTCACACCGGCCCATTCCGCCCGGGCGTCGGTGAAATAGCACTCGTGAACCAAGAGGTCCACGCCGCGGATCTTTTCGACGTAATCGGCGTCCGGCGAGGCGGTGGTGTCGGTCACGTAGGCCATGGAATGCCCCGGCCAGTCGATGCGGAAGCCGGTCGAGCCGCCCCGGTGCGCGAGCGGGAAATGGATCAGCCGGCCGCCGTCGGCCACGGCGACCTCGTCGGCCAGCGGCCGCGACTCGTAAGACGGCTTTTTCGGGAAAAGGTGTTCCGAAAAAAGGTGTTCGTCGATGGCCCCCAGCTTCTCCGCGTCCGCGTGAACCGTCACGCGATCGAGCGGGTGCAGGTGCATCACGCCAAGCAGATACGTCAGCCCGACCACGTGGTCGATGTGGGCGTGCGAGAGAAAGACGTCCAATGCCGGCGTCTCGATATACCGCGGCACCCGAAACATGGCCGTCCCCGCGTCCAATACGACTCCACATTCGGGAATCATCAGGCAGGGCGTGTGCCGCTGCTCGCTCGGATGGTAGCCGGTGGTGCCAAGGAGGATGAGCTTCATGAATTGCCGTCTTCGCTAGTGTTCGCCGAGCGCAATCACCCGTTCGGCAACCTCTGACGCAGCCACACGATGTTGCTCAAATTCGTTCACGTTCTTGTCCGTCACCCCTATCTGATATTCGACTCCCCTTCGGTGTTGATGGCTGAGATAGGGGCAGTTCTTCACGTCATCATGTGCCAGCACCCGGTGCCGAATCGTGTCAACCCACACGCCGATGAAGACAAAGACGTCGCAGATATCCAACTTAATCTGTTGAAAATTCATCCAGAAGGGGCGGTCGGAATCGGCGTGAAGAGCTTTTGAGGCGAGATCGCCTCTCTTCTTCGTGTCGATTGCCCGAGCGGCTTTCACTTCTACCTTGACGCCCTCGATCCACAGATCGTATTGTCCTTCGTGGTCCGGGTCAACGGACTTGCCCGCTTTCTGGAACCGGTTGTCAAGATCACATAAGTGTTGCTCACCCCAAATCTGGCCGAATATCCGGGGTGCCAGGCCGTAGAGGTTGAGGTACTTGTTGGCCGAAACATACTTGCCTCTCAGGTCCTCATAATCCTGAAAACTGATAATCGACCGGTCTCTGAGGAACATCAAGATGTATTCGTACTCGTTGAACGGGAACACGGAGACAAGCCCTTCAAGACGAGCGCCCAGCAGGTCTCGATCGTTGCGTTCGAGAGAAGCAATTAGGCGATCAAGGTATTCACGCAGTTCTTGTTGCGTCATCCGGTTGACCCATTTCCGGGAAAGGGTTGTGCCACTGCCAGCCCGTTTTCCCTGTTGCCCGATAGTGTTCAAGCCTCCTTATCGTAATCTCTGCAAAGATGGGATCGAGGTCAAAAGTGACCACGCGTCGGTTCGTGCGTTCTCCGGCCAGAAGTGTGGTCCCTGAATGGGCAAAACAATCCAGAACCGTGTCGTTTTCCCGGCTGCTTGTCAGAAGGATTCGCTCTAGGGCCTTCAGGGGCTTTTGAGCGTAGCAACCCGGGACGTTTTCCTCCATTCGGTAGAACACCTGTTGAACATCGACCCAGACGTTTCCCGGACGGATGTTCTCCGACTTGCTTCGCTCAAGGTTCTCCGTTCGCTTGCCGTCGACGGTTTTGTAGTAACCCCTGAGGATTTTCGGTATGTCGGTGTACACCACTGAGAATGGCGGGGTTCCCCGGACGTAGTGCAGGAGTTCCTGTCTTACCCACATCCAGTTCTTCTGTGTTCCGTAGCCGCGCTGGTTCCTTAGCGTGATGAGATTTCGAGCCGACAATTCGCCGAACTCCCTCATCAAGATCATAAAGTCCGGCAGGGGTTGAAATCCGTCTCTATAGTCGGCTCCCAGCCAAATGTAGAAGTGTGCGTCTTCCGCCGATACTTCCACGCAATTTGACACCCATGCCCGGGAGAATTCAACGTAGTCCGGAAGCGAGTTTTTCGGCAGACGATGCGTGTTGGCGTTGCCGACGATCACATTGTAAGGCGGATCATTCACACAAAGGGAAGGGCTTAGGGTCCCCAGGATTCGTTGCACCTCTTCGATTTTCGTCGCGTCGACGACTCCGACGCGATGACCGCGAACCGGGTCCTCCCACACTTCCCCGACATCAATCCGGCAGAATGGCAACAAGCGGCCGCGCAAATCCCCGTCGTCGTCGATTCGACCGAAGGGCTCTCTGCTCGGGCGATTCTGCGACGCAGCACCTTGCGCCTGTGAATCCGCCGGGAACAAGGTTTGTTGCCGAGGTTTTCGCATGCCTCAGATCACTTCCATTCATCCACTCTGGACGTGCAGTCTCCAATGTGCGACCATTCTATTCCCTTCCGGCAGAGCGGTCAAGCCGCTTGGGGAGTACCCACTTCCCTCTTCCTGGCCGCGTCCTAAAAACCAAGAAAACGCTGCCCAAAACCAAAACGCCGGAATAATTAAGTATTATGTCCCCAGAATTTTGAGGATGTTTGAGGATCACGTTGCCGTCCTCTCCGCGAAGATTGACCGTAAGTTGGCTTTTGTGTTGGTCGATACCAAGGTATAACATTCTGCGGTCTCCTTGAAATGGTTGTGTAAACTTGGGTTTGAAACAATTCCCAAGTCTACGTTTCTTGGAGACCCTTTTGCTCTTTCATGGTATCAGAATTCGCCTGCCCGGAATTCCCGCCTTGGGGCGATTGGCTTGGTTGACCGATGCTATGTTGGGGGTGAGCCGTTCCCGGTTGTCTCGGACTACGCATGCGACCGTCAGTAGAGATTGCCAAGAGATGGTCCCGTAACCTCCCGAGATAAGTCAGGCTCACCCTCTATAACGATTTCCTTGACCACAATCTGACTTCCGGCTGGGTAGATGGAGACGGTTCCTTCCAGCTTGCCCTCCGTCTGAAAGTGTGCCATTCCGTCAATAAGAACAAAGATTCTCTTACCTTCTTGTCTTACCTGTATTGCGTGGAACCTTCCCGGTGTCAAAGCGTACGGTCTGGTCGCGTGGCTGCGATTGCGAGGACTTCTGTCGGTACAATACCGAAAGTGATTCTCGTTCTTCTTCGCTCCCTCCCAGTTCAAAATCATGTTGACCGGGCCGACCGAAGCACGAAAGTTTTCCTTTGCCGGTGGTACAATTCCGCCAATGATCGTTGCAGAAGAGATGGACTTGAAATACGTCCCGAACGTAACACATCCACCTTTAATCCCTAGCAGACCATTGCTCACACCCACCTGCGAACCTTTCCTTAGTACAAAACGCTTCATATCTGTTGGTGAACTAAACTGAACCTTAAAAGATTTCTTGCTTGCGGTGGTTGGGGCAGGAGTTGATTTGGTGCGAGACGGTAATTCCGGCTTCTTCACCATTGGCCGTTCAATCTTGACAACGGCACCAACCTCCTCCAACTTCTTCCTAACCTTCGCTTTCACAAAACCTTCTGGCAAGTCGTCCAATGCTTTCCCATACCACTCGCCCGCATGGGCCATCAACGCATCTTTTTCCTTGCCTTCGATCTTCTCAGCCAGATTCCACCAAGCGTCCGCAAGTTTGACCTGGGCATCAGGAGTTGTCGGAGGGGAGTTTACCTCCTGGGCGGCAATGCCTTTCAAGGCGGGGCTGCTGCACTTTGCAAGATGTGGCAAACCTTGCTTCCAATTCTGCCGTTCAAAGCAGAGCCATTGCCCCACCGCCAGATTAGCTGCCGGATCATCAGGATTTGTCTTCAAAGTGTTCCAGACATCTTGAAGTTCCTTCCATTTCAGAGCCAGCTTCCTGACGGCATTACGCCGGTCGTAAGCACGTTTGCGGGAGTCGCGGTCGCCCGATTTCTGAGCCAGCCGGTAGGCCGCCTCGGCGATGTTTCCTGCGATGTCGTAACGACCTGCGGCAATGGCATCGTCAATCACCGGATCACCGGCTTCGATGAACAATTCAATCTGTTCGGGCTCGGGCGAACCTCTTACGAAACCTGCAAGGGCATTCTGTTTGCCTTCCAGGACATCGACCTGGAACTCCGCACAGATCGCATCGACCACTTCCAGCATCAACCCGGCATCGCCGCCGCTTTGGGCGGATTCCATCGCCTTGCGGAACAGCACGAATTTCTCGACCGGCTCGCCTTGCGATTCCTTGCCCAGTTCAAAGAGTTCCCGGGCAAGCTTGAGTCGTTCTGCCGGTGTTCTTCGTTCGGAGAACTCGTAAATCTCGTCAAGCTGCTTGAGCATTTCCGCTTGGGCATCGGGGGCGGGGACGGGATTCTTGGGTGCTGGTGGTTCGGGTGCAGCAACTGCAACAGCGTCGGGTTCGGGAGGTTCAGGAGTGGATTTTGGTACAGACGGTTTGCTATCCTCCACGACTGTTTCAGTGACCTCACCCGCCGGAATTGCTAGGGCGAGGCGGAAGCCTAGGTCGCGCCCCCGTGCGCCCAGGCCGCCGGAGATGCGGAAGGCTGTCCGGCAAGCCATCGCCGAGCAGTTGCAACTCCCGCCACGTTGCCCGCGCTGCAAGCCCCCGGGCGGACCAGCCGGATCAACCCGTGGCGACTTCCCATACCAATTCAACCAATCCGAACACCATTCCCACACGTTCCCGTGCATGTCGTAAAGCCCCCACGCATTCGGCTTCCCTTGGCCAACAGGGTGCGTCTTTTTTCCTGAATTGCCCGTGAACCAACCGTACTGGGAAAGAAGTGTCGGATCATCCGCAAAGCTAAACGCCGTCGTCGTTCCCGCTCGGCATGCGTACTCCCATTCTGCCTCCGTTGGAAGGCCAAATACCATCCCCTTCTTCTCAAATGCCACGTTCAACTTCGCCAAGAACTGCTGAATATCTTCCCAACTGACCTGCTCAACTGGGTTCGTCGAACCTTTGGACTTCGACGGGTTGTTCCCCATCACCGCCTGCCATTGGGCCTGGGTTACTTCGTACTTCCCTAGGTAGAAGGGCTGGCTGATCTTCACCTTGTGTTGTGGCCCCTCCAGCCCGATCCTGCCTTTCAGCCAACCGTCCTTCCTCCGCTCTGCCTCAGCGAGGGCCAACTGCCGTTGAGCCTCCGATGAGCCCATCATGAACTCCCCCGCCGGGATCAGAACGAATTCCATTTTGACGTCGCCGGGCAGGTCAATGGTCAACTTCTTTGCGTATTCGGCAACTTGGACGGAGACGGGCTGTTCGGCGGATTGGTCGTCGGGGACGGTTGCGGGACGTGGGGTCGTCGGTTCCGTGGGCTTCACGGGCGGCTCTGTCGGCTTCGCCGGTGTTGATGGTTCACGCTGCTGCCCAATGTCGGCTAGCCAAGCGTCCTCCTTCTGTGGCCTCTCCTCCTTCTTCCCACCGCCGAATTTCACCGCCAACACGGCAATCACAAGCAGCAACAGCACACCGGCCCCGATCGCCCCACCGATCATCAACCTCCGATCCCCAGCCGCCTTGTCCGAAGAAACCGCAGTCCGCTTCGGCGGTTTGCGTGGTTCCGCAGGTTTCGGCTTCTTCTTTGTCTCCTCCGCAATCTCCTTCAACTTGCTGATCTCAATCGCCTCCAGAAACCCAACCAGCGTCGTCGAGAGTTCTTCCTGGCGTGCCGAGGACTCGTCGTCCAGCACCGATCCTTCCGCTTCCAACTTCATCTGTTCGCGAAGCAGCTTGTCGTACTCTTCCCTCTTCTCGGGATTCAACAGCGTGACTCTGGCGGAAGCGACGTGGTTGAGAATCTTTTGCGATTCGGCACTGTGCTTTCCCGATTGGAACGTCCGCAGGTGGGACATCTGCCGGTCTGCGGCATTTTCAATCACCGTTGGATCGTCTTCAAACGTCCGAAGGCCGAGCAACCGGTACAGCGTCGGCGGTTGATCCTCGGGGGCGATGGACAACCACTCGTAATAACGCTGGCTCAAGGAAGGGTCGAACTTCTCGGCCATGACGACACCCGAAGCGGAGGAGAAGGGAGGCCCGAATGCCGTTGAGTATACGGGCTGCCGGGGATTGGCTCAAGTAGGGAGCCCCCTCTGCGGGACGGGTGGCTGTGCGGTCAGTACTCCACCCTGTCCGCCGCTTCTCTCTATTGCCCCTCGGTTCTTCTCGTGTACCTTGCGCGCAGGTGCCCGTGGATTGGCCGTACACCCGTCTACCGCGGCCGGAAGAGGTTCTGAAGGCTGTCGAGGTCGATGTGCTTGTCGATCTGGTTCTTGAGTTCGTCTTCGAGGACGTTGGCGGCGGCCTTCTGCAGGAACTCGCGGCTGAGCTGCTCCATGACGCGGCGGTCGAGCTTCGGGCTGCTGAGCGTGCCGGTCATTGGGATGCGGATCACCTGGTTGCGCAGCGCGGCGCCGAGGCGGTTGTTGCCGATCCATTTCGGCGGCACCGGCATCTCGGCCATCAGCGAGAGCGTCTGGTCGACGCCGACCGAGCCGCTGGTGCGGATCGTCAGGTCGGGGAACTCCAGTTCGAGACCCTGGTGGTAAACGCGGCCGTCGACCATGCGGAACGGCACGACCGACTCGCGGCGGAGCTTGGCCGGGGAGGCGTGGCCCAGCAGCACGGCGAGTTCCTTCACCAGGGGTCCGGCCCCGACCTCGACCGAATGGACGATCAACCGGCCGGTCACGTCGGCCTTGGTCCAATCGGCCAGCGGGACCCGGCAACCTTCCAGCTCGATCGAAAAAGTTCCCTGGGCCTGCGTCACGTCGGCGAGGACCGGGGCGACGTACTTCAGCAGGCTGTCGCACATCTGGGGCGTGATTTGGACCTGTGCGACGAGCGGCCCCGGCGGCAAGGTCATGAGCATCGGCTCCTTGAGCTGTACTTGGGGAGCGAGGTACAACCGCCCGCCGCTGGCCGTCACTTCGAGCGGCTCGGCCTCGACGACGCCGTCGGCCATTCGGACCTTGAGTTCGGCCGGCCCGACCGGGAATCCATAGAGGTTGGCCGCGTTCCACTGCAAGGCTGCGGTTGCGCGTCCCGCGGTCGGCGACAACCCGCCGCGGTAGGAGGCGGGGCTCGACCCTTTGCCGGAGAAGTGGACGCCCGGCCCGATGCGGGTCGCCAGCAGCTTCGAGAGTTTGTCGAGGTCGTACTGGAGCTTGCCGTCGAATTGCAGGTTTGTCTGTTTGGCGGTCTGGATCTGTCCCGTGCCGGCGGCCCCGACCATGCTGGAGGTTGCGTTGAGCTGCATGAGTCGGATCACGCCGGCTTGCGTGTCGTATCCGCCGTTGGCGACGAGGTGGATGTTCGGTTCGGCGAAGGTTTTTCCGGAGGCGCCGGCGGCGGTGAAATTGGCGATGTTTGCATCGATCTGGCCGTTGATCTTGCCGCCGGTTTGGTGTACGGTCGCCTTGGCGTCAAGTTTTCCGGCCAGCCGCCACGACGGGGGTGTCTTCGGATCGGCGAACCATGCCATGAGGCGTTGGAGGTCGCCCCGGTACGTGACGTTGCCGTCCAGTTCGAAGGGCCCTTCGTCGGGCAGGGCTATCGTGAGTTGCGTCGTTGCGAGCGACAGGTTGTTGCCCCTAAGCGACGCCGGCTTGAGGTGCAGCTTGCGTTTCTTCTGATTCCAGCTTCCGGCGAAGACGACATTGAGTTTCGGCTCGATGACGTTCAGCGATAGCCCAGCGGTTTCAGCATCCCGGCTGTCGGCAGCAGCCGGGCAGCTTGCCCGGGCGAGCCGGAACGGTTCGACGGCCATCGTGGCCTGGCGTACGGTCAGGCCGTCGGCCGAACCGGTGGCTTCGGCCGCGAGGTCGTATCTTCCGGCAAGGGTCCAGTTGCCCGGGTCGATCCACGACCGCAGCCGCCCGGGCCAGTGTTGCAGTTCGCCCTGGGTGTTCAGTGCAACGGGCCAGCTCCCGCCGCGGCGGAGGTCGATCACCGGTTGGGTGAGTTGAGCGGCGAGCGTTTCTTCGCCCGCCTTCACCCGGAGCGAAGCGGAGTCGAATTGCGTATCGTTTCCGAAGTTGGTTCTTCCGGCGGCGGAGAGAGAGGCGAACAGTTCCTTCTCCGCCCAGGTTTGTCCTTCGGCCAGTGCGAGGCGGAAGTTTCGGAGCTGGAGATCGACGTCGGCCTCGAACTGTTCGTTGTCGGCGTGTTTCCAATTGAAGTTGGCCCAGCCGTTTCCGGCGAGTTCGACGCCGCCGAAGTCGACGAACTGGCCGAGCTGATCGGCGAGCTGTTTCAGGTCGAAGGAAGCCGCGGCGGACAGCTCGGCGAGTGTGCCGGCCGCATGGATTTTCAAGAACTCGGAATCGCACTTCATCTCGTCGACGACGGGCCCTTGCGGCGTTTCGTGGGCGGCGAGCGTCAGCAGGACCGGCCGCTTCCAGGCGATCGGCCGGCCGCGATCGATCGCCGCGATGTTCGAGGCCTCGAGGCGGCCTTGCCAGACCATTCCGGGCAGGGTGGCCGAATCCGCTGCCGGCATTCCCGGCCGGCTCACCAGCGCGAGTTGCACTTCGCCCGACGTGATCCGGGTTTCTTCGCGAATGTGGAGCGTCTTGGGCAACATCCCGGCCAGGCGCGCAAGGTCGACGCGGCCCTCGATTTCGCACGTCTGTTCCAGCGCGGAAGCGGGTAGCCGCCCGATCCACTCGCCACCGAGGTTGAACACCCCGCTGGCCGCCAGGTTGCCCGCGTCGCAGTCGAGCGACGAGCGGACGATTTCGATCCGGTCGCCGCGCCGGCTGATCTCGCAGACGGCCTCGAGCCGGTCGAGCCGTACCTGATCGCTTTGCAACATCGGCGAGGTTACGGTAAGGTCCCTGGCGGTGATGTCCGCCTGAACGACGGTGCGCTCGCCCCAGGTCACGTGGATCTCCGACGTAAGATCACCGGTCGCTTTCGTACCGGGCGCAAAACGGGCGAGCAGCGAATCGAGCATCGCCAGCGGGAAGCTTTCTATGTTCAAGTCGGCCTTGCCCTTCGGGGTCGCGGCCGCCGCCGGCGATTCCGAAGGCGCGTCGGCGGGGGTAGGCTCGATGGACGCGGGCACTTCCGAAGACGCGTCTTCGGCGGCCGGTTTCGAACCGTCGCCCAGCGGCATGGAGACCTTCGCCACCAGCCGCCCGGGAACACCCTCGCCGTCGATCGTCGCCGAAGTCTCCAGCGTGACCGGCTGCGACACGTCGGATTGCACGCTCAAAGCAAGCTCCAGGTCGTTGAGTTGCCAGGTCTGCTTCGACACGGCGTCGGTCAACGAGACGCTCCCGGCAATCACGTTCAAATCGACCCCGATTCCGCCACCGTCGGGCTCTTCCTCCGGCTCCATGTACTTGGCGATCAGGTCCTCGACGTTGGTTCCGTCGGGACGCACTACTACGTTGATCACCGGCTGCTCGACGCGGAACTCGCCGAGGTCCGATCGATCCATCAGCATTTTCAGAAGCGGCTTGTCGCCCGATACCTCGACGGCGGTCAGGACCACCTCGCCGCCCGGGTCGCGGACCTCGATCCCCTGAAGGCGAACCGGCGCGAACCAGCCGAGCGAGGCCGATTCGACGGTTGCCCGCCCTTGCAGGTCGGCCGTTGCCGTGTGGACGACAAAATCCAGAAGCGGCGTATGGGCGATGATCACCGGCAACAGGTATACGACGAGAAGCAGCAACCCGGTCAGCACGATCAGCCGCCGGGGAAATCGCCTGCGGCGCGGTTCCGGGGCCGGTTGCGGGGCCGGGACCCAACCGCTCGGCGGCACGTGGGCATCCGTGGTTGACATGATCCACCTCCATGTGATTCTTTGGGGCAAGGGATTTTAGTGAGAAAAGGAAACCGGGGCTAGAGCGATTCGCCGCCGGCGCAACTCTAGGCTGTGTAATGAGTTACGGCGGCCGGGTGAGTTCAATCGTATGGAAACGGTGTCGGACAAGAAGGACATGCCCTTCTCGTCGCTACGTTTCCATGCTAGCACCAACCCCGAAAGCGCTAGACAACGAAGTCCAGGATTACGAAGATGGGATACGCCGAAGGCGTCGTCCAACAAAGCCCAAGGTCCGCGATGCCTATGCAACTGCCCGAAATCTTTCGCGTCCGGCAAATCTTTGACCGTCCCCGTGTGGATGACGTGTCCGGTGAAGTGCATGCTCAGATGGCTACGCTCGAACTGGCCGGGAAGATCGAGCCGGGACAGACCGTCGCTATCACCGCGGGAAGCCGGGGAATTGCCAACATCCACGTGATCATCCGGGCAATCGCCGAACACCTGAAGTCGCTCGGGGCCGAGCCGTTTGTCGTGCCCGCCATGGGAAGCCACGGCGGCGGCGGCGCCGAAGGACAGCGGCAGGTCATCGAGTCGTACGGCATCACCGAGGAGTTCATCGGCTGCCCCATCCGGTCGGGCATGGAAACGGTCGTCGTCTGCCGGGCGGCCGAGGGGTTCCCGGTCCATTTCGACCGGTTCGCCTCGCAGGCCGATCACGTGGTGGTCTGCAACCGCGTCAAGCCGCACACCCTGTTCGCCGGCCCGATTGAAAGCGGGCTGATGAAGATGATGCTCATCGGTCTGGGAAAGTGCGAAGGGGCCGCCGTCTATCACAAGGCGATCGACGATTACTCGTTCGACCGGATCGTTCGCAGCGTCGCTCACGAGGTGCTCGCCCGGTGCCGCATTGTGGCCGGGCTGGCGATCCTGGAGAACGCCTACGACGAGACCGCCCGGATCGAAGCCCTTGTCCCGGAGGAGTTCGAGTCGCGCGAGCCGGAGCTGCTGGCAATGGCCGGCAAGTGGGTTGCCCGGCTGCCGTTCGACTACGTCGATCTACTGCTGATCGACCGGATCGGGAAGGACATCAGCGGGGCGGGTCTCGATACGAACATCGTCGGCCGGAAGTTCCACGAGCACAAGGCGGCTGCGGATGAGCTGCCGAAGGTAAGGCGGATCGCTCTGCGCGGCCTGACCCACCAGACGCACGGCAACGCCCTGGGCATGGGCTTCGCCGAGTTCTGCCGGTCGCGACTCTTACGAGAAGCGGACATCGAGGCGACGCGACTCAACGTGATCACCTCCGGTCACATCGCGGCCGCCATGCCGCCGCTCGACTACGAGACCGACCGCGAGATGCTCGATATCGCACTGGGCAGCATCGGGCTCACCGATCCCCCCGACGCGAAGCTCCTCTGGATTGCCGACACGCTGCGCTTGGCCGAGGTCGAGTGCTCGGCCGCCTATCTGGCCGAAGCCCGCCAGCGGGACGACCTGGAAATCCTCACCGGCGCCCGGGCATTGCCGCTGGACGCCACGGGGAATCTGCCGGATTTGGAGTAGCGGAGATGCGCGCCAGAACCCCGGCACGCAGTGCCGGGGCTTTTGACCCCACCACTCATCACCCACCACTCATCACCGACCCCCCACCACTACTCAGTGCATCTCTGCCTCGACCACGCCGAGTCCGTGGCGGTAGTAGTTGAACTGGACGTTGGAATGTTCGGCCAGCAGCGACATGGGCACGGACGAATCGGGGATTTTCTTGGAGATCATCAGTGCGGTCAACCGCTGGCCGAAGGGATTGTCGTGGGCGCCGGCCTGCCAGATCGAGACCTTTTCGGCCTTCCACGTCTCGACCGGCCCGACGGTTGCCGCCTTGGTCGGCACGAGTGAGACTTGCCCCCCGCCGGAGGTCCGGGCGTTTTGGATGATGGTCATCGGGTGCAGGTCGGTCACGCGGGTGGCGAGCTTGCGGTATTCGGCCGGCGGCGGGGGCGCATCCTGATATTCGCCTTCTCGCTTCGGCGGATCGTTGAACGCCCAGTGCTTCACTTCGCCCTGACCGCCTTGCATCACCACGCAGCGGACCTCGTCAAAACTTCTCGAATACGCGTCCAGATCGCCGGTCGGAAAGTGCAGGTGTTTCTCCGGCATCCGCAATTCCGGCTTGATTCGATTGAAACACGACTCCATGTCGGCCTTGGCGAAGCTCAACGGGTGCGTGGTCGGAACCGGTGTGCCCTCGGCGTCGACCCATTCGTCCATACCCCAGAAATGGGCCCCGCGAACGTCCAGCTCCAACTCGTTGACCAGGCGTGCGACCAGCGGCAACTGTTCGGTCGGACCGATCGGGCCGCAGATGCCGGCCGGGGCGTCGTCGGTCGACTGTTTCCAGGCGTCGATGTACTCCAGCGCCTCGGCCAGGTAGAAGTCCTCGAGCGTGTCGTACATGACGACCTTGAACCCCGGCCGGGAAAGGCCCTGAATATCCTCGGCGCTCAGCTTCGCCACGTCGTCAAGGATCGCAGAATCCAACGTCGTATAGTCCCACCATCCGGGCGCGACTTTGCTGAGGGGACGTAGCATTTCGTGTCCTCCCGTGTTTCGAGTATCACCTATCCGAACAGTTCTGTGAGAATATCGTCAGCGGGATACGGGTGACCCCGGTGTTGGACGAACGCTTCGGCCGCGGCGATGCCCGCCTCTTGTCCCCGCATCTCCGCGTGGCGGCGCATGGCATCGAGATACTCGTCGGTGCCGTGGTGCGCTCGGAGCCATTCGCGCTGCGAGGCATGTGCGGCCAGCATTTCCATCTTCTTCTCCAACTGCCCGCTGATGTCCACGTAGGTCGTCGGCGTCACGGGATTGCCAAGCGGATCGATCCCCCCGACCGGGTCGCAGTAGTAGAGGTACGGCACCGTCGAACGGTCGAGCCGCGGATGCGGCGAGATGTTGGGAGCGCCGTAGAGAAAGCTCGCCGCACGGGCCAAAAGCGAAGCCATCTCGTGGTCCATCATGTAGTCCTTTGGCGCGTGGGTAAAGGCCAACGACGGGGCCACACGGCGAAAGAGGTCCATCGCCTTGCGGACCGTCGGCTTGTCGTAGACGACCAACCCGTCGCGCTCGTCGAGACAGTAGTAGGTGGCCCCGATCAATGCCGCGGAGTTCTTGGCCTCGTTGGTCCGGGTGGCGCTGATGTCCTCGGGGCTCTCGGTCATCGTGCCGCAGTCACCCGGCGTCGCAGTGGCAATGTGGATCTCCCAGCCGGCCTCGGCCAGGCGGATCAGCGTACCCGCACAAAGAAACTCCGCATCGTCGGGATGGGCCATCAACGCCAACACGGTCTTGTTGCCGGGCTCGGGCATCTCGATACCTCGTACCAAAACAGCAAAGGAGGGGGCACCCGCCCCCGGACCGTTGCCGGGTGAGATTATACCAGGCGCCGGTAGCGATACAACCACGCACCGGTGTATAAAGCCGCGACCGTTGGTCGCGCCAGGCGTTGCCCGAGACTATCGCGACCGGTGATTCGGCGCGACCGACGGTCGCGGCTTTATGATAAGAGACACCCGCGTTGACGAAATCAGTCGATGCTGCAAGAATAGGAGCCGCACTGGACCGGGTATTGTGGGAGGGCCGCTCATGTTTCGAGTATTCACGTTGGCTGTGTTACTGTTGCTTGCCGCTTCGACTTATGCGGAGAACGCAACGTTTGTCAAATTGGGCGACGAGACCTACGGCGCCGAGGCGGACGACGCCGGCCCGGTCGGCGGCGGACGCGGTTACACAAAGATCATCACCAACGGCGATTTCACCGCCAAGAACCTCGATGAGCTGCTCGAAGCCCTCGGCAAGGCGAAGGCGGGCCAGGTCGTCTTCATTCCCGGCCAGACGGAAATCGACTGTACCGCACGGGTCTACATCGAACAACTCGTTCTCGAGGTCCCCGCCGGAGTAACGCTCGCGAGTGATCGCGGCCGGGAGCAATCCCCCGGAGCGCTGATCTGCTCCGACGCCCTGAAGACGCCGGTGCTGATCCGCATTGCCGGCCCCGACGCGCGAGTGACCGGCCTGCGAATCCGGGGCCCCAATTCCAAGCGGTATCTCGACCATCACCGCCGCTCGTTCGCCGAAGGGCGCGGACGCACGTATTACTACAAGCTGCCGACTTCCAACGGCATCCGCACGGAACATTCCGGGCTGGAGGTTGACAACTGCGAGATTTCCGGCTTCAGCCACGCCGGCGTTGATCTGATCAAGGGCGACCGGCACCACATCCATCACAATTTCATCCACCACTGCCAGTACCAGGGGCTGGGTTACGGCGTCTGCCACAACGTCGCGGCGTCGCTGATCGAGCGGAACCTGTTCGACTTCAACCGGCATTCCATCGCCGGGACCGGGCGACCCGGCTGCGGCTACGAGGCCCGGCACAACGTCGAGTTGGGCACCTCGCTGAGCCACTGTTTTGACATGCACGGCGGGCGCGACCGCAAGGACGGCACCGACATTGCCGGCACGACGATCCTGATCCACCACAATACCTTCCGCGCCCCGAACACACCCATTGTCATCCGCGGCGTCCCGGAGGACGCCTGCAAGGTCGATCGCAACTGGTTTCCTCGCCACAAGGAACCCAAGCTCGCCGTCCGCGCATCCGAGAAGACCCGGGTAAGCGACAACGCCTACGGTGCCGATCCGCCACGGGTGGTTCCTTGAGCAATTTTGCCTCGTGTTCCCGCTCCTCGCGGGCGAAGCTCCTCAGGATTTCTTGCATTGCCATGGTCCGTGGGCTACACTTTATGAGGATGATGCGATGCACACGACGATGCACAATCTCTGGCAGGACATCCTTCGTTTTGCCGACGGGATGACTACCCAGCACTGGATACTACTGGGGGTTGCCGCGATTGTTCTCGGCCTTTTCTGTCTTCGCGGGTTTGGATCGCGATCGCATTACTGAACGGGTTAAAGTTGCCCGCCATGGACCGCAAGCCGGCGGTGGTTTCTCAGAGTATCTGTTCCCGGCGGCGGCGCATTCGGCGGATGATCCGCCGGCTTCTCGCCGAGATATCGAGCCACAGATTTTTTCGCGCGGCCCTGGTCGAGGCGGTCGTACCGTGCGGAAACTGACCGGCATAGGCACGGAGAAACCGCCAGCAAATCGTCCGCGTTATCCATGGGTGGGCGTGGAGTCCGACGGCCAGGGTGGCGAGGTCGGCCGCACGCCGCTGTGGAGTCAATCGCCGGCAAACCCGGGCGCCGTCGGGATCGATCATGTAAGTCTCCGGCTCGTCCTTTACCGGCCGGTCATCCGGGTCGACGACGAGTAGATTCGCGGCTTTGAGGTCACGGTTGGCAATCCCCGCCGCGTGCATCCGCCCCAGCAACCGGCCGAGACTCTCGGCACAGCGGGAGACCCGCCGGAGCCGTTCGCGGATTGGACAAGAGGTCAACCGCCAGGCGTAGAGGTGCAAGTTCTCGGCATCATCGATCCACTCGGTGGCCAGATAGCTTCGCCGGGCCAACAGGCCCCGAGGTTCACACATGGCCAACGGTCTCGCGGTAGTGACGTGCCGGTCGCACAGTATCCGTCCGAGAACCCAGCTCCGGCGGGCGCGACTGGCGCGAAACCATCCCAACAGCGATTTCCGCCAATTGCGAGGCCGGTACTGCTTGTAGGCGGCTGAGACCTTTTTTTCTGCAAGGGTTATGTCGGCGACCACGATCAGGGAAGTGTGACTGATCTTGACCGGGCGGTCGATGTGCCGCCAGAGGAGTTGCTCGGGTTGCTCGAGCAGGCGCCGCAGTTGATTTTCAGTCAGTTCGTCGACCCCGCACGCCCGGCCTTGGTGTGTGCGTACGTTTGTGCAATTCGCGCTGTTCATCGCTTACCTTCGGTTTCGGCCGATGTCCTCGTTCAGTCGGGAAAATACCAAATTCACCTGGTCGTGCAAACGTTCTGCATCTTGCATCATAAATCCTCCTTATTCGATCCTTCGAGAAACGGAGGAATACCTATACCGCAAATCAAGATTCTAGGAAATAACAGATTTACGAGTTCTAAGGCGCCACAGCTTGACTGGGCCCTTTGGTCGGCGCTGTATCTCGGGATTCTGGCGCCAGATGAGGAGGGGGGACTTACTTGAGCTAATTCCAAAAGGTACTCTTCAGCGACGGCTTGCGGATATGTGGCAGAAGGAGCGCGGCAACTAGGCTCGAGCTCATGAATATCAGGATGGTTCTGTGGAGTTGGTTTCCTTGAGAGAATAACTGAGATTTGCCTTGTTTCCGGCAGGACAACGATGCTGGAGTTGAGTGAGGGATGCGCCTACGATGGTTGTTCTTCCTTTGCCGCCTTTCCCTTCGGCACTTTTCTCGGCTGCAGCCATTCGCGGTCGCCGAGTCTTGCGCGGTCCAGTTCCATCTTATCGCGATTCGCGTTCCACCAGTCGCGCCACTTCTGGACCTCTTGTTTGCGACGCTCCTTGGTCCACGAGTCGCTAGAAAGGAAATTCCTGCTGAAGATGTAGTTGAGAACCGATTGAGCATGTGCCTCTACATTGCCGTGCTCATCCACGCAAACGTCAAGAAGAGCATCCACTACGCGCTTGTCGTAAATCCCTTTTAGTGCGGTGACACAGTATACGTGCACATCCTCGGGGTTGGTGCTGTCTTTCAGTGTGGTAATCAACGCGGGCAGGGCATCTCTATGATGTGTGCTACCTAGTCGAGTGGCAGCAACGCACCTTCTGCCTTGCCAACGATTTCTGACATTAGAATCATCGCTTGCAATGGTTTTTGTGAGCAGGGTTTGCGATAGTTTGCGTATCTTCTCAACTTCTTCCTTTGTCAGAGTACGATCCGGGCGATAATCGGCGTTCGCCTCTTCGTCAATCTCATCATTCTCTTCAGCCGAAAACGCCGTTGAAGCATTTACCGACGAAAACAACAAGGCGACGCTTGAGGCCAAGAGCAGGGCCGACAGCGCGGTCACTGCTCCTGATGCTTCCACGAAAGACCGCCCTTGACAATAATCCATTTGTCGCCCTTTCTGACCAGTTCGTAGGTTCCGGCGCTTGTGCCGTCGCCGTGGTTCTGGTGGGGATTCTCCGTGATGTCGACCTTCGCTCTGTCGCCGCCAATCTCCATTGTATCAATGAGCAAGACGGTCGGATAAAAGTACTTCGCTGGGAGGTCCTTCTTCTCCACTTTTTGAGGTGTCTCCGGCGTCTTGTCCAGTCGCTTGCCGCTCCAATCCGGCACGTAGCGGCCTCGCGGCGTCTGAATCAGGCTCGGGCAATCTGTCGGAATCTCCTCGCCGTAGGCGATAAGCTCGTCGATAAACACAATGGTTCGCCCTTTCACATGGGGCCGATAGTAGAAGGGCACGTGCTTGTTGGAGACGAGAAACACGGGGTCTTCTTGCCGTTGGGCGAGCTTGCTCCTCGGCACGTCTTCCTGGGCCAGCCAGTGCCCGATCACCCCGTCGAGGATCATTTGGGGCGACTCGTCGATCGTCTCTTTTGCCGAGCGGACAAACTCGCGGTCCGGATATTTCTTGATCAAGGCGCGGAGCTCCCGTTTTCCTTCGTCAGTCCTTCCCAGACCGATCAGGCAACACGCAATCTGATAGGAAGCCGTGGGGGCAAGGATGTTGTTGGTTGCTTTTTCAGCGATCCGATAGAAGTGACCCGCCTTGGCGTACTCCTTTTCCCCAAAATAGTACTCCGCTAGCGAATATGCGACATAGGGTGCATAACGAGAGTGGGGATACGTTTCGAGAAATTCCCTGTAGGTTTTGTTGTCTATTCCACCTTCGATTCCATATTCCTCGCTCATGGGCTGATGTAAATATAGGATTCCGCGCTTTTTGACAAGAAATTCCAATGCCTGGGCATCGTTGCCAACCGGTTCCTTCATGTTGAAAGTAATCACGTTCGACAACAAGCCCCTCTGACGCTTGCCGTTCTCGCCGTAACGCTTGTATTGCTTAATATCCGGACTAAGGTCGACAAAGTATTCCCCTTGAATCGTGTATTGCCCCGGTACGACAGTCGCGCTGCATCTGGAGACAAAGAACAGTCCCACAGAGTTGGCTCCCTTAGGCAAATCGATAACGTCACCGTGGGGAGCTGATACGATTCCGTCGTCGGTGCGGTACGGGTCATTTCCCTTGTTCTCAGGGCGAATGTGGAACGTAAGCGTGCGCTTACTTTGCCAATCCCCCTTGAACGAAACGATCCCTCTAATTGTCTTATTTGACTGATTGGTCAATCGCACCAACAGAACGATTGGCTCTTTCCGAAGAAAGTCGCCTCCGGCCTTTGCTTCTATCGTAAGCTTCAGCGGTGCTTCGTTTGCTTGGCCCTCATCCGCTCGGCATGCAGCCGCGTGAAAGAATGTGCATCCGACGAAGCACACAAGGATGTTCGCAAGATATGTGAATTTCATCATTTACCCTCCGCTTGGCGAATTTGTATAAGGTGCTTTGCACAGAGTTTGGCGTTTCCGTTCTTGAAATTTTGCCAGGTTATTGATGGAAAATCCGATCTGTCAACGGGTGTTGTAGCCCATTGCATGATGCAAGGGTCCTTTTCATTGATGGACGGCTCGTTGCACAAATGGTGTATATTAAATGAATGAACGAATTCGTGGGCTGTGTCGATTTTCAGAACGAGATCCTCGTCTATGTTGTCGTCGTCTTTAGCCCATGTTTCAACAGTTTTGACAAATACCAATGCCCAACGACCCTTACCCGGACCACTCGACTGGCTAACGCCCCCCAAACCCAATAGCGGGGCTTCAACTA
This sequence comes from uncultured Planctomycetaceae bacterium, assembly GCA_964547995.1. GTDB lineage: Bacteria > Planctomycetota > Planctomycetia > Pirellulales > Thermoguttaceae > CAZJRB01. The sequence continues at coordinate 2,356 of CAZJRB010000038.1, read as the reverse complement.
CTCGAAACGAATCGCCCGGCTGCGCATTCGGTGGATCTCCGTCTACTTGAAAATATGGATCTCGCACCCCCTGACTCCCAAACTTAAACTTTGATTCAATAGGTTCAACAGTGAATACCCCCGTTTGACGAACTACACTTTTGATTCGAAAAGCCAGGTGCTGACGCGGACTAGCAGGTGGCGGTTGCAGTTGTGACGGCAAAGGTTGAAGCCAAAGGCCGGGCATTCTTGGTTCAGCAGGAATCCGCTTGTCTGATCGATACGTTTTCGCATCTTCGGGCTCACCCGTGGCTGTAAAACCCCGACGTAACTTGAAGTCCAGCCTAGGACTTGCCGCTTTGCAGCCTGCGAGAAAGTGCCACTGCTTCTCGTCCTGGTTTATGAACTTCTTGCGGACAAGGTCCACCGCTTTTTGCTCGTAGCCCACATTCTTCGGATCAATAAAGTTCTGAGCTGGCGTCAGCTTTTCTGCCTTCGGCGGAATACGTAGCTCAACATAGGCGTCCTGCATCACATCCTCGAGAGCTTCCGTATTCAGAGGGCGTTTTGGTTCCATAAGGCGGTATTCAACATCGAGTCGCTTCCAGACGGTCATAATGCCGGTTTTGTCCTTCATGCACTTGGTGGGAACTGCATCGCCGCCGTTTTCCAGCTTGACGGCCAGCTTGAAATTGTCGCCTCCGTCGTCGGAAACGTGGATGCGAATCTTGGAAACGCCGTCTATGATTTTAGTTTCGACACTTGCATCCACGTTCCCTATCTTAACCTTCTCCGGCGTAAGACTGTTCGGCTTGAATGTGTATTCTTTAGAATCCTCCGATATTGGTTCAAAATAATGGTTGGTTGGCATGTGGGATTCTACTTCGCCCGTGTTATCATTCGGTCTCTGCGCGAGATACTCGCCGGCCTTGAAATCGTTTGGATCGAGAATGGCCTGGGAATACTTACCGATGCCGCCGGCTTCATTTGATGGATCATCAGGGTCCGAAAGATTCCAGAGAATCGTAGCCTCTTCGGGCAAGGTCAGGTCCGGGGGCTTGATGTTGACGGTCACATCGATATACTGCTTGTCGTCTTCTGGCGTGAGTTCGGGCGTGCGATTCGAGTATATTCTTCCTTTGTCATCCGTGCTCTTGTAAGCCCACTTCGGATCGTGGTGCGTGTTATTGATCTGCACCTCGCAGCCCTTCTTCGGATAGTCTCGACCGATGTACTCCGTGTGGAAGCAGGTGCCCGAGTTGGAATGGGGGTTGCATGATGATACGATCGACGGACGAGTTTACTTTTCCTTCTTCGGAGGTCGCCAGGCGCTTTCGCGTATTGGCCGTTCCAGTTTGTCGCGGTTCTCGCGCCACCAGGTCCGCCATTTCTCGACTTCCTGCTCCTTCCTTTCCTTCGACCACTTTGGATCAAGACGATACGACCCCGGCAGCAAACAAAATAGTGCGTCCTTGGCGTGATTTGCTACGTTGTAATGGTCGTCCAGCGCGGCATCCATCAAGACTTCAATGACCCGTTTGTCGTTAATCCGCTTGAGGGCGCAGATACAATTTACACGGACTCCGGGCGAGTCGGTTTTGTCCTTCAGAACGGCAAACAAGGCGGGCAAAGCAGCCTTGTGATGGGTGTACCCAAGGTCGTCCGCAGCCCAACCGCGATGTACTTCTGATCTACTCCGAGTATTCGCATTGGGACTGGTACTCTTAGTGATTAGGGTTTTAGAAAGCTCTTGAAGTTTCTTGCGTTCCTCCTTTGTAAGAACGCGATCGGGCCGATAGTCGATCTTCTCCTCTTGATCGACATCCTCGTTATCTTCAGCCGCAAATGCTATTGAAGCATTAGAAGACAACAATACAATTGCGGTTAAAAATAGGACAAACGCTGAGCTTTTGCAAGGAGGATTGTATGAGCGTTGCATATTCTTACTCCTTATGGTTTCTTGCCAGAGCCAAATTCGCGAATAATTCTGATATCTTCGTCCCTGAACTTAGCCGGCAAATCCTTTGCCAGGTCCTCGTTAGCCTCGGCGGCTTCTCGACCGGCGGACCACATGACATGCTCCGGCTTCTTGTCCGGCTGGATATCGTCTTTGAGTCCGAATTGGTGGCCGATTTCGTGAATAACCACGCGGCGCTCGACTTGGGCAATTATGTCGAGGTCCCATTTATGTTGTGCCCCAACGTCCCGAAGGACCTCCATGGGAATCGCGCTGTACCCCTTTTTTGTCTTGGGGTCGCCGATGCCGAACGCCGCCAATTCGTCGTCCGGGTCATTGTCAACCTCGTCCAATCCGTTCCGAGCCGAGCCGAAGAAGCTGTCCCCAAACTCATAAATGCCGATCACGTAAACAACCCAA
>CAZJRB010000037.1:0-56394 GCA_964547995.1 uncultured Planctomycetaceae bacterium | reverse complement strand
CACGCATCAAACTCAAAAAACTCTACCCGTCAATTCAGGCTTGAAGAGGCACTAGGTGGATGACACCCTGGAAAGCTGGATAAACCATCTACCTCTTCCTGTGGGGCATATGGGATTTTGGGGGTGAGGAGTTCGCCCCCCTGTTGAACACGCGTCATTTGCAGGGTATAATTTGCTTTTGGGGTATTATTTCGTTACAATAGCAGCGTCATGTGTGGATCGTCTCCCCGGCCCCCGATTGGGGAGTGCGTTCGTTTGACGACTCTTGCAGGCATACGGTGCGATGAAGTTCGAGTGGCTTTCGAACGCAATGGAAGACTGGCCGGAAGACGTGCCGCAACTCTATCCGGAGCTTGACGGCAAGGCACTCAGTTCCTTCATGGACACGGACAAGTACCGCGACCTCTGCAAGTTGCCGAGAGTCGTCGTTCTGCCGATCGCCTCCGAGAAGTGTACCGACGTCGATCGATTCTTCGGGATCGGGCTTTCGCGATTGCTGATACGCGACCTGATGCTGGTGCGCGATTTGAGTATCCGAGGTCCGGAAGAAACGCCGTTGCTGCTGAAGGACGAGGCGGCCGAACAACACCGGGTGCGCAACGACGACTCGATCTGGGTAAGCGGGTATTCGCGCGTGCGGCGGGACAGCTTCGGCGTAGAATTGCGGATTCACCAGCCCGGTAAGAAGACCTGCGGCACTACCATCAAGGATGCCAACTTCCGCGAGTTCGTTACCCAGTGTACCACGACGATCGCCAAGGTGATCGGAGGGACGGTCACCGATGACATCCAAAAGAGCTGGGCCACCGGGCGACCGACCACGGCAAAGACGCTGGTCGACATGGGGCAGCTCCTGTCGAGGCACAAGAACGCCGCGGAGAAATCGAGAGCGGCGCTGAAATTGTGGTTCCGCGACAAGAGTTTCTCCGTCGCCCTGCACGCCGTCGAAGACCGCAACCAGCCGAACCTTCGTTCGACGCTCCTGGAAGCCTTCGATCGCGATCCCAACAATGCCCAGTTGTGCTACGAGCTGTTTCACAGCGTATGGGAAACGGAGGGTTACGAGCCGCACGCGCTACAGTTCCTGCGTCGCGCGATCGAGCTTTCCCCCGGCCACGGCAAGGCCCACATGTGTGCCCCGTACGCCGCCCATCCCGAGGTCAACATGCTCGCCCACGCTCACCTCGGCTACCGCCTCCAGCCGGGTAATCCGCGGGCGATCGACAGCTACATCCAACTCCTCGGCGAGGCCGGCTACCCACCGAAAAAACTGCTCAACATCGCCCGAAAGGGAATCAAACACGATCCCTACGATCCCAATAACTACCATCGGATGATCGATCTGTTTATCGACGAGAGCGACTACCGCAACGCCCTGAAAATCGCCGAGCGGCTGCACGGTCTGTTTGTTCCGGAGATCGACGAGCGGGCGTGGTATTGCATGGAGCAGAATCCGCGAATCCGGGACCGGCTGCTCACCGGGGAATACGATCCCGTGGCGGAGAACGTCGACGTGATCCACCAGCTTCGCGACGCCCTTTCCGACGGCGAGTCGTCCGTACGATTGTCCTCTCTATCGTCGCTGTCGACGCTATCGAAGCGGCTGGTGTAAAGGGCTGCAAAAATCCCTGCTCTGCTCCCGCCTTTTGTGGTAGAGTCAGCGTAATATAAAGGATGATTCGATGATGTGTCGCCGCTTCTACCGGCGGTGTATCCGGCCGCGGCCGTCGCCGTGGCAGCGGCCTACGGCTATCTGGTTCGCAACCAGTGGTACCACGCGGCTGCGATAGCAACCTTGGCTTGCTGGCTGATTGTAGCCGGCTGGGAGATCTACGCGCTGTTGCGGAGGGGGCTGCTTAGGCTCGACCAGATCGCCATCGGGTTGCTGTTCTTCCTGTTGGCAATGCTGCTCAGCCTGACGAAGATGGGTATGCCCCAACGATGGATTGCCCAATACCGTAGGTGGGTATCCGTGGAGTTACGCGATCGGTAGGGAGGAATGGAAGGCCGCGTCCACGCGACGTATCACGCTGCGTGGACGCGTACCATACATTCATCTTGTGGAGCAACCGTCACATCGCGCCGGGCTTCCGGGTGGACCCATCTTACCTCGCGCGTGTTATAATGCTCGATCTGCTTAGTTCGGATCGCGGCAAATGCCCATGTATCGCGAACGAACGCTGTGTTATACTATTGATATGAGCCCCAAGATTACTAACGAAATGCGAGACGCTCTTAACGAACACGCCGGGCAGCCCGTCCGTGTCGAGGACGACCAGACGCACAAGACCTATTATCTGGTGGCCGAGAGCGACGCCCCCGAGCTGATTGACAACTGGCTCGCCCGGGAGCTTCAGAAGGGATTCGATGCGGCCGACCGCGGGGAAGTCTCCGACTGGGATCCGCAGCGGATCAAGGCCGAGGGGCGCCGCCTGCTGGCCGAGGGGACCGACACTCCCTGATGGCCGGCTACTGCATTACCGCCCCGGCAGAGCAAGACGTCCTCGACATCTGGCTCTACATTGCCCGCGACAACATCCACGCGGCGGATCGTCTTGTAGATCGCTTCACCGAGACTTTCGAGCGCCTCGCAGAGAACCCACACATGGGCGAAAGCGTCGAGCGATACCGCCCTGGGTTGCGTTGCTTTTCACTTGGCAACTACGTCGTCTATTACCGCATGGCTGACAAGGGAATTGAAGTGTACCGCGTTCTCCATGGTGCCCGGCGGGCGGAGGATCACTTGTAGTCTTCCGGACGCACGGCGTTTTTTCTTTCGCTCGCTTGCAATCTCCCCGCCCGTCGGTGATAATGGTGTAGCCGTCGGCCAGACCGAACGCAGTGGAACGAGTTTCAGGAGAGGAGAGATGGATAAGGCACACGATGTCGAAAGCGTGTCGTTGTCGGGAACGACGATGACGCTGCGCGTCGACGGGAAGCAGTACGAGATTGACATTACGAAGGCATCCGAGCGACTTGCCGCCGCTACCCCGCAACAACGAGCGAACTTCGAGATATCTCCTGCGGGGTACGGCATCCACTGGCCGGAGATCGACGAAGACCTTTCCATTGACGGATTGATCGGAGTGAAGCACCAGTGCCCCCTTGCCAAGACAACGCCGCAGTAGGTTTGAACCAACTCGGCCGGGCGTGCAAAGCCGCGGCCAGAGGTCGCGGGATGGGCACCGCCGCGCGGGCGATCGCCTTTGCGATTCTCTTACCCACGGCTGCCCAAGCGGTTGAGGAAAACCCGCCGCCGGGGGATTATCGCAAACCGGTGGTGATCCGCTTCGAGCAGGAAATCAACGACATCTCCGAACAGTATCTCTACCGCAAGCTGGACGCGGCGGAAGCCTACGGGGCCGATCTGGTGATCGTCAAGATTGACAGTCCGGGCGGCGAGCTGGACGCGACCATGTGCATGGCCAAACGGCTGCGGAGCACCCGCGCACACACGGTTGCGTACATTCCCGATTATGCGTACAGCGGCGGGGCGGTTCTGGCGCTCGCGTGTGACGACATCATCATGGCCCCGAACGCCCACATCGGCGATATCGGGGTTATCTTCGTCAACTGGAACCTCGGCGCCTTCCAATACGCGCCCGAGAAGATCGTCTCGCCGTTCATCGAGGAGGTCCGCACCCTGGCGAAGAAGAGGGGGCAGCAACATGGCAAAGCGGCCGGCCCGGCGGGGGAACAGTACAAGTGGCCGCCCGGCCTGGCCGATGCCATGATCGACAAGGACGTCGTCCTGTGGAAAGTCAAGAACAAAGACACCGGCAAGACCACCTACATGACCGAGAAGGAGATCGAGTCGGAAGAGAAGCCCGACCAGTGGGAGAAGATCAAGCAGGTGTTTCAATCGCGGGAGGGGAAATTCCTGACCGTCAACGGCGAGACGGCCGTCGAGCTGCAACTGGCCGGCGCCGTGGTGCCCGGCGATGAGAAACTCTACGAGCACTATCAGCTCCGCGAAAGGCCCATCGTCTACGATTGGAGCTGGGTCGACACGACGGTGAGGATTATGAATTCGTGGTGGGTTACCGCCTTGTTGTTCATCATCGGGCTGATTGCCCTGTACATCGAATTCAGCATGCCGGGGATCGGCGTGGGCGGTCTGACCGCCATCCTCTGCTTCGCCCTGTTCTTCTGGAGCCATGCGCTGGGGGGAACGGCCGGTTGGCTGGAAATTGTCCTGTTCGCCGCGGGGTTGATGTTCCTTGCCGTCGAACTGTTCGTCATACCCGGCTTCGGGGTCGCCGGCGTGACCGGCGTGTTGCTGCTGCTGGTCAGCATCGTCATGGCGTGCCAGGACTTCATCATCCCCGAAAACCCGCAGCAGTGGACCCAACTCACGCAGAACCTGCTGGTGGTGGCCGTCTCCGGCGTGATCTGTGCGTTCGCGGTCGTCTATCTCAGTTCGCGCATGGGTGCGCTCCCCCTCTTCAACCGGCTGATCCTGAAGCCGCCCGGCACAGGCGAGCAACGGGAATCCGGCGGCGTCGCGGCCGGGGCCGACGATTCGCCCGGCGATGTCGAAATCCGCGTCGGCGATCAGGGGATCGCCCAATCGGCACTGCGGCCCGCCGGCAAGGCGCGATTCGGCAAGCAGTACGCCGACGTCGTCACCGACGGCGACTTCATCAACAAGAACAGCCGTGTCGAGATCATGGAAATCGTCGGCAACCGGATCGTCGTGCGGGAGATCGGATAAAACCGCGGGGAGCCAGGGGGTTCCCTGTTGCACGCCGGCCCCGGGTGGAGTAAAATCATCCGCACGCACCTGTAATCTTCATCCCACTCCCGGGAGCCCGATCTCATGAGCGAACCATCCGAACGTCAGCCCGCCGCGAAGAAACCAAACTATGCATTTCAGTGGGGAACCCGCGCCGTCCTGCTGGCCGTCCTGGTCGTGGCCGTGCTGCTGTACTTCATGGAATCTCGTGTGCAATCCGATTTCGAGGATTCGTTCCACGCGGTCGGCAATGGCGTTGACACGGCCAACCTCTATAAAAAGGACGTCGATGCACTGTTGAAGGGATCGCCGAAGCGCGAGAAAATCAGCGACGGGGAAGAACGTTTCGTTTGGCGAAGTCCGATCACATTCCTCTTCGGGGACCATGCCTTCCGGCTTCACTACGAGTCGGACGGCTTCGTCAGACGCATCGACCCGGAACGCACCGCGGAAGGGCAATGAACCCGCCGCTGTAAAGCCGCGACCGTCGGTCGCGCACGGCGTCGAAGCGTTTCGCGATTCGGATCGGCGCGACCAGCGGTCGCGGCTTTATGCCCCTGGGGTTTCGGCTCGTGCGGGTTCCGGTTGCGAAGCCTCGGCCTGCTTTCGTTGCTTGACCGTTACCCGGGCGCCGTCGGTCAGCTTGCTCTCGGGTGCGAGGACGACCTGGTCGCCCGGTTTCAAGTTTTCTGAAGTGATTTCGGCTTCCTTGTCGTTCTCCAGGCCGACCTCGACGTCCTCGATAATCGCTCTGCCTCGCCGGACGACGTAGACCTGCCGCTGCCCCCGGGGGCCGCGGAACAAGGCGCTGCGGGGGATGACCAGCGCGTCGGGCTTCTCGGCCGTGGTAATCTTCACGCGGACCCGGTAGCCGACCCCCAGGTCCTGCTCTTCGCGAAGCCGCCGCAAGTCGTCCGGGTCGAAGTGGATGATGATCTTCACGCGCTGCTGCTCGACCCCCAGCGAGCTGACCTTGGTAAATCCGGCGGGGTAGATGCGGTACACGGTGCCGCGGGCGGGGGTCTTGCCGATCGCCGGGCCGTAGATCTCCACCGGGTCGCCTTCCTTGGTATCCCCAACGTCGAGGCTGAGGATATCGGCCTCGACCTCGAGGTCTTCCATTCGCCCGATCTCGAGCAACGTCTCGCCGGCCCCCAGATAACGCTCGTTGCTGACGGAACGCTTCAGCACGACGCCGTCGACGGGGCTGCACATCGTGCCGCGATCCTGATCCTGGAGCACCCTGTCGAGCTGGACTTCGGCCTCGTATTTCTGCTTATCGAGCACGTCCTTGGTAAGCGTGGTCTTGCGTTTGATGTACAGATCGACCATCTTGGGCATCAAGTAGGTAGCCGCCTTCATGGCTTTTGTTGCATTCCAAACCAACTGGTCCTGTCGATAGTCGACTTTGGCCTGGACTCTTCGCACGCGGGCTTGTTCCAGCGCATCTTGCGTCACCGTACCCCTCTTTGCCAATGCGTAAATGCGCTGGTAGTCTTGCTCGGCGTAGTCATCCTTGGCCTTGCCGGCCTCCATTCGATTTTCTGCCGCTTTGACGGTTTCCGCCATTGATTCATCGAAGTGTTCCGTCTGTTCCTTCGCAACGTCTTCGACCGTTGTATCCCCGGTTTCGATGATGCTGGCTTCGAGCCGCTTGACCGCCGCAGTGGCTTCTTCGACCGCCAGTTCCAGATCGCGGGGGACAATCCGGGCAACGACCTGGCCCTTGGTCACCGGGGCATCTTCGTGCAGGGGAATTGCCTCGATCCGGCCGGCGTTGGGCATGGTGATCAGGTACGTTTTCGGCAGCCGCGTCATGCCGCGCTCGTCGACAAACTGGCGGATCGGGCCGATCTCGGCCGCCGCCGCCTCGACCGGCAAGCCGGCGGACATGCTGTGGACAATGCCCCCAACGATCAAGAGCCCGAGAATGATCCCGGCCACGATGACTATGGTTTGCGTTTTCATGGTGAACTCCGGAGAGGTAGTGGGTAGTGGGTAGGGTTCAGGATTTCCCTGCAAACGTGTCCTCAGAGTCCTGAACCAGTCCTGAACCCTGAACCCCGAACCCTCAGTACCGCGTACTGAGATCCCCGATACGAGCCGGGGATTCTTTCACAAACCCTGAGTGTCGCATCCCGGCTGCTGTGTGCTCAGAGCTTGTGAAAAAACCCGCGTACCCTCACTATCCACTATCCACTAGCCACTACTCCTTCGCCTGCAGCGCCTCCAACCAGTCCATCTTGTGTACCGACCGTTGTACGAACAGGTGGGCGGCGAACGTGAACACCACCGCCAGCACAACGGTCCAAACGAACGTGCCGGCCGAACAGACCACCGGAAAACGGAACATCTCGGTGTCGTAAAGCCTGGCCATGCCGACCGTGAGCATGTATCCGATCGGCATCCCCAACACCGTCCCGATCAGGGTAACGATCATACTCTCGCGGAGCATCAGCGAGCCGATCTGCCACGGCCCGTAGCCGAGCACCCGCAGCGTGGCCAGTTCCCGCCGGCGCTCGGCCAGGCTCACCAGCGAGGCGTTCAGGATGCTCCCGAAGAAGACGATCCCGGCGAAAACGACGATCATCCCGATGAAAACCCCCATGTTCCGGATGACCGTCTCCTCGAGACTCTTAATCATGTCGAGCCGCGAGGTAACCGCTTCCAGGCCCGGCAGTTGCTTCAACTCGCGGAACAGTGCCGCCATGTTTTCCGCCTTGCGATCGGTCTTCAGTTGCACGCCGGTCATGACGAATTCCTCGCCGAGCAACCGGCTGAGGTATTCGATGTCGGCGTAGACGGCAGTGCCCATATAACTGTCGGCAATCTCGACGACGGGAACCTCGTAGGTCCGCCGTTCACCCTTGATCGTCCGCAGTCCAACGGTATCGCCGTGCTCGAGGTGCAGGATTTCGGCCAGTTTGCGGCTCATGGCGAGCCCGGCCGACGGGATGCGGATCGGCCGCGCCCGGCGGTCGCGTGGGACGGTCAACGTTGCATCCGACGCCAGGCCGGTGATGCCTCCCTTTTTGCGATACGGGCCGTTGAAAAAGGTACACGCGACGTTCAGCGTCGGTTCCGCCCGATCGACGCCCGGTAGCCGGGCCGCTTCGAACAAGGCGTCTTCCCCCCGTTCGCCCTTCAGCGCCAGCTCGAAGTCGCTCCGCTGGATCCATTTGAACTGGAAGTCGATCAGGTAGAAGGTCGCCTCGGTCATCATGAATCCGGCGACGAGCACCGAAGCCCCCATGGCGGCGGCGAAGACCCCGGCGGCGGTCCGCACGCGATTGCGGACGATCCCCCGCAGGACCATCCGCCACCCGCTGCTGAGCCGGCGCCAGAACCACACGGCGTGTTCGAGCAACACGGCGCCGCCCTGTCTCGGCGGCTTCGGACGCATCGCCTCGGCCGGGCGCAACCGCAGCACCGCCCGGGTGCCGCGGACGCTGCCGACGACCGCGCACAGCACGCTGATCAAAACGCCCGCCGACTGCAATCCGAAGTAGAAATGGTTATTCAGTTCGGGAAACTCGAAGTATTTCCGGTATTCCATGGTCATCAGTTCGGCCAAACCGTATCCGGCCACGCAGCCGAGCAACCCGCCGGTGATCCCGATCGTCAACCCGAACTTCAGGAAGTGCATGAACACCTGGCGGTCGGAGTAGCCCAGGGCCTTGAGCGTCCCGACGACGGTCCGCTGCTGGTCGGCCAGCCTCGTCAGCAGCACGTTGAGCACCAGCGCCGCGACCGCGAGAAAAATGGCCGGCATGAAAATGGCCACCGCCCGCAGACCCTCGATCTCCTGGCTGATCATCTTGTTCGACGGCTGGTCGGCCAGCGGCGTGGTCGTGAACACGCCGTACGGCGCAAGGATCTGCTCCGCCCGACGCAGGATGAGGTTCGGGTGGTCCCGCACGTCCGGCGCCAACAGCCCGACGACCTGGTTGGCCGCGCCGTCAAAATCGAACACGTCTTCCGCGTACGTCTGCTTGATGTAGAAGACGCCGTAGTGTTCCGGGTCGGGCATGATGGTACCCGGCCCCATCAGGTAGACGAACTCGCTGCTGATGGCGGTGCCGACGACAAACAACTCCTGCCGGCGGTTGTTCAACACGAGATGGATCCAATCGCCCGGCTTCAGGCGGTGCGTTTCGGCGAATTTCTCGTTGACGATGACCTCGTTGTCCCGCCGGTCGGTGAAGTAGCCGCCCTGGCGCAGCACGATGTCGTCGATCACCGGCTCGCGGCGGTCGGGCAGCGAAAGGACCAGGCCGTTCAGCGGCCGCGGATTGTCCTCCAAGGCGACCGTCGCGGCAAACCGGATGCGCGGGCGGATCGCCGTCACGCCCGGCAGTTCCGCCACCGGCGCCAGCTCCGCCAGCGGCACCTTCTTCAGCTCGATCGAAAAATCGGCCATCCGGCATTGTGTGTAATAGCGCGATTTCGCCTGCCGCAAGTTGTTGTACGACGAACCCATCGACACGAAACACGCCACCCCGACCGCGATGATGCTGGTGATCGCCAGCAGCAGCCAGAGCGAGTCCCAAAGCTCGCGGCCCAGTTTGCGGTCGAGCACACTCACCAGGTGATCTCCTCGGGCGGGGTCGGTTCGGGATTGTCGCGGACCTCGACCACCTGGCCGCTGCGCAGGCGGATCACGCGGTCGGCAACCGGGGCTATCGCCGAGTTGTGCGTGATCAGGACAATCGTCTTGCCGAGTTCCTTCTTCAGATCGACGAGCATCCGGAGCACGCGCTTGCCGGTGGTGAAGTCCAGCGCCCCGGTCGGCTCGTCGCACAGCAGCAGCGCCGGGTTCTTGGCCAAGGCCCTGGCGATGGCCACCCGCTGCTGCTCGCCGCCGGAAAGCTGTGCCGGAAAATGGTGTCGCCGGTCGTCCAGATCGACCAGCCGCAACGCCTCGGCCGGGTCCATCGGGTCGTTGCTCAGCTCGGTCGAGACCATCACGTTCTCCTCGGCCGAGAGATTCGGCACGAGGTTGTAGAACTGGAAGACGAAACCGACCGTGTCGCGGCGATACAGGGTCAGCTCCCCGGGCGTGAAAGCCGTCATGTCGCGGCTGCGGAACCAGACCCTGCCGGCGGTGACCGTGTCGAGCCCCCCGACGATGTTCAGGATCGTCGATTTACCCGACCCGCTCGGCCCGGTCATGACCAGGAACTCCCCCTCGCGGACCTCGAGCGTGGCGTCGCGGACCGCCCGAACCAAGACTTCCCCCATCTGGAACGTCTTGTCGACGTGTTCCAACCGGAGCAGGTGGTTGTTGGAGAAAGTCTCAGGCATGGGATCCACTGGCGTCCAGAGCAGGAGAACAGGGGAGCAGGGGAGCAGGAGAGCAGGAGAGGAAGAGAGAGGGAGTTTGTCTTTTCATCTTTCTTGTTCCCTTGCTCTCCCGTTTTCCGGCATCCAGGAAGGTGATTCTACCCGAAAACCGCCCGCCGGACAGGCCGTTGCCGTCCAGGGCGGCAGCGACTATCATACATGGCACTTTGTGTTGAAGAAACCCCCGCTTTTGTTCCCCTGCTCCCCTGCTCCTCTGTTCCTGAACCCGAAACCTTCCAACCTCCCAACCCCCAGCCCCCAGCCATGGTCCATCAACAGCAATTCACCTTCCAAACCACCAAACACGGCGACATGCACGACCTGACCGGCATGGTCGCCGAGGCCGTCGAGAACTCGAAGATCGGCACCGGCGTCGCCCAGGTGTTTGCCGTCGGCAGCACGTCGGCCGTCAGCGTCGTCGAGTTCGAGCCGGGCCTGGTCCGCGACGTCCCCGAGCAACTCGACCGGCTCCTGCCTCCCAGCCGCAACTACGGCCACGAACAGGCATGGCACGACGGCAACGGCCACTCGCACCTCCAGGCAACCCTGATGGGCCCTTCGCTGTCGGTCCCGATCGCCGAAGGCCGCCCGGTGCTCGGCACGTGGCAGCAAATCTTCCACATCGACTGCGACGTCCGTCCACGTCAGCGAACCGTCGTGGTAACCGTGATGGGAGAATAGGCATGTCTCGCTACTTCAGACCATTTCTTACCCGTTAGAGGAGAAACAAGATGCGGAACAAAATGTCATTTCACTTCTTACCCGTCCTTCTTTTCGGCCTTATCGCCGGGCAAGCGACATCGGCAGAAAAGGAGAAAATGCCGAAAGAGGACGTCATCGATGTCCCCGCGATCGGCGAAGGCCTTTGTGTCCATAATCTGTTCCAGACGAACATGGTCCTGCAACGCGACAAACCGATCTCCGTTTGGGGATGGGCCGCCCCGGGCGAAAAAGTAACCGTCTCGTTCGCCGGTCAGAAGCAGACAGCAACCGCGGCGAAAGACCGATCATGGAAAGTCACATTTCCTGCGATGAAAGCGAACTCCACTCCGCAGAAAATGACCGTGCAGGGCAAAGAGAAAACGCTCGCCCTCGAAAACATCCTCATCGGCGACGTCTGGGTCCTGGGCGGACAGAGCAACATGGAAGAACCACTCCAGCACGTCGAACAGGGAAGACTCGAAATCGTCTCCGCCAACTTCCCGCAAATCCGAATCCTGACCATTCCCGCCCAAGAAGGCCCCAAAGAGAAGAAAGGTTTTCCGCGGCTCCACGAGTGGAGCGGCTGGTCCGGCCGACATTTCCGCAAAGGCGATTGGGACGTCTGCTCGCCCGAAATCGCAAAAGAGCTTTCCGCGATCGGCTACGTATTCGCTCGCCGCATCCACATAGCGTCCCGGGTCCCCATCGGCGTGATCGACACGTCCCGCGGCGGCACGACCGTCGAAACCTGGACGCCCATGGAGGTGCTCAGGAAGATCGATACCCCGGAAGTCAGTGCAAAACTCGCCGAGTGGGACGAGAAGATCGCCGAGTGGGATCCCAAGGCAGACCTCGAACGCCGGATCAAGGGGTTCGAGAACTGGGTCAAAAATAGGAAGAAGGAGGGCAAGGAGATTCCTCCCGACCGGAAGGCCCCGACCGACCTGCGTCCCGGTCCGGCGATGGATCGAAACCGTCCCGGAAACTGTTACAGCAGCATGATCGCCCCCATTGCCGGTTTTCCCGTCAAGGGTGCAATTTTCCACCAGGGGTACAACAATGCCCTGGGCAGCGGTTCCGCCGGTGCGGCGATGTACTACCAGATCTTCGGCAAGATGATCACCGCCTGGCGAGCGGCTTTCAACGATCCGGAAATGCCCTTTGGCATCATCTCGCTCTGCACGGCCGGGCCGCCGCAAACGCGGGACGACTACCTCGAAAAAATGGTCAACGACGGAATCTACATCCGCGAGGCCCAGTACAAGACCTTTCTCGATTTTTACAAGGCGGGCGACAAGAACATCGGGTTCGTCAGCAGTTTCGACAAACGCCGCTCCTGGTATCACCCCCAGTTGAAGATCCCGGTCGGCGAACGCACGGCTGCCTGGGCGCTAGCCACGCAGTACGGATTCGAAAGGGAAATCAAGTGGAAGCCCCCGATGTACACGGAAATGAAGGTCGAGGACGGACGAATCATCCTGAAAATGGATACCCATGTCCGACCCGTCGACGACGGACCGATTGTCGGCTTCGCCATCGCCGGAGAAGACCGTAGATTCCAACCCGCCGACGCCCAGTGGCTCGTGACCGGAAAGGACCGGCACAACCGTCCGCAGACAGATCGAAGGGTAATTGTCCTCAGCAGTCCCCATGTCCCCAAGCCGATCCATTTCCGCTACGCCTGGGGCCGCAACCCCATGGGTAATCTTCAGGCCGCCGATCATAACGATCTGCCCTTTGCCACACAGCGCAGCGACGACTGGAAGATGGAAGAAGTCCCCAAGAAGTTCCCCGGCGACGACTCAATACCACCCCGCGAACTCGCCCGCCGTCACCGCCACGAGGCCCAGAAGGAACTCCGTCTCGACGACACCATGCGACGCCTGAAAGAAGCCCAGGCCTTCATCGACGAGCACAAGGAAAAATACGAAAAAGAAAGAAAAGCCCGGGAGCGATGATTTCCGCCGGGTGCCGTGCCGGGCACCATGCCCACGCTCGCCGTGGGCCGGGTGCCATGCCCACGCTCGCCGGGTGCCATGCCCACGCTCGCCGGGTGCCATGCCCACGCTCGCCGTGGGCATGTGTCCACAAGTGCTCGCAAGTTCCACGTGCATGGCCACGCAAGCGTGGACCATGGCACCCAGCCGTGTCGCTTCCCCCCCCTCAACCCTCAACTATGCTGGCACGTAAACCCGTGCCGCCCGAGCTTCTTCGCGCACGACCAGAACTCCGAGTGCATGTAGCAGAGCGGGTCCAGCCGGTCGACCATGACATTCCCGTCCTCGTCAAGGGCCTCCTCGGCGACGTGTTCGGCCAGGGCCTCGCCCAGGAACAGGTCGTGGTCGCCGATCTTCTGGATGCCGATCACCCGGCACTCGATGTTCACCGGACATTCGGCGATCAGCGGCGGGCGGACCTTGTCGGCCGGGACCGCCGTCAGGCCGAACGCGGCGAACTTGTCCACCTTGCGGCCCGAGCAGTTGCCGCACCGGTCCACCGTCTCGACCATCGCGGCCGTCGGCAGGTTGACCACGTACTCCCGCGTCGCACTGATCAGCTCGTGCGAGTACCGCGGTTTCGCAATGGCAATCCCCAGGATGACCGGCTTGCTGATACTGACATTAAACACCTCGCCGAGCGTAATAATATTCGCCCGCCCATCCTCCCCAACCGAAGTCACCAGCGCCGCCGGCGACGGATACACCGGCCGGAAAGGTTTTATGGATCGCTTCTTCATTATGCTGCTCCTTGTGAATTCGGGTTGAGCGACCTGCGTCTATCATAGCGTGCGGCTATCGTAAGCCCAGTGCAATAGTGCCTGGCGCTGCTTTCGGCGGCAGTTGAGGTCGCCCTTCTTGCAGTGTTTCCGAACCTGGGCAATGTGCCGCCGCATGGCCTTCCACCGCTTGATCTGTCGCTGGTCGTCTTCGCACCGCCTGCCCATGTAATACCGGCAGTACCACTGGAACCACCCCCGCGGGTCGTCGTCCCAGATCCAGCCCTTCTCGCGCCAGTAGGCCAACGGCTTCGAGGCATTGACGCCGAAGAAGTTCAGCGCCGGATCGTGCCGCCCGGGCGAGAGTTCCGCATGTTGGAACCAGCTCGCGGGGAACTCCGCCCGGCAGTCGGTCATATACTTCCCGCCGAAGACCCCCAGTTCGAGCATCTGTTTGGGCGTAAGCTCCGGCTTAAACTCCGGATCAAAATTCCGTCCCGCCGGCTCCGTCAAAAGATACCGGTAGCCCGTCTGCATCAGGTCATTGACCACGATTTCCTTTCGCCGCATTTTTGCCCCCCGGCACCTTTTCCAACCAAAGCCACCGTCAATCTGGTCGCTTTTCCCATTCTTCTCGAATCTTTTGGAACCGTTCAATCCGGCCATGAATCTTCGCGATTTCCTTCGGATAGAATTCGAGCATCGTATCGCAGAATTCAAGCATCCACCTTTTCCTGGCATACTGCGGATTGACGATGATGACGTTTGAGTTGGCAATTTGTATCTGCCCCCAGCCGAGTGCACCGATTGTGAGACAGTCCCAACCGAGGAATTCGATGGGTAGAAACCTCACGTGTTCAATGATTGCTTGCAGGTCGTCGATGTCGTAGGCCACCATCAGGACAACGAAATAGTTCTTGTCGTCTTCGTAAAACCGCGATAGCCGCTCAACCGACGTAAGATTGGGCATGTTGAACTTGGTGCTCAACCGATGGGTTTTGACGTCGACGACGTAATAGAAGCCTTCGTTGTCTTCAAACGCCAAATCGGCCATCGCGCGACGCGCGAATTGCGACGAGTATTTGGCGCAGAGTTCCGGGCCGAGAATCGATTGAAAACCTTCCGAGAGAATATCTTGAATCGCGTCACCGACGGCACGGGTGCTCTTCGCGGTGCTGCCCGAGAGGAACTGCTTCTGTTGATTCAAGAACTCCCTGATCCGCTCTTGAACCGTCTCGTATTGATCGCTGTAGAACAGATGGCTTTTCATGCACGTCACTCGACGTCGAACAGCAGTTCGCGTTGGCCGGCACCCGCACGATTCTTGTTGCTCGGTTCCTTCTTTTGATCCGATAATGTATTCCGCTCCCAGAAGACGCCGTCGTGATAACCTTGGATCGAGTCGTTTTGGTCTGCGAGCGCCAATCGCTTTTCTGCAAGACAACAATACAACTCATCGGTCTCGATGCCGACGAACCTGCGCCCCAGCTTCTTCGCAACGACGGACGTAGTGCCGGAACCCAGAAAAGGATCGAGCACCACGTCACCCGGGTTCGAGCTTGCCAGGATCAGTTTCGCGATCAGCTTTTCGGGTTTCTGCGTCGGGTGGTCGGTGTTCTCGGGCATGGACCAGAAGGGGACGGAGATGTCCGTCCACAGATTGGACGGGTGCGTGAGGCGGAAGCCGCCGTTCTCGGTCTTGTTCCAGTCCTTCGGTCGGCCGTCTTCCTGGGTGTACGGGGCAAGGACGCGCCGTTTCAGTTTCACGGCTTCGACATTGAACGTGTAGTCGCGCGAGGCCGTGAGGAACCAGATGTCTTCGGAACAGTTTTTCCAATTCCGCAGGGCGCCGCGCCCTTTTTCCCGCTCCCACGTAATACGGTTCTGGACAAGGAAATAGCGTTCCGCCACCCGTTGCACCGCAGCCGAGCAACGCCAGTCGCAACAGATATAGACGGACCCGGTGGGTTTCAGAACGCTGCGAAGCGGCGCCAGCCAGGAATCGATCCACTGCCCGTAATCCTCGGCCGACTGACTCTTGAAGAATCGGGCGTTGAACGATTTGTCGAGGTTATACGGCGGATCGATGATCAGAAGATCAACAAACTCCGACGGCAGGTGCGCCAGGACCTCGAACAGGTCCTGGTAGACGGTTCGGCCGAACAACGCTTCCGGCGGAACCGGTCCGTCCACCCGCGCCAGCCGTCCCGCCAGCGCCGCACGCTCGCCCTCATCGAGTGTAATGGTACGGTTGCGCGGGGCTCGACGCTTTTCGTTCATGGCACTTCCATTGCGGGAGTGTGATTCGGGTTCTGAGAGAAAGCGTAGCAATTTGCAGGGAAAAAGGCAACAGCTATTGATTGTTCGGGCCCCAAACCCAGACCATCCGACGCGGCCTGTTTCCGCGGCTCCACACTGCTCGTGCCGAGTAGTGGTACACAAATCCGTAGTCGCGGGCCACCACGGGCACCCCCGCGTTTCCATCAATTGACTCGACGACTCAGGATTCGTTCGTCTCTTCACCGCCGAAGTCACCTTCCTCGGAATCCGGATACAGTTTCTCAAAGTACTTGAACGCCGCCTTGTCTGGGGTATTCTTATTCATCGTAAGCTCTATTGGTTGTATGATTTCGAGGAGGCAGAAGGCCTGTTGAGCGTGGACTACTTCCCTAACATCTGCCTCCTTCAGCACCTCAGTTCGATACATTTGGAAGACTCGCAAGAAGTAACACTTAACCCGACGTCTCTGGGCATCGAGTTCCTCCACGGCGCCGTAATTCTTGCGGCGCAACTGTGCAAACTTTTTGGCAAAATCCTGCGGATGTGCCTTCCGCCAGTCGAAAAGCTTTCGTAGTGCTTGAAGCATGTCTTGACTGGAATACACATCAAGCAGGTTGCCCACAACCTGAGCGCGTGCCGCTCGACTTGAGGCGCGAGCGCTTTTACAAGCGGCTATCGCCGCTACTGCGGCGAACACAGTGCTCAACGTCAACACTACCATTTCGAAAATCTGCATTCGGATTCCTCCCCTTCTAGCCAACGATCCGGTCGATTCCAAGTCCGCCCCAGGTGCCGTTGGCGTCCCCTGGATCAATTCGGTATGTGGTCTATCACAAGTATCAGACGATACCAACAGCGAGGCAGACAGAACGAAAACACACACGCACATCACTTGTCTCCTAACACACAAACTGCCCTGCTGACCGTTAGGCGGATTGTATCCGGTCGAAGGGGCGCCGGTCAAGCAAATGGGCAGCAGCGGGGCCGGGGCAACGGGCTATCGGCGGGTCGGCGAACCCCTCGTCCGCTGCGACGGGAGGGGTTCATCTCGGGGCGGACGGGCTGAGTACCGAGTACTGAGTGCTGAGTACTCGATCGTTTTGCCGCTCGTGGATGGCGGCTCATCCGGCGTGGACTACCGACTCGGGCTCGATCAAGACATGAGCGACTTGGAACCCGGCCGCTTGGACGTTTTCGATCGCCGAGCGGATCGCTTCCTCAAGGCTCGCGGCTTTGCGGTGAAAATCGATACGCGTCACGCCGCCCGAAGTGCTGATCGACCCGTCCGCACACCCGGCCTCATAGAGTCTGCCCGCGTCTTCTTCCGACTGTTCCGGGGTCGCCAAAATGAGTGTGAACTCGTGGTCTTTCATTAGGTTGACCTCATGGCGTCAATCCGAATCGTCGACGAACTTCCTCGACATCCACGACCCGCCCGGCATCGGCGTCCTCAACGCCTGCATTGATGCACTGCCGCACGTAGACGCGGTACATTACGTCGTCCCACGTCGCATCGTCGGGAAGTGTGTCGATCAGCCGGTGCGCCTCCGACTTGATCTCGCCCGGTGCCGTATCTGCCATGGTTGGTATCCTCAAATTCCCGAGCCTGATTTCGCTTCCAGACTCTTGATTGCCGGCCGGTTATCAACCTTCCTCGCCCAGGGCCATGGTTGTGGCGGTACCCGGGGGTCTCGGGGATGGTTTCGGCAGCGAGGGCGGTTTGCCGGGCCGGGGCGCCGGAGCGCCGGGCGCCACGCCTCCTTCTTCGCCCACTGCCAGCGTCGTGGGTTGGCCTGGCGACCAGGTGCCGCCCTCCTCGCCCAGCCGCTTGGTTGTAGGCGGAAGGCCGCCCTCTTCGCCGAGTGCTTGGGTCGTGAAAGGATTGCCGCCCTCCTCGCCCAGCCGCATCGTCGTGACTCCGCCGCCCTCTTCGCTGTGCCAGGTTGTGGTAACGCCGCCCTCCTCGCCCAGGGCTTGGGTCGTGATCGGCTGCGGTTGACCGCCTTCTTCGCCGACGGCGAACGTCGTCGCCCCGGCAACCCATTCCATGTAGGACACCTGCGGATTGGCCTTCAGCGCCTCGATGACCTGCTTGGGAATCATCCGGCCGAAGGAGACGAACGCGTCGCTGGTCGTGGGCACCGTGGTTACGCGCACGTCCCGAAACTTGGCGAATTGCTTCGACCACTGATCGGCCAGGGCGAATGTGCTGAGATAGGTGCTGTGGTCCGGGCGGACCGGCCAGTTGTTGGGCGTCAGCACGACGCGGAGGGTCATGAAACCGCGCCTCGCCTTTCCGACAACGACCACGTCCTCCGGCTGGAGTTCATGGACCTTGCGGACATCGGGTTGGGAACGGACTTTGGCCGCCTCGGCCGGGGTGAGCCAGGCCGAAAACCCTTGCGTATTCTTGAATTCCTTTCGTCCCGCCCACCCGTTGAGATACTTGCCCATGATGCCCAGTTCGCTCCGCCGTTTTGCATCGAATTTCCCTATGTTTTTGGGGACGACGAAGTAGATCCGGTAGGGCGTCTGTGCGGTGGGGGGACTGCCCGGCGCGGATTTCGGCTTGGCGTTCGGGGCAGCCGCCATCGCGCGTGTCGAGCCCAACCCCAAACAGCCACCGCAATACGGACCGCCGCGAGGGGCCGCCCGTCATGCCGCGCTCGACCGGCCCTGCCGGCTCTTTCGGGGGGAGTACCCTCGATTCCGTTTCCGGTATGATGATGCCGTCAAAAGGATGGCGCATAACGTTGCTCCTGAGGAAAGACTGCGATTTACCCTACAAGCCTGGGATAGGCGGTAATTGCCCTTTACCCTGTTTATGGTCAGCCGGCGCCGGCGTGCGACAACCGGCGGATTTCACGAGTTCATTCTACCAATTGTTGCGAAAAAAGACATGGCTATTCTGATTCTCGGCGGCGCGGACGACGACCACGCCGCCCATATTCTGCAATACCTTCGCACACAGGGGGCCGAGGCCGAGTTGCTCGACAGCCGGGCCTTTCCGGCGGAATTGAAGGTTGCATGCGACCCGGCGGGGCGGACGGGCATGTTCCGACTGCCCGGCGGGCGGTGTATGGAGTTCGGCCAGATCGCAGCCGTCTACTGGCGGTGCTACTACGGGGTCGGGCCGTCGGGGTTGCCCGATCCCGAGCAGGCGCATATCGCCCAGAACGACGCCCGGAGCCTGTTCGAGTCGGTGCTGATCGACCTGCCGGCGCGTTGGGTCAACGGGTTCGGGGCCTTCCAGTTGCACCAGACGAAGCCGGTGCAGTTGGCCCGTGTTGCCGCGCTGGGGGTCCGGGTGCCGGCGACCCTGTTGACGAACGACCCGGAATCGGTGGTTGCGTTTGTCGAGCAACACCCGCCGTGCATCTTCAAGCCGGTGCAGGGCGGCGCGCACACGCGGCACGTCACGTCCGAGCATCTCACCGAAGAGAACCTCCGCAACCTGGCGTTCGCCCCGGTGACGATCCAGGAAGCGGTGCCGGGGACGGACATTCGGGTGTTCGTCGCCGGCCGGCGGGTGCTTGCGTGCGAGATCGACACGGCCGCGACCGACTTCCGCGACGATCCGGCCGCGCAGATCTCGCCCATCACGCTCTCGCCGACGATGGAAGACCAATGCCGGCGGATTGCCCGCTCACTCGATCTGCTCTGGACGGGCATCGACTTCCGCCGCACCGACGAAGGCGAATACATTTTCCTGGAAGCGAACCCCAGCCCGATGTTTTTAGGATTCGAGCAGCGGACCGGTTTGCCGCTGACCGAGAGCCTGGCGGCCGTGCTGCTGGAGCCGGCGGCGTAGCATCATGTGACGGTATCGTCGTCCATTTGCCGGTTGGATGACCGGCGCGCCGGGTGTAGTCAGCCCTGTAGGGTGCGTGGCACGATCTCCGGCTACTTCGGCGACGAGCCAAGTAGGGTGCGCGGAACGCACCAACTCCACCGGCGCACTCGCAGTGGGGCAAGTGGCCGGATGCCGGCGGGTAGCCAGAGGGGTTGCGGGGCTGGTGAGAGGCCCTGGTTTCGCGTGGTATGGCGGAGGATAGCGCGCAGGGGTACTTGTAGGGTTATCGATGCCCTGCGAGAATGGGCCCGTGAGAGGCCGTGGGGACCGGCCAGTATTTCGCGTGAAATAGTCTGTCTCAAAGGCCAGGACTCGACCTGGAAAGCCATCTAAAATTGAAGTTCCTAATCGCGGTCAGTGAGGTCAACAAGGAATAGGGGATGAACAGTGTCATTGAATCTTGAGGGACCGAAGATATTTATAGACGGTTTTGGAATTGCTGGCTACCGAAGCTTTGGCAACGACGTCCAGAGGATCGGTCCTTTCGAGAAGATCAATGTCTTAATTGGACCGAATAATTCTGGAAAATCGAATGTTCTCCGTTTCCTGCACGAGCGTTATCGGAACGCCTGCAAGAAGGCCTGCAACCATGGCGCCGGGCAGATTCTGGATGACCTGGATCGCCCTCAACGAGCGAAGCCTGACAAATGGGCTGTGGAGTTCGCACTGTCGCATGGCGGGACAAATCACAAAAGAATTTGTGCGAAGTTTGAGTCTGGCCGAACTCCTGCGCAGGTTGAAAAGGTTCTTTGGTCAGATGCACTCAGTGGGGGCACGAACACTGCGTGGTTCAAGTATCAGGGAGGCTGGGGTACAACGCTTGGCTTCGAACCGGCCCTTATCAATGATTTGTGTCTGGCACTGGATCCAAAACCTTGCGAATGGGAAAGCCTCTGGAGAGAGTTGTGCAATGCGAGTGGAGGGGGATCGTTGAGAGGAGATTGGATCCCGGCGACGCTCGACAAGATTTCCCCGGTTGGGCTTGAGGTGCCTTCGATTACTCTTGTGCCGGCAATTAGAAGGATTGGAGACGCCGAATCAAAATCTCACGGTTACGGTGGGATGGGTATCATCGATCGCTTAGCGCAATTGCAGGACCCAAGCCACAATGAACCGGAGATGAGGAAAAAGTTTGAAAAGATTAACGCCTTTGTTCGCACGGTTGTCGGGAATCGTGAGGCAAGACTACGAGTCCCATACGCTCGAGACATGATCCTGGTAACCATGGATGGAAAGGAGTTGCCGCTCGATTATCTTGGAACCGGCATCCATGAGGTAATCATTCTTGCCGTGGCAGGAACGGTCCTGCGGGACCAAGTTCTGTGCATCGAAGAGCCTGAGTTGCATCTGCACCCGCTGCTTCAGAAGAGGCTCATGCGGTATTTGAACGACGAGACCAGTAACCAATACTTCATTACAACGCATTCCGCGAGTTTGATTGATATTCCGAACGCAGCGATCTTTCACGTGCGCTACGAGGATGGACACTCAAGGGTCTCCCCGGCGTATACCGCCTCCGAGAAGTCGTCGATCTGTGCGGATCTCGGGTTCCGTGCCTCTGATTTGCTTCAGACGAATTGCGTTGTCTGGGTGGAGGGTCCATCGGATCGAGTCTACGTGAACCATTGGATCAACCATTGTGCTTCGGAGCTTGTTGAAGGGTTGCACTATTCGATCATGTTCTACGGTGGGCGACTGCTGAAGCACCTTACCGCAGAGGACCCGGAGGTTGATGAATTCATTTCGCTTCGTCGTATCAACCGGAATGCAGTCATTTTGATGGACAGCGATCGAAAGGACTCTGGAGATGGAATAAACACGACGAAGACACGCGTTGAAGAAGAGTTCAATAAAGGACCAGGATTTGCATGGATCACGGAGGGAAGGGAGGTTGAGAACTATGTTCCTCCGGAGACACTTGAAAAGGCAGTGAAGAGCGTTCACAGGGATGTAATCAGCTTGGTCAATACCGAACCGTACGACCATGCATACCATTTCCAGAAGGACGGAGAAGACATCGTAAAGAGGGTAGACAAGATCAAGATTGCACGAGCGGTCGTAGAAGAACCACCAGACTTCGAGAGGCTGCATTTAGGCAAGATGGTGCAGAAACTGGTGGAGTTTCTGCGAGGCTGCAATGACATCTTGAAACCCACGGCTGGCTAGTGGGCATGGCACCCCGACAACTGCTTCCCTCCGCGTTTTCCATCTGCTAGACTGGGGCTACGTTATGCCTACCTGGTATTTGTTGAAAACCCCGTAGGACGGCCCTCCGAGGCCGTCCATCATTCGTTGATCTCGCGTGAAAACCCACCTTCGACGGCCTCGGAGGGCCGTCGTACAACCACAACACAAGGAGCTACTCATGTTTAGTCGCTGGTTTGTCGCGATGGGGATCTGGGCCGTGCTGGCGGCCGTCGCTGTGGCGGCGCCGATCAAGGCCCTGATTATTGACGGACAGAACAATCACAATTGGAAGGTCACCACGCCGGTCTTGAAGAAGCAGATGGAAGACTCGGGCCTGTTTGCGGTCGACGTGGCCACGACGCCGCCGCGGGGTAAGGATATGAGCAGCTTCAAGCCCGACTTCTCCAAGTACGACGTGCTGGTGATGAACTACACCGGCGACGAGTGGCCGGAGGAGACCAAAAAGGCGTTCGAGAAATACATGGCCGACGGCGGCGGGCTGGTGATCTACCATGCGGCGAGCAACGCGTTTCCCAAGTGGAAGGAGTTCAACGAGATGATCGCCGTGGGCGGCTGGGGTGGACGCAATGAGAAGAGCGGACCGTTTATCCACTGGAAAGACGGCAAGATCCTGCGCGACAATTCACCCGGCCGCGGCGGAATGCACGGCCCGCAGCACGAGTTCCAACTGGTCGTCCGCGAGAAGGACCACCCGATCACCAAGGGCCTGCCGGAGAAGTTCATGCACAACGCCGACGAGTTGTACAGCCAGTTGCGGGGCCCGGCCAAGAACGTGACGGTCCTGGCGACCGCGTTCGCCGATCCGGCCAAGCGGGGCACCGGCCGCCATGAGCCGATCCTAATGGTCATCGACTACGGCAAGGGCCGGGTGTTTCACACGACCTTGGGGCACGTCGACAAACAGCTTCGGAGCGTGGCGTTTATTGCCACGTTCCTGCGCGGCACCGAATGGGCGGCGACCGGCAAGGTTACCCAAAAAATCCCCGACGACTTCCCCGGCCCGGACAAGCCGAGCGTGCGGAAATAGGGTTCCGGTCGGATAAGGAGTCACTCAGAAATAACTCCGGCCATCGGGGCTATAAAGCCGCGACCGTTGGTCGCGCCGAACGACGTTGGGAACGGTTCTTGGTGACGCGGGGCGCGACCAACGGTCGCGGCTTTATACCATGTGGCAACCGTTGCGGAAAAAGAGAAAGCGGTGACAAGTCACCGCACTCCACAATCTGCTACTTCCCCACGGCGTAGAGGTGTTTGTTCGTGGTCACGAAGAGCACGCCGTTGGCGGCCGCCGGCGTGGTGAACACTTTGTCGCGCATGCGGATGCGGTTGATGACCTTGAGCTGCTTTCCATGGGCGAGCACCCAGAAAAGCTGTCGCCCCGTGCCCAGGTAGACCTTTCCGTCGGCCACCAAGGTGGAACTCCAGATTTCTCCGCCTGCTTCATGCACCCAGTAGGGCTTGCCAGTCTCGGTATCGAGGCAGTGCAGCTTCCCGGCGTAATCGGCCACGTAGACCAGCCCGTCGGCGATCGACACCGTGGAAAGGCTGGCCCCGGTCTGCTTGTACGACCAGACCAGCCCCGACCGGGTGACGTCCCCCTTGCCGGCGGCATCGATGCACACCAGCCATCCGAGTTTCTTCTTGTACCAGGGATCCTGGGAGACGGTGACGTAAATCCGGTCGTTGTAGAACACCGGCATCGAGAAGACCTCGTACGACGTACAGTCGTATCCGTGCTCGACGGGGACGTCGTCTTGGGTCTGGGCGAGCGGGTGGCCGTTGAACTTCCAGACGTTTTTCAGTAGTGCCGGTTTGTCGGAGGCCCCGCTGCCGGCAGGTCCGCCCGTCGTCAACGGTTCGAATGCGTATACATAACCATTGCCTCCGCCCAGGAAGATGCGAGGCTTGCCGCCGACGCGGCCCATTGACGGCGAACTCCACTGTCCGTGGATGATGTCGGGGCCGATCCCGAAATCGTCCCGGGCGAGAAGCTTGCCGGTCTTCTTGTCGAGCACGATGAGGGTAGGCGCCCCGGGCTTTGGCACCTTCTCGTGCGTCCACTCGACGCCGTTTCCGGTACAGATGTAGAGCAGATCGCCGTGAATCAGGATCGAGCAGTTCGAGGCGTTGTGCGGATAGACTCCCGACCGGCCGGCCATATCGTAGAGCCAGACGATGTCGGCGTCCTTGTCGCCGGGGACGAGCGGTTTGTCGCCGCGGGGAACCATGTGCCGGCCCTCGTCGACATAGGGCCCGTCGTTGCCGTCGACCATCCCCTTGGTGTCAAGGCACATTACCTCGCACCGGTTGCTGACCAGGTAGGCCCGATCGTCTTCGACGGTCGGGGGCGATGAGATTCCGACGTAGTGCCAGTCGGACCACTTGATTTCGATCAGTTTGGGGACGACCAATTGCCAGAGGAATTTTCCGGTCGCTTCGTCGAAACACATCATCACGCCGCGGTCGCCTTTGATCCGGCCGTCGCGCGGCGATTCGTTGTTGGTGCCGACGAAGACCTTTCCTCCCGCGATGACGGGCGAACCGTAGGTCTGGCCGCCGAGCCGGGCGACCCACTTGACGTCCTTCGTGGTGGCCGGGCCGATATTGCCGTCCAGGCTGCGCCGGCCCGGATCGAATCCTTCGGGGAGCCCCTTCTCGGCGGAGACCATGTTTCGCGAGTTCCGCTCTCCCCATTGGGGCCGGTCTGCGGTGCGCGAAGTCGCCGGAATCGAGAACAGGAGGGCTGCGAACCAAATTGCCCCGGGCAGCATCCGCTTCATGGCGTGATTTTGTGAAAGTCCGTCACACCGGCCGCGAACCGACGGCCGGCATCGTGATCACTCATTGTTCAATTGCCTTGATCGCCTTGGCCGCTTCTTCGCTGACCAACTTGTCGTCGTCCTCGGCCAGCTTTTTCAAGGCCGGCAAGGCCGATTTTGCCAACGGCCCCAGACACCCCAGCGTTTCAATGGCCTCCAGTTGGATCTTCAGGTTGTGGTGATCCGCGGCTTTGATCAACATCGGCACTGATTTCGTCGAGGTATCGGCGCATTTTGGATCAATACGTGCCAGGGCCCAGGCAGAAATCATCGCCAGCATTTCGTTGTTGGCACCGAGGTTCTTGACGAGTTTTGCCTTGGCGTCGATGGCGTCCGGGCCGACCCGGCCCAGAACAAAGCATGCGGCGTAGCGGATATCCTCGTTCTCGTCGTCCAGGGCCTTGATGGCGGCCGGCACGGCCTCTTTCGCGTCGGGGCCCATCTGCGCGAGCGCAAACAGTGCCTCCCGACGCGCCACGGGGTTCTTGTCGGCAACGACTTTAGTCAACACGGGAATCGCGGACTTCGCCTCGGTTCCCATTCTCCCTAGAATGGCTGCGACCCGCGGGCGCACCGCACTCAGCTTCTCGTCTTCCAGAACGCCGATAAGATCGGGGACTCCCGCGCCGCGAAGGCTGACGAACGCGCTGATCACGTGGTTCAGCGCTTCGGGGCTCGCGTCTTCCAGGACCTTGTCGATTACCGGCCGGGCGACCTCCGGGTCGAGATTCAAGTCGATCAGCGCGTGGACCGCGAACTGCCGGACCTCGGGGTTGTCCGATTTCAACTGCCCGGCCAGAAGAGAAAGGGCCTTGGCTGCCAACTCCTTGTCGTCCGGGTTGATCTTCGCCAGGGCCCAGGTCGTCGAGGCGGTGACAATTCCCGCATATTTTTTGGGAGTGTCGGGGTCCTTGGCAAGCTTTTCGAGGGTCAATTGCGCGCCTTCCGCCTTCGGGCCGATCTGCCCTATGGCAAATACGGCCGGTCCGACGAGCGTTTCCACGCGTTTGTCAATGACGTCGATCAAGACCGCCACGGCGGGCGCCGATGCCGGACCGATGGCCCCCAGCGCCAGAATCGCCTCGCGGCGGTCCTCGGGTTCGTCGTCGTCCTTGACGACCTTCATCAGTGCGGGCACGGCTTCCGCGGCATCGGGACCGATCTCGGCAAGGACCAGGGACGCCCAATAGTCGGTTTTCTCGTCGCCCAGTGCCCGGATCAACATCGGCACCGCAAGCTTGCCGGCCCGCGTCATGGCGCCCATGGCCTGGGCGCGAACGGCCGGATCGTCACTTCCCATCGCCCGGGCCAACAGACGAAGTGCAATCGGGGAGTGAGGGCGGATTTTTCGGATTGCCTTGATGACCTCGCGACGAACCATCATGTCTCGGGTCACCGCTGCTCGAACCAGGGGCCGCATGGCTGCCCTTGCGTCGGGCCCGATTTGCCCCAACGCGTGAGCGGCGTGGGCGCGAACGGCAGGTGATTTGTCGCCCAGCAGTTCGATCAGCAACGGAACAGACCCCTCGACATCGCTCCCCTCAAATCCCAACAGGTCGATTGCCTCGATCCGGGCACTTTCGTCACCCGACTTGGCCGCTTTCAGCAGATCCGCACCACCCGAATCCGCGGCCACAACAATGGCCCCCAATGCCGTAAGAATCAAGAGGGCGCCGCTAATGACATGGAATCTCATAGTTTGCTCCATTTCGTGCTATATGCCTGCTGAAAGAGTTCTTGCTTTCGAGACGGCAGCCTCGGCTATTGCGGGGGTTGTCCCGCCTCGTATCTCAGACTCTTGAGAAAGTTTCTGGCGAGGAGGTACTGCTGCGACATGGTCGCGTTGGGGGGCAGCTTGCGTATGTTTTCCTTCAGTTCGTCCTCCATGCCCGTGATCATCTCGGTAGCCTTCATGATATTCTTGAAATCAATCGCGCCGTGCTTGGCCCGGTAGGCGAAGTAGTTATCCAGTTTCTGCCGGTCTTCCTTGAAGGCGCCGTCCTGCAATATCGCGGGCCATCCGAGTGCGCCGGTAACGACGTTCAGTTCGCTCGGGCTGAGCCGTTTCGGGGCGCCCTCCTGGGCGTAGCGGATGAAGTCCTCTTTGGTTCCGCGGGGGGCGCGCTCGGCCGCCCGGGCTTCACGGTTGACCTTCCGCATGTTGAAATACGTTTCCGTATAGTACTGCTGGTTCGCGATTTCGTTTTTTCTCGCCACACTGTAGTTGATCGCGGCAGC
The DNA here is from genome assembly GCA_964547995.1 of uncultured Planctomycetaceae bacterium. Classification (GTDB taxonomy): domain Bacteria; phylum Planctomycetota; class Planctomycetia; order Pirellulales; family Thermoguttaceae; genus CAZJRB01. The sequence continues at coordinate 29,500 of CAZJRB010000037.1, read as the reverse complement.
CGAGTTGTCAAGGTTGCGCTGCCCATCCGACCGAACCAAGGCGCCCATGCCCCGCATCGCCCCTTCAGCGGCCGTAGATGCGTGGTCCTGATACTGGAGGAAACCGCTGGAACCTCCACTGGCCGGTATGACTACTTGTGCCAGGGCGGCGGAAACGCCGATCGCCAGTACGGCGGCAATGATCATCAACGTGGCGGGCCTCATGATTTGATCTCCCGGGGTCCAGTGTCGCCACTCCTCCAGCAGTGGGAAAAGCGGTGCTTTGTGGGTATTTTGGCAGGGTCACCCGAAATGGCCCCTTCAGGCCCCTCGGGTTCTCGTCCCGACCTCAGTAGTCATCATATTCACGGAACAGGCGATGTCAACCGGCCCGCCCTACTTCTTTCCCGTTCCTTCGTAGCCCTTGGCCGGCTTGCCGTCGTCGCCGAGCTTGCCGCAGACCCAGAGGACGCCGTTGGCCAGCAGGTGGTGGTAATCGTCCTGACCGACGGTCAGCATGTTGTGGCCCAAGGTCGTCGCGAAGACCTTGCCGTCGCCGAGCTGGTTGACCCAAGTGACAATGTGGTCCTCGTCCGACTGCGGGCTCTCGACGGCCATCAGGGCGGTGGCAGTGGGCCAGAGCTTGATGGTCTGATACAGCTCGTCGCCGGGTGTTTCCCAATCCTCGGGCCAGAATTTGGTGGTGGGGTGCGACTGGACCTCGACTTCCCGGGTGCCCTTCTTCTTGTCCCCGGTGACCATGTCGTCCCGGATGACGACCTTGCCTTTCTTCTTGGTCTTCAGCGCACGGAACCGGTCGTGGGATCTCGAGGTCATTCCCATGGCCTTGCGCCAGTCGTCCCAGTCAATGCCGCGGAACGTGTGCAGCGAGCAGTGGATGATGATCGCCGGTTTGCCCTCGGCGATCGTGGTGACAATGTTGCCGATCAACTCCTTGTCCTTGACCCCGGCTTCGCAAAGGTCGTAGACGACCAGATCGTAGTCCTTGGCGTAGTCTGCCTTCTTGAACTGATCCAGACCGAAGACGATGTCGAACTTGACGTTGGCGTATTGGCCGATCTTTTCGGTCAGCAACGGTGCGTGCTTCTTGTAGTCGTGACAACAACCGCCGGTGGTCCAGAGACCTTTCAACTTGGCGTCCGCTGCTTGGACGCAGGAAACCATGACAAACATCAGCAGGACAACACAGGCAACAGACTTCTTCACGGCAGGACTCCTTACAAAACGGGCAGGAACGGAAAAACGGCGGGCCGGCGGCACGCGCCGCCACGGCTACTATGATACCCGGCGCGAATCGGGGCGTCCAGTCAACCGGGCAAAGCCGTTGGGGAAAAATCTGAGGATATGTGAAAAACTGGTAACACTTTAGCCGAATGGCGAAACGCTTCGTACGACGGCCCTCCGAGGCCGTCGAGGGCTGGCGATGCCACAGCGACGGCCTCGGAAGGCCGTCGTACTGCAGACGGCTGAAATGTTACAGAAACTGTTATTCGGATACCGCCGGCTTGGGCGCAGGCTTCTGGGCCGGGTGGATTTCGAGCGTCTCGTCCCCGTGTCGCGCCAGAAACGTCTCGTCGTCCACCGGTTTCCCACCCCCGGCGCCGGCCGCCGCATCCACGGCAACGCCCGACAGTCCCACCCCGAAAAGCAGCCGCTTGACCCAACAGCCCAGATCGTCCATCAGCGTGTAGACGACGGGAATGACCACCAGGGTCAAAACGGTCGAGGTGATCATGCCGCCGACGATACAGGTCCCCATCGGCGCGCGGGATTCCGCCCCCTCGCCGAACCCGATCGCCACGGGAATCATGCCGGCAATCGTTGAGAAGGCCGTCATCAGGATGGGGCGCAACCGGATGGGGCCGGCGCGGCGCACCGCGTCGTTACGTTCCATTCCCCGGCGGCGCAATTGGTTCGTATAGTCGATCAGCAGGATCGCGTTCTTGGTAACCAGACCCATCAGCATAATCATGCCGATCATCGAAAAGATGTTCAGCGTCCGGCCAGTCAGCGCCAGCAGGCCCAGCGCCCCGACGATCGATAAGGGTAGCGAAAGCATAATGGTGAACGGGTGGACAAGGCTTTCGAACTGGGCGGCCAGGACCATGTAGATCAGGATCACCGCCAGGATCAAGCTCGATATGATGCTGGCAAACGACTCTTCCATGTGCTGGGCCTCGCCGGTGAACTTGCTCTTGACACCCGGCGGCAGGCCGATCTCTTTCTCGATGGCCAGAATGTCCTTGGTCGCGGCAGCCAGCTTCTTGGGCTTACCGCTCTCGGTCTTCTCCAAGTTGGCGAAGATGGTCACCTGGCGCGAGCGGTCCTCGCGATTGATCTGCACCGGCCCGGTCCCCTCACGCACGTGAACGAAATTGCGAAGCTCCACGAGCTTGCCGCTTCGGGTCCGCACCGGGACATTGAGGATGGAATCGGTGCGGCTGCGATCGGGCAGGGCCAGGCGGACGCAAACGTCAAACGTATCGCCGTCCTCCTCGAACGTTGTGACTTCGTCGCCGCCGATCAGCGTCCGGATCTCGCGGCCGAGATCTTCGACCGAAACGCCCATGTCGGATGCCTTCTCGCGATCAATCAACACCTCGACCTCGGGCTTGCCGGCGTCGAAGGTCGAGTTGACATCAGTGATGCCGGGCACCTCGCGCATCCGCTCCATGACTTGCTCGGAAAGGTCGACCAGTTGGTCCAAATCACCCCCCTGCAAGTTGTACTGAAGCGCGGCGACGCGGAACCCGCCGCCGCTGACCCGTGGAACGTTCTCCACGCTGATCTTCAAGTGGGTCAAATCGGCCAGCTTCCGCCGGGCGAGTTCCATGAGTTGAGCCTGCGAATAGACGCGATCGCCCTTGGGGGGCAACTGCACCAACACGGTCGCGACGTTGACGCGCTCCTCCATCCCCGCGCCGACTGTGGTGAAGACCTCCGTCACACCCGGCAGTGCAGCCATCCGCCGCTCGATCTCTTCGAGCACCTCGCTGGTCGCGTGGATCGAGGAACCGATGGGCGTTTCGATCTGGACGTTGAATTGGCCTTCGTCCGCCTGGGGGATGAATTCCGTGCCGAGATATCGCGTGATGATGAGGCTCGAGGCAAATACCACGATCGCCCCCACAATGACGATCCAGCGGTGGCGGAGCGCCCGGTCGAGGACGCCGAAATAGGCCGATTCCAGCTTCTCGAATATCCTTTCCAGAAAATTGAACACGCGGCCATGCGACTTGCTCACCTTCAGCACGCGGGAACAGAGCATCGGCGAGAGCGTCACGGCGATGAACGTCGAGACAGCGACGGCAAACGAAACCGTCAGACCGAACTCGTAGAAGAAACGCCCGACGATCCCCGTCATGAATGCGACGGGCACAAACACGGCGCCGATGGCCAGCGAGGTGGCGATCACGGCGAAGCCGATTTCCGCGATCCCGCGCCGGGCCGCTTCCATGCGCGCGTGGCCTTCCTCCATGTGCCGGTAAGAGTTCTCCAGCACGACGATCGAGTCGTCGATGATCATGCCGACCGAGATCGTCAATGCCAGCAGGGTCATCATGTTGACCGTGAAGCCCATGGCGAAGATGAACGTAAACGTTGTGATGATCGTGGTCGGGATCGTGATGGCGGCAACGAACGACCCGCGGAAACTCCGCAGGAAAAGCAGGATCACCAGGACGGCGAGAATACCGCCGCGGAGCAGCTCGCCCTGGGCCTCGCTGATGCTCTGACGGACGAAGACCGAGAGGTCCTGGGCGACGATCAATTCATATCCTGCGGGCAGTTCGTCGCGGAGGTCGTCGAGGCGTTCCTTGACGACGTTGGCCACTTGGAGCATGTTGGTTCCCGACTGGCGACGGACCAGCAGGGAAACGGCCCGGCGGCCGTCGAGTTGGGCAAGGCTTCGGAAGTCCTCCATACCGTCTTCCACCCAGGCCACGTCGCGCAGCCGAATGGGGGTTCCCAGGCGATTGGCGACGATGAGATTCTCGAAGTCCTCGACCTTCTCGATTTTGCCTTTGGTCTTGACGATGATTTCCCGGGCGGCGGTTTCCACCCGCCCCCCCGGCGGCTCGAGGTTTTCGGCCCGCAGCCGGTCGATCACGTCCTTGGCCGTGAGCTGGTGGGCGTGCAGGTTGTGGATGCGGAGCCAGATTCGGACTTCCCGCTCGCGGTCGCCGACCAGGCGCACGTTACCCACCCCCGGAACGCCCTCGATGCGGACTTTCACCACGTCGTCGGCATACCGGGTCAGTTCGCGGATGGGATCCGGACCGGAAACGACAATCGACAGGATCGGCGCGGCGTCGAGGTCGAGCTTCTCGATCATCGGCGGCTCGATCTCCAGCGGCAACTCGCCGCGAATGCCCGCCACTTTTTCGCGAACATCCTGGCTAACGACGTTGACGTCCTCCTCCAACTCGAATTCGATGAAAACCTGCGACAGGCCTTCGATGCTCTCGCTCCGCAGGCTCTTGATACCGCTGATCGTGTTGACCGCCTCCTCAATCACGTCGGTCACTTCGGTTTCGACCGTCTCCGGATCGGCTCCTTCAAAAGGTACCGTTACGGTAACGATCGGGAAATCGACGTCAGGGAAAAGGTCCACGCCGATTGATCTGTAGGAAACAATCCCAAAGACCGCCAGGGAGATGAACACCATGGAGGTAAGGACCGGCCGGCGGATGCACGTCTCGGAGATCTTCATCGTATGTGTTTGGGTTGAACCCGCAAACCGTTAGTCAGTAGTGAGAGCTTCTCGGCTGCGACCAACTGCCCCGGCGAAACGCCGGCGGTGATTTCATAGGAGTCTCCGTTGGCAACTCCCAGCTCGACGGGCGCCTTTCTGACGTGGCCCAGTCCGTCGGTTCCTGCCGGCTCGAAGACGAACACGGCGGGATGCCCCTCGGTGAAGGTGACGGCGCGGCGCGGGACCGCCGTGACGTTCACCGCCGTGGCGATCGGCAAAGCCACGTGAACGAACCCGCCCGACTTCAGAATCCGCTTGCGGTTGTCGATTGTCAGCCGGACGCGAAAGGTACGGGTCTCCGGATCGATCATGGAATTTACGATCTCGACCCGGGCGGGGACCGGTTGGGAAACTCCTTCGGCGGTGACCGCTGCCATCTCGCCCAGCTTGACCTTCGCTTGATACCGCTCCGGCACGTCGACCTCGGCAAAGAGCACCCGCGGATCAATGATCCGCATGATCTCCACGCGCGGCATCGCCGTAACGCGATCGCCCACGCTGACGTAGCGATCGGCGATCACGGCGTCGTACGGGGCGTGAACCGTCGTCTTGTCGAGTTTCTCTTGTTGAACCTTGACCTCCGCTTCAGCAACGGCAAACTTGGCCTGGGCAACGGCGAGTTGGGCGGGCATGCGTTTCTCCGCAATCTTCAAGGCCTCGCCAGCATGCCTTCTCACTGCCTTGGCCGTTTCCAGCGCCATCTCGGCCGCATCATATTCGCTTCGCGAAATGCTGTGCCGCTGGTGGAGTTGATCCAACCGGTCGAAATCGGCCTTCGCGAACTTATAGGCAGCTTCCGCTTCCTTCGACGCCCGCAATAACTGCTCCGTCTCTTCCTGCTGCATCCAGTTCTTCAAGAGGTCCAGATTCTTCTTGGCTAAATCGCGCTTTTTTTCGGCAACCTCCAGCGCCAGCCGGAAATCAGTCGGGTCTATCTGGACCAACACGTCCCCTTCGCGGACCTCGTGCCCGAGGTCCAACGTCAGCGGCACCGACCTCTTTTGCCCGTTTTCCTCGAATTCGAGACTCCGGTTCGAGTTGGGAAAGGACTCGATGATCCCGTCCACATCGGAGACGATCGTCGTTGCCCGGACGGGAATCAGCGTGCCGACCAGATCGAGCGAAGTGCGAATGGGCACCCGTGCAACCGGCGCGAATTCCACCTCCGGCACGTGAACCTCCCCGGCGGCATGATCGGCCGATTTGTCGGTCCCCCCACATCCCGCCAGGCCGCAGGCCAAGACCACCACCGGCAGAACGGCACCGAGTCGCTTCATGTTGCACTTCCTTCATTGTTGCACGAGGTATCGACGCACAAACCACTCAAGAAAACATCCACGGCATGTTCGGCCATCTCGGTAATCGTCAAGTCGAATGTCGCGTAGGAACTGAAGACCACGGTTCCGTACAGAACGCTCCCTAAGGCGAGAATCGTCTTGCGGATATCGACGGGCCTGACTTCGCCCCGGTCGATTCCCTGTCGGAGAATGTCGCCGAACTCCTCAATCAGCTTCTCCTGATGCTCCAAGTGCGACTCGGGTATGCCGCCGCGGAATTCGGCCCGATCCTGGACGAAGATTTCCAGGCAGTTTGGGTTCTCTTCAAAAAACCCTGCATAGGCAAGACATGCGGCGCGGAGTTTCTCCAGTGCCCCTTCCTCACGCTGGACGGCCGGAAACAACCGCTGCTCGAGTCGCCGGAGGACCTCGAAACTGGCCGCCCAAAACAGGTCCTCCTTGTTGCCGAAGTAACGATAGACGGTTCCCTTGCCGACGCCCGCTCGATCGGCGATCACCTGGACGTCGGCCCTGCGGAAGCCGAGTTCGGCAAATGTGCGTATGGCCTGCTCCAGAACGGCGTTTCGTTTCTCGGGATTCTCGGAGGTAGTGCCGTTCGAGTGATTCATGCTGCTTTCCGGGAAAATTGCGGACGGGCGCGTCCGTCCATCTACTCTACTCAAGGGTGCCAGTCCGGTCAACTCACCCGCAATGGAAAGTTCCAAATTCTGCCACCAGCCCGCGTAAACCAGGCCAAACACCTCTGCGAAGGGGTGTGGTATGCCAAATCCGGTGGGGGATTCCTGCTCTTCGCGGATTGGGTACAATGTCCCCCCTTCACGCGAAATTTCGCAACTTCCCAACCCGAGGATCGAGATCATGAGAACACTGCTATCGTTTCTATTGGCCAGTGCGGCCCTGCCCTGGTGTGCCTCTGCACCCGGATCGGATGCGATACCGCCAACAAGCTCGCAGGGGGACCTTGAACTCCGGTCCAGCCCGATAATCATGGCAAAACATCGAATCAAGAAGAGGAGACCAAGGTCGAGGAGGAGGGTTACCGTGAAGAGAAGCGAAAACGTGGTGGCATCCGGTTCAGAAGAGAAGATCAGGTTTGCCGTGGCATGGTCCGCCAACACCGATCCGGCGGCGGCCGGCAAAGAGGCGACGCAGCGGGCCATCGAGGCCCTTGGGTGCCCGGCCAAGGCTGTTGTTTTCTACACCTACTATCAGGACCCCGACTTCACACCCGACGAAAAGAGCCAGGCCACCGCCTGTAAGGCGGATGTGCCTGCCGAGAAAGCCGTTGCCGAGGCCGTCAACGAGGCTTGCGACGGAGTAAAGAACATCGGTTGCCGTGCCCGGTGCCTGACCAACAGCGGCACGCTGCTTCGCAACGCCGTGGCCGTCTTGGCCGTCGGCGGCGATCAGGCCTCCGCCGAAACGTGCAAGGTCGAGATACAAGACAATCGGCTGGCCACCGGCAAGGCCGTCGCCGGTGCAATGAAAGACGTCAAGGACTTGAAGCTGATCCTCGTCCTGGCCGAAATGCGACTGAGTTTCGAGGCCAAAGAGGGCGTTAGCGTCGAAGATTTCATCCGCGGTGTCGTTGACAACAGCCCGAAAGGAATCACCCTGTTCGGCGGCAACAGCATGCCCGACGACATGGAGTCGGCGGGCGGTCTGGCGGGGGCCCAGTTCAAGGACGGTGAAGCGATGAAAGGGCACGTTGTCGCCATCGGTATAGGCGGACCTATCGATGCCTTCGGCAACCACACCAACGAATTCAAACCCGCCAAGGATACCGTCACGGTCACCGAGACCAAAGACAAGTGGATCGTTACACTCGACGACAAGCCGGCGGAGGAAGTCTACCGAAAACTCCGCGGCATGAAAGAAGACGACGAACTGAGCAGCGATTGGCAACATCCCATCGGGGTCATTGTTGCCGAAGGCAAGGAGTACGTCCGCATGGTGCTGAACTGGGTTCCCGAGAAAGGCAAGGACCGTGAGGGGAAAGAAGTAGATACGCCGAAGGGCTCGCTCTGCTTCGTCGCGCCGGTGGTCAAGGGCAGCAAGATCAAGGTTCTCTGTGGTGGGGATTCCGCCCCGTCCATCATTGCCGCGGCCAAGAAGGGGATTCGAGAGACTGTCAAGGAGGTCAAACAGGCGGGCGACGAACCCGCCCTGTGCCTGCTCAGCAACTGTTGTGCCCGCGGGATGCGGTTGCGGACCTTCGGCAAGAAAACCGACGACGAAGTCACCCAAGCGATTCTCCCGGCCCTGGGCAACCGGGTTCCGCTGTTCGGCTTCTACGCCTGGGGCGAATTGGGACGTATCAAGGGCGAGTACGAGGGACTCTCGCACCAATACCAGCAGCACACGTTCGTCTCTACTATCGTCGGGATTAAAAAGTAAGGCAAGACCCGGGAAATAACATATCACACGAGTTGAGGGTCGAGAGTTGAGGTCGAGAGCAAAAGCCCTGGCACTGCGTGCCAGGGTTCCGTTGGAACAGGGTTCAGGATCTCCGGGCGGGCTACGCCTCCCCTGCTTGTCACATAAATAATCCCGGTCAGGCAATCTTCGCATATACCGCATCTTGCCTCACTTCTCGAATCGGCAAGGTTTTCTCAAGCCTCAAGGTCACCTCGACGAAGTAAGAAATGGAGTTCTGCGCTTGATTTGCGCACTCCCCGACATCCAATAAGAATAAGAAGCGCCTGATGGCCTCTATCCCAGACATCCCGATTTCCGAGCAGCCGGGCGGCGGCCTCGTGATGATGATGGCCAACTGGATCGCCGATCTCGGCGCGTTAATCATGGACTGGATGATCGCGCTGGGAAGCATGTCGCTGTTTACCGCCCGGACGACCCGCTGGCTGTTTACCCGGCTCCCGCGCCGCGAGACAATCCTCCCGAATTTCTATCAGATCGGCGTGTTGAGTCTCCCGGTGGTGGCCTTGACGGGGACATTCATCGGGATGGTGCTGGTGGTGCAGAGTTTCAATCAATTCCGAATGCTCAACATGGAAACGCGGTTGGGTGCGGTTATCAATATGTCGCTTGTCCGCGAGTTGGGACCGGTGCTGGCGGCGACGATGCTGGCCGGCCGGGTCGGCAGCTCCATGGCCGCTGAACTAGGTACGATGCGGGTCACCGAACAGATCGATGCGCTCAGCAGCATGGGCGCCAATCCGATTCACTACCTGGTCGTACCGCGGTTTCTCGCCTGCCTTTGCCTGATTCCCGCCTTGACGATCATGGCCGACTTCATGGGTGTCGCCGGCGCGTACTTCTACGCGGTATTCCTTCTGGGAATCGATCCGCATCATTATCTGGCGAATTCGGCGGATTTTGTGGGTAACTTCGACCTGTTCGTCGGCGTTTTCAAGAGCCTTTTTTTTGGTGCGGCAATCGCGCTGATCGCGTGCCACCGCGGTTTCCACTGCGATCCGGGCGCCGAGGGGGTGGGCAAAGCGGCCACCTCCGCTTTCGTCTACTCATTCGTGATCATCCTCGTGCTCGATCTGCTTCTGGGCATCATGCTCGACGGCATCTACTATTCCATCTGGCCCGAGGCACCCCGCCTCTTCTAGGAAAAGCAGCAAGACCATGGTAACGTTCCCCGAAAACTCGAACGGCCGCCCCCTGCCGCTGGTGGAAATCCAAGGTCTCAGCGTCGATTTCGGGCCTCAGAAGGTCCTGCGCCGTATCAGTTTCAATCTTACCCAAGGCGAAACTCTGGCCGTCATCGGTGAAAGCGGTTGCGGCAAAACCGTGTTGCTGAAGACGGTCATCGGACTATTGCAGCCGACGCGGGGAAAGGTCCGTTTCGATGGAAACGATCTTTCCGAACTGAGTGAACGCGAACTCACCCGGCAGCGGATCCGCTTCGGGTTCCTCTTCCAGCAGGCGGCCCTGTTCGACAGCATGACGGTGGCCCAAAACATCGCCTTCCCGCTAAAGCAACACACGTCAAAGAACGAGGAGGATATCCGTGAAATCGTGCTGGCACGGCTGGCCGAGGTCGGCTTGCCGCAAGAAGCGATGCGCAAAAAGCCGGCCGAACTCTCCGGCGGGATGCGGAAGCGCGTTGGGTTGGCCCGCGCCCTGGCTATGGACCCGGAAATCATCCTCTACGATGAGCCAACCACCGGACTCGATCCGATCATGAGCGACGTGATCAACGAGTTGATCCTCAAGACCCGGCGGGAACACCCCGTCACCGCGATAGTGGTCACGCACGATATGCGGACCGCGCGAAAGACCGCCAACCGGATCGTCATGCTCTACCCGCTGGAAAGACTCCGCGAGGACGAGCCGCAAGTTCTCTACGACGGAGTGCCCGAGCAGATCGATTCCGCACCCGACCGCCGGGTAAGCCAGTTCGTCAACGGCGAGGCGGGCGAACGACTCATGGAAATGCGAAGCCGAAACGGTATCAACGGGAGCTGAATCATGGACGAACGGGTCATGCAATTCCGAGTCGGCGTGATGGTCTTCGCCACGCTAATCATCACCGGCATCCTGCTCGCGATGTTCGGCAAACTTCCCAAGATCATTCACAAGGAGTATACCATCGAGATTACTTTCCCCTCGGCGCCGGGCGTTAAAAAGGATACCCCGGTCCGCAAGAGCGGGATACTTATCGGTCGCGTCAGCAAAGTCAAGTTCGCTACGGACGAGCAGGGGCGTGCCACCGCCGCCGTCGTGGTCACCGCCGCCATCCAGGGTGACAAACGGCTTTACCACAACGACATCTGCTACGTGCAAACAAGCCTGTTGGGCGACGCGGCGCTCGAATTCGTTCGCGTGGATGATCCGAAAATCCCGACGACGGAAATTGCCGACGGCACAAAACTGCGCGGCTATGTCCAAGTGGATCCGACCGAAATGATGAGCGATCTCCAACAAACGCTCGACAAGACGATCGGGTCCGTGACCACGGCCGCCGGCAACCTGAGCCACGCCAGCCAGAAGCTGGGGAAAACGCTCGACACGGTCAACGACATTCTCGATGAGAATCAGGAAGGATTCAAAACCGCCGTCGACCAGGCCAACCGCACCCTGGTATCCGTCCAGAAGATCGCCGACGCCACCAACAAACTCATCGGCGACGAGGAACTCCAGGAACAGCTCCGCCGTTCTTTGGAGCAAATGCCGGAGGTCGTCCAGCAAACTCGCGACACCATGGTCACTATGCAGGATGCCTTGGGCAAGGTCGAATCGAATCTCGACAACATGCAGCAATTCACAGCCAAATTGGGCAGCCGGGAAATGCTCGAACGGATCGATCGCGGAACCGATAATCTCGATCAGCTCATGTCGCAATTGATCCTCTTCAGCCAGAAGATAAACAGCCCGACCGGCTCGCTCGGGAAGTTGATGAACGATCCCGAACTCTACTGCCACCTCAACCGGGCAGCCCGCAATATTGACGAACTCACCCGCCAACTCAAGCCGATTGTTGCCGACGCCCGGGTCTTCTCGGACAAGATCGCTCGCCACCCGGAGTTGCTCGGCGTGCGCGGAGCCATCCAGCGCAATCCGGGAATCAAGTAGTTGAGAGTTGAGACTACTCGCGCGGCAACGGATGTACCGGCTGACCGCCGATCGGCGGGGGAGCCGGAATCACCTCGATATCGGGCGGAATCGGAATCAGATTCGGATCGATCGGCGCCGGGCCGATCTCCGTTGGGGTTCCGGGAGCAACTGGAGTAGGCGAAGCAGGCACAACACCGCCCGCCGCCGCCTGTGCAGTCCGTCGCATCTGTTCCGCTCGGCCGAGCAACTGTTCGGTGGGCACGACCATCTGGGGAGCCAATTGATAGTTGAGCACCCGTTGGTCGCGGATCTCCCACGGCACGACGTTCTCGCTCACAAAGTCCAGCGGCGGAATCTGGTACCAGGGAGGCGGCACCGATTGCAGGACCGTTTGTGTCTCGTAACCGTCCTTTACCAAACGGATTTTCCGCTTACCGTAATAAGTAAAATTCGTTGCAATCGGAGTCGTCCCGATTTCGTAATCGTCGATATAGACCAACGCACCCGGCGGATTGCTGCGGATCATCATTCGGCGCTGTACGCACCCAACTGCGAAAACACAAGCAACCAGGACCAGGAACAACAGCGCCGAGCGGAATCTGCTGACGGACGGTGGACAACCGGAGAAGGTGGCTAGCATGAAAATGGGTTTCTCGGCTTCGGGCTCTGTGCGAACTGAGCACATGGCCGGTGGCGGGTGGGGTTGCGTTTTCTGAGAAGAGATGCCATGAGGGGCAAATGGGGCCGGAGTATAGTGCCCCGGGCGGAAAAATCCTAGCCCGAATTGTCCGAAAAACACCCGATCCGTCAAACGCCGAGCACTCGGCAAGAGAACGTAGTTTTGGAGGAGTGGGTTTGGAAACCGCAAGCCAAACGAGTGGATTGTGCTCTGATACACCATAAGGGGGGCCGTGTCCCCCTACTGCGTGGCCGTGACAGCATATTCTGAATGCATAAATGGTAGGAGTGATTTCCGCCTACCCACCAAATCTGGGCAGCACAAGGCCCGCGACTGGCTAAAGCCCAACGACAACGTTATAATTGTTGACGCTAGGTTGTGTCCTTCGGGCAGGTGATTTCGTCTCCCCCCTTCAAGATAGGCACCGTTGCGTTTCCATGGACCAAACCGCCAAGTGGGATCATTGTCTGGAACACGCGGAACTGACCGACGTGGGTTTGCGGCGTCTGAACAACCAGGATGCCTTCACCGTCGTTCTCGCCGGCAACCAGCAACTCTGGCAACAACGGGGACACCTGTTCTGCGTTGCCGACGGAATGGGGGCGCATGCCGCCGGAGAACTTGCCAGCAAGCTGGCCACCGACACCTTGGCTCTTACTTACAGCAAGCTCCTCGACAAATCGCCCCCGGAAGCCCTTCTCGCGGCAATCGCCGACGCCAACAAACAGATCTACAATCGTGGTCAGGTTCAAGACTTCAAAGGGATGGGGACCACGGCCACCACCCTGATACTGTTGCCGCAGGGTGCCCTGGTCGCACATGTGGGCGATAGTCGCATCTACCGCTTGCGGCAAGGGCGAATGGAACAACTCACGTTCGACCACAGCCTGGTTTGGGAGATGCGCGCTGCCGGACAGATCCCCAAAGACTCCGTCCCGGATTTCATCCCCAAGAACGTCATTACGCGATCCCTGGGGCCCAACCCAGCAGTCAAGACCGATTTGGAGGGACCGTTTCCAGTCGAACAAGGGGATACCTTCCTGCTGTGTACCGATGGTTTATCGGGCCAGGTCAGCGACGAGGAGATGGGAACCATCGTTCGCTGCCTTCCGCCGGGTGAGGCGGTTCGAGCTTTGATCGACCTGGCGAACTTGCGAGGGGGCCCTGACAACATCACTGCCATCGTCGTACATGTAACCGGTCCGCAAATTGCCGAGCAGGGCAGCCACGAGCCGCCGCCTCCGCCTACCCCGCCGAAAACCCAACCGGTCAACCCGATCCTTTGGATCGTGCTCGGCGTGGCGGCGATGGGGGCACTGGGTTCGCTTGCCATGGGTGCGAGGATACCCGCCCTGGTCTGTGTCGTTGCCGCCTTTGTTACCATGGTCTTTGTTGTGCTGCAACGCTATAGCGAGGCGGAACCGAAATTCAGGCTCGATAGCACCAGGCCGTTGGGGAAGGGACCTTACACGGCATCCACGTGTCCAATCAACGCCGCGTTTGCTCAAAAGACCTCCAAGATCGTCGAGCAGCTTCGCACCGCCGCGGAAGAGGGAAATTGGGCAGTGGATTGGCCACGCTTCAAGGCCTTCGCCGCCCGCGGCAGCTCTGCCCACAAGGCCGGTAATTACTCCCAGGCTGTCGCCGAGTATTTCCGAGCAGTCAGCTTCATGATGATCCAGTTGAGGAAGAATCGCAAGGCGGAGGCCGACAAAGGGGTACTCGAGCTTTGACAGCACGGGGGAACGGTTTTATTGTTGCCCAACTTCCACATTGCCCCCAAATTATGCCCCCTCCCGCTTCCTCCTCTTGCCTTGGAACGCCCACTGATGCTAAACTCCCGCCCCCTCGGTTCAGGAAGAACGGTCGGGGTGCGTCTCCGCCCTTGACACGTCGATGACTCTCGCGCGACAGGGAGGTCGCTTGTGCTCTCGTCAAAGCCGATTTGGATCAAGCTTCTGGCCGGTTTGTGCCTGCTGGTGCTGGTGGTGGTGGCTCTTGCCTCCGCCAGCCTTTATACCAGCTACGTCTACCGGGCGCTGGCCAAGAGCCTTAGCTGGCGCGTAGTCGAGTTGCCGGTGGCGGCCAAATTGAGCCGGCAGGTGGGTGACCTGCGGATTACGCTGGGTGAGTTGCGGGGGTTGCAGGCCGCAACCTTTGCGAACATGGAGTCGAACCAGGCGCCGCTGCGAGCGCAGTTGGTCCGCCAGCAATTTCAAACCCAACTCGATCAGGTAGACGATACGCTCAGCACCTACCGCCATCAGGTCGAGCATCCCGTGCGGGTCGACTCGCGCATGTCGGACAACCAGAGCGAACTGGAGACACTGCAAGAGGTCGAAACCGCGATGGCACGCGTCCATGCGGCCAACAACGACGAGGACTGGATTTTCAACTACCTGAAAGCCGGCCGACTCGACACCGAACTCGAGGAGCTGCAAAGGCTGGCCGGCGAGTTGCCCAGTCATCTCCACGCCAAGATGGCTGGTTTCGCTCACGAAGTCCGCGGGCAATACCGCACGCTGATCGTGGGCACGTGGATCATCGTCGTTTCGGCCGCGTTGCTCTTCTTGTTGTTCGTCAAGCTCTTCTACAAGTGGATCTTTCGCCCGCTGCGCATCCTGATCGACGGATCGCGCGAGGTAGCCGCCGGGAAATTTCACTACCGGATCCATCTCGACACGAAAGATGAAATGGCGGAACTGGCCGAAGCCCTAAACGGCATGACGGGCCGATTCCAGGACATCCGCGATGACCTCGATCGTCAGGTCTGCGAACGCACCAACCAGGTCGTCCGCAGCGAGCGGCTTGCCAGCGTCGGTTCTCTCGCCGCCGGAGTCGCCCACGAAATCAACAACCCGCTGGCATCAATCGCCATGTGCGCCGAGTCGCTTCAGATGAGCGCCACCGACGTTCTCGATACCAACAGCAAGGATTACGAAGTCGCAAGCAACTACCTCCAGATGATCCAGGACGAAGCATTCCGCTGCAAGAAAATCACGGAGAGATTGCTCGACTTTTCGCGAATCGGGCCGTCAACTCGCCGGGACGCCGATCTGGGTGAACTGATTCAAAGCGTCATCGATATGGTCGGCCACCTCGGCAAGTACCAGAGAAAGCACATTCTTTTCAAACCTGCCCGGCCCGTTGTCGCCCTGGTCAACGCCTCGGAAATCAAGCAGGTTGTCTTGAACCTGTTGACCAATGCCCTGGACAGCATGGAAGACGGCGGGACCGTGACCATCACGCTGCAAACCCGGGCCGGTAGCGCGGAGTTGATCTTCACCGACGACGGCTGCGGCATGACCCCCGACGTGATCGAACACATCTTCGAGCCCTTCTACAGCCGACGCAGAACAGGGCAGGGGACCGGGCTCGGACTGTCGATCAGCCATCGTATCGTCGACGACCACCGTGGCGAAATCCAGGCAGAAAGCAAAGGAGAAGGACAGGGAACAACCTTCCGGGTGCGACTGCCCCTTTCAGAACCAAGCAAGGAAACGAAGAACCAGTATCATGCCGCATAAACCAATGAAACTCCTCTTTGCCGACGACGAAAAATCCCTCCAGGAAGTCATGCGCGTCGAGTTGCCGCGCATGGGGCACCAAGTGACCGTCTGCCCCGACGGAACCACCGCCCTGGCCGCCATCGAACGCAATACCTACGACTGCATTCTCGTCGACCTCGACATGCCCGGATGCAACGGAATTGAAGTCATCGCCAAAGCCAAAGAGCTTTCGCCCGACACCGAGGCGATCGTCCTTACCGGCAAAGGCTCGCTCGACAGTGCCATCCAAGCATTGCGATACGGGACCTTCGACTATCTCACCAAACCGTGCAGGCTGGTCGAGGTGAAAACCGTCCTCAATCGCGTTGCCGAACGCCGAGAGATGACCAACAAGTACCGGGCGATCAAACAACGGCTCGAGCGGATCGAAGGAACTCCCGATCTGATCGGCGAATCGAAGGGAATGAAGCGGGTCCGCAAACTCATCGCCAAGGTCGCACCGACCGATTCAACCGTCTTGGTCCGCGGCGACACCGGCACCGGAAAGGAACTGGTCGCCCGGGCACTGCACGACCAGAGCCTCCGCTCGGAGATGCCGTTCGTGCCGATCAACTGCGGGGCCCTGCCCGAAAACCTCATCGAAAGCGAACTGTTCGGCCACCGCAAAGGCGCGTTCACCGGCGCCGACGAAAAACGCGTCGGCCTGTTCGAAGTGGCTAACGGTGGCACGTTGTTGCTCGACGAAATCGGCGAACTGCCCAAGGCAATGCAGGCGAAGCTGCTGCGGTTCCTTGAAAGCGGCGAAATCCGGCGCGTCGGCGATAACGAGTCGTTCACCTGCGACGTCCGCGTCGTTTGCGCAACCAACCGGCACCTCGATCAAATGGTGGCCGACGGCGAATTCCGCGAAGACCTGTGGTTCCGCACCAACACGTTCGAGATCGGCATACCGCCGCTACGAGAGCGGACCGAAGATATCGAACTGCTGGGACGGCACCTGGCCACAAGGTTCGGCCTCGCCACCGGGCCCGACGACGAAGTCTTCACCAAGGAAGCCCTGGCTGCCCTGTCGAAACACGATTGGCCCGGCAACGTCCGCGAACTGGCCAACGTGGTCGAGCACGCCATGATCCTCCGCAACGACGGGCCCATCCGGCTGGAACACCTGCCGCAGCAGTTCTCCGGACCGCAACACCCGATCAGGACCCTGAAGCCCACCGGCCCCGTTACGCTCCGCGAGTTGGAGATGCAGGCAATCTACGACGCGCTCGATCGCCACAACGGCAACAAGCCCAAGGCGGCCGAGGAACTGGGTATCAGCCTCAAAACGCTCTACAACAAGCTGAACCAGGCGGCAACCCTCGACAAATCGGCATAGGCCCCCGGCTGCCGATCCTAAAGCTCGATCCGCCGCCCTTCGAGATGACTCACTCTCGCCTGCTGGACAATCCACAGCGCGCGATATGCGTCTTCCAAATCTCGCGTTCTGCCGACCGAACCCGTTACGGCAAGATGAAAGCGACGGAGCAACTGTTCGCCGACGGGACGTTCCGCTTCGAGCAACTCCTGGTGACGGCCGGCCTCGTCGAACCAGACCAGCGTGGAAGGCAAATCAACAAACGCCACACCTCGCCGGCACGAGACCTGCAACGCCGCCAGCGGACGGTAACTGATCGCCTCTTCCCATTTTCCCGGAATGTAACGGCCACAACTGATCTGAGCAATCGGGCCGGTTCCGAAACTGCCGCGCTCGGAAAAGTCGAGGCTCATCATCTGGTAGTCTTCCCTCCCCGACCCGTCATCGCACTGGTGCATCAGACCGATTACGGAACTCGGCTCGCAATCGACGACGTAACAACACCAATCGACCAGTTCCACGAAATCCCCGGACAAACAGCCTTGGCGAGAAGAAGAGGCGCGAAGGCTGTCGTTCTCGGTCTCCAATCGCTGATGACAAAACAGCAGCCTCGGAACACCGAGGCTGGTAGCGATCAGTTCCTGCAATCGCAAAGCGGCCGGCGCCAAACGTCGGGGAAACTCGGCCGCAAATGTAACACCCGACTCCTCCACGCAACGTTTGACTCGCTGCGCCTCGTCCGGTTCGAGTTGCAGACCGGTCGCACAGTATACGGCCTTGCCCGACTCGCAAGCCGCCAGGATCGGCAAGGCGCCGAACCACTGCGGCGAAAGGATCAGCACGGCCTCCAGGTCTTCGCGACCCGCCAGCGCCCGGTACCCGTCCACTGCAACCGCCGAAAACTGCCGGGCGGCCTGTTCGGCGCGGTGTCCCACCTGATCGCAAATCGCCCGGACTTCAAAACGGTCGGCCAAGGCCCGCAACGCGGGCGCGTGCCGCTGATGCCACACATCGCCCAAGCCAACCAGTCCAACGCGGAGATTCACGCAACTACTCAGTCGTTTCTGTTGAAAAAAGGAAACACCACTCCATTCGGGGATTATATCAGCGCCCCTGCACCAAACTCAATCGGCCGACTGCGGAAGCTGCACAAGCTTGTGAAGTTACGGAAGCCGGGCGATGACTCGCTGTTTTTTTCTGCCCCCCAAAAGTGCGCCGCATGAATTACCAGGGGGTTCCAAAACACCTACGCCCTCCAATAGGAAAAATCGGTAGCCTCCCCCTTGTCAATGCATATTCACACAATACACTACACACTTCCCACCGGGAAACCAGCCCATGATGGGCTGGCGAACCCATAGAAACCGGAAACGGACGTTCCGGTGCCCTCCGGTCGGCTTCCTGCCGCACCTGTGTTCAGACACAAGGAGTCTTAGTATGTCCGGCGTCGCACTTGCAGCCCTTCTGCACACTTTTCTCATTTCTTCGGGCGTGGAAACGTACACCGAGGCCCACCGGGTTACCACGGAGACCGGCAAACCCATGGTCGTAATGGTCAGCGCCGAGTGGTGTGCCCCGTGCCAGACGATGAAACGGCAAGTCATTCCCCAATTGCGCAAAAGGGGTTTGCTGAAGAGGGTCGCGTTTGCCATCGTTAACCCGGACCGCAACGGTCCGTTGGCGCGGAAGCTGACCGGCGGCGGCCCAATCCCGCAACTGGTCATGTACCGCAGAACCAACAACGGTTGGAGGCGTCGCAAGCTGGTCGGAGGACAAAGCATCGCTGCGGTGGAGAAGTTCATCAACGAAGGCATTACCTCAAACGAGGAGACCAACAAGACCCGCTCCTTAACGGAGAACCAGGCTCCGAAAAAGGACACCGCACAAAAGACCAAAGTAGAACCTGCCAGCAAACACTAGGACTGCACTATCGTTCCAGTTCGTAGCGCCGGATTTTCCGGTCGAGCGTCGAGCGTTCGATGCCGAGAATTCCGGCCGCGCGTTTCTTGTTCCAGCCCGTATGCTCGAGCGTGGAGCGGATGTGTTCTCGCTCCAGCTCGGCCAGCGAAGAAGGGAGGAATTCTTCGTCTTCTTCGTCGTTTCCGACCACAACTTGTGCCTCGGTATCGCCCACGGTAGTGATATTGGTCAATAGCAGGTCGTCCAATCCGATTTCCTCACCACGGCAGAGAACGACAGCGCGTTCGATCACGTTTTTCAGCTCGCGAACGTTTCCGGGCCACCGGTATTTGAGCAGTTGCTCCTTGGCAGCGAGGGTGAACCCGCGAATCTTGCGTCCGGTTTCCGCATTATACGTTTCGCGAAAGTGGTTGGCCAGTTCTTCAACATCCTCCGGCCGCTTGCGCAAGGTGGGTACGACGATTTCCAGTACTCGGAGCCGGAAATAGAGATCGCGGCGAAAACGGCCGTCGGCGACATCTTTCTCCAGGTCGCGGTTGGTGGCGGCGATCACCCGCACGTCGGCAGTCACCGGCTTGCTCCCGCCCACCCGCTCGAAAGGATGACCCTCCAGAACACGAAGAAACTTCGCTTGAATGCTGGGGCTCATCTCCCCGATCTCATCGAGCATCAAGGTTCCCTTGTGGGCGGCCTCGAACTTGCCGATCTTCCGTTCGGTGGCGCCGGTAAAGGCGCCTTTCTCGTGGCCGAACAGTTCGCTCGCCAGCAAGGTCTCGGCCAGTGCGGCGCAGTTGAGGCACACAAACACGTTGTCGTGCCGCGCGCTGTTGGAATGGACCGCCCTGGCAACCAGTTCCTTGCCGACGCCGCTCTCACCACGAATCAGCACGGTCGAGTTCGTGGCCGCAGCAAGGTAGATCTGGTCGGTGATTTCTTTGATTGCCGGACTCTTGCCGACAATCTCGCTCTGCACCCCGAGCCGCTCGCGAAGTTGCACGTTTTCCGTGCGAACCTGAGACAGGTTGTCGGCCAGCTCCTGGCGGCGATACAGATTGACCATCGCCACGGCCACCGTGTCGGCCACGGCCAGAGTGAACTCCAGATCGTCGGGATCGGGCACTTTGTTCTCATCGGTGGAATAGAGATGTATCAAGCCGAAGACCTTCGTGCCGCGTCGGATCGGGGCACAGATCACGCTGCTCGTGTGGATTTCGCCTTTGCTGTCACGGCTCGCCAAGGCGCTGTCGCCCTTCACGTTTCGGGCGAGCACTGCCTCCCCTTCACGCATGACGGTATCGGCCAGAAGGTTCGGGATCCGCTGGTACCGCTTCTTCGATTTGCTTATCGATGCAACGATCTCCAGATCGTCGGCATTCTGTTTTCCTTCGAGACCACGGGGTAACATCAGCACTGCGGCGGCGTCAACCACGGTCCCTTCGGCAAGCCCGCCCAGCGCAAGATCTGCCACGCTCTCGGCGTCGGAGGCCTTGGCCAGCTCGAACGCCAGGCGGCACAGCTTGGTTGCCGCGCGACCGATCCGCGAAATGCCCGCTTCCTCGCCCGGCTCCAAGAACCGCGTCTGGCCTCGGCGATGCGTAATCGTCGCCGGTTCGTACGCCGCCAGCACACTCGAATCGTCCACCGACTGGCCCTTCAGGTCGCTATCCTCCAGGCGACCCGCCGTGGTGGAATCGCTGAAGGCCTCGGCCAAACGATGCACAAACACCAGTTGTGACCGCCCGATCCGGATCACGTCGCTCGGCTTGAGCATCCAGTCACCCTTGACCAATTGCTCCCCCACCATCGTGCCGTTGCGGCTGTCGAGATCGCGAAGCACCCACTGGTCATCCGACATGAATATCTCGATGTGGGTACGGCTGCACCGCTCATCCTGAAGCACAACTTGATTAGTCGGGGCGCGGCCGACAGTGATCGCCTGGCCCGGCACCAACCGGAACACATCGCTCCATTTCGACCCTTCCCGAATGACCAAATACGCCAGTTGCGACACGACCGATCCCCTGTCGATCCCGGATAACGAAAAGCTTTTCTGGGGCAACCGCCCTAAAATACCAGCCGTCAAGCGATTGCGCAAAATCGAACACACACGCAAGTGTAGTCCATCATTGCGAACACCCTATCTTCTACCTTACCCGCACTGGGGGCCATTGTGCAAGGAGCCCCCACATTCGAGTGACTCCTTGCCGAGAATACGCCTTGAGAAAAGAAAACGGACCTCCTTTCAACACCCCCCATGAGCGCTATGCTCGCGGGCGGGGTGGACCAAACCCCCACCACACAGCACCGGCAATCTCGGATTTGCTTGCTTTTTTCCGTCAATGAGATTAGTCTATAAGGTACGTGGTAGTATGGATCTCAGATCCATCAAAGCACCCTTTTTTACCGACACAAACATTCGTTATTGGCGGTCATTCGCCCAACAGAGCAGAAGAAGAGGATTTGTGGCGAGAGGCCGAAGCAATTCCCAAGTTTCGCCTTACACCCCCTGGCAGGAGAACTCTCATGCTGACCCACTATCGTAACGTTTCCGGCATAGTCCGCTGGATGGGCATCTCAATAGCTATCTTGACACTTGTTTTGGCGTTGAACTCTGATGTGAAGGCTCAGCTTTACAACAACCAACGTGCCGTTGGTGGTATTTCCTGCGATGCCAACGGCCTAATCGGAAGTGCCCAGCCGGACGACCAGGGCAATCTCGCCAAGTATCTCAAACAATCGCTCCAGGCAATTCCCGCCGATCTGAAGAATCCCATTCCGTTGGAGAGAATCTCGCTGCGGCGCCTGGAAGTCGCCATCGAGAAGCACGGCGACAAACTCCCCGACGAAATCAAGTATCTTGGTGGCTTGCAGCAGATACGCTACATCTTCGTCTATCCCGAGCAGAAGGACATTGTGCTGGTCGGCCCCGCCGAAGGGTGGAAAGTAGACAACAAAGGGTATATAGTCGGCATTACGACCGGGCGGCCCGTCCTGCTATTGGACGATCTCCTGGTTGCTCTGCGGACGGCGCGCCAGGCCGCTGACGGCGGGATCAGTTGCTCGATCGATCCGACGCCTGAAGGGCTCACTCGGCTGCGTGCAGCCACGAGCCGGATGCGGACTGTCGGCAATCCCCAACAGAGGGCGGCCCAAATCGTCAACGCACTGGGGAAGCAGAAGATCACGCTTGCGGGCGTGCCGACGACGAGCCATTTCGCCCGGGTCTTGGTCGCCGCCGACTATCGCATGAAACGGCTCGGGATGGGCTTGGAGAAATCGCCAATCGACGGGTTGCCCAGTTACCCGGCCATGATGAAGGGCGGCAACCAGGGCATGTTGCCGCGATGGTGGCTCGAACCCAATTACAAACCGATCCTCCACAGCGCAGACGGCCTGGCCTGGGAACTTCGCGACGCCGGCGTTAAGGTAATGACCGAAGAGGACCGCCTTTCAGCCGGCGGCAAGGTGCAACGCGGCGGAAAGGCCAGCCCCCTCGCCCAGAAATGGGCCGACAACATGACGGCCAAATTCAGCGAACTGGCCGTGGCCGAGCCGATCTTCGGCCAGATGCGCAACTGCATGGAATTGGCCATTGTCAGCGCGTTGATCGTCAAGGAGCAGTTGCCCCACAAGGCCGGCTACAGCATGCCGACCTTATTGAATCCGGCCGACGTGAAGACCGAAACGTTCAACGCCCCCAAACAGATTGACAGCCAGGTCAACGTGTTGAAGAAGGGACGCACCTGGGTCTTCGCCACAGGCGGGGTATTGATCAATTCCTGGGTAATCGCCGATAGGGCGAAGGAGAGCGACGCCCCGGCCTCGATCCGGGCGAAGGCCGTCCCCGGGACCAACGGCAACTGGCGGTGGAATTGAGGGCAAGATACGCCGCCTATGACATCATAAACGAGAACGGCCGGGCAATGCGTTGCCCGGCCGTTCGTGTGCGCGAGCCGACTTCTCTCCGCCGCTTCCCTACTCCTTGCTCTTGTCGCGGTCGATGCTGGACTTGAGTTCTTCGACGCGGACGAAGCCGGAATGATGGGGAACGGGCAGATCATCGTCGACTTTGGTTCCGCGGCGTAGAAACGTGCTCAGCCAACTGGTTCCTTCCGCCGCCGGTCGTTTGGCGAGCTTCTGGCCCTTGATCTTGTCTTGCAGGCGCATGATGCCTTCCAGCAGGGCCTCGGGCCGCGGAGGGCAGCCGGGAACGTACACATCGACCGGAACGATCAGGTCGACGCCCTTAACCACGTGGTAGCCGTGTTGGGAATACGGCCCGCCGCCGATCGCACACGCCCCCATGGCGATCACATACTTCGGCTCGGGCATCAGATCGTAGAGCCGGCGCAGCCGGCTGGCCATCTTATGGCTGACGGTTCCGGCGACGATCATCAGGTCGCTCTGCCTGGGGCTGGGCCGAAACGCCCCAGCCCCGAACCGGTCCAGGTCGTAACGCGCCGCCCCAGTTGACATCATCTCGATCGCACAGCACGCCAGCCCGAACGTCATCGGCCAGAGACTTCCTTGCCGTGCCCAATTGATCGACTGCTCGAGGGTGCTCAACACCACACCGTCCTCAAAGCGAGCTTCTATCCACGGTCGTGTCATGATTGCAGTACGGGTTACAGAGGGAGCATTACGGATCAGATTATCCCGGTATTGTAACGGTTGTCCTTGGATTGGGGAACCATCGAGCCACAAGTGCCGTTGACAAAACCGGGTACGCCCTACATATTCTGCGGGGGCGGATCGAGATTCTTAGTAGTGGGCTGCTATTGCCGGTGGCCTTTTCTAACCCAACCCCTCGACAAGGTGGGAAAGACAAGTCGATGAGAAGCAGACCTCGCCCCATTGCCGTCATCCTTTCTCTTCTCCTTGTCGGCTTTCTGGTCGCTGTCACATGGCGGGCAACTGCGCAAGAGGACGCGAAGGCCGGGCCCGCCGAAGCGGCCGAACCCGCCCAAAAGAAAGAGCAACCCGAGTGGGAGAAGAACGTCGATAAGTTCTTCGGCGACTACTTGGTGAGCCCTTTCATGAAGGTTCTGTTCTTCGATTTCTGGACGAGCAGATGGCTTTTTCCCGAAGTGGTGCCGGAGGTCAAGTGTCCCAAGTGCGGGACGAAGTTCAATACCATCGAGACCTGGGGGGATTCTCCCTCAAGGGTCGAGATGTGTCCGGAGTGCGGCGAAGGCAAAATTGTAACAACCAAGGGCACCAAGGTTCCGATGATCGTGTTCTGGCTCTTGATTGGGGCAATATTCTTCACGCTCCGCATGGGCTTCATCAATTTTCGGGCGTTCCGTCACGCGATCCGTTTGATCAGGGGAGATTACGACAACCCGGAAGAAACGGGCGAGGTCTCGCACTTTCAAGCCCTTGCGTCCGCGCTGTCGGCCACGATCGGCCTGGGCAATATCGCCGGTGTGGCCATCGCCGTGGGCACCGGCGGGCCGGGCGCCATCTTCTGGATGATCGTCGCCGGACTGCTGGGAATGAGCAGCAAGTTCGCCGAGTGCAGCCTTAGCCAGATGTATCGCGACGTCGCTCCCGACGGCACCATCTCCGGCGGACCCATGCACTACCTGCGCGAGGGCTTAAAGGATCTCAGCACGAAACTCGGCCCACTGGGAAGCGTTCTCGCCGTGCTGTTCGCCCTGCTGTGCATCGGGGGGTCCTTCGGCGGCGGTTGCACGTTCCAGATCGTCCAATCGCTCGGAGCCGTCCGCGAAGGGGCCCCGTGGCTCGACAAGTATCCGTGGATCTACGGCGTAGTCATGGCCGTCATGGTGGGAATTGTGATTATCGGTGGGATTCGCCGGATTGCCGCCACGGCCGAGAAAATCGTGCCGCTGATGTGCATCGTTTACGTCGCCACTACCATCTACATCCTCATCGTCAATTATGCGCAAATCGGCGACGCCTTCCGGGCCATTTTCGCCGGGGCTTTCACACCCGTAGGAATTAAGGGGGGTATCCTGGGGGTAATGGTCGTCGGCATCCGAAGGGCCTCCTTCTCGAACGAGGCGGGCATCGGCTCCGCGGCGATCGCCCATGCCGCCGCAAAAACCGAGGAACCCATCCGCGAGGGGATTGTCGCTTCGCTCGGGCCGTTCATCGATACCGTGATCATCTGCACCATGACCGGGCTGGCGATTATCATAACAGGCGTTGCCGGATCGCACCCCGGGTTGGTTACCGAGAATCGAGGAGCCGCCCTGACCGTCGAAGCCTTCCGAACCGTCAATCCGTGGTTCCCGTACATCCTCTACGTCGCGGTTGTCCTATTCGCCTACTCGACCATGATATCCTGGTCGTACTATGGGGAACGATGCTGGTCCCATTTATTCGGCCGTCGCACGGCGATCGCCTACAAGCTGCTCTTCCTGGTCTTCATCGTACTGGGGTCGGTCGTCACTGCCACCAAAATTCTGGATTTCTCCGACCTGATGATCCTCGCGATGGCCTTTCCCAACATCCTGGGGGTGATGATGCTCAGCGGAAAGATCAAGGAGAAGCTCGACGACTATTGGGGGAGGTACAAGTCGGGTGAGATGCAGCCGTATAGAAAGTGAGTAGTGGATGGTGAGTAGTGGATAGTGGATAGTGATTCCAGTCTCGACATAACTCGCAGGAGTTTCCCATGAACTGGTTACCCCGCAAAACCGTTGTCGTGCCGATCGATTTCTCGGAAGACTCGTTTACGGCGATGGACGTCGCCGGCGAAATGGTCGACGAGCCGTCCGGTCTGCACGTCGTCCACGTCCTGCCGGTCCTGGAACCGCAAGACCCGGGCGTCATCTGGAACCAGGTCGACAACGAGAGCCGCAGCCGGCACGCCGCCGATGCCATGCAGAAGGAACTCGCCGCCCGCGGACATGAGGGCGTGCAGGTGGCGATCCGTTTCGGCAACCCCGGCCACGAGATCGCCCATTACGCCGAAGAAGTCGGCGCCGAGCTGATCGTCGCGTCCAGCCACGGCCGAAGCGGACTGAGCCATCTTCTGATCGGCTCGGTCGCCGAACGCATCGTGCGATGGGCAAAGTGCCCGGTGCTAGTGTTGAAAAAGTAGTTCACCATGAGTGGATCAACCACCATGCGGAAAGTGCTGCTCAACCACTTCGATGAACTCGTCGCGTGTTGCCACTTTCGAGACGTGTCCGCGAAATGTTTTGGCCCCGCGGCGGCCTTGTGCGTAGCAGCAAGCGTAGCGACGCATCAGGATGGTTCCCTTTTCCTCGCCGAAACGTTCGACGATCATCCGATAGTGGTCCAGCAGAACATCCCGCTGCTCGACCGGTGTCGGCTCGGGGGGGATCGGCTCGCCGGCCAATGCGGCTTGAATCTGGCGGAAGAGCCACGGACGCCCCAGTACCGCGCGGCCGATCATCACGCCGTCGACACCGTAGCGGCGAAACGCGTTGACCACCGATTCCGGGGTCTTCAAGTCGCCGTTGCCGATCAGCGGGATGCGTTTTAGGTGCGGCTTTATCTCGGCGATCCGGCCCCAATCGGCGGTGCCGCGGAATCGGTCTTCGGCCGTGCGGCCATGAACGGTCACCGCCGCGCCGCCGGCCGATTCGACCGCCTTGGCAACGTCGATGGCGTTGACCGTATCGCGGGTCAGGCCGAGCCGGATTTTGGCCGTCACAGGAACCGGCGCACACGCCGCGACGACCAGGGCCACAATCTCCCCGACCCGATCGGGATACTGGAGCAGGTGCGAACCGCTTTGCGACTTCTCCACAACATCCCGGGCAGGGCAACCGAAGTTTATATCGACGGCGCTGACCTGAAACTCCTCGACCAATCGCCGTCCGACGGCCGCCAGCTTCGCCGGATCGTTGTCCCAAACCTGGACGGCCAACGGCCGCGGCTCGTTCTTGACGCCCCAAAGCCGCTCGGGCAGATCCTCATCCCGGGCGTCCATTTCCAGGAAACCCCGGGCGCTTATCATCTCGGTCACCGGCAACCCGACACCGCCGAAGCGCCGCATTATCTGCCGATACGCGTAGTCCGTGAAACCCGCCATTGGGGCCTGTAACACCGGCGGATCGACCACCAGCGGGCCGAGCTTCAGCGGTTGGACTGCAAACGACGTCATGGCCATCCCACCACAAAACACAACCCCCGCACGCAGTGCGGGGGCTTTTGCTATCCACTATCCACCGCTCACTACTCACCAATCACCACACACCACTCACCACACACTACCCACCACTCACCACTACTTCCCCACCACCAATGCCCCTACCAGCTTTTCACTCGGTGTCTCCGGCGGGAGGACCGTCAGGGCGTAATCGGCGATGGCCAGATTGTAGTCGGTCAGCGACCGCAGGAAACCGAACGTCGACTCCGTTTGTCGGCTGATGCTCGCCAGTACTTGCTCGACCGAGCGGGGATCCTCGGCGAACTTCGCCGCGGCTTCCGCCCGTGCCGTGTCGGCCTCCACTACGGCGGTTGCATGTTGCCGCACGCTCTCCACCCTCGCCGGGATCATGGCTGCCATCCGCCTCAGGGACCATGACTCGGCCAACCTGCGGGGCTGGGCCTCAAGCTTCAAGAGATATCGGCCCGAGTGCGGGGCCGTACTCGGAATCGGCCACAACTGGTCCGACGAACGCCCGAGCCTGTCGGCCAACTCATACTGGGCCTCGACCAGGGCTGCGCGGGCTTCGTCCCTGGCCGCCCGGGTCGTCGCCTGTGCCGAACGCAATCGCCGCAGATGGAATTCGTCACCCGCAGGTACCGAGTGGATCAAATCGTCGACCAACTCGGCCTGGGCAAGGACAACCTGATACTCGGCCGCTCGTTGACGTGCTTGCCAATATGCGCGGATCGCCGCTCCGCGATTCCGGCTCGACGTGCTCCTCAGACATTCCTCCAAACTAATCGGCGAACCTGCTCCCTCGGGCAACGAGCGATCCCAGTGCAAGGCGAGCGTCAACTGCTTCGTTCGCGCCCCCGGCGCGGCGTCGATCAATGCCGGATACATCGCCGGCGCCGTGGAAGCCGCCTGCGACTTCTCCAGAACCGTTTGCGGTTTCGCAGGCTCTGCGCTACTGATCGGTTTCTTCACCTCCACGGGAATCGGCTCCATCGGCGCCGGCTCAACCGGCACAAGCCGCGGCTTCGGCGGCTCCCTCTCGGCGGCCGCCGGTGCTTCCTCAGTCATTTCCCTTGGAGACCCCTCGTCCATTTCCCTTGGAGACCCCTCGTCGCCGGCTTTCTCCCATTTGGGATTTTCTTCCTCGGGCAATTCCTTCGCCGGCGGTTTCGAAGGGAGGGGCGCCGCCGGGGTCGCTTCCGGTGACGGCGACGAAGGCGCCCAATCGCCGTCCGGTTGGGCGATTGTCTCTCCAGAGGCGTCCGCTTTCGGCCGAACCGCCCGCGTCGGGACATTCCCCGTAGGCGGTGTCGCCGGCACAAGTATCGGCTCGTCGTGCCCGACCGGCTCCACATCCGACCCCTGCCTCTTGCCCGGCTGGGGCGGCATGATCTTCGGCACCAGCGGTCGGACGGGCTCCCGTGTCTTCCTGATGAGCATCCCTACCAGTTTTTGCCCCGTGGCCTCCGGGCCGGCAACCACCATCGCATAATCGGCAATGTCTTGGTTGTAAAGAACAACCGTTCGGATCATCGCCCGACGCTGCCGGAGGCATTGCCTCATGCAGGCCAAGACCGTCCGCAAGTCGGTCCGGTTTTGCCGGTAGGCCTCCCGGGCTGCTTCGAAGGCATCCTCCGCCGCGAGGATCGCCGTCGCACGACCGTCAATCGCTTGCCGGCGGATCGGCAACGTCCGGTCGATCAACCGCAGTGTTGATGGAGCAGTAAGACGGGAAGGCAATCTGTCGAAATCCGTTTTGTACGGACCGGTGTGTGGCAGATCGACCGGTAAGGGAAGGGGGGCCTCGGGCAGGAGCATTGCCAACGACGCCAGGTCGTGTTGTGCCGCAATCACCGCCGCTTCGGCATCCCGCAGTTGTGCCGCCGACGAAGCTCGGGCCGTCCGCAATTCCGGCTCGCCCGATGCCTCCGCCGACAGGTCCCGAAGCCGACGATCGTAGTCCGAGCAGAAGCAGTAGTCGGCCACCGCCTCGACCAGCCGCCAATAGGCATGGGTTATGTCAATCTGCCGCCGACGGTCGGTCGTAGACGAGAGGACCGCCAATAGAGTCCGGGAACTACCCGTAAGCCTGTGCCCCGTCGGGAGCACGATTGCCTCGGCAACGATCTCCGGCGGCGTCAAGCGACGTCTTGCAGGTTTCTTCTCCCCGGCCTGCGGCTGGAGAATGGCGGGCGATAATTTCGGCTTCGGTTCAACGGCGGGCCCCGACAGGGCCGGCAACTGGCCGAACAAGAGACAACCGGCAACAATGGCAGTCGACAACATCAGAAAACTCCTAGATGTTCGTTTCGTAAGTTGACAAACAGTTATAGTTGGCCTGGACAAGAAAG
>CAZJRB010000036.1:0-56622 GCA_964547995.1 uncultured Planctomycetaceae bacterium | reverse complement strand
GTAGTGGGGCAGTTTAGCTGAGCACAGACGGGTCAATTCACGTGAGCGTCATCGTGCTCGCCCACGTGGATTGCCATCCGGCCGCGCCTGCCCTTGTTCGAGACGGGGAAGATGAGGTACTTGCCCGTGATCTTGATCTCCCGGACGTTCTCTGGCGAGGGGGCGGGGGGCTTCTTCTTGGCTGCTGCGCGGGCCTGCGCGAGCATGGCCGCCGCGACGAGCACCAAACAACCGGCAGCGAGCAGACTTTTCTTCATGGGGTTCTCCATTGTATCTTTGAAACCCCATTTCGCACGAGCTTCTTGATGACGGTGTGTCTGGGCAAATGCCGAGAGAGAAGGCTGCGGCAGAGTATCTCGGTGTCTGAGAGTGGTTCCTTTTTGGACATAACCGGTTGTCCTCGACAAAAAAACGTCAACCGCCGATTCGATTCCCTATTCCTTCAACCAGTCACGCAGCGCCGGCAGGGCGTCGGCCTCCTTCTCCATAATCAGCGGTGACGGGTCGGGCATCGCCGCGTGCGGCCTCGCTTCGCGTTTCATCATGTCGAGCCATTGCTGGTTCTTTTCGGTCAACTGCTTGAGCACCTCGGGATGCTGCCGAGCCACGTTCACCTTTTCTCCGAGGTCCTTTTCGAGATCGAACAACTGCCGCCCCACCATCTTCCATTTGCCGAGCCGGTAGGCGGCTCCCTTGTGGGCGACGCCCTCGTGGGGCGATTTGGCCGTATCGGGATTCAGGAACAGGTCGGACAGGTCGCGCCCGTCGATCTTGTTGTCCGAAAGCTTGCCGCCGCAGAGCCGGGCGAAGGTCGGCAGCAAGTCGGAACTGATTCCGATCTCGCGCGAGACCTTGCCCGCGGGAATGGTTTCCGGCCAGTGGATCAGGAACACGGTGCGTTGTCCGCCCTCGAAGACGGAGCCCTTGCCACCTTTCAACGGGCCCATGCTCGTGCCTCGCGCCCCGCCGTTGTCCGACATGAAGATCACCAGCGTGTCCTTCTCGATTTCCAGTTCCGTTAGCGAGGTAAACACCTGGCCGACGGCCCAGTCCAGTTCTTCGATTTGAGCTTTGAGGTGGACGTTGAACTCGGCGCCCGTCTTGTTGCCTTTGGACGGCGGAGCGCCCGGCGGGAGGAAGTCGGGATGGCCGGTGCGCGGGAGATGCACCGCGGCAAACGGCAAATAGGCGAAGAACGATTTCTTTGCGGACCCTTGCTGACGGATGAAGCGGAGCGCGGCCCGGGTGGTGGCGTGCGTCAGCCAGCCCTGATCCTCCGCGTCCTTGACCACGGCAACCGGCTTTCCGTCCACGAGCCACGGCAGCGGGACGCGCCAGCCGGAGATCTTCCATTTCTTGTTTGCCGGATCGTACGGGGCCCACATGTCGTTGGAGTAAGGGATCCCTTGATAGACGTCAAACCCCTGGTCGTTCGGCAAGTAGCCGGCCCGATGGCCCAGGTGCCATTTGCCGAAACAGCCGGTGGCGTATCCGGCGTCCCGGAACATCTCGGCCATGGTGTACTCGGACGGCTGCAACGCTTTGGCCTGGAGCGGGAAACAGACCCTGCCGCCCATGCCGACGCGCTCGGCGTAGCAGCCGGTCATCAGCGCGGCCCGCGACGGCGAGCACGCGGTCGAGGCGACGTAGAAGTCGGTGCACTTCAATCCCTCGGCCGCCATCCGATCGAGGTTCGGTGTCTTGTTAATCTTGGAGCCATACGGGCCGATGTCGCCGTAGCCCAAGTCGTCGATGAAGAAGAGGACGACGTTCGGTTTCGGCGGCGGCGCGGCGAGTGCTTGTGTTGCCAGCGCGGTCAGTATCAGCGCCGCTATTTGTATCGTTCTCATTTTCGTTTCCCTCGGGATTTCCCATTTGGGTTGAGCCTGGAACCGCTCCAAGCCTAAATCGCTCCCTATTCTAACATCGCGCCCCCCCCTGTTTCAAACGCGTGGTGATTTTTCTCCATTTTTTTCGCCTATCCGATGCTGGGAACTGCGAATCGTTTCTTGTCGAGTCGTTTTTCAGCAGCCAACGCTGGTTCGCCGCAGACCTTCTCCGCCGGGAACCTCGTTTTCCGCTCTTTTTCCGCTCCCGAGTCGCGTCACTCGACCAGCGGTGGCGGCATTGCCAGCCGTGCAATGCGGTCGAGAATATCCGCGAACAACCGCCGTGGCACCGCCACCTCGGCCAGTTGAAAGAACACGTACTTCGAGTGCCGCGTCACCTTGGCTCCGATCTTCACCAGCTTTTCCCGCAGCGTCGTCAGCGACCAGTGCTGTACTGGTTTCGGTAACGCCAACCGCCGCAGGAAGTTGCCGAGGTTGTAAGCCAAGGCGAACAATTGCAGTCGTGTCTGGTTGTCCTTGAACGTGCGGCAGGAGAGCTTCGTCCATTTCACGGCGTTCTTGCCTTCCTTGATCCACTGCTCCGCCGTGCCGCGACCGTTGTAGAATTTCACCACGTTCTTCGATTGCTTTTTCAAGTTGGTCACGATGAAGCCGACTCGCGGGAACAACTCACCAGCGTGCCATTCGATCTTGGCGACCACGCGCCGCGTTCGCTGCCATGACTTCGCTTGATACTGAAAACTGTGATAGAAGACCTTCGGCTTGTGCGAGGGGCGGCCCACAGGGCGGGTCAGCAAATGCTCGATTTCCCGCTCCAGTACGGCGTTGGACTTGATGCGGATAGCGTAGCGATAACCTTCTTTCTCCAGCAATCGGTACAACGCCGGAATGGCAAAGGCAGCATCGCCACGAAAGAACTTGGGGATGTCGTAGTGACGATACCGCTCGATCACTGGCAAGAGCGCCTTCCGCCAGTATTTTGCGCTCGCCTTGTTGCCGCGTCGGAGCATCGCGTATTCCAGGTCGCCGAACTGGTTGAACAGAAACAGCGGATGATAGCAGAGGCACTTGAAGTGTCCGTTGTAAGCGGTGCCCTCTTGCTGGCCATAGGTCTCGCTCACGGAACTGTCCATGTCGAGGATCAATTCACGAAGCGGCTGGTGCAGATGGACCTTGTCGATCCACTGGCCCGAAAGGTTCATCAGCGCTGTCAGGTTATGCCGCTGGCTGAGTATCTCGGTCTCAAAGCGTCCCACGACGCTCATGGAAGCGGCTTCGTTGTCCGCCTCCGCTGCTCGGCCGCCCACAACATGACGCATGGCGGGATCGACCGCGAGACGCTCGGCATCATTCACGTCTTCATAGCCTGCCAAGCGACTGTAGATCGACTGTCGCAACAGTGGCACCAGCAAGTGCTGCTTGTTGCTGCCCTGACGCGAATCGGTCAAAAGCCCCGCGCCCATCGCGGTGAGTCCCAGCGCTTCGTCCAGTTCGCGGTAGGCCAGCAATCCGGCATCCGTGGTGACCTGACTGCCGCAGAATTTCAGCTTCAAGCGAGTGTCAAAACCGACCCGCAAATCATCGTTTTCGGCGTCACCCATTGGGTTCCCCTGTCAGCTTGGCATGTTGAGCGTGCAAACCCCTGTTTTTCAAGGGCTTGGCGCAAATCGCGTGCCAAAGTTTCACGAGTCAAATGGGAAATGTGGGTGTATGGGACATTGTCGCTATTTCACACTTGTTTCGCCGCCGCTTTGCCGAGCATCGCGTTCTTCACGCGAGCGGCGAAGACTCGCTGGACAACGACCGCCGAGGCAACGGCGGACTGCCGGCGTCGTCCGCTTCGTGCCTTCCCATTCCGCCCTTCCAGCTCGCGCTGGGCTGCTCCGCACGACGCGCGGACGACCAACCGGCAGTCGATGCTGATGTCGCGCGCGGGCATCTCGCGGTGAGCGATTCGTTCCATCATCGCGCGGACGGCGGCGGCGCCAAGCTCCCGGCAGGGCTGGTGCATGGTCGTCAGCGGTACGGAAAGCGGCTTCGAATACTTCACGTCATCGATCCCAACCACGCGGACGTCTCCGGGAATGTGCAGCCCCAAGTCGAGCAGCCTTCGCATCAGGTTGGCCGCCGTGATGTCGTTGGCGCAAACGAAGGCCTCGGCGTGGGACCGGCTCGATCCGTTGTTGGCCGAAACTCGGCGGGGCGTCGGGGCGCGGCGCCGCCTGGCCGCCGGCGAAGCTGTATGGCAGCCGCCCACCAGGCCGCGCACGAAACTTGCGTCGGCCGGATCGCCGCGGCGGAGCCAATCGGCCCGGGAGCGGATCCCCCGCGCGGCGAGGGCCTCGCGCCAGCCGGCAATGCGCTGGTCGACCGTCGGCGCCGACAACGGCCGGCAAACGAATTCGACGTGCCGACACCCCTGGTTCAGAAGGTGTTCCGTGATCCGGTAGCCGGCGCGGCGGTTGTCGATGCCCACCAGGTCGAACTTGCTCCGGCGTGGAAAGGCATCCAGGTCGCGGTCGAGCAGAACAACGGCGATGCCGGCTTCATCCAGGGCCGCCGCAATGCGCGCGTCGACGATGTCCATGCCCGGCACGAGTTCCACCGGGGCGAAGAAGACTCCCACCACGCGCTCGGCGACATACTGCCGGCAGAGGTCCTCCGCCAGGCGGTTCTTGTCGCCCGCGTCCTCGGGCGGCGAGTGTCCCCAGAGGAGGTTGAAGCGGTGGGCCTCGGCCTGGCGGGCAATTTCCGCGCAGATCGGCTCGAAGATCTCCGTATTGCCCAACCCGGGAATCAAAAGCCCGAACAACCGGCCGCGCAGCCCATGGGGATCGCGGGCGTAGGAGCCGCTGCCGGCTCGGCGCTCCAGCAGCCCGGCGCTTTGAAGGTCGCGAAGGGCCCGGCCGACCGTGGGCCGCGACACGCCGAATCGGCGGACCAACGCCGCCTCGCTCGGCACGCGCTGGCCGGGCCTGTACCTCCCGGCCAGAATCGCCGCGCGAAGGTGCTCGAACACCTGCCGATGCTTCGGCTTGGAGCCCTCACCGATGGTCTTCATGCCTTCTATCGTACTCGGGCAACACGCCCTCGGCAATCATCTGGGGAAGGACCCTTCCAGGAACCTGATAATACAGCTTTCTTGGTGGATATCGACCCAAGTTCTTGCAGACGGGGTTGAATAGGGTAGAATGAAGAGTGATGAATGTGCGCGTTCATCGCTGGCTCGACTGCGTGCTCGGCAGCGAGAAGCCGGGCGACGGCGAGTTGCCGAAGCGGGCCTCGCGCGAAGACGCGGAACACCGAGTGCCAAGGAGCAAACCGTGAGAGCACTGGTCGGTGCGGGACTGTTGGCCTTGCTGGCCGGGACGGCGGCCGCCGGCACGGCCGGCGCGGCGGAGTCGGCGCCGAAGGAACTCATGACCCCCAACAAGCGGGTCGCGGAGGCGACGGGATTGCCGGACCAACGCAACCACGATCCGTCGAACATTATCCGCCACGACGGGTTGTATTACTGCTGGTATACGGAACACTTCGCGCCGAGCGACGCCTTCTTTAAGAATACACGGACCCGCCTGATCACTTCGCCCGACGGCGTGGCATGGACCGAGCGCGGCGTGGCGATGGCGCCGGACGGCACGAACGACTTCGACGCATTGGGGGCGCTGACCGCCTACGTCGTCGAGCACGACGGGCGTTTCTACATGTTCTACAGCGCCGTGCCAAAGGGGTTTAACGGGGCGCGCAAGGACGGCAATCATGTGGGCATCGCGCTGGCGGAGGCGGATGACCCCATGGGGCCGTGGGAAAAGAAGGGACTGGTATTCGAAGTCAGCAAAGACGGCTGGGACCGGCAGCATGTCGACGATGCGAACGTGGTGCGTCATAACGGGCAATGGTTGCTGTACTACAAGGGCTTCCGCAAACACGAGGGGCCAAATGACACGAGAATCGGTCTTGCCACCGCCAGGGAGCTGACGGGGCCGTACAGTCGATACGCCAGGAATCCCCTTTTGAAGGGACACGCCTTTTCTGCCTGGAAGCATCGTGACGGCCTTGCCCTGGTCACCGGCAGCAATGGGAAACAGGTCGTTTTCTGGTCCACCGACGGTGTTAAGTTCGTCCCCACCGGCCCGTTCAAGAACCGGTCCACCGGCTTCTATGTCCCGGAAGGCAACTTCACCGACGGGCCGAACAACCAGGGCGTGACCTGGGGCATGGATGTCACCGGTTGGCCCACCGCCAAGGGGAAGACGAGATTGTTCAGGTTCGAGTGTGATCTAAGGGTGAGGTAGGTTCAGCTCACGAAACATCGTAGTTACCCGACAATCGTCGGTCTTCTTGGCGCCACTTTGCTGGCAGCGCCGGGCGGGGAGGCCTTCGGCAAGCCCGATGTCTTGTTCATCGCCATCGATGACATGAACGACTGGCTGAAGCTGTTCGACGCCGACAATCCGATCAAGACACCGAACCTGGAACGGCTGGCGAAACGGGGCATGTTCTTCAGGCGCGCCTACTGTGCAGCCCCGGCCTGCAATCCGTCGCGGGCGGCGATTCTCACCGGCTTGCGCCCGTCGACCAGCGGCGTGTACGGCAACCACGACGCGTGGCGCAGACTGGTTCCGGAGGCGGTGACCCTGCCTCGCTACTTTTGTCGGTTCGGCTATGCGACCCGCGGCGCGGGCAAGATCTTTCATCACGGCGAAGCGGGGGCCGATCATCCGGACCGTCCGTCTTTCGAGCAGTTCTTCGACATGCTGCCCGCCCGCGCACCCGAGCACAACCACAACGGCTACCGCACCGGCCACCTGTCCAAGGTCTGGTTCGACTGGGGCGAGCACACGCAGAAGATGATCGATCTGGACACCGTCGAGTGGGTGGAAAAGACCATGGAGCAGCGGACGGACAAGCCCCTGTTCCTCGCGGCCGGCATCTTCAAGCCCCACCTGCCGTTCTACGCCCCGCCGGAGGTGTTCCGGGGCTATCCGTTCGACGATACACGACTGCCGGCCATGCCGGAAGACGATCTGGACGACGTGCCCGAGATCGCCCGCAACATGGCCATGAAGGAGTACTTCATTTACGAGAATACGACCCGCCAGCCGGTAAACTCGCCCGGAAGCCTGAAGAAGATGGTGCAGTGCTACCAAGCGTCGGCCGACTTCGCGGACCGCATGGTCGGGCGGCTGATCGACAAGCTCGATGCCGTCGGCCGGGCGGACAACACCATCATCGTGCTCTGGTCCGACCACGGGTATCATCTCGGCGACAAGAAGAGCTGCGTGAAGTTCACCCTGTGGGAAAAGGCCAACCACGTGCCGTTCATTATTGTTGCGCCGGGCGTGGCGCAACCGGGCTCGGTGTGCGACGCAACGGTCAGCCTGCTGGATATCTATCCCACGCTGGTCGATCTGTGCGGCCTGCCTGCCTCGAAACAGGCCGAAGGCCGGAGCCTGGTTCCGTTGCTGAAAGACCCGAAAGCGGCCTGGGAATGGCCGGCGGTGATGACCATGGGCCGCGGCAATCACGCCGTCCGCTCCG
This sequence comes from uncultured Planctomycetaceae bacterium, assembly GCA_964547995.1. GTDB lineage: Bacteria > Planctomycetota > Planctomycetia > Pirellulales > Thermoguttaceae > CAZJRB01. The sequence goes on along the minus strand of CAZJRB010000036.1, from coordinate 49,231 downwards.
ACCGCTGGCGCTACATCCGCTACAGCGACGGATCCGAGGAGCTGTACGATCACAACAGCGATCCGTGGGAGCTGCGCAACGTTGCCAAAGAAGCGCGGTACACAACGATCATCGAGAAGCACAAACAATGGCTACCGGAGAAGGAAGTGCCGTGGAAGATTGACGAAACGAAGAACTGGATCTACCGACGCGTGGAGTGGAACGATGTGCCAAGGAACGAAAAGAAGTAGCCGGGGATGCAGCAGTGGACAGTGGACAGTGGACAGTGAATTTGGAAAGAGCAGTCAACAGATCGGTGATCAGTAATCATTGGGGAACAAAGGACAAAACGATCTCGTATCGAGATAAGCTGGCGGCCGGAGACACAAGATGAGTTCGAATCACAAACGTTTATGCATCGCATTCATGGTCCTGACAGGGTTCGCGATTTCAGTCGGGGCCGAGCAGCCGAAGCCTGTTGCCGTGCATGATACAAGCATCAACCCGTTCATCATGCCCCAGGGCGGCAAGGAAATCGGTGATCCGTTTCCGTCCTATTGGGACGGCGTGTGGCACGTGTACACCCTGAGCGCGGACCTGCGGCAGGTTTATCATCTGACCAGCACCGACCTGCTCAAGTGGACCGAGCACGCGCCGGCCATGGTCGGCCACCGGATCGCCACCGGCACCGTCGTGCGGCATGACGGCAAGTACTACCTGTTCTATACCGACGCGGGGCCGCAGACGATCCGGCTGGTGGTCAGCGACAACCCGTGGCGGTTCGATTTCAAGAACAGCCGGCTCGTCGCGAAGGCGGACAACAAGGTCTACCAGCTTCACAAGAAGAAGTTCCGCGATTGCTACGTGTTCTTCAACGAGGCCGAACGACGCTGGTGGATGCTCGTCGAGGCCACCAGCGACGACAAGGTCGCGGTGGGGCTGTTCACATCGAAGGACCTGTTGAGCTGGGAACAGCGAGATCCGATCTTCAAGGACGGTTTGCGGACGCATGCCAGCTGTCCCCAGGTGTTCGAGCGCAAGGGGCGCTGGCACTTGACCCTGCTGGACCACAACACCTGGGTCTACGAGGCCGGCTCGCTGCACGGCCCCTGGGAGAATGCGGGTTTCTATCACAGCACCTATTTCACGGCGGCGTCCCGTCATGCCTACGACGGCAAGCGGCGGCTGAGCTGGGGGTTCTTTACCAAACGCAAGACGCCGGAGAGGAATATCAGCGGTTACGCTGGCCCCATGGGCGTGGGACGTGAACTGGTGTTCAATGCCGCCGGGAAACTTGGTGTGCGGCCGCTGCCGGAGTTGATTGCCGCCATCCGCGCGCCGGCGCACAACGCGGCGCTCTTCGACTGTGCCCGCCCGTTGCGGGGCGCCTGGGACATCGACGCCGAGAAGCGGGAGTTCCGCTGCACGGGGGAGGACGGCGGGGCCCTGCTGCTGGACCTGCCGGGGGAGAATCCGGACTACTACTTCGAGGCGGAGATCGTGCTGGCCTCCCCCGAGTCCGGGGTGGACCTTCTGGTGCGCACCACGGAGGCGTTCGAGAGCGGCTATCGCATCGCCCTCGACGCCGGGGCCGACGAGGTGGCCATTCGCCAGGCCAGGACCGGCGGCGGCACGTTCAACAAGAAGGACCATCCGGTTGTCGACGGCAAACCGGTCAAGGTGCGGATCTTTGTCTGCGACAGCATGATGGAGGTCTTTTTCGACGACCATGTCTCGCTGAGCACGCGGGTTTTCGACCGGTCGGCACACCGCGCGGCCATCGAGATAACCGGCGACCGCGCGAGGATCCGCAATCCCCTGTTGCACCATTTCAAGGAGGGGGATTGATGGGTGGAAGTTCATCCCTGATCCAAGAGGAGAGCGATGTCCTTGAAATTGATGCACGCTGAAGTCACGTTTCTGGCGGTTCTGGCCGCTTTCGCCGCGGCGCTGCTTGTCAGCCCTGCAGATGCGGATGACCAGCCGCCGCCGGCCTTCCAATTGGTCCTCGACGGCAACAAACCGGTTTTTGAGATTGGTCCGAACCAGTGCCGGATGGCAGGGCCAGCGCACACTAAGTGTGTTTAGCAGTAAGGATTTGCATCAAGAAGGCAACACTCCAGCCGGCCATGCGACGCTTCATGATGTTACTTTCCTTGCCCGGATGTTGCTTGATCAGGCTCAAGGTGAAGCGGCGTAGCCAGGATAGGTTTTGTGTAAATGTCCGATGACGAACCCGGCTTTCGTCTTCGCGGTACGTCATGTCCAGGGACCAGTGCAGGGTGTTTTCGATGGCCCAATGGTCCCTGACCGCATTGGCGAACCGCTTGCCATTCCGACGCAGGCTGCTCAAGTAGTAACGCGTATCGGACTTCTGGATGCCCTTTTCTTTGTAGACTCGCACGGCTGCGCCAATGGTCTTCAGACCTTCCCAGTCCGAACGCCCGTGAAGCCAACTGGGAGCGGTCATCTGGTAGTACTGGCGCTCTTCTACTCGTCCATGTCCTTCCTCGGCCTCGACGTAATGGCTGACCGGACAGTCCGCAAAGCCGTCTCGGATGGAGCAGTCCATCAGCAATCGCACGTCATCGAAAATCTTGCCCTGGTTCCCCTTCAGTGCCAGCACGTAGTCGCCCCCGTCCTGGACAATCTGTGCGGCGATATTCTTCTGGCATCCCGCGGCGTCGATCGTGACGACACCGTCCTCCACGTCGATGATCTCCAGCAACTGCGGGATGGCGGTAATCTCGTTGGATTTCTCCTCGGTCGCCACCTGCCCCAAGGTGATGCCGTGATCCGACGCCCAGGCGCTCACGATGTGCATCGCCCCTACCCGGCACGTCCGCCATTGGATGTCGGAATTGTTCACGGGCAGTCGGACGGTCAGTCTGACGCTGCAGCAGTTGGCCGAAATCCCGGTTCCCTCACCCACCGAGTTCGACTTTACCGCCGTGGGCGATCTGATCGACCAAGCCGGTCGACTTATGAGCGAGGCTCGGCAGCAGATCGAACATGTCCGTGGCGAAGCGGGGATCGTGTTAGAGAGAGCGCCCATTGAGACACTTTACAGGCATACGTTCTGGGTCGACGACATCGACACGCTACGTGCGTGGTCCTGGCAGGATGTCGAACGTTATTCGATCCGGCGGGAAGGACGACTTCGGGTTCGTGGACTGCGAAGACTTACTGATGCTGTCGATCTTGCGGGCCACCGAGCCAACACCGACCTTCTCGACCAGATGCCGGGCTTCACGATCAATTCCGATGATCTTCGGACTGACTGGTACTTGGCGCTTCCTGTTAGCCAGGCCAGTAATGATTGCGATGTGCAAAAGACTTCGGCCAAAAGATACTTCAGCATCAATACCGAATCTCTGCTCGTTCCCACAGTGGGCAACATCTCGGCGGCCCCCGTGGTCGTCCCGCAGTCGGTCCTCGACGATGCTCAGCAACCGCTGATGGTGCCGGTTTCATGGCTTCCCTTGATCGGAATGTCATGGCCCCGTTCTCCAGTGGGCAGACCTACCTGCCTATCGATCGGATCGGTAAGTATCTCGATGCCTCCGTTAGCGAGTCGCTGACCACGGATGACATCGTTGCTGCTTGTGAGGAAAGCGGCCAGTTTCGAGTCCGCAACAAGTTCATTGTTCGATTCTAGCGTATGAGGTCAAGAACATGACGTTTGCACAGAATACCAAAGCACGCATGTTTATCAAATGTGGGCGCCTTTGTTGCCTTTGCCTGAAGCAGTGTGGAGTAAACATTGAGGCAGCTCACATAGTCGACGAGAACAAAGGCGGGTCGAATGATGAAAGCAACGGAATTCCTGTTTGTTTCGACTGCCACCAGGAAATTGGTGCGTACGATCCAAAACACCCCAAAGGAAACAAATTCACCGAAGCTGAACTGAAAGCTCATCGAGATCGCGTCTACGCGCTCGTGGAGTCTGGTGTCATACATGCACAAGTGGTGGCCAGGCAGGCGCATTCTAACACGAAAACTGTTGCCCCATTGCCCGGCCAACTGGCGGCACCCGAGCCGTCTGGAGAAGGAAAGCAGTTATTGCAGGCGATGCTCGATGCGAAAGATACACAGAAGGCACCTGGCGGAAAGCTCAAACTCCTAAGTACTACCGACCGGGCTTACGTGTTGGATCAGCTTGTGAAGCTTTCGGCACAGGTCAACAAGCGCCCGAAACTGGTCCGAAACTCGGCTAGGTCGCTCAAAATCGACAGGTTTCAGGGCTACCCATGCCCTTGGCCCGGCACACCCTTCAGGGGGCAGGAGGGCACTCCGATGTTAGGGCGAGCTGAGACGACGGGTTGAGTTGGGCGGTATCCTCATCGCGACACTGTCCTTGTGGGCGGGCATGCAGGGTGGCCACTCCCGTTCAAAGTCACCTATAGAAGAAGCTAAATTCTTGCGGTTTTTGCGGCATAATAAATAGGATTGTATGCGGTGTGCTATCAGGGGCTTGCGTCCATGCTACAATCGTAGCGTCCGGCCATCAGAGAAAAGGCCTTGCCGAGCTTCATCGTCCAAGGATTGGCTTGCATCGGTATAGTGTGATACCGGAAAGGAGAGTTTGATGTAATGGAAGCGCGCCCCGATTCTCAACTGTGTTCCGATTTCCGTTGACGTCCCGAAGTGGCTGGAAAGCCCTTGCGAATACTTGTGCGCTTTCTACTGGATGCATTTATCGATGTGACGCCTACACCTGCAAGGTCGAGGGATGGCCATGTCTGACGATTCCCTGCCAGAGGAAGACATCATTACCGATTCGCGGGGACGGCATATCTCTCGTGATGTAGCCAACGAATTGAACACGGCTCGACATCGCGTACGGGCCGCGGTAGCTGCTGAGCGTATGTGGCGGCATTTGTTCACGGAGGAAGATCGGCAACGACTCGGTGGTGACCTTGAAACGTGTTGGCCTCGTTTGGGCACCATCCGCATGTGGATGCAGGCTCGTGGGGTTTGCCTCGAACAGGCAGTCATCGAGGTGGCACTCGGCCTAAAGTTGATGAGCGAAGAGACGGCAGATTGGCTACGGCGTGAACTCGACCTACAGTCTGCTCCCCCCAAACCTCCATCCGATCGGCCCATCTGGCGGGCGGACACTGGGGAGTTGTTGTTTGAAGGTCGTGTTATTCGTCACGTCCGCGTGCTGCGGGACCCCTCAAATATTCATCAACTTCTCGATGCATTCGAGGCCGCTGGCTGGCCAGCCCGCATCGACAATGTCCTGCCATATGGGCAGCAGCAACTCCACGAGACTCTTCGGTCTCTTAATCGCTCCCTGGAAAGAATCCGATTTCGGTCGCAAGGGGGCGGCGACGCTATCATCTGGGAACGTTTCTGAGTTTCCAGTCAACTCCCAGTCAACTCCCAGTCTATTCCCTTAGAGTTGCACGCAGGTTTCTGGGAAAATGCACGGGTGTCCTGGTGGCGGTGAGTATCACCGGTGCCACGAGACTTCCCGACTCCGTGATATGCGGACAGACTCGCATTGAAACCTCGTAAGAAACATCCCGAAGCCACTCAATCTGATGCCGATGACAGCAGTCCCGGTGAGCATTACTACCTCACCCCCGTCGAGTTCATGAAATTGAGTGGACTTTCCCTGTCAACGGTCCGGCGATATCTCGCCAATGGCCAATTGCCAAAGATACAGCCGGGCGGACACCGCTGTCGTGTGCTCATTCCTCGGGATGCACTACGGCTTCACCACAACCAGACAGCCGTGCCTGATGACGGGGTCGAGAGGCGAGTAAGTATCGACACGGACGCGATTGATTCATTTGCGTCAAGAGATTCGCATAGAGCGTCCTCGACCGAACAGGACGCATTAGAATCCTTTAACAACCTGTCGCCGCCCCGTTCCGGTCCACGTCCGGCCTGGATGCGAGGGGCTAACTCAAGCAACAACAATACTAAATAAGGAGCGAACAATATGCCGCGAAAACCCAACGAACCCCCAATCGCCTGCGAGTACTTCATCTGGGGACTTTTTCGTCGCAACGGAGTCTACTACGCGGATGGCCGCGGGGGGAAACGCAACCTCGGCAAGCACTCCCTTGGGACCCGAGATCGTGACGAGGCGCTGGAACGGCTCAAGCAACTCGATCGACAGAAGGCCGTCGAGTTGGGATTGGCCGATGCCAGCGTACTCGATTCAACAGAGTTGGTTTCTATCAGCGATGGTTGGAGACTGTATCTCGAGCACAGCGATCGCGGCGAGGTACTCAGCGGTGTTTCGCCACCCACCCTCCGACGCTACGAGAGCATTCGTGATAATCACATCGAGTTCTGTTCTCAACATGGTGTTACTGTGTGGAACGAATTCGACAAGGGAATGGTTCAGAGATTCAGCAAATGGCTCGGCAAGAAACACGCGGCCAGCACCGTTTGCCTTGAACTGCAGACGGTGAAATCGCTGGTCAAGTGGCTGATTGAGGAGAAGAAGCTACCTGCTGACTGCGAAATCAAACTCCGGCTTCGCCGACCCCAAGACAGCGACACGTACTGCTACTCTTCGGATGAAGTCTCAAGGATGGTGAAGCACTGCACTATCAGCCCGCACTTGAAGTGGTTGGGGCACGTGATCCTCGCCTTGGCACACCTGGGCGTTCGGATAAGTGAACTTGTCGGCCTTCGCTGGAGCGACATCCATCTTGAATCGGGGATGATCCACATTGCGGACGAGCGATCAAGCCGCCGAAAAGGAAAGGCAGGGACGGCAAGAACCACGAAGGGTCGCCGCTCACGCTCGATCCCCATCCATCCTCGCCTTCGGAAAGCGATTGAGAGTCTGGGGCCTAATTCCAGTGGATTTGTTTTCCGTGATGCGAATGGGAAAGCACTTTGTCCTGGACGGGTGTTGAAACTCTTCATCCGTGAAGTAATCGAACCGCTTAAGAATGAATTCCCCACGCCGGCCGGCGAGAACGGCTTCGAGCACGGCCGACTCCACAGTTTCAGACACTTCTTCTGCAGCCAAGCATTTCTTGGAGGTGCCTCGGAAGGAGAAATCAGAGAATGGCTGGGCCATGCCAACAGCAGGATGGTTGAGCGTTATCGGCACTTGAGAAACGAGGACGCTCAGCGTAGAATGGCGCAAATCGAATTTCTAGCCGAGGAGGATGAGGAGGATCCTCCGATTGAGGCTGCATAGTCTACCTTGTGTTTTTTGTTAATCTTACCCCGGCGTCTGCCACGAACCGGGCAACGAGTGTAGAACCATGACATTCTTGACTGAGACCAACCCAACGACATTGCGGCTGATGGCAACCGCCATGGGCGACAGGACGTCGACGACGACACCGACCACGGCCATCCACGCGATGTCAGCGAAACGGGTTTGTCCCAGTGAATGTCTCAGTAACTGGGACAAACGAAAGCAACACATCGCAAGTTTCTGTTATTCAACGGGTTGCGGTGGGAGACACCAACTGCAAAAGAGTAGCAGGCACACTCCGTGTGCCGTCCGCGAATTGGCCGGAGGCAACGCCTACCAGTGCACGCCTCAGTCACCCCGCGACGGGATTCTTGCGGATGTCAACCATTAACCTGCCCCGGACTCCCCCTCCTTCACGGCGCCGCATTGCTGGCACGAAGGCAGCAGCGAAGGCCGAATCGCATGGCACGACCCGCACTCCTCGTAAAGCCGCGTCGAACACGCCGGACACGTATACGGTTCTTCCGCCTGGGTGCCGGCGTCCGAAACGTGCGCCAACCTCCTGATGCTCCGGCGCGTCCACGACGCATATTTCAAGGGGCCCCGCCGGATCGGATAGCCGCAGATCGGGCAGAAGAACGCCTCGTACGCCTCGCGGTATAGCTTCAGCAGCCGTTGCTTGGTGGGAAACGCCACCATCCGAAGCAGATACACCAGAATGAGCGCTGCAATCGCCAACGTGGTCAGAATCAATATGTATTTGAAGTACCGCGCCGGAAAGTGCTCGTGCATCACCACGGCCACCTTCACCAGCACCGCGACGCCGAACGCATAGACCATCGAGACATACACGCTCTTGCGTTTCTTGACGAACAGAACGGTCGCAATAACAAGCAGGGGGGTCAGAAACGAAAGCTTCAACGCGGCCATCAGCAAGTTGTGTCGCTCGACCAATGATTGATACTCCTCCGTCACCGGCTTCCGCGCTTCGTCGAGCTTCTTCTGCAGATCGCGCTCCTGTTTCTCCAGGCCGCGCAACTCCTCATTGAGCCGGGCAAGATCTTCGTTCAGGCTCTGATACTGCTTCTGATTCGCAAGGAACAACTGCTCGCTTTCCGCCAGGGCCTCCTGCTCCGCCGCCGACGGGGTGACGTCCTTCTCCAGGGCCAAACGCTGAATGCTCAACAACTGGTTCATCGTCTGTTGTGAGTTGGCCGTGCTCTTTTGTAGCAACGTCTGCCGCTCTTGCTGGTCGTTGATCGTGCGCTTGGTATCCGATATTTTCGATTCCAGATCGTCGCGTCGGTCCACCAGACTCTTGTCGAGCAAACGGCTCTCGAGGTCCTCGTACGAAGGCCCCGGCCAGCTCCCGATATCCCCGACTACAAAGCCGAGCAGCCAGTAAATCAGAATGCCGAGAATCACCGTGAACAATTGGACAAGGAACCAGTGGGTCCACGGGCCTTTGTTGGCGGCAGGTGTCTCGTTCATGGCAGCTTGCCTTTCATGGGATTGGAATGGCCGAAGTGGAATGGGTATGGAGGCAGTTTCCCTGAGTCGTAGGCGAAACTCCACCCCACATATAACGCCCAAACCGGCCGCCGAGTCAACAGACCGGGATTCCACGGGTTGACAAAGGGCGTTTGGTCACCCTAAAGTGGGGTCTGCCGACCGTCGATCTCCCCGGCAACGCGAACATGACACCAACAGCCCCAAATCCCGAATCCCGAATCCCAAATCCCAAATCCAGCTTGCCTCGTTGGCTGAAGCGGCCGGTTCCCAAGGGCGACGCCGATCATTTCACGTCGAAGCTGGTCGGCGAGTTGGGCCTGGCGACCGTCTGTGAGCATGCCAAGTGCCCCAATCGCATGGAGTGCTATGCGGCGAAGACGGCCACCTTCATGATCCTCGGCGACGTCTGCACCCGGCGATGCCGGTTCTGTAGCGTGGCGACCGGCAAGCCCCGGCCGGTCGATCCCGATGAGCCGCGCCGCGTCGCCGAAGCGGCCAAGCGATTGGAGTTGAAGCACGTCGTCGTCACGTGCGTTGCCCGCGACGATCTGCCGGACGGCGGGGCCGAACAGTTCTGCCGCACGATCGCCGAGGTCCGCAAGGGGACTGCTGCGACCGTCGAGGTCCTTCCGTCCGACTTCGCCGGCAACCGGGCGGCGGTCGCCCGGCTCGCCGAAGCCGCCCCGGAGGTCTATAACCACAACACTGAAACGGTGCCGCGGCTCTACAAGGCCGTCCGTAGCCCGAAATCGGATTATGCATGGACGCTGGCACTCTTCCGGCAAATCGCCGAGCAGAACCCGGACATCCGGCTGAAAACCGGCATGATGCTCGGCCTGGGCGAGACGACCGAGGAGATACTCGACACCGTGGCCGACCTCAACGACGCCGGCTGCCGGATGCTCACGCTGGGCCAATACTTGCAGCCGTCGGCCGATCAAATGGAAGTCGTGCGTTACGTCCCGCCGGAGGAGTTCGACTCGCTGGGAAAGGCCGCCTGGCGCCTCGGCTTCGCCCAGGTCGCCGCCGGCCCGTTCGTCCGCTCAAGCTACCACGCCCGGGAGATGATCCAAACGTAGCATGGTACATTTTTTTGCGAAGCCGCAAGCGGCTGCTGTCCACTGTCTACTGTCGACTGTCCACTATGCCCCGCCACGAACTGACGCTGCCGGACCTCGGAATCGACGACCAGCCGATGACGCTGAGCGTCTGGCTCGTCGAGCGGGGTTCCCGCGTGGCCGAGGGCGAGCCGGTCGTCGAGGTCCTGGCCGGGGCCGCTACCGTCGATCTCCCCTCACCGGCCGACGGCGTGCTCGCCGAGACGCTCGTTACCGAAGACGACCCGATTGAAGTCGGGCAAATACTGGCAATTGTCGAAGAAACACGCGACAACGAGGATACAAAGGAGGGGGCACCTGCCCCCGGCCAATAACAAGACTCGCCAAATTCGAGGGCACCTGCCGCCGGCCAATCGCAAAACGCGCCAAGTTCGGGGGCAGGTGCCCCCTCCTTTTGTGCCTGTCGCTACGTCCTACCGAACCAGTTCCAGCGTTGCCCAGAGACTCGGGTCTTCCTGATAGGGCATGGGGCTTCCTGCGCCGAAGGTCTGTTCGCCCAGTTCGCGGTCGAGGACCGCATAGGTAAACCCCAGCCGGGGATGCTCGGCCGGATCGAAGCCGGTGAGCGCATCGGCCGGGATGAAGACTTCCATCAGATAGCCGTCCACCCGTTTCTCGCCGCGGACCTTCAAGTGCCGGGCGGAAACGGGATTGGGAGCGTCCCTGGCCCGGTTGATCGGCAACATTTCGCCCAAAGGCAGACCGGCCCCGCGACCGCCCCCGTGCGGCAGGAAAACGAACCAGTGGCAGAAGCGGGTCGCCCGGTGGATGTTGTGTACGTCTCGGGTGTCGATCCAGAGTTGCAGCCCGTCGCTATCCTCCGGCCGGCTCGCGCGGCACCACGGCTTCTGCTTCTTGCCGGCCACGCGAGCCGAAAACGCCAGCCCCGTTTCGTTCCACGCGGCGCGAACGTCGGCCGGCGCCGGGCGCCCCTCCAGCTCGCCAAGCCCCAGCAACCGGTGGCTTTCATCCAACCCAATCCCCGAATCGTCCCACAGCACCTCCCGATACCGGCACGGCACGGCAAAGCGGAAGAGAAATCGTTCTGGCAATAAAGGTTCGGTCATGGGGTTTGGGGCCGGAGGCTCGGAGGCTGGGGGCCGGTTTCCCACCGGCGCAAAGGCTGCATTGCAATCTTGACAGTCTACATCAAATCAAGAAACACACCAGCCCGGCTGATCCGCTGGTACAACCAGCAGCGGCTGCACAGCGCCCTGGGCTTCCTTCGGCCGGTGGACTATTACCGGGGCGACCCGGAGCAGATGTACGCCGAGCGGCGGCAGAAGCTGTCCCAGGCGCGTCACCGCCGGCGAGAAAAGAACCTACAACTCCGGCAGCCAACGCTGCCACTAACCATCAAGGAGCTCGTTGCTTAATTCGACCCGGCTTTTGTGCCAGATCCGTTGAAACAAAACAGCCGGAATCAAGCTGTCCTGTATGATTTTAGGCCCCAAAACAAAGAACGATGAGAGTTTTTCTCTTGACCGGGAAGAAACGGAAGCAAGAATGGCGCTCCTAACATACCTCTGCGGAGGCATTCCGACCGGAGCTTTCCCCGTTGCCTCAAGTTCCCCGCCCGGATAGGATACTATGAACAATATGGGTCTCTCACCGTTTAGGTTGCAATGCGGGCTCTGATTTCCGGTTTCACGGCGTTCGCCTTGGCGGCCCACATGGTTTTGGGCTGCTGCTGGCATCATGTACATACCTGCAACGGAGAGGACCCGCTACAGTCACCGTGTTCGGAGGATCACGCGCATAGGCTGATGTCGGACGGATACACGTACGAGGAACACCAGCCAAATGACGTCTGCAACCTGGGACGCTGCGTAGTCATCCTGGGCATATCTTCATACGCGCCGGCGACGTTCTCAACGGTGTCTTCCGGCGAGGCGGTCCCAACCGCTTGCGTCGACGGCGGCATGTCGGTCCAGCCACGTTCTCGCGGAGCTTGCCCCCTTGCCGGAAATGCCGCTCTACCGGTTCGCGCCCACCTGATGCATCAGGTGCTGTTGCTCTGAATCTCTACCTCTTCCCTCACTGTGGAAAACTGCGCGCAGTCTGCGCCGTTTTCTTGCATTCGCCTGTTCGTGAGGACTCCTTTTTTTCCAAAGAGACAATCAATTATGACCTCCCGCTTTCAAAATCTGGCCAGGTACACCGCTTCCATCATCTGGGCGGTCGTTACCGTCGCCGCCTACACAGCGTGCAACCATCACCATGCGGAACAGGATTCACACGCCCACACCGATGGAAAAACGTGCGATCTCCACGACGACGCCGGCGAGCCCCCCGATCACGAACACGACGACGCGGCCGCGTTGGAAATCAGCCGGCAAGCCGAGGCCAACATCGGCTTGAAACTGGCGGAGGTGAAGCTGCAACCGTTTCAGCGAACGGTCAGCGTGCCGGCCACGGTCGTTCAGCGGCCGGGCAAATCGCAGTTCCAGGTTACGGCCACGTTCACCGGGCTTGTGACACGCATCTATTGCACCCAGGGTGAAACGGCTACGCCGGGGATGCCGCTGTTCGAGCTGCAACTGACACACGAGGAACTCGTCCAGGCCCAGGCCGAGTTTATGCGCATGGCTGCGGAACTCGAATTCGTCGACCGTGAAGTCGAGCGAATTGCCAAGGTTGCGGCCGGCGGCGCCATCGCCGGGAAAAGCCTGCTCTCACGGCAATTCGAGCAGAAGAAGCTTCAAGCCGTGCTCCGGGCACAACGTCAGCGGCTGCTCCTGCACCGGCTGACGGAAGAGCAGGTCGACGGTATTCTCAAGAACCAAAAATTGGTCCGGTTCACGACGGTCAGGACCCCGATGTCGAAGGATGAATCTTCGGACGGGAGGCCACAACCGATGCAGGTGCAAAAGCTCGTCGTCGAACAGGGGCAACACGTTAGTGCCGGCGATCTGCTCTGCGTCCTGGCCAACCACGCCGAGTTGGACATCCAAGGCAGGGCGTTTGAGCAGGACATCCCCGTCTTGGCCAGAGCGGCCAAGAACGGCTGGCCTGTTACCGCCGTCTTTCAGACCACAGACAAACGAAGCAGCAAAATCCCCGGCCTGCGGATCTTGTATCTCGCGAGCGAAGTCGACATGAAATCCCGGGCGTTCTGCTTCTACGTGAAGCTGCCGAACGAGATGGTCCGCGATACGAAGAACGATCGGGGACGCCGCTTCGTTGATTGGCGATTCAAGCCGGGACAGCGGCTCCGGCTGCAAGTGCCGACCGAGCCGGCCGCCGAGCGGATCGTCCTGCCGGTCGAGGCCGTCGTCACTGAGGGGACCGAGGCCTTCGTGTTCGAATACCATCAAGACCATTTCGACCGGCGCAACGTCCATGTCACTTACCGCGATCAGGACCATGCTGTGATCGACGGCGACGGAAGCCTCACGACGGGAGTCAAGGTCGCCGTCGCCGGGGCCTACCAGATCTATCTCAGCATAAAGAACAACGAGGGGGAAGGAGTCGACCCGCACGCCGGGCATCATCATTGACAGGGGGGATGAGAAAAAAGAAAAACCGCCACCTTCCATTTTGCAGTGCAGTACGCTCATGTTCAACGCCGTCATTCGATTTTCGCTTCGCCATCGCCTCCTGGTCGTCGCCTTGGGACTGTTTCTGTTGAGCTATGGCTCGCTGCTGGGCTATGGTATCTGGAAACCTCGGCCGGGCTTGCCGCGGCTTCCAATCGGCCTGTTTCCCGACCTGAACCGGCCGAGGGTAACGATCATGACCGAGGCCCCCGGCATGGCACCCGAAGAGGTCGAAACGCTGCTCACCTTCCCCCTGGAAACCGTGCTCAACGGGGCCACCGGGGTGCAGGCCGTTCGCAGCAGCTCCGGCGTGGGGCGCTCGATCGTCTGGGTCGAGTTCGATTGGGGAACCGACATCCTCGACGACCGCCAGATCGTCAACGAACGGCTGGCCCTGGTCACCGACCGGCTCCCGCCGGGGATCAAGCCCCAGTTGGCCCCCATCTCCTCGATCACCGGCCAAATCATGATCATCGGCGTGCAGAGCCGCACGGGCAAGACGCTGCCCATGGAACTTCGCACCCTGGCCGACTGGACGATCCGCCAGCAATTGCTCACCATCGACGGCGTCTCCCAGGTCTTCACGATGGGCGGCGAGCGAAAACAGTTCCAGGTGCTGGTCGATCCGGAAAAACTGCTTGACTACGACATCACGTTGCACGAAGTCGAGCAGGCCGTCAGCGAGAGCAACCTGAATGTCACCGGCGGATACCTCGACGACCAGGGACCTCGCGAGCTACTGGTCCGCTCGCTGGGGAGGGTCCGGTCGGTCGACAATCTGAAGAAGCTGCCCGTGAAGGTCCGCGACGGCCATGTGATTCTGTTGGGGCAGGTCGCCCAAGTTGTCGAAGGCCCCGAGGTAAAGCGCGGCGACAGCACGGCGTTCATTCGCGGCGAGGACGGCCAATTCTCCGGTGGACCGGCCGTGCTGTTGACCGTCAACAAGCAGCCCGGCGCCGATACCCGGGAAGTGACCGAGAAGGTGCTCGAGGCCCTGGAAGACCTCAAGAAATCCCTGCCCGACGACGTCGTGATCTATCCCGAACTCTACCAGCAGAAGGCCTTTATCGATCTGGCCATCGAGAACGTTGCCGAGGCCCTGCGCGACGGGAGCATTCTGGTGGTCGTCGTGCTGTTCCTGTTCCTGATGAACCTCCGCACCACGTTCATCACCCTGACGGCGATCCCGCTTTCGGTGGTCATCACGGCGCTGGTTTTCCAATGGTTCGGGCTTTCGATCAACACGATGACGCTGGGCGGGCTGGCGGTGGCAATCGGGGAACTGGTCGACGACGCGATCGTCGACGTGGAGAACATCTTTCGCCGGCTGCGCGAAAATCGCCTCAAGCCCGAGCCGCTGCCGGCCTGGGCGGTCGTGTTTCGGGCAAGTGTCGAGGTCCGAAACTCGATCGTCTTCGCCACGCTCATCGTCGTGCTGGTTTTCATCCCGCTGTTCGGACTCAGCGGCATGGAAGGGCGGCTCTTCACGCCGCTGGCGGTCGCCTACATCGTTTCGATCCTCTCGTCACTGCTGGTCTCGCTGACCGTTACACCCGTCCTGTCCTATTGGCTGTTGCCGAAAGCCAAAGCAGTGACGCGGGAAAAGGAAGCATGGTTGCTGCGGCATTTGAAGAGGGTTGCCGGGGGACTGATCGCCATGAGCGTGCGCGCGAACTACGCGGTGCTGGCGATTGCCGCGGCAGCCGTCGCCGCCGGCGGGGTCGTCTTCGTGAGCCTCGAACGCGACTTCCTGCCGCCGTTCGACGAAGGCGTCGTGCAACTGAACGTCATCATGCCGCCGGGCACTTCCCTGGAAAAATCGGAACACGTCGCCCGGCAAATCGAGGAAAAGCTTCACCGGATCGAGGGGCTCCAGTCGTTCCTCAGCAAGACCGGCCGAGCCGAACTCGACGAGCATGACGTCGGCGTCAACGTGACCGAAATTATCGGGAAGTACCGGCCCGATTTCGAAGGAAACCGCGCGGAAATGCTCGAGGAAATCCGCGCAACGGCCGGCGAGGTCGAAGGCCCGCTCGTCACCGCCGAGCAGCCGCTGGCCCATCTCATTTCGCACATGCTCTCAGGCGTTCAGGCCCAGGTGGCCATCAAAATCTATGGCGAGAACCTCAATATCCTGCGGGCGAAGGCCAAAGAAATGGAGCAGGCAATCAAAGGAATCCCCGGCGTGAAAGACCTGCTCGTCGAACCCCAAATCTCGATCCCGCAGTTGCAGATCAAGCTCGATCGGGATGATCTCGCTACCTACGGGCTAACGCCGGGAGAAGTCAACGAGCTGGTCGAAACAGCCATGCACGGCAAGGTTGTCTCCGAGGTGGTGCTGGGCCGGAAACAGTTCGACCTGCTCGTGCGGTTCGACGAGCGCTACCGCGAGGACCTCGAAGCACTCGAGCGGTTAACGTTGGAACTGCCCGGGGGCGGCGCCGCGACGCTGGATTCGGTCGCCGACATCCGGCGAAGCGAAGGCCCCAACACCATCAACCGCGAACAGGTCAGCCGCCGGATCGTGCTGCAATGTAACGTCGCCGGCCGCGGGCTGGTCGACGTGGTCGAAGACATTCGGGAGGCGGTCCGGCCGATTCAGGAGAGCCTGCCAACCGGTTACTTCGTCGAATTCGGCGGCCAGTTCGAAAGCCAGCAGACGGCCTCCCGCACCATCGCAATACTGCTCGTCGTTTCGCTGGCCGGAGTCTTCCTGGTGCTGTACACGATGTTCCGGTCGGCCAACTTCTCGTTGCAGGTGATGGCCGCGCTGCCGACGGCGTTTATCGGGGCGGTCGCCGCGCTGGTCCTTACCGGACAGACGCTTACCGTAGCGGCTATGGTCGGATTCATCTCGCTCTGCGGAATTGCGTCGCGAAACGGGATATTGCTGTTAAACCACTATCTCTACCTGGTGCGGAACGAGGGGGAGAATTTCTCGCCCGGGATGCTCGTCCGCGCCGGGCGGGAACGTCTGGCCCCGGTCTTGATGACCGCACTAACTTCGGGGATCGGCCTGGTTCCGTTGGCGATGGCCGCCGGCGAGCCCGGCAAGGAAATCCTTTATCCGATCGCCACGGTCATCATCGGGGGACTCATCAGCAGCACGCTCCTGGAATTCCTGGTCCGCCCGGCGCTCTTCTGGACCTTCGGCGTCGGCACGGCGCAACGGATCGTTGGCGAGGAGGACTCCGCAAGTTCACCCGCCGTTTTGCCGGAAACCACCGAACGAAGCGACCCTTGAATCCTCGATCAACGTAATTCGGGGGACTCTTGACAAGACCCCGCTGGAAGACAGAATGACGGTCGGCACAGGTTCCGGCACTTGGATTGGGTATGACAATTGTTGCAAGATTACTCTCGGAGAGTTGGCAGGTTCTCGGCGAGATGGCGCCGTACTTGCTTCTGGGCTTCCTGGTGGCCGGGGTGCTGTCGGTGTGCATTTCCCCGGCTTGGGTAGAGCGACACCTGGGCGGGCGGGGGTTGAAGCCCGTATTTGCCGCGTCGTTGTTGGGCGTTCCGCTGCCCCTGTGTTCGTGCGGAGTCATCCCCGTGTCGGCCTCCATGCGGCGTCACGGGGCCAGCCGGGCAGCCACCACCGCCTTTCTCCTCTCAACACCTCAGACGGGCGTCGACAGCATCGCGGCCACCTGGGCGCTGCTGGGACCGGTCTTCGCGATCTTCCGCCCGGTCGCCGCATTGCTCACCGGCATCCTCGGCGGTTTCCTGATCCGGTTCTTCGCCGAGACGAACGGGACTGATGAAGCGGGGAAGCCACACACCGGCCGGTGCACGGAAGCCTGCTGTGAAGATCGATCACAACACGGCAGTCTCGTGCGAATGTTGCGATACGGTTTTGTGACGCTGCCGCGCGACATCGGCCCGGCCTTGCTGGTCGGAATTCTGATTGCCGGGGCGATCGCCACGTTGTTCGTGCGGAAGGGTCAACTGCACACCTACGCCGGCGGCGAAATCTTGTCGGTCGGTGGCGGAATCCTCGCGATTCTGCTTCTGATGGCGATAGGCGTGCCGTTCTACGTCTGCGCAACCGCCTCGGTCCCCATTGCGGCCGGTTTCATCCACATGGGCGTCTCGCCCGGGGCGGCCTTCGCCTTCCTCGTTGCAGGACCCGCAACCAACGCCGCTACGCTCGCCACCGTTTGGAAGGTGATGGGCCGCCGCACGGCGATCCTGTATCTGGCCACGGTTGCACTCAGCGCGATTGCAGGCGGCCTCCTGTTGAACTGGTTATCCCAAATCATTGCAATGGCAATACCGCCGCTTGCTGACGGGGACAGCCACGGTACCACCCACGCAGCACACTGGTCGGCCCATCTGGCCGCAGTCGCGTTGTTGGCCGTACTTGCGGTTTCTTATTGTTTCAAGGCCAAACACAGGAAGGAATCGCAAGAGGACGCGGAATACGGCGAACGCACCGGGGAATCCTCTCGTTTTCAACGGTTGGAACTCTCGATTACCGGTATGAGGTGCAGCCATTGCGCAGAGAGCGTCCGACGCTCGCTCGGCGAATGTGACGGCGTGCGATCGGCCGACGTGGATCTCCGCCGCGGCCGTGCCGTCGTCGTCGGCGAGCATCTCGATCCCGGGCAACTCACAGCCGCGGTGGCGGGGCTGGGATATGGAGCGGCAGTGTCGGATGAGACGCCGCCGGCGACCCCTTGGGGCTCCTGAACCTCCCTTTTTGGATTTCCAACGAGGGGGGTTGTCTTCGGAATCAGCGACGGTAAAATGGTTATTATGTGGGATTTGCGGCCGCTTGCAGCCATTTCCTCTGCTAAAGTGCCATCGCCCGCCAAAGCCGGCGATTTGACTTGACTAAAGCTTGCCGCGACCGGGTAATCCCGTCGCGGTGTTTTTGTTCTTGGTCCGGTCGATCCCAAAAACAGTTACTACCACACCCCCTTTCCTGGAATGGGAACCGAAATGACCGACGAACCTTCCGCTCTGCAACCGGACCGCCCGGAGTCCGGACTATCCACGACAGCGGTCCATGCCGGCGAGGCCCGGTTGAAGCCGGGCAATGCGATGACCGATGCCATCTTCTGCACCTCGACCTACACCTTTCCCGACACCCAGGCAGTCATTGACTTCGTTGCGCAAAAGCTGCCCCGCGAGGAATATTCCCGCTACGGTAACCCGAGCGAGAAAGTGGTGCAACAAAAGCTGGCCGCTTTGGAAGGGGGCGAGGCGGCGCTGATATTCTCCTCCGGCATGGCGGCCATCGCTGGCTTGCTCGAGACAAAGTTGCAGGCGGGCGATGAGATTGTCCTGTTCGACGAGTGTTATCACCGCACCCGCGAGTTATGCGCCAAACACCTGGGCAAGTTTGGCGTTGTAACGCACCTCGTTCCCGCATGTGACTACGACGGGATGGAAGCCGCCATTACATCGAACACAAAATTGCTCATCAGCGAATCCCCCACCAATCCGCACCTCAGCGTGGTCGACCTGGAGCGTTTTGCGGCCCTGGGGAAAAAACACCGTGTCGAAACTGCAATCGACGCAACATTGGCCACGCCCTACAACGTGCGGCCGCTGGAAAACGGCATCGACTACGTAATACACTCCTGCACCAAGTACCTCGGCGGCCACAACGATCTGTTGAGCGGGGTCATTATCGCCTCGGCGGAAAAGCTCGAACCGGTACGCAAGCTCCGCGGCGTCGTCGGCACCATCGGCGGACCCCTCAGCATCTATCTGCTGTTGCGGGGGCTGAAGACCTTTGAACTCCGAATGCGGCGCCACAATGAGAACGGTCTTGCCGTGGCCCGGTTCCTCGAAGAGCATCCCCGAGTGGAAAAGGTCTACTATCCGGGCCTGCCGAGCCATCCGTACTACGAAGTGGCCGGGCGGACCATGCTAGGCTTCGGCGGCCTGGTGACGTTCCTGGTCAAGGACGCTGATTGGCGGCAGACGGCCGACGTCGTCGATGCGGTCCGCATTCCGCGGATCGGACCCAGCCTCGGCGGCGCCGAATCGCTTATTGAACAATCCATGGTAATGAGCTACCATGACTTTACCCGCGAGCAGCGCTACGCGGCGGGGATTCCCGATAACATGATCCGCATCGCCTGCGGGATTGAAAACCCGGACGACCTGCTCGCGGATATCGGCCAGGCCTTGGAGAAGTGAAAACGCGGCTTCCGGTTCCCCCGGTTCATCCTTATTACGAACTGGCCGATCAATAACTTCCCGGTTTCGTTCTTCAAGATGGGGACATCCGAAGCCGTGCCGTGACAAACCGGGAAGTTATTGATCGGCCGCCCCTAACGTGGAGGAAACTGCGATGAGACGAGAGTACGCCTTTCTGATGGTGAGTATCGTTGCGGCCGCGTGGCCGCTGGGTGGTCTGCAAGCGGCCGGCGAACCGCAGCGGCCGAACATCGTCTGGATCCTGGCCGAGGACATCTGTCCCGACTTGAGTTGCTACGGCGTCAATGCGGTCAAGACGCCGAATCTCGACAAGCTGGCGGCCGACGGCGCCCGGTTCGAAAACGCGTTTACCACCGCGCCGGTCTGCTCGACCAGCCGCAGCGCGATGATGACCGGCATGTATCAGAACGCGATCGGCGCGAACCAGCACCGAACGGGCAACAAGAAACCGCTTTCCGGGCCCGTGGTCCCCTTCCCGCTGCTTCTGCAAAAGGCCGGCTATCACACGGGGCTCATGTACAGCAAGAAGCTCGATTTGAATTTCCAGCACAGCAGCAAAGAACTCTTTCCCGACGGCGATTGGACCAACGCCGGCGACAAACCGTTTTTCGTCCAGATCACGTTCGCCAACACGCACCGGTCGTGGCGCAATTATCCCGAGTACGACATCGACCCGGCCAAGGTAACCGTGCCGCCGTACTATCCCGACACACCGCTGGTCCGCCGCGACATCGCCAACGGCCTGGAGGAAATCCAGAAGCTCGACGCATCGGTCGGCGGGGTGCTGGGGCGTCTCGACGACGAAGGACTGGCCAAGAACACCCTGGTGATCTTCATCGGCGACCACGGCCGTTGCCAGGTCCGCGGCAAGCAGTTCCTCTACGATTCGGGTACCCGCGTACCGCTGATCATGCGATGGCCCGGCCACATCAAGCCGGGGACGGTCAACGACGACCTGGCCAGCTCGATCGACGTGACGGCCACGGTCCTGGCCGCGGCCGGCGCCGGCGTACCCGAGTGGATGCACGGGCGCGACCTGTTGGACCCGAAGACTCCCAAGCGGGAGTATATCTTCACCGCCCGCGACAAGATGGACAATACCCACGACTCGATGCGGGCGTGCCGCGACAAACGGTTCAAGTACATCCTGAACCTGATGCCGGAGAGGGCCTATTGCCAGTTGAACGAATACAAGGAGAAGCAGTACCCGGTGTTGGCCTTGTTGAACGTCATGCACATGAAGGGCCGCCTCAACGAGGTGCAGGACCGGTTCATGCAGCCGGATAAGAAGAAGGAAGAACTCTACGATCTCGTGAACGATCCCTACGAGACGAAAAACCTTGCCGGCAATCCAAAGTACGCCGACGATCTGAAGCGGATGCGGAAAGCGGTTGCCGAGTGGCGCAAGGAAATCAGCGACGAGGGCCCGACCGAGGAGTTCCGCAAAGGCGGCTGGTCGAGCAAGTATCCCACCCGCAGCCTTGACGAATGGGAAGAAAAGCTGAAAAGTTGGGAGGAAAAACTCCTGGGTTCCGGCGGCAACCCGACACGCAACAAGCAAACGCCCGGGAAGGATAGAAACCAACGAAAGAGGAAAAGGACGAAGTGAGCGGGGGGCGACCCTTGGTGGTACACTATCGCGAACGACCCCCCCGCGAAGGGGTGCCGGGGTGCCTTGAGGGAAATCGGGCCTCGGTGCAGGGAAGCGCTGGTGAGATTATGCGCCAAGAAAGCCCGGAAGAGTTGCCGGTTTTGCAGGCTGTAGGTATATTGAAATATGGAGCTACGTCTTTTTCCCGGATTTCCCGGAGGCACTGCAATGCGAAATCGTCATGGATTCACGCTGGTTGAGTTGCTTGTGGTGGTTGCGATCATCGGTGTCTTGGTCGCGCTGCTTCTGCCGGCCGTGCAAGCCGCCCGAGAGGCCGCCCGGCGAGCCCATTGCTCGAATAATCTGAAGCAGATCGGCTTGGCTTTGCAGAATTTCCACTCCGCCCGAAAAACCTTCCCGCCGGGTCAGGTAGACAACGATAACAACAATTACGGATGGGCAATCTACATACTACCCTATCTGGAAGAACGGCCTACCTACGACTTGCTTACGGGCAACGGGGTCGAACTCATCTACCGGCACGGAAAGCACAAACTTCGCTGCGGCGGCGGTGAAAATATCGACGAGTGCGACAACGAAATGGAGGTCTCCAAGAATCACGCCGGCGGCATCTGCAAAAACACGCTCAATGTCTTCATGTGCCCGACCGACGTATTGCCCGATACCGACGACGATGGCTACGGCAAGTCGAACTACTGTGCAAACCTCGGTTGGAGCTTCGGCAGCCGTTGGGGCTGCAGTGATTTCAAAGGCAAGGAGCAGAACGGGATTCTGCTCTTCGACAACGACGACTACTACACCTGGCTGGTTAAGATCGCCGATATCACGGACGGTACGAGCAAGACCATCATTGTGGGAGAGGTCACCGAATCGGAAGATGTGTCTGGAGATGGCAGCAGTTGGCATTTTCCGATTTGGCCCGGTGGAAACAACGACGGCCAGTGCGACGTCAAGAAAGGTACGGGCTCGTTTGGCCGCATCGTCGACACGGATTTCTTCATCAATCGCAGGACCAGTTGGGAATCCGACCTGAGCTTCGGCAGCCAGCACTTCGGCGGCGCCCTGTTCGCCTTTGCCGATGGTTCCGTTCACTACCTGGACGAGGACATCGACACCGACACCTACCGCAAGCTGGGGTCACGCAACGATCATGAGCCGGTTACCCTGCCGTAGCCTGCGGCGGTCCGGAGTCGAACGGCCCGTGTTTACACAATCGGAGACTGTTGATCGATGAGACTCTCTCGACTGGCGCGTCGCAACCGACTTGCTTTGCGGGCGGTTTCGGCGGCGGGGATATTGCTCGCGGCATTGTTCGCGGGCTGCGGAAAGGGACATTTCAAGACCGCACCGGTAACGGGTAGGGTCACCCATCAGGGCAAGCCGGTCAACGGTGGGTCGCTCACCTTTTCCCCAATCAATACGGGTGAGGGTTCTAACGCGGGTAAGCCGGCGTCGGGAACCGTGATGGCCGACGGCACCTACGTTTTGGGTACCTATGGAAAATCGGACGGCGCCGTGGTCGCTCGGCACAAGGTATCTTACCGCCCTCCCAGCGTGGAAACCAAGATGGAGGAAGTCGACGGCAGCATGCGGCCGGTCGAACCGAGACCCGTTCCCCCCTACGCAGGTCTCGTTCCTGCAAAGAAGGAGTACGAGGTCACCTCCGGGAAAAATCAAATCGACATTGAACTCGTCCCTGGAGAAAAGAGCCGGTGAGCCCGGTTGTGCCCGCCCGATCGCGCCCGCCGCTGAAATTCCGCTTCTACTTGTCGCGATCGCGTTTCCACCAATCCAGCACTTTCTTTGGCGAGTCGTCCGACACGAAGCGGTGGCCGTCGACGCGGAGCGCCCGCAACTGCGCGTCGGGGACCTGCCGCAGGCCGAACGTCGCGCCCGTCTTTCGATGGCGCTTGAGCAACAAGGCGGCCGCCGTCGCGCCAAACTCGGGGCCGTTCGTTCTCTGCTCCACCAACAGGTCCGTGTGCCCGACCTGATCGGCCAGCCAGTTATCCACCGTCGGCCACGGATCGCGGCCAGCGATCGACAACGCCGCGATCAGGTGCAAGCGATATCGGGCTTCGGACGTCGGCGGAAGGAATCGCCCCTCGTCGATCGCTTTCAACAAGCCGGGAACGGCTTCCTTCGTGCCAAAGCAGGCCAGCCAACCGCAGAGCATCGCGTGCCGGCTCGGCCGCCCTCCAAACCGGCTGCGCCCCGTTGTCGGCAAGAGTTCGTCTTCCACAACCGCAAGAAACTTGCCCGAAAAAAGCGATACCTCCTTGGGGTCAAGCTGCCCAAGCATGACCAGCTCGGGCTCGGTCAGGGACCGCTTCTCTTCCAGGAAACGGTCCAACGTCCGCCGGCTGATGTGGCGGAGCCGTTCGGCCTGATCCTTCTTCACGTACTCGGCATACGCCAACCGCCGGCGCGGGGTGGGCAGGTTGACCAGGTGGAAGAACGCTCCTTCAGTCTTCGGATGTGGAAACGCCACACCGACCGGATAGTCGCCCGGCGAAAGCGAACTCCCGCTGACGCAATGTGCCACCTTGTCGTCGATGCGATCGAAATGGCTGGGACGCTTGGCTCCCTCCACAAGGCTGGGAACGCCGACCAGCAGGTGTTGCTCCGTCAGGTGCCGGCGCCCTTGCCAACACTCGGCGACCATCGCCGGGCGGGTCAACTCGAGCAGCTTCCGCAACCGGTCGGCCACTTCGGCGTCCGAGGTCGCTTTCAGCCGCGCTTCGATTGCCTTCTTCACCGTCGGCAACAATCCATCCTGCGAAGCCAACCACTCCAGGCGCCTCGCGGCCCCTTGCCGAACTGCGTACGAATCGTCCTCCAATTGCCGAAGCACCCGATCGAGTTGCTCGGGACTGACGGACTTCGGCGACTTGGGGGTTGCCTCGGGCAATCGCGCGGCCCAACGCTTTACGTGCCAGCGGACCTCGAACGAGATATCCGGCTGCAAGAGCACCTTTTGGAACTCCGCTGAAAGGATCGGCCCCAGTTCTCGTCGGGCAATCAACTTCTCCATGTCGGCCGCCGCCCGATGCCGGACGTCGAACTCGTCGTCGTCCAACTCGGCCAGCAATCGGGCCACCTCCGTGCAAACCTTTTCTGTGTCGGCCGGGCGCGGTGCATCCCCCGCCATCACCCGATCGGCTGGATTGTCCAAACCGAACAATAGGACCAGCAAGCAGAAGGTGAGTAATATGCGGGACATAGATAAAGAACGCCCCGGCGGTTAACCGGGATTATTCATAGGTCAAGCGAGGCAGCAAGCCTGCCCCCCCATTGTACACCCAACAAAGGCCACGGGGGAAGTGTCGTCCCGACTGCCCTTGCGTTGTGGGGCGTTATTGGCTACAAGTCGGCCGCTTTTCCCCGATTTCCCCGCCCCTGCCAACGCTCGGCAAGGAGTCGCCCGATGCCCGTGCGAATCTGCCCGATCCTCTCGGCTTTGATCCTGTTGCCGGTCATCGGCATCCCGTGCCGTGCGGACTCGATCTCGGCAATCCGCGGCGCCAAGGCCGGCGCCTGGACGCTCGACTGCGAGGACATGCAACGCGCGCTGAGGACCGCGAACCCGAACGAGGAGGCCTACATCGCCTATATCTGTGCCTTGGTCGAGCAAGGCCTGTTGCCGAAGCGACTGGTCGAGAGCACGTTTCAATGGGCCCGGGCAAAACCTTTCCCCTTGAAAGTGCAGTACTTCAAGTTTGCTCTGACCACTCAGGCGGCGCGGCTCGGCATTCGGCTGCCGCGCGGTACGCCGTCGCTTCGCCCGAGCATCCGCGGCCGGGTCGTGCAGAGCATCGGCGGGATAAAGATTCCCATCGCCGCCGCCACCGTCTCGATCAAGGGAACGAAACTCTCGACGACGACCGACGACAAAGGCAGATTCGCCTTCACCAACCTCCCCTATGGCGGATACACCATCGAGGCCACAAAGCGGATACTCGCGCTGAAGTGGAGGGGTTCCGCCCGGGTCGCCTTGCCGAATCCTTCGCCCGCAACCCAGTCGGTGTCGGTCGAAATCGAGTTGAAACTCGCAATGTAGCGCGGTAGTCTGCTTCAGGGGCACGGCAGGCAGAGAGCGATGTCCAGCTACGTCTACATGAAGATCCTGGAATCCCAACCCGATCGCTATGATCGGGGAATTTCCTGGCTCAGCTTGGGGCGGTCGGAGCAAGTCAAGCGACGGATCGTGGACGAGTGCGCGGCCCCCGGCTCGAAGGTCCTCGACATCGGCTGCGGAACCGGCACGCTGGCCGTGTTGGCCGCCGGACGCGGCGCCGAGGTCGCGGGATTCGACGTCTCGCCGGGTATGCTCTCCGTCGCGCAAAGGAAGGTCGAGGCGGGAGATCTTCACGATAAGATCGAGCTTCACGAGATGGGTGTTGCGGGCATGGACAAGTTTCCCGCCGAAGGCTTCGACCTGGTGACCGCGACGCTCGTCTTCTCCGAGTTCTCGCACGACGAGCAGGCCTACGCGCTCCGCCAAGCCCATCGTGTGCTGAAGCCCGGCGGCCGGCTGGCGATTGCCGACGAGGTCAGGCCCCAAAGCATCTGGAGGCGAATCCTGCACCATACCCTTCGCGTGCCTCTGCTTATCATGACTTTCGTGCTGACCCAGACGACGACCCGCGCGGTCGCGGGTATCGAGGAGCTTGTTGCGGAGGCCGGGTTTCGCATCGAAACGGCCGAGCGGAGCCGGCTTGGCAGTTTTCTCTATCTCACTGCGGTCAAGGAGGGGGCGTGATGTCGTTGGCCGGTTGGGCGATTGCCTACCTCTTCCGATGGTTTCCCCACGCGTCGCCGACGGGCCTGTTCCCCATCGGAACACCCGACGAGAACGCGCCCGTTGTCGTGACCGCCAATTTCTCCCTGACGGTCAAGCGGGTGCGGAGGGCACTTCGCCGACGGAACGTCTGGCTGTTGGTCGCCAATTCCAACGGCATCAACGTCTGGTGCGCGGCGACCGGCGGGATCTTCACCGAAAACCGCGTGATCGACGCCGTTAAGGTCTCGGGACTGTCCGAAAAGGTGTCGCATCGCGAGGTGGTCCTTCCCCCACTTTCCGCTCCCGGCATGGACATCAAGGCCATCGAGCGAGAGACGGGATTTCGAGCCGAATTCGGGCCGGTCTATGCCAAGGACATCCCCGCGTACCTTGAAGCGGGCATGAAGAAGACCGAGCCGATGTGCCGGTTCCGGTTTGACCTCGAGCACCGCCTCGACATGTTCCTTTCAATGAACTTCGTCGTCTACCTGGCGATGGCCGCGGTCGTTGCCGTTTTCTGCCGCCAATATCTCGCCGGGGCCACCCTCTTGTTCTGGTCGGTGCTGGCCGTGCTGTACCTTCTGATCGACATCATCCCGGGCAAGACCGGCTGGGGTCAGGCGGCCTTCGCTTCGGCCGTGTTCGTGTTATCCTGGGCAGGGTTCGACTGGGTTGTGCTGGACGATCCGCTTAAGCATTGGGGCTGGTTTATCGCAGCATTCGGCATCTCCTTCACTGCCGGCTTCGACCTGGCCGGAATCGCCTCGGCCCGAAAATCGGACCCCGAGCAACTGATGCTCCGTCTCGGGTTCAGCAAGCTGGGCACGCTGTTCAGCAAGAAGCCCCTCGGGGACATCACACTCGACCGCGACCGGTGCAACGGCTGCGGCGCCTGCCGCGAGATCTGCCCGGTAGGGGTGTACGGCGAATTGGGTGGTGACGGGAAAACGACCTTTCGCGACCGGAATGCCTGCTTCGCGTGCAGTGCGTGCGTGAAGCAGTGCCCGCAATCGGCTCTCCGGCTGGGTGGTGCGCGAGATCGTCCCTGCCGCGGGTGAGTCTGCCCAGAGGCCGGATTACGGGCCACCGGCCTACGGCAACGGGTAGTCGTTTTCTACGCCTAGCGGATTCTCGCGGTCGATGTCGATGGGCGGCCAGACGTCCTCGCCGCGCTTTTGGGCCTCGATCGGCGCCATGTCTTCGCCGATCCAGCCGATCTCGTTCGAGTTCAGGTCGAGCCACAAAGTGAGCCGCCGCCAGTCGTCGTCCGACATGTTCAGGTCCTGGTGATAGTCCTTCGTCATAAGCGACTGCATCATGCCGGATGCGTGTGCGCCGAAGCGGCCCGGGGTCGTCCGCGATGCGCCGACGCCGAGCATGCGCATGCCGATTTCGCCGGGCAGGCCGAACGCGAGGTTGTTCTTCGCGACCGAAGCGTAGCTCATGTCGGGCGATTTCGGGTGTTTCTTATGGCACTCGACGCACTTGCGGTCAAAGACGGGCCATTTCACGAGTTTGTAGAAATTGAACGGGATCGCGCCGCTCTCGACTTCCGGAACGATTTTCGACGGCGGCCGTTGAAAGGCCTTGGGGTTGGACATGGGCGGGTTCGCCTCCCAGCGGCTCTCGTGGCAGCCGGTGCAGGTGAGCTGCTCGCCGGCGTGGACGTAGGTAACCGACCGCATCGACTGGACGGCCATCCCCCGCTCGTCGAGGAGCTGAAAATAGAGGGCTTTGCCCACGGGGGCCTCGCAGTAGATGCTGCCGTCGTCTTCGACCGGGACGACGCCAAGCGGCAGCCGGCCGATCGACTCGTCGGCGAAGGAGATGAGCTTGATGACATGGCCGTTGATGCGGGTCCGCAACTGGGGAATGATCTGGATGATCCGCATCCACTTGACCTTGACACCCGGCGGCAATGGCATGTCGCCGATGTAGCAGTTGGCGACCTTGAGCGTCGCGCGTCGGTGGTCGGGCAGCGAGGCCCGGCGGCCCTGCCACGTCCGGACGGGCACGTCCGGGGGCGTCTTTCGCGGCCGCAGCGGGAACGGATCTCGGATCCGGAAAGGCCCCTTGCCGGGATCGTGAATGACAACCCGGTTGCCGAACCGGTCGAGCAGGTAGAGCCCCCAGTTGAAGTTGCAGAGGTAGAAATCGTCGCTCAGCGGCCAGGCCGTGCCGTAGGCGTGCGGGGCGTTCGGCTCGACTTCGGGGAACCCGTATTCGGGCGTAATCCGCCGGGCCTGGGCCATTTTGCCGTCGTCGCGGATGCGGGGATCGACCAGGACGAGGCTGCCCGAAAACCCCTGATGGTGGCCGACGGCCGTGGCCGTGTATTTTTCGGAAGCGGGGACCGGGCGGAAGGAGATTTCGACGTCGGGCCGCAACACGCGCCCGTTTTGCAGCTTGTTCTGCCCGTAGTGCTCCGGCTCGGTGCCGTTGGGAAAGGCCGACGAGGGGACCGGGTAGTTGCCGTGGAAGTTGCGGGGGTCGCAGCCGTCGGGGTAGCTCATCCACATGTGATGGGCCGACGCCCACCAGCGGTCGAGATAATCCCAACGCGTATAGACGAGCATGCCCTTGTGGTTCACGCACGGTTGCCACTCGTTGGTTTCGTGGTAGCTGAGTTGGACGATATCGGAGCCGTCGGGCTCCATGGAGTAGAGCGTGTAGGTTACGGACTTTGGCGTGAGCAGGCACCGGCCGATGCCGCCGCGGCGGGTCGAGGTGAAGACGATCCGCCCGGAGGGCAACAGGCAGGGGTCGAAGTCGTCGTGCGGCCCGTCGGTCAGTTGCACGAGCCGTTTGTCGGCCAGGTCGTAGGTGAAGAGTCGCCAGACGTTGCTGTCGGTCGTGGCGGCGAACAAGAACTGCTTGGCGTCGTAGCTCAGCTCCAGGCCGGAGAACAACTCGGTCAGCTCTTTGCCCTTCCAGGGGCCGTCGGCAACGGTGATGCCGTCGAGCGGTTTTTCGATTTGCGGGTTGGATTTGAAGTCGTGGATGATGATGGGCCCGCCGCCACGGGCGTGTCCTCCCCAGCATGCGCGGGCCTGTTCGATGATCCGGGCGTTGCCGGGCTGCTCGAGCATGCAGACGATGGCGTCGAAGTCGAGTAGCGGATTGGCCAGTGCGATTTTCCGGCGGAGCTTGCAGGCTTCGGTGAAGAGGTTTTTGCGGTCGCCGGCGTCGGACGTTGACCGGGCCGCGTCGGACAGCTCGGCCAGCCGCGATTCAAACTCGTTGAGCAAGGAGGCGGAAAGCCGCTTTGCGGTCTCGAAGTGCTGCAAGAGTGCGCCCGTTCTGCGCAGGACGATATCGAGCGGGTCCTTGTCGTCGGCCCACGTCAGCGCCTGTTCGTCGAGGGCTTCCGTCTTGAGCCGGTCGCGGGGCACGCCTCTCCATTTCTTCAGCCGCGCGATCTGATCGGTCAACTCCTTGTGCTCCTCGTTCCATACCCGCTCGCACTCGGGCGTTGCGGCCTGCAAAGCCGGACACAAGAGTGTAATTGACGGAAAGAACGCCGACCAAAAAAGGAACTTTCGGTGCATGTCTGTCCTCCTTGCCAATGCTCGCCGGGTGATGGGTTCGGGTCTTCATAATGGGTCATCGCACCGGTAACGGCTCGGGAACGTTTATTGTACTCGCTCCCCCGTTCCCTGCAAGCATATTCCTCGGGGCACGACTACGCCTGTGACGCTTCTTCCGTGCATTTTGATTCTCCCGTCGAACGTACAGAATCAGCGGCGCGGCTTGTCCGTGTCCGTCTCAACGCAGTGGTTGGGCATTTACCTTGTTCCGTTTCTTGAATAGTAATAAATGCAACTGCGGTAGGGTGCATTCAGACTCGTTCCATCAACAAACGGCTGAAGAGCCGGTGCTTTGCCCTTACCCGTTTTGGGATTGTAGGGCGGGCCGAGGTCGTGCTTATAGGTCAAGACGACTTTGCAGGACTTCCTGAACGTGATCTTGTCGGTGTCCCGCGCACGAACCATGGCGGCCAGGGTTCCGCCCTTGGGCGTGCCCTCGTGACGAACGATGGCTGCATAGGAATCCGACTCAACGCCGCCGAATCCCCAGGAGTGCCCGTAGAAATCCTCGACTCCGAGACTCTCGTAAGTCGGTTTCGCGTCGCCGTCGAGATGGATTTCATGGTTGCCTTCGCAGATGCCCTGGCCGCCGCGACACGATTTGTGATCGCCTTCAAGTTGCAGCCAGTGTGCGACGATAGCCCCCGGTGACTTGATATCGCACAGAACCAACTCCTCGTGCGGAAAAGCAAAATGTCCGTTCTGATAGGCAACTCGGAGATATCCACACTCCTCGGGAATCCCCTTAACCTCGTCCCACTGGAGTTCCATGTAGCCGAACAGATCGCCGTCGGTCGGGTTTTCGACCTCGATCTTGATGTGCTTCCGAAACGGCATGGGCAGGCGGAAGTTGTGGGACTTTCGGACATGGGAGAAATAGACCGTGTGATACGGCCTGGTCGCCGACTGGATGTCTCCCAGGAAATCCATCAGCGGCATCTCAATCGCCGGCTTTTCCTCGTTGTCGTACCACACTCGCAGAATCAGCTTGCTGTCGTCGCCGCGTCCGTAGTCCGAAACGTGGAACGATGTAATTACACCCGGTCCGTCCTTATCGAGAACGGTTACCTTCGAGTGCGGTTTCAGCGTCGGTACGTCGGGATACTTGTCCAAGGTCCACGTCCGCGGCGCCGTGTGCGTCTTTCGATCCTTGACGGCACTTACGTCCTGCCAGCGGCCGGTCTGTGCGTCCACCGTGCCGAGGATTGCGAACAGGGGTGCCGCGGCAAGGAAAACCACCTTGATGATTATTTCCATGAGTGTCCTTCTTTCCCTTATTGCCGAACGTTCTGCATCACCGGCTCGTTCCACTCCCCCTCGAATCCCGCCGCCCGCGGAAAGCCCGGCCCTTACCCGATTCGCCCCTATCCTAGTCTATCCTGCAAAGAAATCAACACTAACGGCCAGCTAGCGGTTAATCGTATGCGAGCCGTCCTTTAGCCTTGAAGTTTCGATCGCCCGTTAGCCCGGATTATTCACGTAGGGTGGGACAAGCGTGCGTGAGCCCTTGGTGGGCCGGCGGAAACGGTGATCTTCCCTAAATCAACGTGCCGACGTCGCGGAACGATAGATCGCACGCGCCGGCCCACCAACGAGCCTCAAACGTTGCAAACGCAAACTTGCAGGACGGATTGTCAATCCGTCCAGTGGACGCCTAAATCTGTTCCAGGATGGTTGCCAGAGGAGGACACCAGGGGTAAAGTTCAGACCATTCGCCAAAAACGACGATCCACCCACTCTGGACGGATTGACAATCCGTCCTACAATTCCTTTTCTGCAACTGACGGGTCTACTCTCTATTCTTGGTTAGTGTCAGACCAAGTTTTGACTATTGTACATAAGTTCGCCGGGGGCAACGAGTCGTGGTTGGGCTCTGTTTTTTCGCCCTGCGCGTTCCGGCACAGGTGGATCAGTTCATCGACTGCCCGCTGAAGCTGCTCACCGTCATCTTCCTCGGTTGAGCACTGGTACACCTCCCCGGCAGTCGCAGAGATGGCAGGGAAGCCGTAGACGGCGGCGGAGCCCTTCAACTGGTGGGAGAGTTCTTCGAGCGAGTCCAAATCGCAGTTTTGGAAGGCGTTTTTGATTTTCTCCGCCCGCTGCGGCAATTCCTCGGCAAATGCGTCGAGCAACTCGGCCATGTCCGCAGGACAGGGGCCGTTTTCCAGCGAGCCCGGCGACCCGGCGGCAAGTTCCGCGGGGCCGATCCACTTCTGGGTCGGCTCCTCTTCTGAGGCTTTTGGGGCGAAGACGTCGCTGGCCGATTCGAGCATCGGCACCCCGTCCAGCGGCCCGGGGTCGATCGTCAGCGTAAAAATGCTGCCGGCGCCGGGTTCGCTCTGCACATCGATCCGGCCGCCGAGCAATTTGGCCATCCTCTGCGCGATGCTCAGCCCCAGCCCGGTGCCGCCGTAGCGACGGGTGGTCGACCCGTCGGCCTGGGTGAACGGCTGAAACAGCTTGCCCATCGCTTCGGAGGTCATGCCGATGCCGGTGTCGGCCACCTCGAACTGCATCCTCGGCGGTTCGCCCTCCGCATGGGTACAGCGGACGGTGATCGTCACGCCGCCGGTGTCGGTGAACTTGATCGCGTTGCCCAGCAGGTTGACCAGGATCTGGCGCAGGCGGATCGGATCGGTGTGGATCGTTATCGGCAGCGGGTAGACATAGCGTAAATCCAGCGTGAGTCCCCTTTCCGTGACGCGATACTCCATCAGCGACAGGACTTCTTCAACGACTTCCTGGGGTGAGCAATCCATCGGCTCGGTCTCGATTTTTTCGGCCTCGATCTTCGACAGGTCGAGGATGTCGTTGATGATCGCCAGGAGGTTCTGGCCGTTGCGATGGATGGTTTCGAGGTGTTCGCGGCGTTCACTCGGGGAAAAGTCGAACGACGTCAGCAGGTCGGTGAAGCCGAGGATGGCCGTCATGGGTGTGCGGATTTCGTGGCTCATGTTGGCCAGGAACTCGGTCTTGGCCCGGTTGGCGGCCTCGGCGGCGAGCTTGGCCGCGACCAACTCCTCTTCGGCCCGCTTCTGCTCGGTGATGACTGTGGCAAGCTCAACACATGCTACGACTTTTCCCGTTGTATCCCTGATTGGACTTGCCGTATTATTCCAATAAGCAATTTCACCATTCGGCATCACAATTTTTCTTTCAGCCGTATGGGATTTGGCATCTCTAAACGCTTTTTCTACAGGACAACCTTCACAGATTTCTTCTCTTCTTTCATACACACGGTAACATTTTTCTCCTATACCACCTAACCTATTCTCGAGAAATTTATTCTGATAAATGATGTTGTACTCACGGTCCTGGATTGTTATGCCGCCTTGTACAGCAGCCATCGTAGCGTGGAGTTTATTTCGTTCCGCCTGCAGTTCTTCCTCCGCCCGCTTGCGCTCGGTCACGTCGCGGATGACGGCCAGAACGAACCGCCGGCCGCCGCGCTCGCCCGCCGAAAGCGATAACTCGGTCGGAAACTCCTCGCCGTTGCTCCGCACGGCCGGTAACTCGACCGTTCGGCCGATCGCTCCGCACGGTTCCCCTTGGGAGAAAAAGCCTTCGACATATCGACGGTGCCGCCGGCGATACTCCTCGGGCATCAGGCAGTCGAGCGGCCGGCCGAGCATTCCCGACGCCGCGCGGCCGAACATCTGCTCCGCCGCCGGATTGAACATGACGATCAACCCTTCCTGGTCCATCGAAATCATGGCGTCCTTGCTGGCAGTAACGACGGTGCGGAACCGTTCCTTGCTTTCCCGCACGGCGTTTTCGGCCCGCTTCCGCTGGGTAATATCGTAATAGTGCTCGATGCGTCCTCCGGCAAGAACCCCCAATCGAATGGGCGTGCTCCGGTGTTCCAGCCACCGTTCTTCCCGGTCGCCGTCCGGCAGCACCCGGCACTCGAAGTGCTCGACGTACGTATTATTGTCGTACGTCGCGAGGACCTTCTCGGCAAAGGTCTCGGGATCCGCGAAGATGGTCCTGATTCGGCTGCGAATCAACTGTCGCTTGTCTTTCCCAACGATCTCTTCTCTTTTCAGACCAAAGTAGCGTTCCATCGTCCGGTTGATCCAAACGACTTTGAAGTCTGCGTCTAGAATGAAAACACCTGCCGCCGAGGTGTCGAGCACGTCGTCTACCAAGGAGCGGTATTTCGCTTCGCTTGTGCGCAGCGACTCTTCGGCCAGTTTGCGCTCGATGGCCTCGCTGAGCGCATAAGCGATTCCTTCGAGCAGATAATGTTCCTCTTTTAGAAAGAGGGCTTCGTCGGCTTCTTCCGGTCGTTCGAGGTAGAAGACGTCGACGGCCCCGCGGCGTCGGCCGCCGATAACGATGTCGCTGGCCAGCTTCCACTCGGTCTCCTCGAACGGCTCGGCGAGATACTCCCGGCCGTCGAACCGGACCTTGGCGCGCGTGATCTCGGGATATTGACAGCCCACCAGAGAACGGCCGGTATCTGCTCGGCCATCTGGCAGAATAAGGCATCCGGGCCCCCGCCAACCGGCGGGGCCGATCTGTCGCTGCCCATGAAATTGCCCTCCCGACGGATCGCTACGTAGCGAGAAGAGGCGTAGCCTATGCGCCTAAATCTAGCATTATTCGAGAGATTCGGCAAGCATCCGGCAGATTTTTTATGCCTATTCCGGTTTGAGGCGCAAGACTGTTCGCCTTCATGCGGTCTTTCCCGGTATTCAGCCGGCTGGACCCGATGAATCGGGTCACTACGAACGGCCCAGCATCCGATCTATGGCGTCGGACGTTTGGTAAACGAGGGACTCCGGCCAATGGGGGAAGGGATTGAAGTACTCGAACGTCAGGTATCCGCGGTAACCCACCCTATCGAGTGCCTCGATCACCACCGGCCAGTCGGTCGTGCCGTCCAAGAGCGGGCGGAAGGTGTTGATGTTGAACTCGCCCACCTTCTTTGAGGACTCCTTCAGGTGGATGTTCTTGATCCGCTTGCCCAAAAGCGGGATCCAGTGCTCGGGGAACTGGTACTCCATGACGTTGCCGGTGTCGAAGTGGACGCGGACGTGGTCCGATTGGAAGCTGTCGACAAAGGCGTTCATTTCCGCCGGGTCGTGGAGGTAGGCGTTCAGGCAGATGTTTTCGACGTTCAGCGACACATCGGCCTTCTCGGCCAGGGGGATCAGCCGTTTCATGGCCTCGCGGGCGCGGCGGTCGCAGACGTCCGGCGGCACGGGCGGTTCGTCGGGCAGCCAGGGAATGTAGACCGCGCCGGGCACGATCAACAGATTCTCCGTTTCGAGCAGCTTTGCCGCTTCGACCATCTTCGTCGCCAACTCGAGGCCCTTTTTCCGCTTCGCCGGATCGTTGTGCGTTAGCGAATAGGGCCAGAAGAGAAACGAGCAGAGCCCGCTGATCGCGAGCCCCATCTTGCGGGCCATTTCGCCGACCTTACGGATGTCCGCCCGGGAGACCTCGGGCGAGAGGTCACCCTCCAGGGCGTAGTTCACCTCGACGCCGTCGAAGCCGGCCTCCTTGCAGAGTTCGAAGCACTCGCGGAGCGACATCTTGTCGGGATACGGCAGCGCCCAGAGGTTGATCGACTTCTTCATGCCGTATTTTTTGGCGGGTGACTTGCGGCGGGACTGCTTCTTGGCAGGCGGTTCGGCCGCCAGTCCCTGGGCCGCGACGAACGCGCTGCCGAACGCCGTAGTATAGGCCAGAAGCTCGCGGCGGCTGAGACGGTCGGATGGATTCGACGGTTGGCGCGTCATGATCGGGTCTCCTTGACAGAGGTGGATGGATCGCCGGGGTTCATTCTAGCGGGAAGGCCCTGCGACCGTCAAGAAGTCCTCCGGTTCCCATGCTCTGCGTGGGAACCCGATACCGCGATGCTCCGCGTCGATGATGCTGTGTACCGGGTCGACGGACGCGGAGCGTGCTCAGCAGTGCGTTCCCATGCAGAGCATGGGAGAGCATGGGAACGAGGTAACAGTCAAGAAATACCTCTGGTTCCCATGCTCTGCATCTGCATGGGAACGAGGAAGCCGCGACCACAAAACGGCTTCACGTCCGCAGTTCTTCCAGCTCCTTCAGCCGTGCCGCGGTCTGTTCATCGCCGGGGATCTGCCCCCGCCGGCGGTCGTCCTCGAACCGGCGCTCCAACGCTTCCAGGTCCGCCTTGACCGACAACTTCGCACTCTCGCCGAGCCGGTCGACGAACAAAACGCCGTCGAGGTGATCGGCCTCGTGCTGGGCGGCCCGGGCAAAAAGACCATTGAACTCAAAACAAACCTCCTTGCCCGACAGATCGTAGGCCGAGAGAACAATCTTCTCCGACCGCTTCACCGGGGCGTAGATGTCCGGAAAGCTCAAGCATCCCTCCTCGTTCTCGACCGTCCCTCGCCGCTTCGAGATCACGGGATTGATGAAGACGAACTCCCGGTCTTTGGCCTTGGGGTCGGATTCGGTGTTCATCACGAAGAGCCGATACGGCAGATCGACCTGATTGGCCGCCAGCCCGATGCCCTTGTCGCGGTACATCAGATCGAGCATCTCGGCGATGATCTTCTTCAGATCGGCATCGACCCGCCGCAGGGGTTTTGACGTGTGGCGCAAGGTCGGATGGGGATACTTGATGACCCGCACGGGTTCTGCCTCCGTAGGAAAATATGGTCAACATATAATTATAGGCCAAATGGCAGGCTCAGCGAAGGGTGGGGTGCTGTGCCCCGCAAATCGTAGGGTAGAGCACTCCGAGCTTGTGAAAAAAATCCATGTGGTACGGCACTCCGTGCCGTGATTCACGACACGGAGTGTCGTGCCACACTT
This sequence comes from uncultured Planctomycetaceae bacterium, assembly GCA_964547995.1. Classification (GTDB taxonomy): domain Bacteria; phylum Planctomycetota; class Planctomycetia; order Pirellulales; family Thermoguttaceae; genus CAZJRB01. The sequence continues at coordinate 12,946 of CAZJRB010000036.1, read as the reverse complement.
CCTGCGGTTTGTGGACTCGCGTTGACGCACCGCTTTTGGCCATTTAGAATTCGAGCGCCCCTTGTACCGCTTCTTCCGACGGCATTCTTGGAGCAAACTGCGATGCGCCCACCCCAAGATCCATCCGAGCGACGCAGGGCGCCGAGTTGGCTGATCTCGATGGTGTTGCACGCACTGCTGCTGCTCCTGCTGGCGTTCTTCATCACGGAAGCCCCCCGGCGGGGTGCCGTGGCCGAGCGGACGGCCGATGTGGGCATCGTGCTGAAGCACGACGACAGCCGGACGGAATACTACGAAAGTGAGGGCGACAGCGGGCGTTTCTCGAGTGAGGCGGATGCCGCTGCCGCGAAAGCCGATGCCCCGGCAACCAGCCTGGCCGATGCGATCGACGATTCCCCGCCGGGCGACCCGAGCAGCGCCCTGCCCGAGTCGCTTGCCGTGATCGGACCGGCGGCTGCTGGCGACCGCGGTAGAGGATTCGGCACCAAACCATTTGGTGGCGGCAGCCCGGGCCGCGGCCTCGGCGAAATCGGCACCCCCGCGGTCGTCAAAATGTTTGGCGGCATCGAGGGCGAGGGCCACAAGTTCGCATTCGTGTTCGACCGCTCGTCGAGCATGGGCGGATCGGGCAGCGGCGTCAGCCCGCTGGAAGCCGCCAAGTCGGAACTGATCAAGGGCCTGCGGAGCCTCGGCAAAATGCACCAGTTCCAGATCATCTTCTACAACAACGAACCGGCGCGATTCAATCCGACCGCCTCGCCGTACAAGCTCTTCTTTGCAACCGAGCAGAACAAGGAGTTGGCGGTACGGTTTATCCGTTCCATCACCCCGTTCGGGGGTACGGATCACGAGAAGGCCCTGCTGCTGGCGATCAATACGCAGCCCGACGTGATCTTCTTCCTGGCCGACGCCGACGAGTACACGGTCATGGGCCCCGCTGCCTTGGCAAAGATCAAGCGGCGCAGTGCCGGGATCACGATCAACACGATCGAGTTCGGCATGGGGCCGCGGCAGGGCGGGGATTCTTACCTGGTCCAGCTTGCCCATCAAAACGGCGGCCAATACATGTACGTCGATGTCAGGATCTTCTCTTCCGGGCGCCGGTGAAGGGTGAATGTATGAGAGTCGTTCGCCCGGATCCTTCGCCCTGCGGTATAAAGCCGCGACCGTTGGTCGCGCCGAAGGCCGGCAGGAATATCGAATATCGAGTGATGAATGTCGAATGTCGAATGTCTTCCGATTCGACCTTCAAAATTCACCATTCGATATTCGTTATTCAAGGTCGGCATTTTCGGACCATGATTATCGTTGCATTGCTTGCGATTCTCCTTGCCGTTGCACGGGATGCCGCAGCCCAAAACCAGGATACGGTCTACGTTTCGACCGGTAGCGCGGGCGGTCATGCCCGGCTCGGCGGTGAAATCCTCGACTACAGCGGCGCCGGCTTGCGAATCCGTGTGGCCGGCGGGCACGAGAAGCTGATTCCCGCCGAGAAGATTCTCGGCATCGAGACCTTCTACATCCGTCCGCACGTCGACGCGAACCGGATGTTCGAAGTCGGGAAATACGACCAGGCCGCGCCCCTTTATCAAGATGCGCTCGATAAGGAGCCTCGCCGCTGGGTCCGCCGGCAGATCATGGCGCAACTGATTCGCTGCTACGACGCCCTGGGGCGGCCCGACCGGGCCGGCAACGGATTCGTGGCATTGATCGAAGGCGATCCCGCCACGCCCTACTTCGATTGCATCCCGCTGGCATGGCTGCCGCGCCAGCCCTCGCCCGCCATGGAGCAACTTGCCCGCGGGTGGACGCAAAACAAGCAACCGGCCGTTGTGCTATTGGGGCTGAGCTACCTGTTGCAGACGAGCGACCGGCAGAACACCTTGCTGCAACTGCGGCAATTGTCGGCGGGGTCCGATCGCCGCGTTGCGCTTTTGGCCATGGCCCAGACGTGGCGGGCGTCGATCCCCACGGCGAAAATCCCGCAGCTCGACGCCTGGAACCGGGCCGTCGAGCAAATGCCCGAAACGCTCGCCGCCGGACCCTATTTCGTGCTCGGCGCCGCCTGGATCCAAAAACAACAATGGGAAAAGGCCGCACTGGCGCTGATGCGCCTTCCGATCCTCTATCCCCAGCAACGGGCGCTGGCGGCGCAGGCGCTGGTGGGTGCAGGGCGGTGCATGGAGAAGCTCAATCGAAAAGGCGAGGCGCTGCGCCTTTACTACGAATTGATACGAACTTATAAGGAGCAATCGCGGCCGATCGCGGAAGCCGAAAGCCGGATCGAACAGTTACAGGGGAAGGACGCGGGAAAGTAGCAGGCACACTCCGTGTGCCGTCCGCCGGTTGAAACCAAGAACAAAGCAGGGGGCACCCGCCCCCGGCCCATAACCAAGCCAGGTAAGTCCGGGGGCGGGTGCCCCTTCCTTTGCACTTGTTCAGTCCAAGTTTGCTGGGGACGGGTTACAAACCTGTCCTACGAAAAGATTAGGGGCAGGAAGGAGAAAACCTTGCCTAAGAGAAACCTTTGCACCTTTGTCGTTTTCGCGGTCGCCGCCATCTGGATCGCGCGTGAAGCGTGGACGCAGGCCCCGGCGGGCGATGCGGCGGCACCGGCCCCGGCTTCCGACCCGGCGCCGGCCAAGCCGGCCAAAGCCGAGGACGGGGACGCCAAGGCGTCCGGCCTGCTGGAAATCATCAAGGCCGGTGGGCTGGTCGGGTTCGTGATCATGCTGCTCTCGGTCGGGGCGGTTGCCCTGGTGATCGAACACGTCATGACGATTCGCGAGCAGGTTCTGATGCCGCCGGGCATGGCCGACGAGGTCCGCGAGCTGCTCGCGCACGGCAAGCTCGGTCCGGCACAACAGCGGTGCCGCCGCGAGCCGAGCTTCCTGGGGTTCGTGCTCGAGGCGGGCATGGCCGAGGTGGACAGCGGGTGGTCGGCGGTCGAAAAGGCCACCGAAGACGCCATTGCCGACCAGTCCGCCCGCCTGTTCCGAAAGATCGAATACCTTTCGGTCATCGGCAACATCGCCCCAATGCTCGGTCTGCTGGGAACCGTGATCGGAATGATCATGGCCTTCCGGGAGGTCGCCAGCACGCAGGGCGCCGCCCGGGCTGCCGACCTGGCCAGCGGAATTTACCAGGCACTGGTCACCACGGTCGAGGGGCTGATCGTGGCGATTCCGGCGCTGGCGGCGTTTGCCGTGTTTCGCAACCGGGTGGACCAACTGGTGGCCGAGACGGCGTATGTCACACAGCACGTGTTTGCGCCGCTGAAACGCCGCGGCGGCCGGGGCAAGGCAGCCCCCACGGGCCCAAATCCCCCGACCCCGCCAACTCCGCCCCCGGCAGGAGGAAAGTAATGCGCGTGCCGAGCAACCTGTCGCGAGGCAGTTTGGGCTTCAACATGACGCCGATGATCGACGTAGTCTTCCTGCTGATCATCTTCTTCCTCGTCTCCAGCCACCTTGCCCGGCAGGAGGTCCAAATGGAGATGGATCTGCCCGAGGCAACTACCGGTCAGGATACGCAAGAGGAGGACGAAACGTGGCGCGTCGTAGTTAATGTCCTTCCGGAAGATCGGCCGGAGGGGCAGTTGATGGTTGGGGGGCGACGGATGCAAGCCGGGCAATTTGCACACCTGATCGCCTACGAGTACCAACGCGAGAAAGAGAAGCAGAAGCGGGACCCGCCGCTCATGGAGGTCCGCATCCGCACCGACCGCAAAGTGCCGTACCGTGCCGTCGAGCCCGTCATGGTCGCGTGCGCCCAATCGAAAATCTGGAAAGTGACTTTTGCCGTCGTCGGAGACTAAGGCCCCCATGCGACATCCTGCTCAACATCACGGCCGCGGCCCGCTGGAAGTGAAGATGGCGCCGATGATCGACGTGATCTTTCTGCTGCTGATTTTTTTCGTCTGCACGGCCAGTTTCCAGCCGCCCGAGCAGGTTTTGCCGACGCGGCTTTCCTTGCCCGGCTCGATCGACAGCGAAATGCCGCCCGAGGAACTCCAGGACCTGGACGAGATCTGGATCAAGATTCTCTGGCGCGAGGGCCGGGCAAGTTGGGAGATCAACAACCGTGTCTACGATCGGCTGGAAGAAATCCATAAGCTGCTGGCCGCCATTGCGCAGATGCAGGGCGACCTGCCGGTGATCCTCGACGTTGCCCCGGAGACACCCATGGAGGACGTGATCGACGTGTACGACCTCTGCCGGCAAGTCGGGTTGACGCGAATTCAGTTCGCGGCGTCGGTGGAAGAGAGTTGAGAGTCCAGAGTTGAGAGTACTGAGTACTGAGTACTGAGTACTGAGTACTGAGTACTGAGTGGTGGTGCGTGGCGGAAACGCCCCCGCACTGCGTGCAGGGGTTCCTGTGGGAAACGCATATTCGCTCTGAAATCGACACGTGTTCACTCTGAAATCAACAGTCCGACGAACGGAAATGCACATCTCGCGAACGTTGCTGTATGGGACCGCGTTGCTGACCGTTGCCCTATGGTCTTCGACAGCCGGCGGGCAGTCGGCCGAGCAGCGGTACCTCGACGGGCTGCGTGGGCGGGGACTTTCGCGGCTGGCCGAAGCGTATTGCCGCGACCAGTTGACGCGGTCCGATCTGGCGCCCGTGCGCCGGGCCGACTTGACGGTCGAACTGGCCCGCTCGCTGTCGGACCGGGCGCTTAGCTCATCGTCCACCGAGCGCGGCCCTTACTGGGACCGGGCCCGGAAGGCCATCGAGGATTTCGTCCGGAAGTATCCCCAAAATCCGCGGCTTCCGATGGTACGATTGCAGGGGGCCTTGGGATTGCTGACCCGCGGCGAACTCGCCCGTCAGGAATCGGAACTGGTGGCCGACCCCAAGACGCCGCTCGAAGAAGCTCGCTCCTATCTCTCGAAGGCCATCGAAGGGCTCCGCCGGTCGCAGGAGGAGGCCGACATGCTCCAGCGCCGCCGCAACCAGTTGCCGCGCAGCGACAAGAGCATCCTCTCCGTCGGCGAACTGGCGGAACTCCAGAAGACGATCCGGTACGAAACGGCCAGGGCCTATCGCAACCAGGCACAGTGCTACGGCCGCGACAGCCCCGATCGGGCAAACGCCCTGGGCCAGGCGATCAAGCTGCTCCAACCCCTGGTCACCCTCGACCCGACCGATCCGCTCTGCTTCAAGAGCCGGATCGACCTGATCCGGTGCTACCGGCTGCAAGGGGAGTATGTCAAGGGGAACCAGGCGGCCGAGGCGTTGTTGAAGCTGGAACCGTCGCCCCGCGTGAAGCTACAACTGGTTGCCGAGCACATTCAGATATTGCTGGCGGCGGGACAATTGGCCCCCGCCACCGAAATGCTGCAACAACCGCGGGAGCTTTACGGCATCACCGTGCCGGAACTGGACCTGGCGTGGCTCGAAATCCAACTGACCGCCGCGGCGCAAGCGAGAAAAGCCGGTGCTCCGTTCGCCGGCAAGGACGCCAGGGATTGGGAAGAGTTGGCAACCGCCATGGCCGAAGAGATCGAAAAACTCTACGGCCCCTACTGGACCCGCCGCGCCGGAATGCTCTTGAGCGGACACTTCGGCGAGGTGCCCGAAGGCAGCGACAACATCGATATGCTCGTCCGTGTTGCCGAAAGCCTCTACCGCAGCGGCAAGTTCGACGAAGCGGTCGGCATGTATGACAAGGCCCGGGCCAAGGCGGCCGCCCAGGGCAGCAAAGACAATGCCTTCGACATGGGCTACATCGCCGCGGCCATCAAAAACAAGCAGGAGCAATACGACCTGGCAATGATCCGGTTCCGCGAGCTGGCCCTGGCGTTTCCCCGAAACCCCAGGGCGGCGGAGGCCCACCAGATGGCGGTTTACCTGGCCGGGCAGGCCCTGAAAAAGGAGTACGCGTCGCGAGAGGAGTTCGACCGGCAGTTGGCGCTCTACCAGCAGTTGATGCAAGAGCACCTTGAAACAGGAAAATGGCCGGACTCACAAAGCGCCGATGAGATCCGTTTTCTCTTGGGGCGGATGCGGCAACTTGGCCAACAGTGGGAAGAGGCGATCGGACTATACAGGGCGATCCCGCGCGGCAGCCCGCAGTTCTTCGACGCCGCCAAAGCGGCTGCTCAATGCTACCAGACGTGGCTCCGGGGATTGAAGGCCGCCGGGAAACCGACCGACCAGATCGCCGGCGACGGGGCCGAGTGGTTCAAGTCGCTGATGTCCGACGCCCAGGGACGTTTGCCTCAGAAGTGGAGCCCCGTGGAGCGTTTCGCGGCCCTGGAATCGGCGCGGCTGCGGTTGAATTTCACGTCAACCGGGTACGTCGAGGCCCAGCAGGTCCTTTCCACGGCGCTGCAAAACAGTGCGGACGCAACGCCCGACTGGATCGCGGCGGCCCGTGCGCTGTTGGTCTTTTCGCTGGCGGGCCAGGGGCGAGCCAACGAAGCGGCCGCGGTGCTGGCCGAGATCTCCGCCGGGCCGACCGCCCAACTCCTGTCGCTCCTGGAAGGGCTCGGGCGCGTTGCCGGGGAAGCCCCGCCGCAAATCCGCCACCAGTTGGCCAAGCTGCAACTCGACACCATCAACCTCGTGATGAAGCGGGAATCCGAACTGAGCGCGGCCGACCGGCGCAACATCGAGCGGGTCCGTGCCAAGGTGCTCGCCGAGACGGGCCGGCACGAAGATGCCCTGGCAGCTTACCACGCCCTCGCCAAGGATTTTCCCAACAGCGGGGACGTCCAGGAGGAATACCTTCGCCTGTTAATGGAGCGGAACGACCGGGAATCGCTGGAGCTGGCGGTGCAGAAGTGCCGCGAGATAGAGAAGAAGTCCCGCCCGCAAAGCCCGAGATGGTTCCTCGCAAAGTACAACCTGGCCTTGTTGCACTATCGGCTGGGCAACCGGCAGAAAGCGGCCAAGATGATCGAGCTGCTCAAACTTCTCCATCCCAACCTCGGCGGCCGGGAAATGAAGGCGAAGTTCGAGACGCTGCTGAAGGAATGCCGGTAGCGCCATCGGTGAACTGCTACCGCATGTCACCCTGGTCAACTCAAGTCGCAGGTTTTTGTGCCCGTAGAGGGGGAAGGAGGGGGCCATAACTCCGCAATGGTCGCGAGGTCATTCTCAACGCAACCCGCAAGTTCTCTCTGAACAACGGCCCACAAATCCGCGTTGGCACTTCGCTGGAGCAGTTGAGTTTGGATTGATTGCGGCTGGGGAGTGCTGCAGGATATCAAAATCAGTTTGCTCGTTACAAGTTTGACTATTCAGACAAGACGCTTAGCTTAGCAGCCCGTTGAAGTGGAAGGAGGGGGTCAGGTCCAAGTTTTCGGCCAACGATTCACGTGAAAAACACGCTGTCTTGCCGAAAATTGGACCAGACCCCGACTTTTTCAACGGGCTGTTAGGACTCCCGATGCCCCCGGTTGAAGTCGGACTTCGGCGCACAGGTTCTCCTGAGCAGCAATAGTAATAGGGTAGACGGATGGAAAAGGTTCGTTTTCGGGCCTGGACAGTCCTTCGCACGCTGCCTGTTGCAGCGTGGCACAGCTCCGGTACAATGTCTTGTGTCTATCGTGAAGGAAACTTGATCCTGGGGAGCCAACCATGAAACGCCACACGATTACGATCGCGGTTTTGTCGGCGGTCGCCGCCGTTCTGTTCAGCGCGGAATTGCCCAGCCAAGCCGCCGAGAAAGCCGACCGGCCGAATGTGCTTTGGATTACGGCGGAGGATATGAGCGCCCATCTCGGCTGCTACGGCGACGAGTATGCGTATACGCCGAACCTCGACCGGCTGGCGGAAAAGGGGATTCGGTATACCCGGGCGTTTGCCAGCGCGCCGGTCTGTACGCCGGCCCGGTCGTGTTTAATTACCGGGGTGTTCGCCAGCTCGCTGGGAACCGAGCACCTGCGCGGGTTCCAGCCGCTGCCGAAGAAGATGCACTGCTTTACCGAGTTCCTTCGCGAGGCCGGCTACTACTGCTCGAACAACGTCAAGGAAGACTACAACTTCACGACACCCAAAAACGCCTGGGACGAGTCGAGCAACAAGGCCCACTGGCGGGGCCGCAAAAAGGGGCAGCCGTTCTTCAGCGTGTTCAACTTCATGACCACCCACCAGAGCCAGGTCCGGTACTCGCAGCAGAAGTTCGACCAGATCAACGCGAAGCTGAAGCCGGAGGAGCGCCACGACCCGGCCAAGGTCCCGCTGCCGCCGTATTACCCCGACACGCCGATTGTCCGCCGCATCCAGGCACAGGTACACACGCAGATGACCGCTTTCGACAAGCAGGCGGCCGGACTCTTGAAGCAACTCAAAGAAGACGGCCTGGCCGACGACACGATCGTCTTCGTCTATTCCGACCACGGCACCGGGTTGCCCCGGCACAAACGCTGGCTCCATGATTCGGGCATCCGCGTGCCGCTGATCATCTACTTCCCGAAGAAGTACCGGCATCTCGCCCCGGGCAAGCCGGGTACGGCGACTGACCGGCTGGTCAGCTTCGTCGACTTTGCCCCGACGATGTTGAGCCTTCTCGACTTGAAGATCCCCGACTATATGCAAGGCACCGCGTTTCTCGGCCCGAAGACCGGCAAACCGCGGAAGTACATCTTTGCGATCCGCGACCGGGTCGACGAGGTCTACGAGTGCAGCCGCACGGTCCGCGACGAGCGCTACCAGTACATCCGCAACTTCTTCCCGCACCGCCCGCGGATGCAATACAGCACCTTCTCCGAGCGGACGCCGATCCGCCAGGAGGTCCGGCGCCTGGCCGCCGAAGGAAAGCTCAAAGGCGACGCCGCGTGGCTGATGGGGCCGACCAAGCCACCGGAGGAGCTTTACGACACGCAGGCCGATCCGCACGAGATGAAGAATCTGGTCGACTCGCCGAAGCACCGCGAGACGCTCGAGCGGCTGCGGGCGGCGTTGCGCGATTGGATGATCGACACCCGCGACACGGGCCTGTTGGCCGAAGTCGAGATGTGCCGGCGTGTGGCGGGCGGTTCGCCGTACGAGGTGGCCCGCGAGAAAGGGAAATACGAAATTGAAAAGATCCTCGACGCCGCAGAACTGGTCGGCGGCGGCCCAAAGACGTGCCCTGACCTGGTGAAACTGCTCGGCGACCGCGATGCCGGCGTCCGCTACTGGGCGGCGACCGGGTTGACCGCGCTGGGGCCGGAAGCAAAACCCGCGGAAGAGGCCCTCAAGAAGGCGCTGGCCGACGAATCGGTCAACGTCCGGCTCGCGGCGGCCGAAGCCCTTTGCCGCACCGGCTGCGAGAAAGACGGCCTACCGGTGATCGTCAAGGAACTCGAAAGCAAGGACGACCGCATCCGGCTCCAAGCCACGATCATCCTCGCGGCCCTGGGCGAGAAGGCACGCCCGGCCAAAGAGACCATGAAAAAGATCCACGCACAATCCCGCGGCGGCGGGCACTACCCGATGTACATCCGCTGGGGGCTCGAACGGGCGCTGGGGAACGTCAAATAGAAAAGTTCGAATTTCGAAATCCGAAATCCGAAACAAATACGAATGCCCAAATCAGAAATTCAAAACCTCGATCATCACGCCTGAATCGAGCCTCAATTCGTTTGAGACATTCGTCGTTCGGATTTGGGATTTGTTTCGGATTTCGAGCTTCGGATTTCGGACACAACCTGCACACTCCATCGCCTCACGGCGGGGTATGCTGCTCGATCAACGCCTCGATGCTCTCCCGCTCCTGCTGCTCCATGCCTTTTCGCCCGGCGGCGACGCGGGCGTAGAAACCGTGGTCCTTCGGCGACCACGTGTTGGCTTCGAGGTAATCGCCGCAGTAGGGGACCAGCAGATCGATCCAGCAGGCGAGTTTTTCCATTTCTTCGTCGGAGAGTTTTGCTTTTTCGTGCCCGTTTTCCAGTAGGGTCATCAGCTTGCTGGTACCCGCGCCGCGGTGGTACGGCGGCAGCAGCGACGGCTCGGACATCGAGTCGATCCAGTTGACCATCGGGTGGTTCCAGTCGCCGGTGGTTCCCTTGGTGTGCGTCAGGGCGAGGTACGACCGGCTGAAGTTGCGCTTGATTTTGGCGAGATGAACCGGCTCGCCGGAGAGATCCAGCGGGACGTCCTTGTCTCGTTTGTCGTTGTGGCACTTGACACAGTGGCGATCGAGAATCGGTTGGACTTCTGCCGGGAAGCTGAAGCCGCGCGGCGGGCCGTAAAAGGGTTCCAGCGGTTGCGGGCCGGCTTTCATCGCCAGCGATACACCGGGCTTCGACCGCGGCGTGCTGTTCTTGTGTTCGTGGCAGCCGACGCACGCCTGGTTCTCGCCTGGCATCAGCGTGGTCCAACTCCGCATTGTCTGCACGGCGTGTCCCTTTTCGTCGAGTGCCTGGAAATAGACGGGCATTCGGGCGGGGACTTCGAAAAGCGCAGAACCGTCTTCGTAGACTTTCGCACTGCCGAGGACGACCTTCACGTCCCACGAGGCGTTGCCGACGGCGATCGGTGTGGTAACGGAAGAATTGCCGCCGCGGCCGCGTTGCCCCAGGTTCCCGATCGGGGCTGCACGATACTCCAACGCGACCACCCGCAACCGCTTAATCGTGCCACGGGCGATCCCGTGTACGGCGAGCCCTTCGTGAACGTCCTGCACGTAGAGCGTACCCGTCTTGCGCCGATAATCGACGGTGCTGGGGCGCACGAACGGTTTTTCGCGCGCCGCCAGCGGCAAGATCTGACGGCAGCCGACACCGCGGCCGGTCTCCTTGCCTTCGATGAACAGTTCCCGCCGGCCGTCGGTGTCCATGAAATAGATGTTGAAACGGCCGAGCTTCCCGTCCGGCGTCGGCAAGGCGAGCGTCACCAGGAAATGCTCCTCGTCGATCGGATACGGGTACTGGAAACAGTTTCCGCCTTGGGCGTACTTGTCGATCTTGATCGGCTCGGTCTCGCGGACCGGGGCGATAAGCTGCACGCCGTGGCCCTCCTGGCGACCCCGCCCGGGGTCGATGATCGCCAGCTTGCCGTAGGCGGGCATGTGGTGGCCGGTCACCACGGCCAGCACCTTGCGCGAGCCGGGGATCTTGCGCCCATGGATGATGTTCGTCGGGAACCACGAGTTGCCGCCGTAGAACTCCCGCTGGTTGGTGCCGTCGGGATTCATCTGGAAGAGCGGCTGCGGGTAGATCTGCGCACGGTCGTTGTATTCCCAGCGCGTGTAGAGCACGCGGCCGTCGTCGGTCACCGTGGGAAAGATCGTATGGACCTGGTCGAAGCCGATGCGGCGGATGTGGCGGCCGTCGCCGTCCATCAGGTAGAAATTGCTCACCTCGACCCAGTTGCAGTCGACCGACTGGAAGCAGCGGGTCGAGTTGAACAGGATGTTTCCGTCGGGCAGGTAGACGCCTTCATAATCGGCGATTTGCGGGCCCTCGGTCAGTTGCCGGATCTTTCTGGTTGCCAGTTCCATTTCGTACAGGTGATAGTCGTCGGCAAGGTCGGATTTTTTCCAGGCGAACAGCAGCCGCTTCCCGTCGTAGGAGAGGTCCGGGTTTCGCAACATGCCACCCCGGTCTTCGAGCAAGGTGTGGACCTTGCCGTACGGGCCCTGCATTTCGAGCACATTGATCGACGAACCCCCGGCAAAGAAGCGATACCGGTGGGCGTTGGAGAGCCCCTCGGTGTATTTCCAACTGCTCGGGATATGGCGATGCTGGTTGAAGACAAATCGTTTGTGGCGTACCAGAAGGGGCTTGAGCCGCTTCACCCGTCGCAACTCGCACACGCGGAGGTAGAGTTGCTTCCAGCAGGGATCGCTGCCCGGCGCCTTGGACTGGACCATCGCATCGACCTCGGCGCGGATTGGCCCCGTGTCTTCGCCGAGTTCCTCCAGCACCCGCTCGATCATCCGCCGCTCGACGATCGCATCGCGCCCGCTGACGAAACACGCGAGCTTCTCGAGCACCGGCGCATCCGGCTTTGATTCGCGGGCCTTGAGATACTTCTCACGCCACTGCTGTTTCTCGCGTTCCAACTCCTCGGGCAACGCGATATTCATGTAATCCTGGAGCATCCAGTCGCGGACGATGCCCTCTCGCGAAGCGGCACCGCGGAGTTCCGCCGGTTCTCCGGCAACGACCGGCAGCGCGGCCATCACTGCCAGGACGAACACGCCTGCCGTGGGCAATACCCGAATCATATCATCTCCCCGCTAAGCGTCGCTTGAGCAATGACTATCGTACTTGTTGTACTCTCAGGCATTTTTCGCCACCAGACGTCATTTTTTCCATCGAAGGTCGTTTGGGCATCTTCGCAGGGCGTTTTTTTACGGGTTTTCTTGCGGTTTTCGGGCGTCCATGTATTTTTCCCTTTTTCCCACCCCCAGCGGTTCGAGGAAAGAATTCCCGCGGATTTGCCGTAAAAACAAGGGTTTGCGAAAGAGTTTTTCCCGGGTGGTCGTTTTCACGCCTTTTTGCCGCACGACCTGCGCTCCGGAAGGTCGTCGCGTAAACCCTGTAGTCATCGGAGTTTGCGGCACGGCCTCTCGGCGCTGTTTTCGCAACCGTCGACTTCCGGGGAAACAATTGCGCGGCGGCAGCAATCGCAGGGTGTGTGAAACACACCTTTTCAGTCTGCAATCGATGATTCTCCATTTGTCGCCCCTGCACTCGCCATTCGCAATTCATCATTCGCCATTCCCCCAGCCCTAGTACCCCATTGCATTTGATTTTGTACGTTGGCCCTCCGAGGCCGACGCGGTTTGTCGACGGCTTCGGAGAGCCATCGTACTGACAGTTTCAAGTGACATGGGGTACTAGCCTCTAAATTACCCAAAAGGGCCCTGGACCCTTTTCTCTTAAGTCCTTCTTCCACAACGACTTACGGCAGCCGGAGACCCGGGGCGACGCCGGGATTTTCCGCTTCGTGCGGCGTCGTAAACTCTTGGCCCACAATGGGTTACGTCATGCGCGGCCATGGT